>CBFCYE010000100.1:0-1796 GCA_965602225.1 uncultured Gammaproteobacteria bacterium | reverse complement strand
GGTTGCCAGTGCGAACATGGCAAAAATAAAGTTACGTCTTTTCATATCGATACTACCTCGTCTAAAGCGCCTATTGTTGGTGCTGGTGAACCTGTCTATTACTTTAGAGAACAGATTTCACAGCGCCGTCCGCTAGAAATAACATTTCTATAACATCGCTTAGAGGGGGTGTGATTAATTTGTCATTTATCCAGAAGCGGGCACAAGTCGGACGAAGCATGGCGTAGCCCTGGAATGACGACAGCTTGAATTAACCAGAGCGTTCTTAGGTTGCTCTAAGAGAAAAAATAAAACTGCTGCCCTGGCCCGGACTGCTTTCCACCTCGATGTCACCGTGATGCAGATCGATAATCCGTTTAGCTATGGCCAACCCTAAACCGCCTGGTTGGCTGCGGTTGCTGTTGTCCTTGCCTTGATAAAATCGATCGAATACCCGTGGTAGGTCTTCGATGGCGATGCCGGGGCCGCTGTCCTTGATTGCCACTACCGCCTGGTCGTTTTGTTTGCTTAGTGACAGGGTAATGCGACCGTTGTTAGGTGTGAATTTAAGCGCATTGCCGAGCAGGTTTTCGAATACCCGTGCCACCAGGCCGATGTCGGCATGAGTGAACAGATTGTCGGTGTCGATCTCCAGCGACAGCGTGATCTGTTTTTCTTCTGCCCGAAGTTGAAATTTTTGCAGCACATCGTGGGCCAGTTCGGCCAGGTTAAAATTTTCGCGTTCTGGCACGCTCTCTTGTGCCTCTAGTCGCGCCAGTTCAAACAGTTCGGTGATCAGCTGGTTGAGTCGCTCACTGCTTTTCAGCGCCTGTGCCACATAATGGTTTTGTTCTTGCTGGTTAAGTTGGTCGCCCTTTAATTGCAGGGTTTCGAGATAACCGTGCAGGATTGCCATTGGCGTGCGCAGGTCGTGCGATACATTGGCTACCAGTTCGCGGCGCAGACTGTCTTGTTGTTTGAGTTCGTCGACCTGTTGCATGATGCGTTGTGCCATCTGCTGAAAGGTATGGTTGAGTTGGTCGATTTCATCGTTGGCATTGTCTGTTGGGGCGGTGAAAGCAAGCTGGCTGAAGTCACTTTGGCGAAATGCATCCATGTCATTGCTGAGTCGGTTGAGGCGCTGGGTCAGTTTACGAAACAAAAACAAGCCAACAAGCAGGCCAAGTAAAAGACTGCCGATCAAGGCACCGCCGGTTTGCTTCCAGATGATGCTCTCCTTGATGAACTGTTCGGCATTGTCATAACGTTCGCCCAGCAACACCACATAGAGATAGCCTTCCGGTTTTTCGGCACTGGGTATTGGGGTGACGGAAAATATTTTTTGCTTGTCATGGTTGCGTGGATCATCACCCAGCAGTGGCAGTGTCTCGCCATTTAGAAATGCCTGGATCTGTGTAAGTGAAACAGTACGGCGTTTCACCTGACCCGGATCGGCGGAGTAGGAGAGAATGTTGCCTTGCAGATCGAGCAGATAAATCTCGATGCTAGGATTGATGACCATGTATTCCATGAAGATGGCGCTGAGGGCCTTTTCATTGAGCAGGCCGGACTGCACCAGATTGCGATCGGCGACCAGATTTTTGGCCAGCTCAAGATTGAGTTTTTGATCGGTTTTTTGCAGATAGTATTGTGCCGACGACAGACTGATCAGGGTGTATAAAACACCGACCGTGATTAGCAGTGCTGCTAGTGACAGCGATAGCCTGGCGTAAAGAGTCCGAAACATCAGGCTTGAGCCTCATTGAATTTATAACCCACGCCCCAGACCGTCATGATGTATTGCGGCTTGGCCGGGT
>CBFCYE010000099.1:0-1796 GCA_965602225.1 uncultured Gammaproteobacteria bacterium | reverse complement strand
ACACAAGCCATCATGGATCTGGGCGCCACCATTTGTCGGCGCAGCAAACCACTCTGTCCGCTCTGTCCACAAAAAAGCAGCTGTGAAGCACTGGCACAGGACCGACAAGGCCAACTGCCCACTGCCAGACCAAAGAAAAAAATACCCATCAAAACCACTACCATGCTGATGCTCGATAACGGCGAAGGCCAACTGCTATTACAACAGCGGCCACCAACCGGCATCTGGGGCGGGCTATGGAGTTTTCCTGAACTGGCGCAATCAGCCCCCAGCGATAGCGACATCCAGCAGTGGTGTCATGATCAACTTGGCTACGCCATTCAAATCAGCCAACGCTGGCCGATCGTCCGTCATACCTTTAGTCATTTTCATCTCGACATCGAACCGGTATGGCTGCACGGCACCCAGCAAAACAAAATAGCTGACAACAATGCCACCTGGTATTCCAGCACCGCGCCGTCAAATATCGGCCTGGCAGCACCGGTAAAACAACTACTTGAACGGGTCATGCTGGAGCGGGCGGAATAGCCCTACTCTTCGCCTCATAGAGACCACCGCCAGCATCTGCTAAAATGCGAAAAAATTATTATTGGAGAGCAACATGACACGTTTAGTACATTGCAAAAAACTGGATAAAGAACTGCCAGCCATGGCACGCCAACCCTACCCTGGCGAACTCGGAAAAAAGATTTTCGAAGAGATCTCACAACAGGCCTGGCAGGAATGGTTGGCACAGCAAACCATCTTGATCAATGAATACCGCCTTTCCATGATTGACCCCAAGGCGCAGACTTTTCTCAAAGAAGAGATGGATAAGTTTCTCTTTGGTGGTGGCAGCACAACACCCGCAGAGTTTGTACCGCCAGCTGTCTAATCAAACTTTCAGACAATAACCAGGATAAGACCAACATGAAAACAACAACAATCGCACTAGCTAGTGCAGCCCTGCTGGGCGCAGCCAATGTTCAAGCTGCGGATGAGTGGACTTGGTTTGCAGGCTGGCAAGATGGCTACAAAGGTCAACCCGCTGTTTCAGTCATGCTCGGCCAGATGGACCCAGGCGATAACATGGACAGCGACACCATCTCTGGTATCGAGCTGTCTCTGAACTGCCCCTTGGTCAAGCCACCTAGCAACCGCATTCGTCAGCAGGTCAGCTACACAACATACGATGATAAAGGCGTTGAAATCACCAGCATCGAGCTAAACCCACACTACGTAGTGGAAGTTATGCCCGGCCTGGAAATCGGCGGTGGCCCTGGTCTGGGTTATGTCATGGTCGACAACGCGACTAGTGATGGTTCCGTTTTGGCCCTGCAGCTTGGCGTCAGCGCCCATTACACTCTGCAAAGCCCGTTGTTCATCGGTGCCGAGGCGCGTTACCAGATCACCGGCGAAGACAACTTTGGTGCTGCCACCAAATCTGATGTCGATAACTTCCGCATCGCACTAAAGGTTGGTTACAGCTTCTAAGTTGAAACACCCGTCAAAAAAAAGCCCCGCCCAGATCAAATCAGGCGGGGCTTTTTTTATTGGTAACCAACACTCTGCGCACAGCGAAACCCAACATCAACACTGACCGTCGATGGGTCCGTCTCACCCCGGCGTGAAGCGCGATAAAAATAACTCAGGGCATAGTGGCCCACACCAGCACCACCACCCTTCACCATCTTGTGGATGTCACCATAAAATTCACTTTGATATTCCGCCCCTGGGTACGACTGATACCAATCATTAACCCACTCAGAAACATTACCGCCCATATCAAACACGCCATAGGCCGACTTGTCTTCAGG
>CBFCYE010000098.1:0-2183 GCA_965602225.1 uncultured Gammaproteobacteria bacterium | reverse complement strand
GACATTGTTATTGACCTTGGCAGCGAACAATACCAACTCAATAAACTTGTGCTCGAAACCAATCTGCAAAATGCCGACCTGCCTACAGGCAAGTTGATTGCTAAGTTAATGACCGACATCAATGCCGATCTGAAACAACAAACCGCCACGCTTTCAAAACTGAAACTCAACGCCTACGATCTCGACATCAACGCTGATCTCAGCGCCACAAAGATCATGAGCACACCTGAGTTCAACGGCGAACTGAGCATCGCCCAGTTCAATGCCCGTCAGTTAATGCAAACACTGGGCTTAGAGATTCCAGAAACGGCGGATACTGAAACGCTGAAAAAGGTCGCGCTGAATATCGCCCTCAGCGGCAACCCTGCCGCCATCAAGATCAAGCCGCTGCAACTACAGCTGGATGACACCAATCTCTCAGGCTGGCTCGAGGCCGACCTGCCTGCAGACCAGCCCATGCCGACACTGCGTTATGCACTCAACATCGACGCCATCGACGCCGACCGTTACCTGCCACCGCCCAGTGAAGCTGGCACCACTACAATTGCGCCACCGTCCAGCGTCGGCGCGGCGGCCGTTAGCACCCTGCCGGTAGAGCTGATGCGTCAGCTGGATATCGACGGCAAACTAGACATCGGCAAACTCAAGCTTTCAGGCCTGCACATCAGTGAGATCACAAGCAAACTCAAGGCCAAAGACGGCATCATTCAACTGCAACCGACAGCAAAACTTTATCAGGGTAACTACCGGGGTAATGCGCAAGTCGATGCCCGTCAGGATGTACCAGCCTTCAAGCTTGATGAAGCCCTTAATAACATCGAGGCCGGGCCACTTTTAAAAGATTTAATCGATGACGACATGGTCAGCGGCAAGGGCAGCATCATTGCCAAACTCACCACTAAGGGCCACACACCAGAAGCAATGACCAAGGCATTGAATGGCACACTTGGTATCAATTTTAAAAATGGCCAACTGAAAGACTTCAACCTGGCGCAGATGGTGCGCGAGGCCAAAGCCAAAATCAAAAAACAACCGCCCCCAGCAAAAGATGCGAACACAGGCACAGACTTCACCGAACTAAGCGGTACATTCAAGATCATCAACGGCGTCGTTTACAATAATGACCTAAGCACCAAGGCGCCTTACATTCGCATTAGTGGTGCCGGCAAAGCCAACCTGGTCAGCGAACAAGTTGACTACACAGTCAAGGCGGCCATCGTCAAAACAGAACAGGGCGAAGGTGGTGCTGCACTTAATGAATTAAAAGGTTTAACCATTCCCGTTAGGATCACCGGCAGTTTTAGCCAACCAACATTTGATCTGCAATATGACGAGATTCTAAAAACAAAAACCAAAGAAGCACTCGCTCGCAAAAAGGCCGAGTTAAAAGCCAAGGTCAAAGCAGAAAAGGCTCGTCTGAAAGCAGAAATGACACAGAGGCTAGAGGCAAAGAAGCAAAAACTCGACGCCGACAAAGAAGCCGCCCGACTAAAGCTGGAACAAGCGACTGAGCAGCAAAAAGAAGAATTAAAACAGCAGGCCAAAGATGCCATAAAAGACAAACTCAAAGGCCTGTTCAGATAGTTTTATGAAACAAGATACATTCAGCAGCCGGCTATTAAGCTGGTTTGAAAAACACGGCCGCAAAGACCTGCCCTGGCAACACAATCCAACACCCTATCGCGTCTGGGTGTCGGAGATCATGTTGCAACAGACTCAGGTGGCCACGGTCATCCCCTATTACCAGCGCTTCATGCAACGCTTCCCTGATGTGTTGGCGCTGGCCAATGCCGAACAGGATGAAGTGTTACACCTGTGGACGGGGCTGGGTTATTACGCCCGCGGCCGCAACCTGCACAAGGCTGCGCAAAAAATTCGCGATGAACATGCGAGGGAATTCCCAACCGAACTGGAACAGGTGATCAGCCTGCCCGGCATTGGCCCGTCCACAGCTGGCGCCATCCTAAGCCTGTCATTGGAACAACAACAGACCATCCTCGACGGCAATGTTAAACGGGTGCTAGCGCGCTATCACGCCATCGACGGTTGGCCCGGCACAACGCCTATCGAAAAACAGATGTGGCAGCTGGCCGAGCAACACACCCCCGAAAAAAACAACGCCGCCTATACACAAGCCATCATGGATCTGGGCGCCACCATTTGTCGGCGCAGCAAACCACTCT
>CBFCYE010000097.1:0-2193 GCA_965602225.1 uncultured Gammaproteobacteria bacterium | reverse complement strand
ACTACGCCGATTTCATTGGCGAGAATTTCCTTGGATGCACGCATGCCTTCGATGCTGTCGGCATTGATGGTTTTTTTTAGTTGTGCAATTAGGAAAAGGTTGGAGAAAGTTGAAAACTGAACTACAAAGTCCTTAAGCTGTGCTTCGCTGATGTCACCTTTTTCAAACCATGTGCAATATTCATTATCAATAATTATTCTGTGGCGCAACAGTTCTGCATCAATACGTTGTTGAAACATCAGAAACTGACGTGCCTTGTCAATGCTGTAGCCCGGTTGTTGATCCATGATCGCCTGCAAGGAATTATCGGTAAGCCCTGCTATGTTGTTGTCATTGGCGAATACGTTGAGTGCTGTGTTTGCGATCATGATTAGACCCTCCGTTTACTCGTGGTCGGTTTGATTTTCTGGCGCGGCATTGGCAAAGGCCTCTAGTGCCATACAGTTGCTGTAGATTCTGGCCAGGGTGGTGAAGCTGCTGATGTCAGATTTAAAACGAATGGCGTTATAGACTTGTGGGATCAGGCATAGGTCGGCCATGCCTGGTCTGTCGCCATAACAAAACGGACTGTCATGGTTGCTGGCGGTCAGCCTGTTTTCAATTGCGGCCAAACCCTCTGTTACCCAATGTTGGTACCAGCTCTGGCGTGCTTCGTCATCTATAGCTAATACGTCTTTCAAATAGGCATGGACGCGCAGGTTATTGAGTGGGTGGATATCACAACACACCATCAGTGCCAGCGAGCGAACAAATGCGCGGGCAGTGGCTGTGTCTGGCAGTAGTGGTGGTTGTGGATAACATTCATCCAGGTATTCGATGATGGCGATTGATTGGGTGATGGGGTTTTCATCCTCACCGCTGAGTAATGCCGGTATCAGACCTTGCGGATTGAGCTGGCGATATGCTGCGCTATGTTGTTCGCCACCATCTTTAAGCAGGTGGACGAAATGGCTGTGGTAATCCAGCCCTTTAATATTTAGGGCGATGCGCACCCGGTAAGCGGCTGAGCTGCGAAAGTAGGTGTAGAGGCCCAGACCGCTCATGGCTGTACTACCTGGTCGATGGCGCCAAAGATGGATTGTTTATCTTGATCAAACATTTCTATGCGGACGCGATCACCATGTTTGAGAAATGGGGTGCTTGCCTCGTTGTCGTTGATGATTTCCAGTACCCGTTTTTCTGCCAGACAAGAACAGCCGCGTCTCAGGTCGGCATTGGAAACAGTACCGGAACCAATAATGGTGCCTGAGCCCAGTGGCCGTGTGGCGGCGGCATGTTGTATCAGACGGGTGAAGTCGAATTGCATATCCTCACCGGCATCGGGATTGCCCAGGAGTTTATCGTTGAGATGGCTGATTAATGGCAGGTGAATCTTGTTGCCCTGCCAGGCGTTGCCGAGTTCATCTGGCGTAATGGCCACCGGCGAAAAGGCGCTGGGTGGTTTGCCATGCAGGAAACCAAAACCCTTGGCCAGCTCGTTAGGGATGAGATTACGCAGCGAAACATCGTTGACCAGCATGATGAGTTTGATGTGGCGGCCGGCGTTACTGGCATCTATGCCTTGGTCGACATCGCCGGTGATGATGGCGACCTCTGCTTCAAGGTCGATGCCCCAGGCTTCATCGGCGGCGATGATGGGGTCGCGTGGGCCAAGCATAAAATCTGAACCGCCCTGATACATCAGTGGGTCGTCATAAAAGCTGGCGGGCATCTCAGCACCGCGGGCCTTGCGTACCCGTTCAACATGAGGCAGATAGGCGCTGCCATCCAGCCATTGATAGGCGCGCGGCAGTGGTGCAGCAAGTTTTTCAAAAATGATGGCCTGGCTGCTGATGCTGTTATCGTTGAGTGCCTGGTAACGTTCATCTAATTCAGGCGCGAGTTCGGCCCAGTTTTCTAAGGCCTGTTGCAGTGTGGTGGCAATATCGGGTACTGCGGTGTAACGCGTCAGTTCGCGGTCAACAACAATGAGTGTGCCATCACGGCCGCCTTGTTTGAGTGAGGCCAGTTTCATTTGTCTTCGTCCTTGTTTGTTACTTCCATAGGGTTGGCCCATGAATCAACATAACCCTGCCATTCGACATCGTCGGGCAGGTCGCAGACTTCAAGGGCATCGCGGGTGTCGATCATGACAGCGACTTCGTTGGTGGCTTGACGTTTTGTTTGCATGCCAGCGGCCAAGGCCTTGGGGTG
>CBFCYE010000096.1:0-2426 GCA_965602225.1 uncultured Gammaproteobacteria bacterium | reverse complement strand
CCTCGTTAACTTTGCTTAAAAAACTGACGAGGCCTGTTTCGCCGCTGTTAACGTGAGGTAGCAACCAGCGAATGTGGGTGTAATCCTTTGCAGTGGCGGGGCGGCTTTTGCCGTCCTCGGTGGTGACGTTGAGGTTTTCTTCCTGATCGAAGTGTTTGCCGCCATCGACGGAATAGGTGATGGTCTTGCTGCCCTTGGCACTGCCGGGTAGGTAGGTCACTTCTTTGGGGATGATGTTGGTGATGACGACGTTATCGGCAGGGGCTTTGCCGTTGTTTTGATATCGGGTGCTGTAGACCATGGTGTCACCGGGAATGATGCTCTCAGCTGCGATTCGTTTTTGGCTGTGATTACCTTGTTCGTCGATAACCTCAATTTCCTCTTCAACAAACATCTGCAGTTCCATTGCCTCGCTTGCGTTTGCTTGGCTTAGACCTAGCGCCAGGTAGAGCATTGCGATCATGGTTGTTGTGATTGTGAGTTTCATTTGTTTTCCTTTTCTCGATTTGTCTTAGTTAGTACTGCTGTAATGTTTAGTTTTTGGTTAATCATGTATTTTGAATATTCTTATTGTTATAAATGCAAAAACCATGCCGGCGATCTCTGTTGATGTTTTTCTTTTAAAAACAATGTGTTATAAAAGATTATTAATTTACTCAGGAATGAGCGCTAAGTAGATACACATATATAAAATTATTATATGCATAACTTGTTGATTATTAAGGAATATTAATTTTTATGTGATTTGGATCGCATACCTGATTGATGATAATTGTCACTAGTGGTCAAAAATAGTCACATTATTTTCTTTAGGCAGGAAATGCCCATTAAAAACAGTGGGTAACGCTTGATTCTTGAGTCTTTTGCTGGGTGATAAAGTTTGTCAGTGGGATGGTTGGACTGGTTAAAACTTCATCTACAAGTGAGGGTGGTGTTTTAGTTATTTGAGCAGTTTTTTATTTTCCCCGGTTGGTCAGGGGCTGCTTAAAGAAAAATCTTGAAACCACCTATATCAGATGGCTAAGAAGGAGGGGGCTAGCCTGGGCTGAAACGCTACAAGTGAATTTTGGGTCTATATTGTCGTGGCCTGATTCGAGGGCGCGCGCGCTGTAGTGTTGAGGATTAGCTTTACCAAGGGTGACCAAGCAACGTATAATTCGGCACTTTTACTTTTAGACTTTTGACGGGATTAAGCCATGCGCATCATAGAAGAAGCCTTAACGTTTGATGATGTTTTGTTGGTGCCGGCACATTCCACTGTGCTGCCCAAAGAGGTGGATCTTTCCACCAAGCTGACGCGGGAGATTACCCTGAATATCCCACTGGTGTCGGCGGCGATGGATACTGTCACCGAGTCCCGTCTGGCTATTGCCCTGGCACAAGAGGGCGGTATTGGCATTATCCATAAGAATATGTCGATTCAGGAACAGGCCGACGAGGTTCGTATTGTTAAGAAATACGAAAGTGGCGTGATCAAGGATCCGATCTCTGTTTCGCCTCGGGCGACGATTCGTGAAGTCATTGAACTGACCCATGCTAAGAATATCTCTGGTGTGCCGGTGGTTGATGGTGAAGAGCTGGTGGGCATAGTCACCAATCGCGATCTGCGTTTTGAAACCCGTTATGACGAGCCCGTTTCTTCAGTAATGACCCCAAAAGAGCGTCTGATTACGGTTAAGGAAGGCGCATCTCGCGATGAGGTGCTAGGGCTGTTGCATCAACATCGTATCGAAAAGGTGCTGGTGGTGAATGGCAATTTTCATCTGCGTGGCCTGATCACTGTTAAAGATATTCAAAAGGCCAAAGACAAACCTAATGCCTGTAAAGATAATTTAGAGCGTCTGCGTGTCGGCGCTGCCGTAGGTACAGGTGGTGATACTGAAGATCGAGTAACTGCATTGGTGGAAGCAGGTGTTGATGTGTTGGTTGTCGATACTGCTCATGGCCATTCACAGGGTGTGATTGATCGGGTTGCATGGGTCAAAAAGACCTTTCCTCAGGTACAGGTCATTGGTGGCAATATCGCTACTGCCGCTGCCGCCAGGGCTCTGGTTGAGGCGGGTGCTGATGCGGTTAAGGTCGGGATTGGTCCTGGTTCTATCTGTACTACCCGTATTATTTCGGGTGTTGGTGTGCCACAGATCACTGCGGTGGCCAATGTCGCCAAGGAGCTGGAAGGTACAGGCGTGCCATTCATTGCTGATGGCGGTGTGCGCTTCTCTGGCGATCTGGCCAAGGCTCTGGTCGCCGGTGCCTATTCCGTGATGGTGGGTGGCATGTTCGCCGGCACTGAGGAAGCGCCAGGTGAAGTTGAGCTGTTCCAGGGCCGTACTTACAAGGCCTATCGCGGTATGGGTTCTTTGGGTGCCATGCAGCAGGGTTCCAGTGACCGCTATTTTCAGGATTCATCTGAAGGTGTTGAGAAG
>CBFCYE010000095.1:0-2446 GCA_965602225.1 uncultured Gammaproteobacteria bacterium | reverse complement strand
GTACCTGGCTACGAACCAGGCGGTCACACGTTCGAATCGTGTCGGGCGCACCATACAAATCAAAGGCTTGCCAGAAATGGTGAGCCTTTTTTGTTTTAAACGTGGAATTTTCTTCTACGCTTCTCCAACGTTGCTCTACCTATGTCACATGCTGTGGTGATGGGCTAAGTTCGGTTTTTAAGTAATATCAATTTTTCAGCACTATCTAAGTCACTGCTGTTGTTTATATTGAAGAAGATGTTAGGTCTGTTGTCCTCAACAATGCTGTGTCTTTGATCTGTCATCCATTGTTTTGCCTTGAAATTTTTTGCCTCTATGCATGCCTCTAGCGAGGCCAGTGAGTTCTTTGAGATAAGAGAGAATAGCGGTTGAAGAAATTGACCGTCGTGAATCAGAACGACGTCGCTGTTGTTTTCTTCGGCAGACCTATACAGTTTTTCGATGATGTCCGCCTCTATGAATGGGCAGTCACAAGGGAGTACCAGGAGGTATTTACTGTTACATCTTTTCAGTGCTTCGCATATGCCGCTTAACGGGCCGTTAAACTCATTTTTATCATCACTAATGACCGGAAATCCTAGCTGTTGATATTGATCAATGCTTCTGTTGGCGCTGATTAATATCTGATCAACTTGTTGCTGAATGGTATTGATTACATATTCAATCAGCGCTTTGTTGGCCAGCTTTATAAGCCCCTTATCAAGGCCTTCCATTCGGCTGGCTTTTCCGCCTGCCAGTATTACCGCTGTTATATCCATCTTAGTCATTGCCGTAGTATGTGTTGGCTCTATTTTAATTGCCATTAAAAAGTGCTGTCTGTTTATAGCGTTGAGTGATTCTTTGAGAACTACATCGTCGAGATGAAATAGAGCAGCATCAGGTTTAGTATCAGCAAGCCTATCGCCAGCCCGCGCCAAAATGCGATTGGGTTGCGCTCCAGCAGTGGTTGTTCATGCTTAATTAGACCTGGATTGGGTTTTGCTAGATCCGCCATTAGTTCTGACATATGTTCATAGCGTAAGGCAGGATTGAGCTGTAGGGCTTTCTCGAGAGTGGCATCGACCCAGGCTGGAATGGCCGAATTGACCTGACGGGCTGGAATATATCGAACCCGTTTCAGGGCGCGTTTTGATAGTGGTTTGCCGTAGGGCAGTTTTCCGCTCAGCATCTCATAGGCGATGACTGCAATGGAAAACAGGTCTGAGCGGCTGCTGCCAGGATAGCCTTCAAAATATTCCGGTGCAGCATAGTCATAGGTGCCGAGCAGGGCACCACGTTCTATTGGTGTGTTGATCTCCTGGATGCCGGCGATTTTGGTTGAGCCGAAATCGATGATCTTTACTGTGCCGTGTGTGTCGATCATGATGTTGCCCGGTTTGAGATCCTGATGGATCATCTCCTGGCGATGAAAGGCGCGCACACCAGCGATAATCTGTTTAATCAGTGGCCGAACCTCGGTGATGTCGGCTTGCGGGTGGTCGCTGATCCATTGTTCCAGTGTCTGGCCTTCAATATATTCGCTGACGTAGTATAAAAAGTGTCGTTGCCGTTTTGGCTCCAATACCTTGAGTACGTGCGGATTGCTGATGCGTTTGCCAGCCCATTCTTCATGTAGAAAGCCGTCAATATATTCAGCGTCGTCCTGAAAATTCACCGATGGTGTTTTCAGTATGACTTTGTCATTGCTGTCACTATCCAGCGCCAGATAAACCTGGGTGCGGTTGCTGGCGTGAAGTTCGCGCAGGATCTTGTAGCCGTCGATGCTTTGGCCGCTTTCCAGTGGTGGTGGGAAGGGCAGTTCCGTCAGCTGCTGATAAAACTCTGCTTCGTTTTGATCGGGCAGGCTTGTTACCTCAAACACCTGACAGGTGACGTTGTCATGGCTGCCGTTTTCCAATGCGCGGGTAACAATATTGCGCGCCGCAGACTCGGGTTGTGAACGGTTGTCCTGCCACAGTTGTATGAGGCTCTTGTCGTTGACGTATTCATGCACGCCATCGGTGGTGAGGATGTACACATCATTCACCTCAACCGCCAGACTGCGGTAATCGATATCCACAGCAAGGTCCGCGCCCATGGCGCGGCTGAGAAAGGCCTTTTCTTTGCTGGCCCAGGTCTGGTGATCACGGGTCAGGCATTTCAGTTCATCGCCACGCAGGCGATAGATACGGGTGTCACCAACATGAAACAGGTATGCCGTAGTGGACTTGATGACGATGGCACTAAAGGTAGTGAGCATGCCTTGGCCAGAGCTGAATGGAGTTCCGAGGCTGCTATGGCCCTGGCCATATAACCAACGGTTTAACGCCCCGAGCACGCGTTGCGCTGAGGTCTTCACAGTCCATGAGTCAGGCGTGCTGAAGTAATCGCTAAGAAAGCCCTTGATGCAGGCCTCAGATGCCTCACGCCCGGCCTCAGCACTGCTGACGCCATCGGCAATGGCCAC
>CBFCYE010000094.1:0-2502 GCA_965602225.1 uncultured Gammaproteobacteria bacterium | reverse complement strand
TTGTCATAATTGGCCGCATTTTCACCTTGATGTTTGACCTTGCCATTTGGACCGTTCAACAGGAACAGAAAGTTTTCCGGGTCCGGATAATCGGCATTCCAGCCCCACATAAAGATCTGTGCATTACCCTTGCGCATCTTTTCCTGAAAACGATTGTAATCAGTGTTGCGTAGCATCAACTGAATATCGAGTTTTTTAAACTGTTTGCGAAACCACTCCAGCAAGGCCTTGTCATCCGGGCCACTGCCAGTAACATCAAAATTCAGCACCAGCGGTTTACCGGTTTGGGCATCTACACCGCCGCCATAACCGGCTTCTTGCAACAGGCGTTTGGCCTCATCAATAGACTTACGCTGTGCTGTGCCATTGCCCCAATCATAGACATAGGCATTAATACCCTGCTCACCTTCAACATGGCCAAACAGCCCAGGTGGCACCGGACCCTGAGCGGCAATTCCGCGGCCATTTGAAAAAATAGAAATGTACTCTTCGTAATCAACGGCAATGGAGATGGCCTGCCGCAGTTTACGGGCGCGATCATCATAGCCACCGATAACCGAATCGAGCATATTAAAGCCCATATAAAAGGTCGAAGTGGCTACGGCGGTTGAAAGGCGTATGCCCTTCTCAGCCATATCCTCGGTCAACCCCACTTCACCGCCATCGCCAACCTTGACTGCCTGATCAAAACTGTCAGAGCTAATGCCGGAGGTATCGTAATAACCTTGCAGAAATTTATTCCAATAAGGAATGGTCTCTTTTTCCAGGTTATAAACCACCTTATCGACAAACGGCAACGCTTTGCCGGCATCATCCAGCAAGCCACTTTCTTGATCCCCGGGCATGCCTTCAGCGGGATAGGTTTCACCATGAAAATTGGGATTGCGTTCCAGCACCATGCGCAGGTTTGGATTGTTGACCGTCAACATATATGGGCCAGTGCCGACCGGATACCAATCCAGGCTGATGTTGCGCTTGGCCATACCGGGCTGAGTATAAAAACGATCGGCCTCGTGCGGCATAGGTGCAAAGAACGGCATTGCTAGCCAATAAAGCAATTGCGGATATTTGCCTTTAACCTTGATGCGATAACTGTAGCGATCAATGACCTGCACACCCTCAAGTGGGTATTGCTGCAAATCGAGATAGGCGACACCCTGTTGTTTCGGCAAGGCTTCATAGGCCTCATTCAGAGTCTTGGCATACTCTTTCAATCCGACGATATAGTCGGTCATGATACCGAGGATTGGCGAGTGCAATTTTGGATGGGCCAACCGTTTCATCTGATAGACGTAATCAGCAGCGGTCAGCTCGCGAGCGCCTGTTTGTTCAAAGTCATCCAGAGTGTAAATTTTTTCCAACTCAGACAGACTCAGCTCATGATAGAGAGGTTTGCCAGCTGCATCTGCGGCAAAGGCGGGATGGGGCTGATACATAATGCCCGGCTGAATCTGAATATCATAAAGCGTATAGGCAATCTGTTCTGCCTCTGCATCAGTTGGTAGTTTATTACCATCATTATCGTAATAAGCTGGCGTGGGCATTGCCGTTGTCGTCAATGGCACCAGAGTATAGGGCCGCTTGAGATAATGATACTGCAACGGCGGCTCATAGATCTGGGCAATGAAGGTGTATTCATTCGAACTATAGGAACGAATCGGATCAAGATGCTTGGGCCGTTCGGAAAAAGATGAATAGAGAATATTCTTGTTAGCATCTTTTTGAGGATAGGGGTTATTCCAACTCTGCTCGCCACAACCCAGCAACAATAAGGCACAAACCAGACAAGTCCAGCTGCTGATGTGCTTAATCACTGCCATTGAGCCGCTCCCTTCCCTGACACTATTTCATTCCCCAAACAACAGCCCATAAGTTACCAAAAAATCGCCGCCTAAAACACATAATTCCGTCACTTAATTGCAGCAACTTCAACAACATGAATTTATCAGGTAAGGTATACAGCATTCCAATTTGGCAAAACCTGCTAGAATTGGCCTTACTGAATTTGACAAGCAAACAACACAGGTGATCTATGGGATTTCTAGAAGGGAAACGCGCACTAATCGTCGGTCTGGCCAGTAACCGCTCTATCGCTTGGGGCTGTGCCAAGGCAATGAAAGATCAGGGAGCAGAACTCGCTTTTACCTATCAAAATGAAAAACTCCAGGGCCGCGTTGAGAAGATGGCCGCAGAGTTTGATTCTGATATCGCCCTGCCCTGCGATGTCAGCAGCGACGCCGATATCGAACGCGTCTTTGAACGTCTGGATGACTTTTGGGATCATGTCGACATCATTATCCACTCAGTTGCCTTTGCCCCACGTGAAGCACTGGAAGGTGATTATTTAGATGCCGTTACTCGTGAAAGTTTTAACGTCGCTCACGAAATTAGCTCATACAGTTTTGCCGCCCTGGCTAAGGCCGGCCGTAACATGATGGAAGGCCGTAATGGCGCCATGCTGACCATGAGCTATCTCGGTGCTGAGCGTGCCATGCCCAACTA
>CBFCYE010000093.1:0-2554 GCA_965602225.1 uncultured Gammaproteobacteria bacterium | reverse complement strand
CAACAGAGTCTTGAAAACCTCCAGCAAGCCCATGAACAGGTCTTGGCAGAGAAACAGCTGTTGAATGATCAGCTGAATGAAGCCAGTCAGAAAGTTGATCAGCAAGGCAATGAATTGAGTCGTGTTCAAGAAAAATTGCAGATTGTTTCTGTGCGTGCTGAAAATTTTGAGAATGAATTACTGGCATTGCAGACGCTGCATTCTGAGCTTGAAACAAGCCATAAACAGGGCCAGGCTGAGAAACAGTCGCTGAATAATCTGCTTAGCGAGGCCATCCAGACGGCTGAGCAACAGTCAGATGAGTTAAGCGAGTTGCAGAGGCAGCTGTGCAGCATCTCTGATAGCGCGGAACAAGCAGAGCAAGAGATTCAGGTCTTACAGATGCAGAAGACAGAGCTTGAATCCAGGCTGGAGCTGGAACTGGAAGAGAAACTGTTACTAAATGAACATCTCAACCAGGCTGCTCAGAAAGCAGGGCAGCAGACTGCTGAGTTGGAGGCCTTGCAAGATCAGCTGGACACCAGCAGCAGTCGTGCTGATCAGGCTGAACACTCACTGCAGGTGTCACAGGAGCAACTGCTGGAGGTGGAAGGTAGTCTCAAGCTGAGTCGACAGGTTGGTCAACAGGCGACACAACAGCTCAGGCAACAGGAGAAGCTGAATGCTGAACAGGAGAAAAATATAGCGCTGCTGACAGAGAATTTACGTATTCAGATCCAGGCGGCACAGCAACAACACGATTCTCTGCGGCATCAACTTGAGTCAACAGAAGCCATTCTGGAGGAGAACAAATCACAATTTCTGCAGGCCGAATCCAGTTATAAACAACGGCTGGATCAGCTAGAGACAGAGTTGAATCAAGCAACTACTGAGGCCAAGCAGATATCTGAGCAGACATCGCAGCAAGTCTTGCGGAATCAGGTCCTTAGCGAAGAGTTATCCATATTGCAGGGCGAGAATAAACGCAGTGGCGTGATGTTGAAATCGCTAGCATTTGTTCTGCTGCTGCTTGTCGCTGGCCTTGGCGTAGCGTTTGATCTGGGAATAGATCTACACGATAAAACGGCAGTGTTGATGGAGCGGGCTGCTCCCCAGCTCAACGGGCTGATTGATGCCATTCCTGAGCAGCTCAAACCTGGCAATTAACACTGGTTTCATTTTATACAGCCATAAAAAAACCCGGCTACAAGAGCCGGGTTTTTTTGAGCTTCAAGTTAAGACGTTGAACGCATTAACTTTTCACTAGTTGCTTACAGGCCAGAAACGTACTTGGAGATTGCAGCAGCTTCAGCGTCAGTTACTTTGCTAACCGCACCTTTCATCATGCCAGACTTACCAGAGGCACGCTTGCCGTCACGAATCAGTTTGAACTGTTCAGTAACATATGCTTCCATCTGACCAGCCAGACGAGGACCAACTTGGCCCATAGCGTCAGCCTTGTGACAACCTGCACAGCCTTTAGATTTGTACAGAGCTGCGCCGTCAGCAGCAGCAGCAGTAGAGAACAACATTGGGATTGCAACAGCAGCTGCACCAATTACGCCAGTAAATAATTTCATTATAACTTCCTCTTAAAAATCGATATTTAATTCAACCTAACACCAGACATTAAGAATGATGTTTAAAGAGCGATTGCCCATATCTAGAAGATAAATAAGCGATGCCCCTCCCCACAGGTTGCGCTAGATTCTGCCTGATATTAGATTTTTTGTAAACGATTTGCGCTAATTTCTACTGATTGGGAATGAAGGCCATGCGGCTCGGGGTTGGGATGCTGTATAATAGCCCACTTTTTTCCAGTAGTTAGAGTCCAGGAATTCCCAGATTATGTTGACCACCGCCAATATTACTATGCAGTTTGGGGCCAAGCCCCTGTTTGAAAATGTCTCGGTCAAATTCGGCCAGGGTAACCGTTATGGCCTTATCGGTGCCAATGGCTGCGGCAAGTCGACTTTTATGAAGATTCTCGGTGGCGACCTTGAACCGACCCATGGCAATGTCAGTAAAGATGTGGATGAGCGTATCGGTAAGCTGCGCCAGGACCAGTTTGCCTTTGAGGAATTTTCGGTCATCGATACGGTAATCATGGGGCATGCCGAACTGTGGGAAGTGAAAAAGGAACGTGATCGTATCTACGGCCTGCCAGAGATGACTGAGGCGGATGGCATCAAGGTGGGTGAGCTGGAAGGCGAGTTTGCCGAGATGGATGGTTATACCGCCGAGTCACGTGCTGGTGAACTATTGCTGGGGCTGGATATTCCTATTGAACAGCATTTTGGTCCCATGAGCGAAGTGGCACCGGGCTGGAAACTGCGGGTGTTGTTGGCCCAGGCACTATTTGCCGATCCTGAAATTATGCTGCTGGATGAGCCGACTAATAACCTTGATATCAATACCATTCGCTGGTTGGAGAAGGTGCTCAACGAGCGTAACTCCACCATGATCATTATTTCTCATGATAGACATTTTTTGAACAGCGTTTGTACTCACATGGCTGACCTGGATTTCCGTGAGCTACGTCTCTACCCGGGCAACTATGATGAATACATGACGG
>CBFCYE010000092.1:0-2726 GCA_965602225.1 uncultured Gammaproteobacteria bacterium | reverse complement strand
TGGTTAGAATACCGGCCTGTCACGCCGGGGGTCGCGGGTTCGAGTCCCGTCCGCTCCGCCAACTATTTCTTCACAGGGCACGCCATGCACATCTGGGTTGACGCCGATGCCTGTCCCATTGTGATCAAAGACATCCTCTATCGCGCTGCAGAACGGGTTGAATTACCACTGACCCTGGTTGCCAATCAGCCACTGCAAACTCCTGCATCACGATTTATCAAAAGTATTCAGGTTTCAGCTGGATTTGATGTTGCCGACGACTATATTGTTCAGCAAGTTAACGCCGGGGATCTGGTTATCACAGCCGATATCCCACTGGCAGCTGAAGTCATCGAGAAGGGCGGCCACGCACTCAATCCACGCGGTGAATTTTATACCACGGAAAATATTCGCCAACGGCTGGCGATGCGTGACTTCATGGAGACAATGCGCGGCAGCGGCGTGCATACCGGAGGCCCCGCACCACTGGGCCAAAAAGATCGAATGAACTTTGCCAATCAGCTGGATAGCTTTTTGGCCAAACAAAAGAAATAGAGCAACCCCCTAAAGAACTGGCTGTGCACTCACCAGCATCGACAGTTCTCGTAGCAACAACAACAAACCCACCGCCATCATCGCCATGCCAATCATGCGCGCCTTCGGCCCTTCGATCCGCAACACCGTAATCGGCAAGCGCATACCCTTGGGTGGCAGACGCATCGTCCCCATAATTTGCAGGCCCAGCCAGACAAACAGCAGGATAGGCAGGCTGCGCATCACTCCAAAGGCTATCGAGCTGACGTAGGCCTTTTTCTGGTTCAGCGCGACGATGGCCTCATGCGACCTGTCCAACGGCATCTGCATCAGAAAGAAATCGATCAAGGGCTCCAACCACAACAATAGCAGCACGTATAAAGCCGCCAGGATCAGGCAGGTTTTTTGCAGCTGTTTGTCGGCGAGGATGATTTCAGGTTTTTTGTTACGCATAGCGATGATTACACGACCGACTCAAAGCCTTCGAACTGCGGTGGTCCAAGATAAATATCTTTGCTCTTACCGCCAGCACCCGCATGGGCCTTGCGAAACTGCTCGGACTCGGTCCAGCCAATGAAGGCCTGCTTTGAATTCCAAATGGAATGAGAGGCAAACAAGGTAAATTCATCATTGCTTGAGCCCTGCAATAAATTGAATTCTTTGAAACCAGGCACGCTGTCGAGGTAGGTGTCACGATTTTTCCAGATATCGATAAACGCCTGCTCACTACCAGGCTTTATTTTAAATCTGTTCATGGCGATATACATGAAATTAATCCTCCTTATTGATTGGCATTAGTGGTGCACGCCGCCATCACCATGGACATGACCATGGCTGATTTCATCCGCCGTGGCATCGCGCACCTTGAGCACCTCAGCATCAAACTGCAGAGTCTTGCCGGCATAGGGATGATTGGTGTCGACATCAACAGATTTCAGCCCCATCTTCACCACCGTGACTGGGCGAGAACCCTGTTTGGTATTGAGATAGACCATCATGCCCGGCTTCAGTTTCGGCTTTGTCTTGCCCTCACGGACAATGTGATTGATAGAGACACGCTGCACCTGACCTTCTTCACGTTCACCATAGGCATTTTCAACTGCTAGCGATACCTTGTCACCCACACCCTTGCCCAACATTGCCTCTTCCAGCGACTGAACCATTGCGCCGTAGCCATGCAGATAGACCAGCGGCTCATCTCCATGTGAGTCTTCGATCTTTTCGCCCTGCGGCTCGCTAACACGGTAATGCAGCGTAACCACTTTATCTTTTTCAATTTTCATACTGCGCTCCTCGGCATCTACCCTATAATGGCAGCGATTCTACTACTTATTCTGTCGCTGCAAAAATAACCGCTAAAGGAATAATCTTGAACCCCTATTTCATTATCCTCAGCCTGACCTGCCTTGGCGGCATTGCCATTACTATTTGGGGCTGGCTGATATTAAGAAACTCGCAAAAGATCAAGAATTGGCCGCGAGTGGAGGGGGTCATTGAAGCATCGGAGCCCAGCTCGGAACATGACGACCTGCTACCCCACATCGCCTATTGCTATGAGGTCGATGGCCAAGCCTTGCGCAGCAACTTTGAATTCCCCAGCGGCACCCAGCCGCTGCCCGAATTCACTCAAGCCTATCTTAAAAAATATCCCGTAGCGGCAAAGGTGCAGGTTTTCTACAATCCACAACAAACAGACCAATCCACCCTGGAACCTGGCGCTCAGGGTGACTGGATGATTTTAGTTTTGGGGATATTGATGGCCGTCGGTGGTGGCGCGGCACTGCTAGCAGCCTAGGCCAATCTAGCGCTACATTTTGATCAATCAGCAATGATTGGTGCAGGGCCTATTCTTACGATTCTTCAAACTGGGCTCTAAAATTGGCCAGACCATCCTGAATCAGGTCGTAGGTTTGATCGATACTGCCAGCAATATCACCTTCAAGCACACCAAGCCCATCAAGGATTTTGCGTGCCTCGGCAAAGCCTCGCTCAATACCTTTCCCGATGGTGTCCATAAACTGCTGCCGCACCTCGCTTTCATCCTCACCAGCATGCTGTTTTTTGAAGGCCTCAAAAAAACCGGTAGAGAGATTGACGATGCGGTCGGCGGTCGCCTCAGGACTGACATCCAGACCTGAGTCATACGCCTTTTGAACCGCGTCTTCGCCCAGATCAGCAGCGATAAATTCATTAACCTTGTCGAGGATACTGCT
>CBFCYE010000091.1:0-2867 GCA_965602225.1 uncultured Gammaproteobacteria bacterium | reverse complement strand
AACCCACCCTACATTTATTTCGACATTGAAGAGTACGAGATGGCTGATTACAAACACACTTTGAACTTGCCGAAGACGGCATTCCCGATGAAGGCCAATCTGGCTAATCGTGAACCCAATATGGTCAAGCAGTGGCTGGATATGGATCTGTACGGCAAGTTGCGGGCGCAAGGTGAAGGCCGCGACAAGTTTATCCTGCATGATGGCCCTCCTTATGCCAACGGCCAGATCCACATTGGCCATGCGGTCAATAAGGTGTTGAAGGACATCATCGTCAAGTCCAAGACCATGAGTGGTTTTGATGCCCCCTATGTACCGGGTTGGGACTGCCATGGTCTGCCGATTGAGCTGCAGGTGGAGAAGAAAGTTGGCAAGGCCGGTCACAAGGTCGATGCTGCGACCTTTCGTAAAAAATGCCGTGAATATGCTGGCAAGCAGGTCGATCAACAGCGTGAAGATTTCAAACGTCTGGGCGTGATTAGTGACTGGGACAATCCCTATCTGACCATGGACTTTCAGTTTGAGGCTGACATTGTTCGTAGCCTCGGACGCGTCGTAAAAAACGGCCATCTGCATAAAGGCAGCAAGCCGGTGCATTGGTGTGTTGATTGTGGCTCTGCTTTGGCCGAGGCCGAGGTTGAGTATGAAGACAAGACCTCACCAGCCATTGATGTGCGTTTTACCGTATTGGATGACGAGGCCTTTATGCAGCGTTGTCATCATGTTGAAGATCATGAAGGCGAAGGGCCTATCTCGGCTGTAATCTGGACCACTACTCCATGGACCTTGCCTGCCAATCAGGCCGTATGTCTGAATCCTGAGTTGGACTATGCCCTGGTTCAATGTAATGCCGAGCATGGTGCCGAACGTCTGCTGATTGGCGAGGCCATGGTTAAAGACACCATGGGGCGTTATGAGATTGATGACTATCGCGTCATTGCCTATTGCAAGGGCTCTGCGCTGGAAGGCCTGGAATTGGCGCATCCTTTTTATGATCGCGAAGTGCCAATCGTCCTTGGTGACCACGTCACTACCGATGCCGGTACTGGTGCGGTACATACGGCCCCTGGTCATGGCCAGGACGATTACATTGTGGGCATGCGTTATAAGCTGAAGATTGATAATCCGGTCGGTGGTGATGGCAAGTTTCTGCCCAACACTGAGCTGTTTGCCGGCGAACATGTCTTCAAGGCCAACGACTCTGTGCTTGAGGTATTGAAGACCAAGGGTAAGCTGGTGCGTGCCATGGCCTTGCGTCATAGCTATCCGCATTGCTGGCGCCACAAGACCCCGATCATCTTCCGCGCTACGCCGCAGTGGTTTATCAGCATGGAACAGAATGGTCTGCGTGATCAGGCCATGACGGCAATCAAGGGCGCCCAGTGGTTGCCCGATTGGGGCCAGGCTCGTATCGAGGGCATGGTCGAAAAACGCCCTGACTGGTGTGTCTCACGTCAGCGTACCTGGGGCGTGCCGATTGCCTTGTTTGTGCATAAAGAAACTGCTGAGCTGCATCCGCGCACTCAGGAACTAATTGAAGCAGTAGCCTTACGTATCGAAAAGAGCGGCGTTGATGGCTGGTTTGAAATGGATGCCAGCGAACTGCTGGGTGATGAAGCAGCCCAGTATGACAAGGTCAGCGATACCCTGGATGTCTGGTTTGATTCCGGCACCACTCACGCGGCAGTGTTGGAACGTCGCCCTGAACTGGGCCTGCCAGCGGATTTGTATCTGGAAGGTTCGGATCAGCATCGTGGTTGGTTTCAATCTTCGCTACTGACGGCAGTGGCCATGAGAGGTGAGGCACCCTATAAAGCTGTCCTGACCCATGGTTTCACCGTTGATGCCAAGGGCCAGAAGATGTCCAAGTCCAAGGGCAACATCGTCGCACCACAAAAAATAGCTAACTCTCTCGGTGCCGATATCCTTCGTCTCTGGGTGGCAGGGGCTGATTATCGTGCCGAGATGACGGTTTCAGATGAAATACTCAACCGCGCTGCAGATGCCTATCGACGCATGCGTAACACCACACGTTTCCTGCTGGCTAATATCAATGGTTTTAATCCATTTACGGATGTCTTGCCGCCGAGTGAAATGCTGGCGCTAGATCGTTGGGTAATCGAGCGCGCCCGTGTCTTGCAGGAAGAGGTCAAAGAGGCCTACGACAGTTACGAGTTTCATCATATCTATCAAAAGGTGCATAACTTCTGCGCCCTGGATCTGGGTGGTTTCTATCTTGATATCGTCAAAGACCGTCAGTACACCGCACAGGAAAACAGCGTTGCGCGTCGTTCTTGTCAGACAGCCATGTACCACATCATCGAGGCGATGACGCGCTGGCTGGCGCCGATCCTGTCATTCACCAGTGAAGAGATCTGGAGCAACATTCCGGGTGAACGCAGTGAGTCGGTATTTCTGAGCACCTGGTATGAACTGCCACAGACGGGTAATGATGACCTGGGTGCTGATTTCTGGCCACAAGTATTGCAGGTGCGTCAGGTGGTGAAGAAACAGCTGGAAGAGTTGCGTGTCGCTGGTGCGATCGGTGGTTCACTCAATGCCGAGGTGGATCTCTATTGTGGTAGTGAATTGAAAGCCCAACTGGAAAAACTCGGTGACGAATTACGCTTTGTCCTGATCACTTCGGCGGCGCGTGTGCATGGCACAACCGTCGTGCCGGAAGAGGCGAAGCATCATACGCTGGAATCCAATGATGAACTGTGGATTGCTGTGGCGGCATCGGCACACACCAAGTGTGTGCGTTGTTGGCATCATAGTGAAGACATAGGTGCCAATGCCGAACATCCTGAATTGTGTGGCCGCTGTGTCGACAATGTTTCAGGTGATGGTGAAGCGCGTCAGTTTGC
>CBFCYE010000090.1:0-3042 GCA_965602225.1 uncultured Gammaproteobacteria bacterium | reverse complement strand
TGATTAGCGGCGAGGGGGAATCATTTTCCAGCGGCGCTGATCTTGAGTGGATGCGGGCTTCGGCCGAGTTTGACGAGGCCAGCAATATTCGTGATGCCAAGCAACTCTCTGATCTAATGCGCGTGCTTTATGATCTGAAAAAACCAACCATCGCTCGTATCAACGGTTCGGCCTTTGGTGGTGCACTGGGGCTGATTGCCTGTTGTGATATTGCCATTGCGATTGATACAGCAAAGTTCGCCTTTAGCGAGGTTAGGTTGGGGCTGGCCCCGGTGGTGATCTCGCCCTACATTCTGATGAGCATGGGGCCACGTCATGCGCGGCGTTTGTTTCTGACCGCTGAACGCTTTTCTGCTGCCGAGGCGCTTACACTTGATCTGCTGCATAAGGTTTGCAATGCCGCTGACCTGGACAATGAAATTGAAAAACAGGTAGCTATGTTATTAAAGGCCGGGCCGCAAGCAATAAAGGCCTGCAAGGCATTGGTGCCACGCCTGACTAATGAACAGATAGATACGGAACTAACCGTGTTGATTGCAAAGCTGCGCACATCAGCCGAAGGCCAAGAGGGTTTGACAGCCTTTTTTGAAAAGCGCGAACCTGGGTGGGTTAAGGAGTAGCTGTATGCAATTACCGATATTCGTCAAGATTGTGGAGGTGGGGCCGCGCGACGGCCTGCAAAACGAAACCACGCCCATTGATACCGATACCAAGGTTGAGTTTATCAATCAGCTGTCTGACACCGGACTGGCTGTGATTGAAGCCACCAGCATGGTTAAGCCGGGCCGGGTGCCACAGTTGGCGGATGCCGAAGATGTTTATCAAAAGATGGATAAGCTGGGCGGTGTTGTTTATCCGGTGTTGGTGCCTAATCTACAGGGCATGGAAAGAGCCCTGGCCATTGGCGCGGATGAAATCGCTTTATTTGCCTCGGCATCGGAACAGTTTAGCCAGGCCAATATCAATTGTTCTATCGCCGAATCGTTGCAACGTTTTGAACCGGTGATTGAGATGGCCCAGGAATATGCCATCCCGATTCGTGTTTATCTGTCGTGCGCCTTTGGTCATCCGGATGATCATGATATTGAAGCCGACAAGGTTGCTGATCTGGCTGAATTATTGATGGCTATGGGTTGTCGAGAAATATCACTGGCTGACACCTTTGGCATTTGTACACCGGCACATGCGCAGCGCATCTTGACCGCCGTTGCCGAACGGATTCCGGTTGACCAGATTGCTGTTCACTTTCACGACACCCGTGGTCAGGCGCTGGCCAATATTCTCGCCAGTCTTGAGATGGGTGTGTCGGTGATTGATTCATCCGTGGCTGGTCTGGGCGGTTGCCCGTTTGCAAAATCTGCCAGCGGTAATGTCGCCACCGAGGATGTAGTCTATATGTTAGATGGCATGAACATAGAAACCGGCGTTGATCTCAATAAACTAATTGATGTCGGCAATTTCATCTGCAATAAACTGGGTCGCGACAATCAAAGCAAGGTCGGACGCATAGGAAACAAGCCATGAACTTTACACTCTGCAAGGCATTGATTACCGGCGGCGCTTCTGGCCTGGGGCTGGCGGTGGCCAAGAATGTGATTGACGCCGGTGGCGAGGCCTGCCTGCTAGACATCAATCCTAAGCTGGGCAAAAGCATTGTTAATGAACTGGGTGACCGGGCCCATTTTATTGAAACCAATGTGACCTCCGAGGCCGCCGTTGATCAGGCTGTTGCTACTGCTGTAGAACGCATGGGCGAGATTACCCTGGCAGTCAATTGTGCCGGCATTGCCCCCAGCCAAAGAGTGCTGGGCCGCGACGAGCTGATGAGTACGGCAGAGTTTGCACGCATCATTCAGATTAATCTGATTGGCACGTTTACTGTGTCACGCGCTGTGGCCAATGTAATGCAACACAATAATGGTCAGGGTGGCGACAATGAACGCGGTGTGATTATCAACACTGCTTCGGTTGCTGCGCTGGAAGGACAGATCGGCCAGGCGGCCTATTCTGCATCCAAGGGTGGCGTGGTCAGCATGGCCCTGCCATTGGCGCGTGAGTTTGCCCGCATTGGTGTGCGGGTGATGACGATTGCGCCGGGCATATTTGAAACGCCGATGTTTGATACCTTGCCGGTTGAGGCGCGTGAGGCATTGGCGGCCAACACGCCCTTCCCTAACCGCTTGGGCCAGGCGCATGAGTTTGCGCAACTGGTACAACAGATTTATGAAAATGCCATGCTCAACGGTGAAGCCATCAGACTGGATGGCGCTTTGCGCATGCAGCCTAAATAATTCTCATGGACGCGCCAATCTGGACACCTTCACCAGAACGCATCGCTCAGTCTAATCTGACGCGCTTTATTGGCTTTGTTAATCAACAACACTCATGCAACTTCAGCACCTATGCTGAACTATATCAATGGTCGATTGATCATCCAGAATTATTTTGGCCTGATGTATGGCGCTTTTGTGAAATAAAATTTTCAGCGCGATGGACTGACGTATTAACTGACGCTGACAAGATGCCGGGGGCAAAATGGTTTGATGGGGCGCGACTCAACTTTGCCGAAAATCTATTACGCCGCCGTGACGATAAAACCGCGCTGGTGTTTTGGAGTGAAGATAAAACCAAACGCCGCCTGAGCTATAAACAGCTTTATCAGCAGGTGGCGCAACTGGCTAAAGCCATGCGTGATGAAGGCATTACGGTTGGCGATAGAGTCGCCGGTTTTATGCCCAATATGCCAGAGGCAATTATTGCCATGCTCGCCACCACCAGCATCGGCGCTATCTGGTCTTCATGTTCGCCTGACTTTGGTGTTAATGGTGCGGTGGAACGCTTTAGCCAGATTGAACCCAAACTTTTATTTGCCGCTGATGGTTATAACTTCAAAGGCAAACAGCATGACTGCCTTGAACGCATTGCCGATATCAGCCAGCGCCTGCCGTCGTTAGAAAAGATTATCATTACACCGCTGTTAAATAATACGCCGGATATTTCTGACTTAGATAATAGTGTGTTGCTGTGTGATTTTATTGATCC
>CBFCYE010000089.1:0-3112 GCA_965602225.1 uncultured Gammaproteobacteria bacterium | reverse complement strand
TTTTGGGGTCGACTTTGACAGCGTTGGTTTGCTTCAATAATGTTTGTTCAGACGCTCCCCACTGTAGTTCGCCCTCTCCCAGTGGTAGGGCGATGAAGCTGCTGGCGATGAGTAGGCTGAGGGCGGCAAGCATGTGTCCAGTTCCTGGTTGCAAGTTTTATGATCGTGCTGATCATACCCGCTTGTTTGAGGTGTGTCAGGCCCTAGAAGTTTGCGGCCCACCATAGTCTTAGGCGTAGTCCCCATTCGCTGCTTAAGCCAATTTCAACATCACTAATATTTCCCTGTGAGTCGAGTACAAAAATAGTAGGAAAGGCGTGTACGCCGTAGGCGTTACTGAGTTGGCCTGACTTGTCGTTGATGATGGTGACGTCAAATTGGTGTTTCTTTTGGTAGGCCTGAATTTCTCCATTTCCACCTGATTGACTGGCGATGGTGATAACGGGGTGATCTTGGGCAATGTTATTAATGCTGCTTCGCGTCAAGCCGCAGATATTGCACCAGGTTGCCCAGAAATAGATCAGTGTTGGTTTGCCGAGATAGTGTTCTAACTCAATTTGTTGGCCGCTAATATCTGTCGCCTGGATGTTCGGTGCTGCTCCTGACTGTGGTGCATGACGGCCTTGATATATCTGAACCATTAAATAAACACTAACTAGGAGTGCAATATTTATTGTCCATGACTTGAGTGTTTTGCGGGTGTGGGCTTTCAATAGCATAACGGAATCAATGGGGTCAGACTCGATTGATAAGTCATATGAAAGTAAAAGGGGACAGATCTATTTTCCTGCATGCGCCTCTAACCAACTGCGCATCGCATCCAGCTCACCCTTGAACAGTGCACGGCCCTGGGACGCTACCTGACTCTGGTATGCACTGAGTGGTGTGTGTGTCTGGCATGGGGCGGTGAGTTCTTCGATCTCTTCTTGCGTGATCTCTTCTAGTGATGCTTCAGCGATTCTTAGGGCCTTTTGCGGCACATCAACCTTTTTATGGTGCATGGTGTTGCCGACCACGAATACAGTAAAGAAGACATAGGGCAGTGTGTAGACCGCAAGAAAGACCAGGGTTCCCTCGGTATTGGGCTCATTTACCACTGGCACGACTACCAGTAACATGAAGCTTAGTAAGGCCAGAACGAGGGGAACAATCACCATCAGGAAGCGCTTGTTTAATTCGCGCAGGCGCTGGCGTTCTGCCTCTAGCTCGGCGCGCGTTGCCGCAATAGTCGATGTATCGGGCGGTGTGGTGGTTATGTCGAAATCAAGTCCCATATAGTCTACGCTTTGCCTTGATGTGTTGATTCGTTATGTGCCATAAATGGCAGTAATTTTACGCTGACCCCATTTGGTATTTCAATTCTTATTTTGCGGAGCATTTGTTAACGACATGAGCATAAATAGCAATCGTAAGATTCCCTGTTACGTTAGCGGCAAAGGCATGTATGCCTCTGATACCACCTGGCGCTTTAAGACGGCGGTGATGGCTGTGCTGCAGTCGAGTGGTTTGGGTTTTGATACCCGCTATCAGTATTATCGCCAGCAGTTTCCGGACATGCCTGCTGATACGTATGCGCGCATGGTATGTGACCCGATTGAATATTATGACCAGGATTGGCCGGCCTGGAAGCTTGAAAATAGAAGCCGGTTTAATAATGAAGATGAGTTAATCACCGCATTTTTTCTTGGCCGTGATCTTGGCTTTCAGTCGGCGGCGAAGGTTGCCATTTTCGGCTTTGATGAGGCGGGTTTTGGCTCTGGCGTGAATGTGATGCGTTTTATCTTTGCGGGTAAACCTGTGCTTGGTTTTTATAATCCTGATTATTGCCGTGAGGGGCATAACATTCATAATGTTTTGCAGTTGGCGATGAATTATCCCGATTTGGTTACCTTACGCCGCTATCATGATGTTGATGAGGTGACTGAGCAGGTGGTGGCATGGCTTGGCGATAAATAAGAACAGAAAAGGCTCCTCAATAAGTAGGCTGGAGATCAAGTACAATCAATGTTTACAATTGGGGCAGACTCGAATTAAGTTTTGCCCATGCTATAAATAGATAAGCTGTCTGACTCTTGAAGTGTGGCTTAAGGCCATAAAATTGTTATTGGATTCCCAATTGAGGTGCGATGTCATGAACGCTCACGCCGATAAAGAAAATAAGAAACAAAACAGAGGTTTCGTTAAAGAGCAAACCGGCAACCACGAAGCTCTCGGGTTCCGAGATAACCGCTCAGAATCGATCATTCAACAGAAACTACAGGCAATCGCGGCTCAAAGCCCACAGGTTGCGCGAGTGACACACTTTCAGGCAATCGCTGATCGACACTCGACAGCCCAGCTGCAAGCGCGCGCAGAACGGGGAACAACAGCCCAGCAAGCGCCAATTCAGCTTGCGCCCTGGAACAACGCGCCTGCCAGGTTTCGCACTGACAATGAGGACGACAAGGTTCCCAACTCTGAATACCTGATCGCGGCTGATAGCTACAGGCGATATGCCCCTATCAATAAGGTCAGAGCACCTGGGCAGGTGTATCACGAGGGGCCGAGAAGTTTCATCTATATCCCACCTGCAAATATGTCGGATGTGGCATACACAGCCAATCGTGCTGTGCCCATCGATGCGAATCGGGTGCGTTTGCAGAATGGCGGGGCCACGCTCACCGCATTCAGAGCCCCGGCCAACGGCCGCACGGTGTGGGACGGTGATGTCCACGATAATGGGGTTATCGGTGGTGGCAGACACGTGGGGCATGCGGTCGAGGATCTCGGGGCCGCTCTACCGACGCTGGATAATGCCGACAAGCTTGATAAAGCAAGTGAACAACAGGAAAACGTGCAGATTGGGCAAGACATCGGATATTTAGAAAATGACATGTTCTACGTTGATCTCTACTACGCGATCGAGGAAGGACGAGATACGATGGAGGACGGGACCCCGATCACGCCCGAGCTCGCTCACGAGGCAATGAAAAGATTGGCCAATGTGAGGGAGGACTGACTCGAATCACCTGAGATGTTTCTCGTTGCCACGCACCTGCGTGGGAATGCATACGACGGTGAAGTATTTAAGTTACGTATGGGTTCCCACGGGGGACCGTGGGAACCAGAGTAA
>CBFCYE010000088.1:0-3240 GCA_965602225.1 uncultured Gammaproteobacteria bacterium | reverse complement strand
AAGCATTGGCCGTCGATACAAACGTGTAAGACGGCATAATGACCTCGTCGCCAGGCTGCAAATCAGCCAAAATAGCCGCCATCTCCAAAGCAGCTGTGCAGGAGTGGGTCAGCAAGGCCTTATGGGCGCCGGTGCGAATTTCCAGCCAAGCGTGACACTTGTCCGTGAACGCACCATCTCCCGCGAGGTGACCAGTAGCATGCGCCTGAGCGATGTTCCAGAGCTCTTTACCAGTCATGTAGGGTTTGTTAAAAGGGATGATCATAGGGGTTCTACCTTAAGGGCTGCTGTGTGATTTTTGAATGACTGGGGCGAAAACCCAGAGTTTCTGGAGCAGAAACAGCATAATGGCCAGTGAAATCACCATAACTCCCTGGACAACCTCGTGCGGATAGCCTGCATAATCAACCAGCACGATTAAGGCGAGCAGATTGATGATGTATCCCAGCCCATAGGAAATGCAATAGCGCGCAAAGGCAGGACCGTGTACTCCATCGTGCTGGAAGGACCAGCGTTTGTTGAAGATGAATGTTTGCGCTACACCCACGCAGTAAATCAGTGTCATGGCGATCTTATGTTCCATACTGGCAGCCGTGAGAGCGAGATAAGCGAGATACAATGCCATGTTGGAGCCCAAGCCCACGATGGCATAACGTAGGAATTGGTTTCGAGTGTGTGCGTCAATCATCCGTTATTTACCCAATGAAATGTCATGAAGGGTGGCAAAAAGCGGAAGCCCAAGCGTGCGTAGAGGTTGATTACTCTGTGGTTGCGGGCAACGATACTGCTGCGTACCCGTTTGGCCCCTGAATCCGCAGCCTGATTAAGCATAGTTAGCCAGGCACGCCTTCCGTAGCCTTGTCCCTGCATTTGAGGCGCAATAGCGTTGAGATGCCAGTAACAAGTGCCATCGTCCAATAACTCGGTGACAAAGAAACCGATTATGAGGTCTTCATCCTTAACAACATTCAACTGTTGACTTGGATGGTGGAGGCTGCTTCTAACCCAGTTTTGATAACGTTGGTTGCCCACTTCAGAATCGAGGCGTGGATCCATGTGGAAACGTTCGTTGCTAAAAGCCCTGCCAGCGATGTCTAGTAGAATGGGTAGATCGCTTTCCAATGCAAGTGATACGGCTAGAAGCTCGGCATCATTCGTAATTTTGGCCGCAGTTAACTCAAGTTCAGGCTGGTAGAGCATTTCAACGAAACGGAATCCGTGATCCTCCAAAAATATAGACTCAAGAAGGCATTCGTGGGAAAGCCTACAACTCACCAACCCCGCCCCCATGTGATCACGTGCATTTTCAAAGGTATGCATGTAAGTACTGGCGTTAGGGCCACAAAGTTCGAGCTTGGTGATCTGCAGTACTGGAAAGCCGGAAACGATGCTGTCCCATGGTGCTTCAGACCAGGCCATGCGTAGAGAGGGAGTATTGATGTACTCAGACATCGCTGGATTCTTTAAGGCTATCATTTTCCACTTCGGTACAATTCGCCAGCGGGTCATGCCTCTCCACTTGGCGAATCAGATACTGTGGTTTGCGGTTGACGTTCAGGTGTAAGCGACCGATATATTCACCAATCACGCCTAGCGCGAGCAGTTGTATTCCACCCAAAACCAGAATAGCGATGATGGTGGAAGCGAAGCCGGGAACAATGATGTTGGTGAAGAGGTGTTGAACCAGGTAATAGGCGCCAACGATAAGCCCCGAGGCAGCGGTAACTAACCCTAGGGCACTGACAACCTGCAAAGGTATGAGGGAGAAATTGGTGTAGAGGTTAATCGCTAGCCCGAGTAGTTTGGGTAACGAATAGCCAGAGCGCCCTTGCGCGCGCGCGTGGTGCTCTACCTCTACTGCGCCTATCCGGCGGGTGCACCAAGCCAGCAAGCCATCCAGATACGTATAATTTAGATCGTAGAACAATATGCTGCGTGCGAGCTGGTGACGCATGATGCGAAAAGGTGTAGGTGTAATCGGATTACGGAAAACTCTGCGATAGAATCCCCAGACGATACTGGCTCCCAGGTTGCGCCAAGTAGAATGGTTGCGTTTGTCTGGACAACCGTAGACAAGATCTATTTCGCCCTGTTTGATGTACGCTAGCATCTTCGGTATTTCTTCAGGTGGGTTCTGCAGGTCGTCGTCCATGGTAACTACATATTGTCCCCTTGCCAGGTTCAGACCACACATCAAAGCGTTGTGCTGGCCATAGTTGCGCATAAGTTGAACCGCCACCAGGTGATCGCCGTAAGTCGTGCGCAGGGTCTGTATTGCAGCCCATGAATCATCATGGCTGGCATCATCTATCAGGATGATTTCATAGCTGTCGCTAATGGCATTAAGTGTCTGTGACAACCGGTCCAGGAGTGCTCTGAGAGTATCCGCTGAATTATAGACTGGAATGACTACAGATAACTCAAGCTCTGGCAGGACGATATCGTCATGAAATGAATTGCTTGCTGAGTTGGTGGTTATAGCTCTGAAGGTGGATGGTCTCATATTTAATTCCAAACTGACTAAAACGCTACAATTAGCGTGATTATGCCAGCTATCTTCCTAATTTCACATTCGGAGAATTCGATTCACATTTCATGCAGACTGAAGTGGAAAAAACTGGTGTTGATGTAACTCAGTGAAGGTATGGCTTTATTGAACAGCCAACGTGCGGCATTTGAGGTGATATTACGCCAAGCTTTGTGGTTACGCTCAGGGTCGATGCAATAGACTAAGTCGTTTTCTTCCAAGGTTTTCCTGTATAAGCCAGGCAAAATCTCAGTTGCATGCTCCAGGTCTTCATCCAGTGTTGCAGCCCACTGACCTTTGGCATGTGCAAAACCGCAGATGATGGCGGTACGTTGACTAAAATTTCGACTAATAATTCCTCCATGGCAGGCATTGACTCTGCATATAGCTTGCATAGACACAGATCAGCATTTTACACCGATATAACAATTGAACCCCCCATATAAAATTCAGATACAGCCTTTTTGTCCAGACAAAGCATCATAGCCGTCAAGCAAGCGCCAAAAAACATTGCTATTTACACACCATCCAGCCATGAAACATTTAAACTCCATCATGTCACACGCACATTCTATGTCTTTACATATTATTGGTAGATCCCACGAACAAAGACTTTTATACTTCCTTCCCTCAACGCAACGCAACTCAAAAAGGCACCGGCATTTACTATGCTTGCATTCAATCGCGCAGCGACTTACCTGACAGAGCAGTCT
>CBFCYE010000087.1:0-3306 GCA_965602225.1 uncultured Gammaproteobacteria bacterium | reverse complement strand
AAATCCCACCTATATTTATTTTTTTTTGTGGTAATAAGTCTTTAAACCACCACATTTTTATTTTTAAATACCCCTACAAAAAATCACCCCCCCCCCCCCAGAAGAATTTAGGAGAGATATGTGGATCAAGCGGAACTAGAGCTTCAGTTAAAGGTTTGGAAAGACCTAGCAATAAGTAAACAGATTTTGATGAGCGCAGCGACTGACGCCCTTGGCTTAGATCCTGACTGCACTCCTGAAAAACTCAAGGAAGCGCTTGATAAAACTATCAAACAAGGCATCAATGCCGACGTTATCGTCAGCAAAGCACAAGAACAAGCTAACTTGGCAGTTGCGGTTATGGAAAAGAAGATGGCCGCCAATGACAAGGCCCTTGCTGCTGCCGAGGCGATCAAAACCGGCGCCAAGGCATCACAACAGAATTCAGAGCAGAACATGGCTGTAGAACGTGCTGCTCACATTCAAGAAATGAAAAAGATCAAGGCTCAGATTGCTGAAAAAGAGAGCGCCCTTAAGGCTGTCAAAAAGGCCCTAGGTGATACACCTGAGAATGTCATTAAAAAGCTCAAGACACTTAAAAAGCAAAAAGATGACGAAGCCAATAACCGTAAGTTGGTAGAGGCTAGTGTTACTACCCTGCGTAAAGAAAAGCGTGCGCTGGAACAAAGTGTTGCCGAGATGAAAGATGCTCTCGAAAATGGCAAAAAACTGGCTGAGCAATATCGTGAACTGCATGAAAAGGCAAGCGAAGAAATGTCTGACGTCGCAGCAATGGATGAGTCATTGCTAGAAGGCATAGAAAAGGCCGTCGAAGCAGCTGAAAAGATTTTGTCTGCCGCTTAGTTTTAAATTTGTATTAATAAAAAGGCAGCTTTTAGCTGCCTTTTTTATTGCCTGCCCCATCACCATCAGCAACTAAAGCAGCAATTATTACTGCGTCGCATTGGCCATTTCCTCTAACTCCCGCTCAAGCGCTTTAACTTCCTCCTTAGAACCAAAACGTCGTCTAGCCCAGTCCGGCACAAAACCCTGGCCTGCGTGATTCAGCGTTTCTGACTCAATAATCGTCAGAGCCAACACCAGCACCATCATCGGCAGTAGCCCCAAACCTCCCACCAAGGCAAACATCAACTCTTTCATGGCATCGGCATAGGTATAAAATAGCCAGGCAAGACTTGAAGCGATAGCTAGAGTGGCATAACCAATCAAAAATATTTTAGTACGACGCATAACAATGGCCCAATGGGCACGTACCAATAGAGACGGATGGCGGATCAATCTACTGCCACGAATCAAGGTGTAGGCAATAATCGAAAATGAGATAGCTGGAATCAACAGGGTCAGCAAAGGATTAGACATAGCAATGCTGACGGTAATAACCGTCATCAAAACGTGATTGCCAATACTATTGAACAAAAACAGTTGATGCGGCAGCTGAGCAAGACGTAGCTCTGCTGGATCATGTACAACCTCATGGGCCGGTGTGCTAGACATAAAACTTCCCTTACTTCGTATTAAGCATCTTCATTCACAAGCAAAACTAATCGACTTTTTTGTCGACCGGTTTTTTTGATTCTATGGTTGGCAGCAACGGATCGTCATCATCAAGAATACGGTGCGCAGGGCCTTCCATATCATCATATTGACCGCTGCGAGCAGCCCAGAAAAAAACCACCACACTCACCAAAGCAAGCAATAGCATGGCTGGAACAAGGCCGTAAATAGTATCCACTATCACATCCTCCTAATTGTTTGGGCGACACAGGCGCCGGATACGCAAGGCATTACCAATCACTGCAAGTGAGCTTAGAGGCATTGCAATTGCTGCAAATACTGGGGTCAACATGGCCGCCATAGCCAGCGGTACCAAGACCAGATTGTACCCCAATGATAATTTGATATTTTGTCGAATAATTCTAAGTGTCTGATGCGACAGATCGATGCCAAACAACACCCGCTGCAAGGCGTTGTCCATTAACACAAAGTCAGCACAATCCATGGATACATCGGTGCCACCGCCCATGGCAATACCCACATCGGCGCGAGCCAGTGCCGGAGCATCATTGACGCCATCACCGATCATCACCACCCTTTCACCCTTGGCCCGAAGCTCGGCAATCACCTGATCCTTGTGTTGTGGCAGCACCTCAGCAATCACCGCCATGCCGCCCAACTCGCTGGCCACTTTATTGGCTGCCGCTTGACTGTCACCGGTGAGCAGCGTCATGCCTATGCCACGCTGGCGTAGCTCTGCAACCAGGCTGCTTGCCTCGGCTCTCACCTGATCCTGTACGGCAATCAGCGCCGCCACCTCACCATCGACAACAACCAGCACCGCAACGCCACCATCGGCCTGAACGCTGCCCTGAATATCAACCAGCGCTGACGGCAGTCTAAGTTGTTGTTGCTCCAGCAGCGCACGATTACCTATCAACAGCTTGTGGCCAGCCACAACTGCCTCCAGACCTTGACCAGGAATACTTTGAAAAGTCTCGACCTGAACACTGTTGAGCTCACTACCCTGTTGTTTGGCATAGGCCACAATCGCCTTGGCGATGTGGTGTTCAGAACGCGACTCTGCCGCCGCCACCAGGGCCAAAATATTTTCTTCCGCTAATGCCTGTGCGGGATTGATATGTACGGCTGCCACAGACAACAACCCTTCGGTGAGCGTACCGGTTTTATCAAACACCACATGGGTGATGTTGGCCAGCGCTTCAATCGCCGCACCGTTTTTGATCAGCAGACCATGCTTGGAACCATGACCAACACTCACGGCAATCCCCATCGGTGTTGCCAGGCCAAAGGCGCAGGGACAGGTGATGATTAACACTGAGGTTGCTGCCAGCAAGGCAGTGTCGAAGTCCTGCCGCAACCAAAAGAAAAAACTGATGCTTGCCAGACCAATGGTGGTGGCGACAAACCAGGGCACAATTCTATCGGCCAGACATTGAATCGGTGCCTTGGAACCCTGGGCCGACTCAACCATATGGATGATCTTGGCCAGGGCGGTGTCCTTGCCCAGCTGCTCCACCTGCACCACTAGGGCGCCCTGGCCGTTCACCGTCCCCGCCACGACCCTGTCATCAACATTCTTGACCACAGGCTGGGACTCACCAGTAAGCATGGCCTCACTGATATCTGAATGCCCCTCAATTACCCGACCATCTACCGGGATCTTGTCACCGGGTCGCACCAGAACCTGATCACCCAGCCTCAAGGCGCGGACGCTAACCAACTCAGTTTCACCGTCAATCATGCGCAGAGCACTACGCGGTTGTAACTCCATCAGACGATTATTGGATG
>CBFCYE010000086.1:0-3375 GCA_965602225.1 uncultured Gammaproteobacteria bacterium | reverse complement strand
CCTCAGATGCCTCACGCCCGGCCTCAGCACTGCTGACGCCATCGGCAATGGCCACCGCGATACCCTTGCCTGTCAGTAAGGAACCGTCCGGGGTGCGGATACCACAGGCATCTTCATTGGAAGGCTTGATGCCCTTTTCGCTGTATTGTCCGGCGTTGATGCTGAGGATGGCTGTCATAAGCTCAATCATACGTTAACGTTGTTTGGCATAAAGATAAAAAGGGACACCTAGGTGTCCCTTTACGATTAACGGTTACGTTATGCCGTTACTTCACATCAATCATCTGCACCGTACCATCCGGCATCACCTCGGCCATCTGGCCTTCAGGCTCTTCCATATAAAACATGATCAGGGCAAACACCAATGCCGCTGCAATGCCGATGAACATAAAGAACTGGTCATAACTTACCAGTGAGTTAACGGTGAGAAAGGTCACCGCGCCAACATTACCAAAGGCGCCCGCCATACCCGCAATCTGACCAGTCATGCGACGTTGAACCAATGGCACCATGGCATACACTGCACCTGAACCAGCTTTGGAAAAGATACCCGCGATGATGGTCACACCTACCACCATCCACACCGGCCATTCCTGACTCACCATGCCCAGGAACAGGAAGCTGGTGGTGATCCCTGCAAACACTATCACCAGGGTACGTTTGCGACCAATGATGTCACTGATCCAGCCGCCACCGGGGCGTGCCACTAGGTTGATGAACGGATAGATACCGGCCAATAGCGCTGCCGATACCTTGGGCATGTCAAACCAAGAGACATAAAACATTGCCAACATCGATACGACAGCTAATTCTGTACCGAAAGTAACAAAGTAGGCCCAGTCCAGAATCGCTACTTGCTTGAACTTGTAACGGTGCAGTTCAGGCACAGGTTTTTTCAAAATGTGACTATTGACCTGCCAGATCTTCCATACCTGCAATAGATAGATACCAGCCAGCACAGCGTAAATCACAATGCTTGTTGTGCTATCAATCAACCCCATCTGTGCCGGAGACAGTTTCCAGGTCAGCAGAGCCAGTGCCAGAAACAGTGGAATGTTCATCAAAATATAAAGAACAAGATCGCCTTTACTGGTCACTTCCATGGCACCCATCTTCTTCGGCTTGAAATAGGTCGAACCCTTGGGGGTGTCACGGACGATAAAGTAATACACCGCGCCATAGACAATTGCAGCAACACTGGCCATGGTCAGGGCAATGCGCCAGCCTTCACCAGCATCACCCATGTTGGCAGCGATGAAGGGCAGGGTCATGGCTGCACCAGCAGAACCGAAGTTGCCCCAGCCACCATAGATACCCTGTGCCAGACCGGTCTGCTTGGCCGGGAACCACTCACCAATCATACGAATGCCCACCACAAAACCGGCACCGATAAAGCCAGACAGAAAACGTAACAGCGCCAACTGCTCATAACTTTCGGCCCAGGCAAAGGCGATACTGATCAAACCACCCAAAATCAGAATGCCGGTATACATGATGCGCGGACCCAGTTTGTCCACCAGCATGCCCACCACAATGCGCGCCGGGATGGTCATGGCCACATTCAGGATCAACAATACTTTCGCCTGTTGATCTGTTAAACCCAGCGCCTCTTTAATAAAAGGCATCATCGGGCCAAGGCCCAGCCAGACCACAAAGGTCATAAAAAACGCGAACCAGGTGTAGTGCAGGATGCGAATGTTCGCCGCCTTGAGATTAAAAATATTCAGTTTGTTTTCCAACATTGGAGCACCTTCTCTTCTTTGATACAGGATGAAGGTGTTAGAGCAAAGGTCGTGCCAGTTCATTAACTGTATGAATAATAAGAAAAATATGTGGTGTTTGAATTGTTTGAGTGCATTGATAGGGTGCTTTTGGTGCGGGTTTTTAGCTGTGCGCTCACTATTGGAGCGCATAGATTGGGTTGGATGTTGATGGGCAGCGTGTGAAAGAAAACTGGTTTGTGTAAGTGGTTGGCAGTGATCCAAAAGGCGGCTTTACCCCAGCCCCTAAAAAGGCGATATGCTGCAACTACTCACATGAAACTTTAGTCACCTATATTTAATAGACGACGATCACAGCAGGGAGGCGTGTGTTTACCATCATCCTATCCATGGTGGCCATGTTGATGCAGGGCTATCTCACCTGGCGCATCAGCTCACTAAAATGGTTTGGCGTAGAGCGTCGCCGCATCTGGCTTATCTCACTGTTGGTCTGGCTGATTTTCACCGCGGCTATCCAGTTCGGCCACGATGCCGGTGCCAGTCCTTATAAAGCAATAATCCTCCTGCTTGAACAGCTGGCACTTGATTGGCTGGGGGCGTTGTTCATCGCCACCACTGTCATGCTTGCTGTCGATCTTGTCACCGGTTTTGGACTCTGGGTTGAACGTCGGGCCAGGCCTTATCTTGCTCACCTGCATCTTGGTGCGCTGGTGGTCGCAGCACTATTGATTGTCGTCGCGATGGTGCAGGGGAGTCGTCCGCCGCTTGTGGTGCTCCATGAAGTCGTCCTGGAGAGCTTGCCTACACAACACGATGGCAGCCGCCTGGTGGTGCTGTCCGACCTGCATCTGGGCAGTCAGCTGGGGCCGAACTGGCTTGCCGCCCGAGTAACGCAGGTAGAGGCGCTCAAGCCAGACATTATCATCCTGCTGGGCGACATCTTCGAGGGACACGGCAAACCCAATCCAGAGCTACAGCCAATCTTCGCCAGACTAACAGCACCACTGGGGGTCTATGCCGTCACCGGCAACCATGAGTTTCATGGCGACAGTGCAGCGGCCATCGCCATGAGTGAAACGGCCGGTGTCGAGTGGCTGCGCAATCGCGTCAAGGCGGTTGCACCAGGGCTATTGCTGGCCGGGGTAGATGATCTATCCCAGCAACGCATCAACGGTGATACCACCGATCGCATTACAGCGCTGTTTAACGAACGGCCCGAAGCTGCAACAGTGCTGCTGTCGCACTCACCCCTCCAGGTAGAACATGCCGCAAGCGCCGGTGTCGGCCTGATGCTATCGGGGCATACTCACAACGGACAGATCTGGCCCTTCAACTATCTGGTTCAACAGTTTTATCCCTACATGAGCGGGGTATACCTGATAGCGGATATGACGCTGCTCGTCAACCGAGGCACCGGCCTGTGGGGACCGCGCATGCGACTGTGGCAGCCGGCGGAGATTATCGAGGTAACGTTAAGGAACAAGCCAGCGGCTTAAAGAATTGGGCAGTTACGGTCACATTATTTTACAGAGGCATAGGAGTTAAGCATCACTCTCGGTTTTAGTCCCATAGCATCCTACTTGCGTCGTTGTCTCAGTACGGCTGCGGTTTCAACCGGTCGATGCAACACATTGGTTAAATCGTTCTGCAGGTG
>CBFCYE010000085.1:0-3450 GCA_965602225.1 uncultured Gammaproteobacteria bacterium | reverse complement strand
GAGATTAGGGGCGAATACTCGCGCGGATGCATTGCCGCAGACTCGCCCAGTTCCTACTCGTCGCGCGAGTATAAATTCGAAATTCACACGTTGGCGTGCACAAACAGATTATCCGTAATATTGTCTTTTAACAATACTATACGGCTCGTTCGAATATTTGCACCCTACGGGTTTCTGGGGTGGCATCGGCGAGCCGACTATTGCGGTGGCTGCGCCTGCGGTGCTTAACGCCATCTATGCTGCCACCGGCAAGCGTGTGCGGCGTTTGCCGTTGAAGAAGGTGCATGCGCCCGTGGCGTGAACGCCCTGACGGCCGAATGCTTCGTAATATTCGAAGTGTTAAACGAAATAATCAGATTTATATTTTCACGCTGCATCCGCACAGTTAACGTATCGATACACAGTCCGGCCTGGCCGGTATTTCGCTATGAGGAACTTCTGAACATGAGTATTCAAAACCTGTTGAATCAGTTTATCGGCTCGGCTGACGCCGCGCATTCTTCGAGTGCTGCGTCAACCGGCATCGGTGACACCTTGAGTAAACTGTCCGGCAGCCTGCCCGGCGGACTGGCCGGTGGTGCCGCGGCCGGGGGTATCATGGCATTACTCGTGGGTAACAAATCGGCCAGAAAATTTGCCGGCAAGGCAGCAACCTACGGGGGTGCAGCCGTGCTCGGCGGTCTTGCCTACAAGGCCTTTCAAAACTGGCAGCAGAACAGCAACAGCCAGGCAGGCGCCGCGCCGGGTAGCGCCAATAGCGCAATACCGGACCGGGACGCCTTCGCCATCGATGGCGAGCTGCCACCCGCGTTTGAACTGACCTTGATCAAGGCCATGATTGCCGCGGCAAAAGCCGACGGTCATATCGATGCCATGGAACAACAGCGTATTTTCAAGGCTGTCGAACAAATGGACCTGTCTGTCGAGACGAAGGGTATGGTGTTTGATCTGTTACGCCAGCAGATCTCTGTCGAAGAAGTAGCCGGTGGTGCGGACAGCATGGAACAGAAATCCGAGCTGTACCTGGCATCCTGCCTGGCTATCGATCCGGATTCGCCGTCCGAACAGGCGCATCTCGAGCGCCTGGCTGCAGCACTGCAATTGCCCGACGGCCTGACGGACGAACTCCATCGGCAGGCACGGCAGGCGCTGAGCGAAGTGGCTTAAGCCGTCACGCAGAACCCTGCGCCAGCGGCCAATAAGCCTGTCGATGAGACATATGGATGGCGGCGAACACTATTTATAAGAGACGTCGCGGGCATCGTGCCGTGATTAGAGAATATTCCTTTGTGACTTCAAGTATTCTCTCGCCTGCCAATTTAGCGCTTACCCGCCGGTTTCATTACATAGATCTTGCCGCTGTCGGTTGAAAAATACAGCCAGCCCTGAGGGCCTTGTGCGAGAGCGCGGATGCGTTCATCCAGCTCATCGAGCAAACGTTCTTCGCCGATCGCTTTGCCATCTTCACTCAAGGTGACGCGGTTAAGGTGGGTCAGTTTGAGTGCGCCAGAAAACAGGTTGCCGCGCCAGGCAGGGAAGCTGTTACCGGAATACAGCAGTAAACTGCTCGGGGCGATGGAGGGGGTGTATTGCTTGATGGGTTGTTCCATGCCTTCACGATGCGTGCCTTCACCGACGGCTAGTGGGCCCCAGTATTCTTTGCCATAGGAAATCACCGGCCAGCCATAATTGCGGCCGGGCAGCACCCGATTGATTTCATCACCACCGCGAGGGCCGTGTTCGATTAACCACAGGCGTTTGTTGGCATAATCATAGGCCATGCCCTGTGGGTTGCGATGGCCGTAGCTCCAGATTTGGGGTTGCACATCCGCACGTTTATTGAAAGGATTGTCTTGCGGCACGCGGCCATCGCGGTATAAGCGCATCACGCTACCGGCATGATTGCTGAGGTCTTGCGACATGGGACGCTCACCGCGGTCGCCCACTCCAAAATAAACATATCCATTCTCATCAAAGACAATGCGACTACCGAAGTGTCGACCGGTGCCAGTCGCGGATTGGGTTTCAAGTAGATCCTGCCATTGCACCAGTTTATTCGCCGTTAGTTTTGCACGGGCTAATACCGTGACACCCTCGCCACCTTTATTACGCACGAAGGTAAAGTAAATCCAGTCACCGGTTTTGAAATCGGGCGGCACGGCCACATCCAGCAGACCACCCTGGCCTTGGGCCATGACAGCGGGTGCGCCCTGTATCGGGGTGAGGGTTTTTTTTTGCATGTCGAGCAGTTTGATGCTGCCTGCACGTTCGGTGATAAGCAGTTGGGTATTGGAGATAAATGCCAGGCCCCAGGGAATACTCAGACCATCGGTGACTTCTTCGACTAAGAACGTTTGTTTTTCACTTTTTATCACCTGGGGTGAAGCCGCATAGTTCGGTAGCGGAAGTAATGCGAGCAAAGACAGTAGCAGAGTAATGCGTTTCATATCGCCTCCTTAACTGTGACCATTATAGACAACAGAAGACGCTTTATATCCCTCCCTGGCACCTGAGAATCATCAACATTTTTTGTCGCCACTTCTTTTTTGTGTTTCTATATCAATCTGTATGAACATTTATACAGCTTTGATTCTATTGTTGCTCACAGCAACGCTTTCTTCAGCATCAATAACCCGGATTGATGTGCTGAAATTGCCGGATATTAACGCCTGGGAAAAACAGGTTTTTTCTGGGGTCACTTCTTATGAACTGCATGAGATTGATGGTCGGCAAGTATTAAAAGCGATTAGCAAGCAGTCAGCCTCTGGATTAGTTAGAGAGATTGAAGTTGATTTAACTAAGACGCCTTACATGAATTGGTCATGGAAAGTGGATTCGATACTGAGCGATGTAGAAGAAACAAAAAAATCCGGCGACGATTATGCGGCGCGTGTTTATGTGGTGATATCCGATGGGTTTTTCTTCTGGCAAACACGCGCATTAAGTTATGTGTGGGCGAGTAAGCAAGCAAAAGGCAGCAGTTGGCCGAATGCATTTACTGGCAAGGCAACCATGGTGGCTGTTGAATCGGGTGAAGACTCAGTCGGTGAATGGGTGGAAGAAAAACGTAATGTGTTGGATGATATAAATAATCTACTGGGTATTGATGCCACTAGAATCGATGCCGTGGCAATCATGACAGATACCGACAATAGTCGGCAATCTGCAACGGCTTATTATGGTGATATATTTTTTACTTCTGAGTGAAATGTTTGTAGAGACATTTACTAAACAAGCGATAAAAATATAGACAATTCATTATTGAGGTGTCCTGGTCCATCGAATCTTCCGGTTGTCCGTTCGGACCCTAACATTTTGAAACGATAGCCCTTATTGTATCCTTCAACCGAAAACTCTTAAGAACTCGTTTTCGGAGACCACGTGCTCACCAAACTACATCGACTACGCCAACCCTGAACAGCTGGGGACGGCCCTCCGGCAGCTGGTGTA
>CBFCYE010000084.1:0-3580 GCA_965602225.1 uncultured Gammaproteobacteria bacterium | reverse complement strand
GGGAATACCTTGGGTGTGTAAATTCTCACACTGCATCCAATGCTTCATATCTTCGCCCTTACCCCCGACCAAAACATAGAGACTGCGATAGCAACGAATCAACAATAACGCTAACTCCCCTGCCTTGCTGCCAGCATCAATACCACAAGATATCGAGGTCCAGTCTTTGCCTACAACTTCCCCAATTTGGGCATGCGATAAACCAAGTCCCTTTCCAGCATTGAGAAGTGCTTTTGTTAAAACATCATGTTTATCTAGCATTGAAGTATGAGCACCAGACATAAAGTCACCTCAAAATTTTATTGATGCATGTATATAGGTACAACATCTCATCAGTGTATTCACAACATCAATAAAATATAGTTATTACTAAAAATATAGTAAACCATATTAAATTTTAATTTAGTGGAATTATTCAACAAAAACAACGGTGTGCACATGGCACATAGATCAAGAAAATAGCTTTGATGAAAAACGCCTTAATGGGACAGCCTTGCCGATATACCCTTACGTAGCAGAACATCCTGACCAGGCACACCATCTGGATAGATCACCGGCGTTTAGCTCGCTTGCGTGTTGAAGCAGTATTCGCTTGTTTTTCAGATTCCAATTGATCAAACAAACTCTTCTTCTCCACAAAGACAATATCCAGCGATGCCAAGTCACCGTACAAGCGAATCATGCGCAACCAATAACTGATCGGAATAGATGGATTGCCTGCTTCCATTTTGCGGTACGTTGCAAGAGAAACACCCAACCGGGCGGCGGCGTCACTTTGGCGGTCATTGCGATCCAGGCGACGTTGTTTCAGCCGTTGGGCCAGACTACTTAATACAGCGTCTTCATCGTCAGTAACAAATAACATAATGACTATTATAGGCAAACAACAGCATTAATGATTAGCATGCTAATCATTAACAACCAACTAAACACCCTCAAATGTCTTTCGTATCTGATAGCGCGTATTCCGACCACCGCCCGGCAGTTTCTCAAGACAACCCTTGGCTAGAAGATCTGCCAGATGGCGTGTAGCAGTCGCTTTACTTACCTTCGCAACTTTCTGGTACTGGGATGCACTTATCCCCTGATCAAAGCCCCTTTCTCCACCATCCAGCAAACGATTCAGCACCTTGATCTGCCCTTCAGACAGCCCGGCACCATGGTAGCGCTGCCAGAAACGAGTCTTGGCGAGCGTTAACTCAATCTTATCCAGTACTGATTGCAAGGTGGCATCCAGCGTTTGTAAGAACCAGACCAGCCATGTTGTGATATCAGTATTACCGCGCTGGCTAGCTTCCAGCACACGATAGTAGTCACTCCGACTATCCAGAATTGCTGCAGACATGGCGTACAAACGAATGCTTTGCGCATCTGCCTGGGCCAACGCCAAATCAGTCAACGCACGCGTTAAGCGGCCATTCCCATCATCAAAGGGATGCACGGTAACAAACCAGAAATGGCACATGGCCGCGCGAAGTAGTGGATCAAGACTGTCATTATTTCTACTCTGATTAAACCAGTCGATAAAGGCGTTAAGCTCTTCATCAAGCACTAATCTAGGCGGCGCTTCAAAGTGGACGGTTGGCTTATCAATACGACCTGATACAACTTGCATTGGTTCATCACCACGTAGTTGGCCAACATTGATGCTGTGTATAGATCGCGCCGATTCTGGAAACAACCACTGATGCCACTGAAACAAACGTTCCAGTGTCAGCTCACTATCTAAATTACTGACAGCATCCAGCATCATTTCAGCCAGACCCTCAGAACGATCCGATGTCGGATATGCCTGTTCCCCAGACAAACCCAGCCGTTTAGCCAAAGAAGATCGTACCGATTGTGCATTGAGTTGCTCACCCTCGATGGCTGAGGATGTAATGATGTTTTTTAGCAAAGTGTCCAACGCCATTTCAGGGCTATGGTAATCACTCACCACCCCGGCTTTTCCGAGCAGCATTCCCTGCTTCAGACGCACCGAGCGTAACAGCGGTTGAACTTCATCTTCCTGCCAGTTAAAGGCTGGCCAGTTAGCCTGCTGCCAAACCCATTCTTCTGATTTCATTGATCAGATATTCCTGTATTCATGAGCCGATTACTCAATCTATTTGAATCACCATATGAGCCGAATAATAGACTTATTCGGCTCACCTAGCAAGCCGAACCAGCACAGCAATCGGCTCACCCTCATCACAAAACCAACTGAATTGACCAGGGCCATGCCCAAAAATAATATGCACTTCTATCCAACTCAACTATCGCAGCGCTACATGGAGAGCCATGCGAATAGCGAGCAAAGTAGCGCAAGCCCTCGGTAGGGGCTCGGCAAGTTGCAGCACCTTTCGTAGAAAAGCGAAGAAAGTGCAGCAATTGCATACTCGCCCCGCTAGTTATTTGAGAACCAATGCGTTAGCAAGGTGATAAAAACGCCCGAGGCATCAATAGATGTCGGTGAACGCAGTGGAAATGAGCCACGGACGGATCAATTCTTTAACGAGTACGGCGACACATAGAATCCGCGTGAAACACCACTAAAATTAGTGTTCACTATAAATTTACCATACCACCTATATATTTAGTTATTTTCAATAAAATCAATCATGTGCCATGTGCACACTATGGCGGGAGTTTTCCACAAGGCTCCACGACCCCTGCCCTGCGGGCAGCCCGTGCTTGGCCTCGCAATCTTTTGATTATTGCTCTGGCCGTCACGGGTGACAGGGTGTGGATATCGTGGAAAACGGCGGCGGCCCTCCCCTCCTCTATTCAAAACCAAACCCCATCATGCTGTGAATCAAACACACAGCATTCCTTGGTCACGACGATAAACCTCGACGTGACCCCGTTTCGCGCTACAGCGTCGAAACGTATCTAAATAAAGATATCGCGGGTTTTTGCGATTCAAAACATTCTTGGCGCACCGCGCCAGGAACGAGGGCTCCGATTGGCGTGCGTAGCACCCTTAATGAAGCAGCGCGAAATTAAGGGCCGAAGCGGGGCGGCACTATTTAGAGTCTGTAGGTGCGAAGCAACGTACAGAGTCTTAATTGGGCCCCTCGTTCCTGGTGTAAAAGAGCATATTAAAAGAATGAGTATTTGTGGGATAACAGGAAGTTATACCGCCTTAATTGCATATTCAGGTACAAATGGGAATCATACTAATATCTATCTACGCCATAGATGGCCGCTTTGCGGTAGTTTAAACAGATACATAAAAAACGGCTTACAGAGAAGCCTTCTAAGCGTTGAAAGATAGCTTATGAATAGCAGCGCTCGCATAAGTTTCAAATAATTGATCTTAGAGAGCAAGGTGCTCTTAGACGTTAAATATGGAGGTGATTCTTGCCCAAAAAAGCTTATATGTTGGTTACCGGTTTTAAGAGCCCGTTGTATTAAGTAAAAAAGAACTGTTTAGATGAACGCGGGCGATTTTCTGTGCTCAATATAATTGATTTTAGGATGAGCATTGCGAATTCATTATTAGGTTTTAGGCTGCTGCATCGCAGCAGGGCGAAAGGAGCGTAGCGACTGGAGGGTTAGGCGAAGATATATGAATTAAATCGTACTAAATAATGATTAT
>CBFCYE010000083.1:0-3612 GCA_965602225.1 uncultured Gammaproteobacteria bacterium | reverse complement strand
GCCATGGGCCAGACCGACACCCTCGCCTATCTGTTGCTGGGTCGGCCCATCGAAAACACCTCTGACGAAGAAGGCGCGATGATGGCAAAAGCAGTGCTGGCGCTGGGGTTGAGTGGCGGCGATAGACTGGCACGGACACTGGGGAATCGTTTTGGTCTGGATGAGATGCGGGTTGAAAGCAGTGACAGCGGTGATCAGGCCTCGCTGGTGATGGGCCGTTATCTGTCACCCAAACTCTATGTCAGCTACGGCGTTGGTCTGATCGAGTCAATAAATACCTTCGGTGTGCGTTATCAGATCTCTGACAAGTGGCAGCTTAAAGGTGAAAGTGGTGAACATCAGGGCGCTGATTTTCTCTACACCATCGAACGCTGAGCCTTTGCTGACGTTTATGATTCAAGCTTGAGGAGTGCATCAACCACGGCAGGCTCGTAATGAATGCCGGCTAATTGTTGTATTTCAGTTAGTGCTGCTTGTTTGCTAAGTGCCGCACGATATGGCCGTTTGCTAATCATGGCGATATAGGTGTCGGCTATGGCCAATATTTTTGCCTCAAGTACGATGTCGTCGCCTTTTAGGCCGCGTGGATAACCGGAACCGTCTATCTTTTCATGGTGTTGGCCAATGATTCTCTTTAAGTGCTGAAGTTCGATTTCATTGCTTGGGGTAATAACTTCAATAATCTCTTCGCCGATGACGGTATGTTTTTTAATTTCTGCCCATTCGATATCAGTCAGTGCTTCACATTTATTAAGGGTGGCACTCGAGATATACAGGCAACCGATGTCGTGCAGAATGGAGGCTTGCTCAAGCATAAAAATCCGCTCAGTACTCAATGCCAGTGCATGCCCCAGTTCAATAGCAAGAGTACGGATGTTTTGTGAGTGTGCCGTGCCTTCATGAGCTGAACCCATGCCCCGGTTTTTCTCAATTAGATGCACCAGATTGGAAAGCGAGCGTAGTAGCGTTCCTGTTTCGCGTGATAGATAGGGACTATCTTCATGCGCAGTAATCATATTGCCGCCCTTGCTTTTTGAATGGTACATGCGGCTATCGGCAGCACCGATAAGGGATTTCTGAGTGCTGCCATCATTCGGTGAGCAGGCAATCCCGATGCTAAGGGAAAGTTTGATGCGTTTTTCCTTGATGTTATTTTCTATGGCAAAGTTTTCTCTGAGACGCTCGGCAACTTCAAGCGCACCCTCTTTGCTGGTTTCCGGCAGTAGCATGGCGAATTCATCACCACCATAGCGATAGGCAGTGTCTTCTTGACGCAGAACCTGCTTGAATATGGCCGTGGACTTGACCAACAGTTCATCACCAAAACTATGACCGTGTTGGTCGTTGGCCTGTTTGAAACCATCGATATCCATGATGACGATAGAAAATGGGCGACGATAACGCGTCGCGCGATTAAATTCCTGCGTTAACCGTTCGTCGAAATAGCGGCGGTTATACATTCCCGTTAGCGGGTCTGTAATGCTCTTTGTATAGAGTTGTTGTTGCAGCAGGACACGTTTGCTGATGTCGGTAATCTGAATGATGTTTATCTGGCTTTCATTTTCACGAATCATGTTAAAGCTGATTTCAATGGCTTGAAGATCGCCATTTTGTTTTTTACATTTTGCTTCAAAGGTTTTACCTGCATAGATCTGTGCAGGGCCATTGGTAACACTTTTGAAGGCGGCCAGCAGCTGCTGGCTTTGGCTGGAGATGATGAGTGAACTGAAACTCTGGTTTTTGAGTTCGGATGATTTATATCCGGAAATGCGCTCAATTTCTTGATTGGCTGATTTGATAAGGCCATCTTCATCAGTCATCAGTAAGCCGGCAGAAAATTGATTAAGAAACTGACATAAAGTCGAGTTGCTTATGTGTGGCAGGCTCCCCAGCCCCGGTGGTTCATTCGTCATGCTTTGATACTACCTATACGCTTAATTAGAATTTTTTTGCGCTTTGTAATTATCTGTTCATTGTATGGCTTAAAAGCAGACAAATAAACCTTAGATACGGAGGGGTAAGAGAAATAAATTACTTTATATAATTCAAATAGATAGCTATCTAATTTCATCATACACTGAAACCAAGTAAGCACTAAGCAATCAACTTTTAGAACCACTATAAGTTAGACTTGATCCAGTCTTCTGGGTTTGATCGTCGCTGTGTTAGCATCTATCGCTAATCGAGCAAGAACAATTATTTAAGAACAGGTAGTTATGACGCTTTTTAAAAGTTTATCGAAAGAAAATAGAGTTGTATTGAAAACCAATATCCTGGCTGACAAGGCCTGCAATCATGAGTGAGCCAACCCGTCTCGACAAACATTTGGTTAAGCTGATTCAGTGTTCCCGCGGTGATGCCCAGAAATATATTGAAGGCGGCTGGGTGCTGGTGGATGGTGAGATCATTGATCAGCCGCAGTTTATGGTAACTGAGCAACAGGTTGAGTTGCATGCCGATGCCACCCTGACACCGCTTGCCTTGATGACCATTCTGCTGCATTTGCCTGAAGGTGTTGATGTGACCGACACCGCCGCCCAGCTGCAACTGATCACCCCTGCTACTCGGGCGCGGAATGATGAATCAGACATTCGCACCCTAAAACGTCACTTTGCCAGGCTGCATCCGACTGCGCCGCTTGAAGTCGGCGCCAGCGGTCTGGTGGTGTTTTCACAGGATGGCCGGGTGGTCAGCCGTTTGGTTAATGATGCCAGTAAGAATGAGCAGGAGTATCTGGTTGAGGTCAGTGGAGAGATTGAGCCTGATGGTCTTGATAAGCTAAACAGCAAGATGAAACGTGATAACTGGATATTGCCTGCCACCAAGGCTAGCTGGCAAAACGAAACCCATTTGCGTCTTGCGATGAAGAATGTGCGTGCTGGCCAGATTGAGTTTATGTGCAACAGTGTTGGTCTTACGGTGGTGTCGATGAAGCGTCTGCGTATTGGCAGTGTGCCAATGGGCAAGATACAACCGGGCCAGTGGCGTTATCTGCCAGTAGGTGTGTTGTTTTGATGTCATATGTTCACACCGCTGCCTCCCCTAGCCTAATCAAACTCTAATGACTAACACTCCGACTGATTACCAAGCGCTGGTAAAACACTACGCCAGCCAGATCGATAAGCTGGTGATTGCTGGTCTGCCCCGTTATGAGGAGCATGGCCGCGAAGTCATTCTGGTGGATGATCACAATCTCCATCATGCGGTGCATGATCTGCTTCAGGCCCGTTACCTGGGTTTTGATACGGAATCAAAACCGAACTTTATAAAGGGTGAAAAGAGCAACGGCATTGCGATCATGCAGATCAGTTCAAGCAGCCGTTGTTATATCTTTCAAATGCAAAAAATCACTGACCCCACTGTGCTGGGTGAGCTGGTGATGCATCCAAAGTCAATCAAGATTGGCGTCGGCCTTAAAGATGACCTTGCCAAGCTGAGAAGCCAGTATAAATTTCATCCCGCTGCGTTTGTGGATCTGGGAACGATCTTCCGTGCCTTTGGTCGCAGAAACAGTGTCGGATCTAAACAGTTGGTGGCCTTGGTCTTGAACCAGAAACTACGCAAGAGTAAAAAGGCCACCATGTCTAACTGGGCGGTTGAGACGTTGTCGCC
>CBFCYE010000082.1:0-3622 GCA_965602225.1 uncultured Gammaproteobacteria bacterium | reverse complement strand
CCCTGACGCTGCCCAACCACACCAGCCAGAATGACATAGGCCATAAACAGCACGCCGTGGGTCATACCAACCATAGATACCGCCTCAGGATAGCCCCACTGATACTTGAGGGGCATTGCAACAAACAATAACACCAGGAATGAAAGCCCCTCAATCAGGCTAATAATTCTAAAATTATTGAGCATCTCTCTTCTCTTTTTTGTAGTAAACGAAGTCCGCCGCTGCTATTGGTTTTGTCTTGCGGCTTATTATTTTGAATTATCTTAACTCACTTTTTGCATGACTTCATAGCCCACGACCCAGATCAGAGTCGCTGCTTGATTAACTCCTTGATTTCACTAATGTCATTACGCAGCTTAAACAGCTCGTGCTGTAGTGTTTCAGTCTCGGCATCGACCTTGGCGCTGATGCTGTGCTGCGCATGCTCCAGCTCGGCCTGCTGCACATCCTGCACCGCATTAACGATCACCGCCATCAGCAGGTTCAGCATGGTGAAGGTAGCAATCAAGATAAACGGCAGGAAAAACAGCCAGGCGTGAGGGTAGACCTCCATCACCGGACGGACGATGCCCATCGACCACGACTCCAGCGTCATCACCTGAAACAGGGTATAGGCACTAGCTCCCAGGCTGCCAAACCACTCTGGAAAGTCCTCGCCAAACAGGTTGGTGGCCATTACCGCCGCAACATAAAAAATAATGCTCATGATGGCACCGACAGAACCCAGACCAGGAACAGCCTTGAGCATACCCGCCACCACCCGCCGCATCGACGGCACCATGGTTAGCAAGCGCAATACCCGCAGCACGCGCAGTGCACGCAACACCTCAAACGGGCCGGAGGCCGGCACCAGGGCGATGGCAACTACCAGAAAATCAAATACGCTCCAGGGGTCACGGAAAAAACTAAGCCGGTGCACCACCAGACGCAGTGTAATCTCGACCACGAAAACCGAGAGAATGATGAGATCGGCGCTATGTAGCAAACCACCCCATTCGGCGACGATGCGGGCATCAGTCTGCAGCCCCAAAATAGCCGCATTGATTAAAATCAGCGTGATAATGAGTTTCTGGATTGGCGCAGCCTCGACAAAGGCCTTGAGTTTAAGCCGCCATGTTGGCCATTTACTGTGTGAATTCATAGTCTTATACAAAATTGAATAAAGCGGAAGGGGCTAAGGGGTGAAATGCCCACCACCTTCAAGGCCAGCTATTCTAGCTCATTCCAAGCGAAAACACGGCGACAGCTCAACAATCCCCAATTGCAACAGCAGCGATGTCCTTGCTAAAGTTGGCAACGCGAGTGGTGATCTGGCGTAACGTGGAAGGCCAGACATGCGAGTAAAGCGCGTAAGTGAAACGAGAGAGACGCGTGGAGTGTGGCACAGGCCCCGTCAACGGCTAGAGAGGGCGGGGTCGTGTGCTTTTTCCACCACCATCCTCCGGCAATTATTCCCTAATGAAAGCATCAACTTTTGACTTAAGCTCTGTTTTAGAGTTAACGTACAAAGCTGTACTTGAGCGTCATATCTAAGGGGGAGTACCTATGAAAATCAAATCACTTTCTTTAGCAGTTCTGTTTTCTACTGGCATGGCCATGCAACCCATCACCCAGGCCGCCGACACCAGCCTAGCTATCGAGCAAATGGCCGAGATCATGCTTGAGCTTCAAGCTAAACCTGATCAAGATGCCCAAATGACCCTGGATGACATCGCCAAAGATAACGCCTCAACCGACAACGAGCGTCTGCTGGCCAGCACCATCAAAAATATGGACACCAAGATTCGTCCAGACGACAAACCCAGTGTAATGAAAATCTGGCTCAGCCCGGCGGCCTCTGAAACAGAGCGCGAAATGGCCAAGATTCTGCTGCGCTTTAAAGAAAGCCCAAGCGATTCAAGCAAGCAAGCACTGAGCAGCTGGATAGAAAGATAATCCTTAATTGAACCTAGAATAAAGGGCCTGCTAGCAGGCCTTTTTATTGCCTGCATCTATTCAGGCAAGCTAAAATCGTTTTAGAATCAACAAAATAGAAACAACACAGGCAGCAATCACTCGATTTGGAATAATACCTCCAAATAACAGCTAGCTTAATTATGACGGGGACTTAATGGTGCGCCCGAGGGGATTCGAACCTCTGACCTCGGCCTCCGGAGGGCCGCGCTCTATCCAGCTGAGCTACGGGCGCATTATGTGAAAACAGACATTATTGAATTTAAGGGCACTACCAAAACCCCCATAACAAAAATGGCTTCAAAACCATCATTCTGTTAGGGACGGCAAGCATACCTTTATTCAACTTTTGCGTCTACGCTGAGATTATCAATGCAGCGCTATAAACATGAGCGCTGACAAGATTTAAGCTATATGAGGCAAAACTAAAGACTACTGCTAGCCCCATCAACCTTTGTAAATAATTGTAAATTAAAGGCTCTAGATTAGGCGAGAAATAACAAAAATATTTGTAGCTTTCCGCCAAAAACAAAACAAATAATATTAATTTTCAGTATCTTAAAAGCTCACACCAAAAAAACGGCAGCAATTTTATAATTAATATCCCCATAATTCATGCATTAAACATTGCAAATCACTATACCGATAAAACCATGAGAGGCCCGCTATAAAAAGAAGAATACATATCGGCCGCTGCATACACCATATGATCAACCTCAAACAGAAGGTGAGACATGACAATTGAAGCCTCAACAGACAACGGAATAGCCACAATAAAGATCATTGGCCGTTTTGATTTTTCTTCGCAACGTGACTTCCGCAACGCATATCAAGGCCAAAATCAGGCTGTTGAAAAGTTTGTTGTTGATTTCAGCCAGACTGAATACATCGATAGTTCAGCCCTTGGCATGCTATTACTTTTGAAAGAGTATGTAGAATCAAAAAATGGCCGCACCGAACTTTCCAAACCAGCTCCTGAGATCAGAAAAATCCTTACCATGTCTAATTTCGATCAACTATTTACAATATCAGATTAATTCAAAAGCCAAATTATTGATATGAGCTCTAGTCTTGCCTTGGTTGTTGACGATGAGCCAACCAATCGCTTCTTACTTAAATCACTGTTAAAAAAGAATAACTTTGAGGTCGTTGAGGCAACCAATGGCGAAGAGGCCGTCGAGAGTTTCCTGAAGCACTCACCAGATATCATATTCATGGATATCATGATGCCGATCATGGACGGTTACACTGCAACAGAAATAATCAAATCGCTCAGCAAAGAGACTTTTATTCCAATAATTTTCCTTACCGCAATCACTAAAGAAGAGAGCCTAAAAAAGTGTATTGACTCCGGTGGTGATGACTTTCTTATAAAACCATTCAACAACAGCATATTAATGTCCAAGATTCATTCTATGCGCCGGATTCAGGATTTGGTCACGCAAACAACAATGCTGAAGGATATGATGCAGCGTGATGAAGAGCTGGCTGAAAAAGTATTCAACACTGCAGTAACCACACATAATGATTCACCCGATTCACTACATACCATCTTGCAGCCAGCAGGACTATTTAGTGGTGATATGATTCTGACCAGCTATACGCCATCCCATGATCTGGATATTCTTGTTGGCGACTTCACTGGTCATGGCCTAAGCGCTGCAATCGG
>CBFCYE010000081.1:0-3708 GCA_965602225.1 uncultured Gammaproteobacteria bacterium | reverse complement strand
GCCATGATGAGCTTAATTGTTGAAGCAGTTGTGATTGCCTTTTGCGTCGGCGGTGCAGTAGGCGCTGTTGTAACAATGCATTTATTGCATAACCCGAAAACAGCCGATGTTAAGGTTCAGCCCCAGCGTTTAGTCAAATAATACGCAATGAATTTTACTGCAGCCGGTAATTCTACCGGCGCAGTTTTTTATACCTCTAAAAACTTTCCTTTATTGAGACTTTTTTTCCATTTATCATGTGCTTGGATGACTAACTAATCACAAACTCTGGAAACTCCTTATTTGAATATTCTGGCAATTGAAACATCAACCCAGGCCTGTTCTGCCGCATTACTCTGCAATGGTGAGATATTGCAGCGTTATCAGGTGGCGCCACGTGGCCATGGCGATTTGATCTTGCCGATGATCGATGAGTTGATGTCGGAGGCAGGTTTGAACCCGACACAGCTTAGTGCGGTAGCCTTTGGCCGTGGTCCAGGTGCCTTCACTGGGGTGCGCATAGCTACCAGTGTTGCTCAAGGGATTGCCTTTGGTGCAGACCTGCCAGTGGTACCGGTATCAAGCCTTGCCGCGCTGGCCCAGGCAGGTTTCCGACACAAGGGCTACCAAGCGATGTTGTGTGCCGTCGATGCCCGTATGGGCGAGATTTATTGGGGTGCTTATCAGATAGAGCAAGGAGTGGTATCGTTGCTTTCAGGCGAGCATGTCTGTCTTCCTGAGTTGGCTCCAGAACCACTTGAATCGACGGCTCAGTGGCATGGCATGGGTAATGGTTGGGACGTGTATGCAGAGGCTTTGATGGGGCGTTTCTCGATGCAGCCAGACAGCGATGATGTAAGTCGTTTGGCAAGTGCAGAGGAGGTGGCGGTGCTGGCACAGCATGCCGTTGAACATGGACAGACTGTCTCGGCTGAACAGGCAATGCCGGTTTATCTACGTGATAATGTGGCTAAAAAAAGTAAAAAAATAACAACAGAAGCTTAATTTGATTAATCAAGGCAAAGTAATCGAGCTGGTTCAGTTAACTGATCCACACCTTTATGCAGATACCTCTGAAGGACTGTATGGCGTCAATAGTTATCAATCGTTTGAAGCGGTGGTCGCTGAAGCAGCCAAACAATCTATAGATTTGGCGTTGTTGACGGGTGATCTGGTGCATGATGAATCTGAGCAGGGTTATAAGAACCTGCGTCAGTTGCTGCAACCCCTCAATGTACCTACTCATCTCATCCCCGGCAATCATGATGACTTTGCCTTTATGCAGACAGAGTTTAATCAGGGCTTGATTAGCTGTGAAAAACAAATCGAGCTGGGCAATTGGCAGGTGCTTATGCTCAATTCACAAGTGCCAGGTCAGGTTCAAGGGCATTTGGATGAAACAGAATTGAACTGGCTGGAGCAGTGCTTAGATAATGCCGGCGATCGTCATAGTATTATTTTTTTGCATCATAATCCGGTAGCGGTCGATTGCAAGTGGTTGGCCCCGCTGGGTCTGGATAATGCTGAAAAACTGTTTGAATTAATTGCCGCCTATCCACAGGTCAAGGCATTGGTGTGGGGGCATGTGCATCAGGAGTTCAGTGAGGAGCGGGCAGGTGTGAGGTTGCTTAGTACGCCCTCTACCAGTATTCAGTTCAAGCCGGGGGTGGAAGATTTTGAATTGGACTATTTGCCCGCTGGCTATCGCTGGTTTCGTTTGTTTGAGGATGGTGGCTTGGAAACAGGGGTCAAGCGGTTGGCTAAGCTGCCAGACGGGCTAGACCCCGATGCTAAGGGCTATGGTGTTTAGTTGCTTAGAAATAACAGCTGCGTTTAACAGCCGTTATTTCGTCAATGCCTTTATTCAATTCAACCGGGCTAGCCCCCAGTAACCTCTTTTTCCAGCTGTTCCAGGGTGGTGTGGCGCACGTCTTTACCCTTGACCAGGTAGATAACATATTCACAAATATTCTTGGCGTGATCGCCTATGCGTTCCAGTGCTCGTGCCGCCCAGGTAGCCCCTAAAACACGTTTGATAGAGCGTGGATCTTCCATCATGAAGGTTATGTTCTGACGCATGATTGACTCATATTCATGATCAACCTTTAGATCCATCTTGGCTATTCGCACTGCTGCCTCGGCATCCATGCGAACGAAGGCATCCAGGGCGCCACTGATCATGGCCTGGACGTGGTTGCCAAGCGATTCAATTTCCATGTAACCGTTACGCGGGCGTTCCATTCCGGCCAGATCAATACCCATGCGCGCGACCTTTTCAGCCTGGTCGCCCATGCGCTCCAGATCAGTAATGGTTTTGATGACCGCCATCACCAGACGTAAATCGCTGGCGGTAGGTTGGCGACGGGCAATGATGTGAGTGCACTCTTCATCGATCTCAACTTCCATGGCGTTGACTTTCATGTCGCCTTTTTTGACATCTTCGGCGAGTTCAAGATTGCCTTCGGAAAGTGCTTCGACGGCTTTTTTGACCTGTTCTTCTACCAGGCCACCCATGGCAAACACCCGGTTACGCAGGTTTTCCAGCTCAACATCGAACTGCTGTGAAATGTGGTGCGGTTGATTTGTCTTGTCCATGTCTGGCTCCGTTTATCCGTAGCGGCCGGTAATGTAGTCTTCGGTCTGTTTCTTTTTGGGGTTAGTGAAAAGTTTGTCTGTGTCTGCCAATTCGATCAGGTCACCCATGTACATAAAGGCAGTGTAGTCAGAAACGCGCGCGGCCTGTTGCATATTGTGGGTAACGATAACGATAGTAAATTTAGACTTGAGTTCGTAGATAAGTTCCTCGATTTTGAGGGTCGAGATTGGGTCAAGCGCCGAGGCAGGCTCATCCAGTAACAGAACCTCTGGTTCAATGGCGATGGCACGGGCGATAACTAGACGTTGTTGCTGACCACCTGAGAGTCCAAAGGCGCTGTCATGCAATCGATCTTTGACCTCGTCCCACAGTGCAGCACCACGCAGTGAACCTTCTACAATTTCATCCAGAGTACGACGATCTTTTACGCCCATCAGACGCAGACCATAGGCGACGTTTTCATAGATAGACTTGGGGAAGGGGTTGGGTTTCTGGAATACCATGCCAATCTGGCGACGTAGCGCAGCGATATCAACATCGCGATGATAGATATCTTTATCGTGCAGTAAAATCTGGCCTTCAATACGAACGTCATCCACCAGGTCATTCATGCGATTGAAACAGCGTAACAGGGTTGATTTACCACAACCACTGGGTCCGATGAAGGCGGTGACACGTTTCTTGGGGATGGTCATGTTAATGCCATTGAGTGCCTGTTTCTCACCGTAGAAGAGTTTTAGGTCTTGTACTGTCAAGGCTATTTCATCGGCCTCGGAAGACGTTGAGTCTTTCTTCTTTAAGGCGTCGATGTTAATGCCGTGGGTCATTGGGGCTGATGGATCACTCATGGTTAGTGTCTCTTTGGTTAATTCGTTTTAATGCTCAAGTGATTTGTATTTTTCACGCAGGCGATTACGGATGGCAATCGCAGTCAGGTTAAGCGCGATAATTATTATTACCAGCAGCAGGGCCGTGGCATAAACCAGCGGTCGTGCGGCTTCTACATTTGGGCTCTGGAAACCAACATCATAGATGTGAAAACCCAGATGCATAAATTTTCTGTCCAGATGCATGAAGGGGAAGTCGCCATCCAGTGGCAGGGTAGGGGCTAGTTTGACCACGCCTACCAGCAT
>CBFCYE010000080.1:0-3812 GCA_965602225.1 uncultured Gammaproteobacteria bacterium | reverse complement strand
CGATAGGCAGCAACCGTCATAAAGACATCCGAGGCCTTGAGACTGATTTTGAATTCCTGAAAATTGAGCTTGTCGAGAATATCGATATGACGCAGCGCTGATTCAACCAATGCCTCAGGCGTCGGCTCGCCATATTTCTTTTGCAGATCTTTTTCCAGTGAGCCGGCGTTGACACCAATACGGATCGGAATATTCTTGTCCCGCGCGGCATCAACCACGGCACGAACACGGGCATCAGAACCGATATTGCCAGGATTGATGCGCAGACAATCGACGCCAAGCTCAGCTACGCGCAAGGCGATCTTGTAATCAAAATGGATGTCGGCCACCAACGGCACATCGACCAGCTTTTTGATCTTGCCGAAGGCTTCAGCGGCCTCCATGCTCGGCACAGAGACACGAACGATGTCAGCCCCCACCGCCTCAAGCGCCTGAATCTGGCCTACGGTAGCCGCCACATCACAGGTCTCAGTGTTGGTCATGCTTTGAACAGTGATAGGCGCATCACCACCGACCGGTACATTACCGACCATGATCTGGCGCGATTTACGCCGTTTGATAGGAGATTGATGTTCCATAATCTTAATTATTCACCTAGGGTAAAACGGGCAACACCCTTACTATTGTGCTTGGAGTGATCATAGATCTCACCGTCATATTCCAGCGTTACCGCAGCTGCATTGCCAAACAACATCTTGAATGGCGGCTCACCCGTTACTGTTTTAGTTTGTCCGGCCTTGGCCACATCCATATACAGGCGTGTGCCCTGAGCATCGTTGATCTCTACCCAGGAATCATCCGCAAACGTCAGCACCAGAGTTGAAAGATCTGGTACAGGTTCAGATAAAACCACCTCAGTATCTAATGCCGTTTCTGACACTGCGTTAACCGACTCTTCTGACGCCATCTCTGGAATGACATCCGGCACAGACGAATCAACAAACTCAGTTTCAATCACAGTGTCTGTTATTTTGTCTTTAAAAGCCGAAGGTAGCAGCACTTCTGCCCGCCACCAGATCACCAGCGAAATCGCCAGCACAGCCACTACCAACCAGGTGGCATAACGTGGCCCGGCATCTTTTGATGACACCTCTTTAACCTGAACCACCTGAGTAATAACCGAGGGATCAACACCACAAACAAGGCTATAGGCCTGCACTATCGGTTCAGCATCGATCTCCAACAACTTTGAATAACTACGCAAATAACCTCTAACAAAAGATGCCGACGGCAGATGTTCCAGCTCTTCGGCCTCAATCGCCTCGATCAGTTTTATTTCAAAATATAAGGCATTTGAAATAGCTTCAACACTCAGTCCTTGTTTGATTCGCGCTTCACGCAGGAGTGCACCCCAACGCTCTTCAACGTACTGACTCTCTTCTTCTGCGTTTAACTCAATCTGCTGCTTATTTGACATATTTCAGAACGCCTTAATCCATTACTCCCGACCCGCGCCGGAAAATTTGCTCGACAGGGCTTTCCCATACCTGTCAACGGCCGCCTTATCCCCCAGCGCCTGTTCAATCTTCATACCTAACTTAAGACTATGCTCGGTTTGGCCAAGGGCATGAAAACGTTCGATGAAAGCTCGAGCCTTCATATATGCACCTTCGTCATAACTGAGCAGGGCCATTTGATAAAGTGACTTGTGCAACGCAGGGTTGACCGACAGCGCAATACGGAAATACTCTTCTGCCTTGACCTTATTGCCATTTTGCAAAGAACACAGGGCCAGGTTTTCATAAGCCAGCTCAGGAGTACGATAATGCGGCAACTTGGCAGCACGAAGAAAATACTTTTCTGATTCCTCTATACGTGCCTGTTGACACAAAAAGGCTCCAAAATTATTCAGCAACATAGCATTATCGCCATCATAACGAACGGCACTGAGATAGTGCTCTTCAGCTGATTCCATATCACCCTGCTGTTTTAGTACTTCGGCAAGATAATTATGAGCCTGTGGCTGCTTCTTGTTCAATTCAAGGCTACGATCCAACTTCATTTTCGCCAATTCAAGTTTGCCTTGACGCAGATATTCCAAACCCAGTTCGGCATAGAGCTTCGCCGCCTTTTCCGGATTTTCTTTGCGCTTGTCGGTAGAGACACAACCCTGCGCCAATGACAAAACCAATATAGCAACGGCGAATCGCGTTAACGCGTTCAAGCTGTTCCACCTTGCGGCATAATCTTTCGCTCCTGGCGTTTGGTTTTGTCCATGACTTTACCTACCAGCTGTCCACACGCGGCATCGATATCATCACCGCGGGTGCGACGAGTGACCGTAGTCACACCAGCCTCCATCAAAATGTCCCAAAAGCGGGTAATGGCCTTTTGGCTGGAGCGCTTGTATTTAGATTCAGGAAACGGGTTGAAGGGAATCAGATTAACCTTACAGGGAACCCCCTTAAGCAACTTAACCAATTGTCGTGCTTGCTCAGGTGAATCATTAACGCCATCGAGCATTACGTACTCAAAGGTAATCTTGCGCTTACGATTACCGACATTGGCATAACGCAAACATGCCGCCATCAGCTCACTAATGGGATATTTCTTGTTTAAGGGCACCAACTCATCACGCAACTCATCGTTGGGCGCATGCAGCGACACAGCCAGACTGACATCACTGGCTTCGCAGAGTCTATCCATTGCTGGCACCACACCCGAAGTACTCAGGGTAACGCGGCGTTTGGACAAACCGTAGGCATCGTCATCGGTCATCAGATTCATCGCTGCGATGACGTTGTCGAAATTAAGCAGTGGCTCACCCATGCCCATCAAGACCACGTTAGTGATCTTGCGTTCATCACGGTGCGTGACACCAAAATACTGATAGGCTGCGCGCAGCTGACCAATAATTTCGGCCGCCGTCAGATTACGATTAAAACCTTGTTGCGCAGTGGAACAAAACGAACATTCCAGGGCACAACCCACCTGGGATGAAACGCAAAGTGTGCCGCGATCTTCCACAGGAATAAATACAGTCTCGATGCAGTTACCACTATCGAGACGCAAAACCCACTTATGCGTACCGTCAGTCGAGGCTTGATCAAGCACCACTTCGGGCGCCTTGATCTCAGCAATCTCAACCAGCTTGGTACGCAAGGCCTTGCTCATGTTGGTCATCTGCTCGAAATCATCAACACCAAACTGGTGTATCCACTTCAATACCTGAGAAGCACGAAAGGCCTTCTCCCCCATATCGGTGAAGAAGGCCTCCAGTCCCTGCCGGTCAAGACCGAGCAGATTTACCTTAGCTGTTTCCAATCGGAATTAGCTCCGTGGACACAGATCATCGCCGAAGAAGTAAGCGATTTCTTCAGCAGCCGTTTCAGGTGCATCTGAACCGTGTACGGCATTGGCATCAATTGAATCAGCAAAATCAGCACGGATAGTACCGGCTTCAGCTTCTGCAGGGTTAGTTGCGCCCATTAGCTGACGATTCAGGGCAATGGCGTTTTCACCTTCCAAACACTGAACCATTACTGGGCCAGAGATCATGAAGCTAACCAGGTCATTGAAGAAAGGGCGTTCTTTGTGTACGGCATAGAAACCTTCAGCCTGTTCACGAGTCAGATGCATCATCTTAGAAGCAATAATTTGCAGACCAGCCTTTTCAAAGCGGCTATAGATTTCGCCAATTACATTTTTGGCAACTGCATCAGGTTTTACAATAGAAAAAGTACGTTCAACGGCCATTACAATAGTTCTCCATTTACATAGGCTTAGATAGAACAAACCCGCGTGAATCGCGGGTTGGTGCTAGTTCAAAAACTGCCGTATTTTAACCGTTTAGCGGCCAACAAACAATCGCC
>CBFCYE010000079.1:0-3912 GCA_965602225.1 uncultured Gammaproteobacteria bacterium | reverse complement strand
TCCGTATCAGTGTTCCCAATGCCGGGATTAGTCGTTTTCGTGTCGATGCCGTTGGCGAGCAGGCCTTGACCAGTTTGATGTTTCACGACGGGCAGCTCTAACTCCTCCGTAGATGTCTGTGGCGAATCACTTCGCGTTGTGTGTTTTTAGACGTGTTCAGCCCTCATAAACCTATCCTTTGATAAAAGTTTTTTGCAAAATTACCCATATTTTCAAAGATGAAAATATGACGTTTTCTGGCCGTACAGGGGCTGATATTCTGGATTGTCGTTCGGGCTCAAGAAGATCTCGATGCGGGACGATACAAGGGCTATCGGTAAATGTTTCTGGTGGCTGGTTTTTGCGCCGTAGAATTGTGAAACAGTAAGCGGAGTCATGGATGTCAAACGACAACAGTGAACTAGAGAAGTGGAAATATAAATATCTCGAGACGCTGGAAGACCTGGAAGAAAAGGAGCGCGCCTGGGATCTAACCGATGAGAGCCTGCGGCGTGGTCTGAGTCGTCTGGCTTTGCTTTCTACCGGCATTGACTCTGGGCTGGATGCGCAACTGACTAAGCTGCGTCGGGCGCTACAGGACCAGGCCAAGAGTGCCTACCTGGATGACATCATTGCCAAAATATCAAATTATCTCAAGACGATGGATGAGAAAGGTGATGGCACAGATCTAGCGTCGCCATCATTGACAGGTCTTGAATTGCTGGCAGGGCTGGTTGAAGCTATCGATTTCCCCCGCTCCTGTCAGTCATCTGTAAAACGACTGCGTAAAGCTCTCAAGGGCAGGGATGCTGAAGAGCAGCTTGATCAGCTGACAAATCAATTCACCTCGCTGGTGGTGTCTGCTTTTTATCAGGATAGCGCTGGCGATGTGTCAGGGGCTGTAGCGACAGATTCAAAATCGGGTCCTGGCTGGTTGAAAAGGATATTTTCTGGAGACAAAAAGACGCAACCAGCAACAACTAACGAAGCGCCATCAGCAGAGACAGATAAGCCTTCCCAGCAGGCGCAAGATTTTAGCGCCACAGCTTCCAGTAATGTCAGTGAAGCTATTGATAATAGGGTGCTAGAAACGGCATTGCTTGGTTTTATCGAACGTTTATCATTTCCTGCACAATTTAGTGAGCGTGTCACAAGCCTGAGAGATAGGCTGGTAGCCGGGGTTAAGGCCGGCGGGGTACCTGTTATCGTCAAAGCTATGGTTACTTTAGTGACCGATACCCAGCAACAGCTTGAACATGAAAAAGAAGAGTTGGAACTGTTTCTCAAGCAGTTGGGTGAGCGCCTGCAAGAACTCGATGCCATGGTTGAGGGTGCTGAGAGCAATCGTCTGGCTTCATTGGTGAGTGGTCTTAAGCTGGATGAAATGGTTAAGGCTCAGGTCAATGACATTGAACACACAGTTCAGAATGCGACCGATGTTGTCCAGATGAAAGGCACGATCCAGGGCAGCATTGAAAATATCCGTCAGCATCTGGCCGAGCAACGCCAACAGGAAGATCAGCGCCAGGGTGAGCTTGAGCAACAGCTTAAGGCTGTTAATCAGCGTTTGGTCCAGATGGAGGGCGAGTCAGATCGCCTGCGTGCACGTCTTGCAGAAGAGCGTGTGCAGGCGATGACAGATCCGCTCACCAATGTGCCCAACCGCCTGGGTTACGATAAGCAGGTGGCGCAGGAATTTTCCCGTTGGCAGCGTTATAACAGTCCTCTGAGCATGTTGGTCTGCGATATAGATTTTTTTAAGAAAATTAATGATACCTATGGCCATAAGGCCGGTGACCGAGCCTTGATAGCCATCGCCAAATCGATGGATCTGCATATTCGTGAAACAGACTATCTGGCCCGTGTTGGCGGTGAAGAGTTTGTGGTGTTACTGCCTGAAACCAGTTTGCAGCAGGCTGAGATTGTGGCCGAAAAGCTGCGTATGGGGGTTGAAGCTTGCGCCTTTGTTTATGAGGGCAAACCCGTGCCAATTACCATCTCTGGTGGTATTGCAGAATTTGCCGCAGGCGATAAGGTAGACGAAGTTTATGTGCGTGCCGATAAGGCGCTTTATCGGGCCAAGCAGCAGGGCCGCAATCGCTTTCTGCCCCAGAAATAGGGCGCTACCGGCTTATCCTTCTCGTAGTTTCTTTTCCAGTAAGTAGATCTGTTTACTCATCTGGGTCGATATCTTGGCCATCTCCTGGCGTAGATACATGTTTTCCAAATGCATCTGGATGTTAAAAGCCATCTTATTCAGCACTTCCAGGTCATCCTGATCGAACTCTGAAGAGGACTTTTTATTGACGGCCTGTATGGCACCGGTGACCTTGTCGCTGGTGACTGCGTGTACGGGGATGCAGAGGGTGTTGTAGGTAACGTAGCCGGTCTTCAGTGCGACGTTATCGTGCGGCCCCATTTGCCGTTGCATATCTTTTTCGAAAACGGCTTTACCTGTTTCAATCGCACGACCTACCACCGATCCTTTTTGTGGTACTTCAATCTGCCGTTCCTTAACACCAGTGCCGGACTGAACCCAGAGGTTGGCGTCAATCGGATCATGGATAAAAATACTCAGGCGTTCGCAATTGAGTACCTTAGGGATGATTTCGACGAAAAACTGCAGCAGGGCGCGGTTGCCAGCCTTTTTCCAGGTGTTTTCAATAACAACTTGTTTTTTCTTCAGTTCTTCAAGTTTGCTTTCTAGTTCAGCCCTGTCCATGTTTACTCCTAAAAATCAAAATACTCTCAGACCTACTCTGCTCTTAAAGCCTCGACCGGGTCAAGCCTGGCGGCTCGGCGGGCCGGCACGACACCTGCAATCAGGCCAATGGATACGGCAATCAGCTCGGCCAATAAAATATAGTTTAGCGAAAGCTGAGTCGGAAGTGCAGGTATTGCCCATTGTAATATTACGGCCGCTCCGGCACCGAGGATTAGTCCAAAAACACCACCGATCAGACTTAAGCAAATAGCTTCGCTCAAAAATAGAAAAGATATCTGTTTCTGGCTAGATCCCAGCGCCCGTAACAGACCAATTTCATTGCTGCGTTCATTGACTGCAATGGTCATGATGGTGAGTATGCCAATACCACCGACCAGTAGCGAAATACCACCGACAGCGGCGATGGCCATGGTCAGAATGCCGAGAATATTGGCCAGCGTGTCGAGCATTTGTTCCTGAGTGACAATGCTGAAATCTTCGCTGCCGTGACGAGCCTGTAATAGTTTGTGAATGCGCTGGCTGAGTTTGCTGGCGTCGGTGCCAGCGCGGTAAAGCACATCAATCTCCATCAGGCTGTCGCGATTAAACATCTCCAGGGCACGGCCTGCAGGAATATAGACAGCGTCGTCCAGATCAAAACCGAGCAACTGTCCCTTTGGTTCCATGACGCCGACCACATGATAGCGAAAGCCACCAATGCGGACGGTTTTGCCTAATGGATTGATATTCTTGAATAATTCGCTATAGAGCTTGTGGCCCAGCACCGCGTAGGGCCTGGCGGTGACCGGATCATCATCAGGAAAAAACTTACCCAGCGCGACATTGAACTGCCACACCTTGGGTGCCGCATGGGTGGTGCCAAACACGGTGGTATGACGGCTGTGTTTTTGATATTCAACCGCAGCACTGCCTTGCGTCACCGCCACAGTATCGATGACCTGGGGCAGTTGGAGTAAGGCATTGGCGTCATCGAGGCTCAGTGGGCGAATATTGCTGATAACCGCCCCAGAAATGCCTGCGGTTGTGGTTTTACCCGGCGTGATGCCGATCAGGTTGGTGCCGAATTGAGTGAATTCAGCCAGCACAAAGCGCTGTAGCCCGGTGCTGATCGAGGTCAGCAGGATGACCGCGCTAATACCAATGGCAATGCCCAAGGCGGTAAGGCCGCTACGCATTGGGTAGTGGCTGATGGCGCTGAATGACAGGCT
>CBFCYE010000078.1:0-4098 GCA_965602225.1 uncultured Gammaproteobacteria bacterium | reverse complement strand
GTTTTAAAAAAGTTGCATCTACGATGCTGCTGTAACCAGCCTGCAGGGTGTGGCGGGCAAGTTCGATTAGCCGCTGATAGGTTTGCTGGCTGGCCGATTGCTTGTAGATACCCTGGCCAGTATCTGATTGGCTTTTGGCCTCGGCGGTCAGGCCGAACAGACGTTTGCGCTCCACATCGGAACGCAGTCGGATCATACCGTAGTGTTCCAGTAGCGGTTGGCTTAGACAGGTTTTGCCTGAGCCGGAGACGCCGTGGGCGATGTATAAGGTGGCCGGTTTGGTCTGGGTGAAGGCTTCAGCTAGTTGGCTGTAGTCTTTGTACTGTTGCAGGCTTTCCTTCCGTTCCGTTTCGGTTAGATCGGCTTGGCTGTGACGGATGATGGCGACCTTGGCCCGCACCAGGGCGCGGTAGACCTGGTAGAACTGCAATAAAGCCAATCCAGCATAGTCGCCCGTGCGTTGCAGATAACGATCCAGCAGCCGTGCTGCCAAGTCGGGCCGCTGACGGTCAATCAAATCCATGGTGGTGAAGGCGATTTCGCTGATGACATCGATCCAGCGGAAGTTGTCGTTGAACTCGATGCAGTCGAATACGGTGACCTTGTTATCTATCAGGGTGATGTTGGCCAGATGCATGTCGCCGTGGCAGTTGCGGATGAAGCCAGCTTGTTTGCGTTGATTGAATAGGGACTTGAGCTGGTCGAAACTTGTCCGGCTCCATTGTTCTAACCGTTCTAGTCGCGCCAGTTCGTTAGTGTTTTGTAAGATGCGTGGTCGAATCTGTTGAAAGTTTTCCTCAACCGGTTGCCAGGCAGCGTCAGGTTCACCAAATGGGCTATCATCTGCGGCAATGTCTATCTGTTGATGAAAGGAGGCAATGGTGTCGGCCAGTTGGTCGATGTGGTTTCTGCTTAGTTTGTCTTGTTGCAGCAATATGTCGAGCTGTTGTTTGGGATCAAATTGGCGCATCTTGACCGCATATTCAAATGTTTCACCTGTGCCATTGATGCTGGGGTGGTCTGGCGTACCCGTTAGTGCAACAACTTCAAGATAGAGTTCGGGTGCCAGGCGCTGATTGAGTCGTAGTTCCTGCTGGCAGTAATGTTTCCTTTGATCAAGGCTGGAAAAGTTGAGAAAAGCGAAGTCGACTGGTTTTTTGATTTTGTAGGCATAGTCGCCGGTCAGGATGACCCAGGATATATGGGTCTCGATCAGCCTGATTTCAGCGACGGGATGGTCGTAGGCCTGTGGCTGTTGTAGGGCTGTGATGAGTTCGGTTTGGTTCATGATCACTTATTATGGCAAAGCGAGGCGGTGAGACAAAGACGATTTCAGCTATTCGCTGACATATTGTTTGTAACAAACTAAAAATGCTGAATTTTATGGCCTGATCTGGCACTATATTGCATAGATTCATCCAGGTTGACGCAGTGTCCATATATTCGCTTGAAAAATTGATCTCCGAAACCCGTCGCCTTGCGCGTGACTACCGCAATGCTACCGGTAAACCCCTGGGTGGTGTTAGTGGTGAGATTGCCCATTTTGACGCCTGCCATAATCTGGGGCTTGAGCCCGTGCCTGCCGGGACCCAGGGGGGCTATGATGCTATTGGCCATGGCTCGCGCGATGGTAAGAAGATTCAGATCAAGGGCCGTGTCATTTTCGACGAGGAAAAGGCGGGGCAGCGCATCGGTCAGCTCAAGGTTGAACAGGAGTGGGACAGTGTGGTGCTGGTACTGATGGATGAAAACTTCGAGCCCTTTGAGATCTATGAGGCTGAGCGCGAAGATATCATCGAGGCGCAGGAAGCCAGTCAAAGCAAACGCGCCAAACGTGGTGCCATGTCCGTTGCCAAATTCAAGGCCATAAGTCAGCTGGCCTGGACTCGTGAGTTTGGCGAAGAAGACGAGGTTTGGGATAACCAGTCTGGTTCCTGAGCTTTTGTCTGTTCGCACTAACTAATTTCTAATTATGTCATTCGAAACATCCTCTGAAGTACTTGCGCTCGAGGGCGCCATGGGCCGTTGCATTGACGGTTTTATGCCGCGCCAGCAGCAGCAAGAGATGGCCACGGCGGTTGAAGCAGCTATCAAAGATTACAACGTCCTGGTTTGTGAGGCAGGCACTGGCACCGGCAAGACCTTTGCCTATCTGGTGCCTGCGCTGCTATCGGGGCAAAAAGTGATTGTCTCCACCGGCACCAAAAACCTTCAGGATCAGCTATTTCAGAAAGATCTGCCGTTGGTGCGCAAGGCGCTGCAAGTACCGGTACAAACTGCCTTGCTCAAGGGCCGGAGCAATTATCTGTGTCTCTATCGTTTAACCGTTGCCGAAGAAGAAGGCCGGCTGGCTTCGCGGGAATTAGTGCATCAACTGCGCACCGTACGTGAATGGGCTGGACGTACGGATAGCGGTGACATCACCGAGCTGATGGATATTGGTGAAGACTCACCACTATGGCCGTTGGTGACCTCAACGGCGGATAATTGTCTCGGTTCTGATTGCCCCTGTTTTGATGACTGTCATGTAAGTAAGGCTCGACGTGAGGCCCAGAACGCTGATGTGGTGGTGATTAATCATCACTTGTTGATGGCGGATATGGTGCTGCGTGAGGATGGTTTTGGTGAGCTGTTGCCGAGTGCCAATGCCTATATCATCGATGAGGCACACCAGTTGCCCGAGATTGCCACCAACTTTTTTGGCCAGAATCTGAGTGGTCGTCAGTTGCTTGATCTAGCCAAGGATACGGTGGCTGAATATCACAGCAGCGCTGCGGATAGCAAAAAACTACTGACCTGTGCCGACAAGCTGGAATATGCAGTGCGTGATTTCAGGCTGGCGCTGGGTAATGATGGTCAACGCAAACCCTGGGCACAATTGCGTGGTGACAACAAGGTTGTCGAGCAGTTACAGGTCATCAAAGATGTTCTCGAGTTGCTGCATGAACAATTGGATGGGCAGGCAGAGCGCAGCAAGGGATTGGAGAACTGCCTCGAACGCTGTAATGCCTTGTTATTCAGAATAGGCCTTTTTATTGGTGAAGAAACCGCTGATCAGGTTTATTGGGTAGACATTTACAGTCGTAGCTTCGTGCTCTGTTGTACCCCCTTGAATGTGGCTGAAGCATTTCAGAAACGGATGTCGGAACAAAAGGCGGCCTGGATATTCACCTCAGCCACCCTGGCGGTGAATGGTGGTTTTGATCACTATGCCGATCAGCTGGGTCTGCAAGAGGCACAAACTCACTTGTGGGATAGCCCATTTGATTATCGTAGTCATGCCTTGTTTTACGTCCCGCCGGATATGCCCGAGCCTAACAATCCAGCCTATGTCGAGGCGGTGGTTGCAGCGGCCTTACCGGTGTTGGAGGCCTCGCGTGGTCGCGCCTTCCTGTTGTTTACCAGTCATCGGTCTCTGAAGCAGGCGGCGGAATTATTGCAGGGTAAGATTGATTACCCAATGCTGGTGCAGGGTGAATACCCACGTAATGAATTGCTGCGCCGTTTTCGCGAAAAGGGTGATGCGGTGCTGTTGGGAACAGGCAGTTTCTGGGAAGGCATTGATGTCCGTGGTGAGGCGCTGTCCTGCGTTATTATCGATAAACTACCGTTTGCCGCACCTGATGATCCGGTATTGCAGGCCAGGGCTGATGTGCTGCGAGCCAGAGGTGGTAATCCGTTTATGGAATTTCAGGTGCCTCAGGCGGTGATCGCCTTAAAGCAGGGGGTGGGGCGTTTGATTCGTGATTTCAGTGATAGGGGGGTGATGGTGGTGTGTGATCCTCGTTTGACCAGCAAACCCTACGGCAAGGTCTTTCTCAATAGCCTGCCGCCCATGCTGCGAACCCGAAAAATAGAACTGGTACAGCGCTTTTTTGCGGCAGAAGCCAAAGCGCGCTCTGAAGAATCAGTCTAGGCGCGTATTTTCGAAATGTAGACAATTGTTAATGTATCTCCCCGTCGCTCAAGCATCCTTGTATGAAGGTCGATATTTATATTGAAGGATGAAAACTCCCATTGATGGGAAATAGCAAAGGAGAACAGCCATGATGAGCTTAATTGTTGAAGCAGTTGTGATTGCCTTTTGCGTCGGCGGTG
>CBFCYE010000077.1:0-4163 GCA_965602225.1 uncultured Gammaproteobacteria bacterium | reverse complement strand
TGTCTGTTTGACGCCACTGGTGAACATCTGCTCCACACCCTCGATATGCGCTGGCAGACCGACCAGGCCTGGCATTGTTACCTGCCTGAGGCTCGCCCCGGCACCTTGTACGGCTACCGCGTCCACGGCCCTTACGATCCAGACAATGGCCACCGCTTTAATCCCAAAAAACTGCTGCTAGACCCGTATGCCAAGGATTTTTTCGGCGAGCTGCGCTGGAACGATGCCCTGTTTGGTTATAAGGTCGGTGATCCTGAGGCCGACATGGCGGTGGATAACCGCGACAGCGCCGCCAGCATGATCAAGTCACGTGTTATCGATCCGGCCTTTAGCTGGGGCGATGACAAATTGCTGCGCACGCCCTGGCACGACACGGTGATCTACGAGCTGCACGTCAAGGGCTTTACCGCCCTTCATCCCGATATTCCGCCGCAATTGCGCGGCACCTATGAAGGCCTGGCATCGGCGCCGGCCATCAAACATCTGAAAGAGCTCGGTGTGACGGCGGTGGAATTGATGCCCACACATACCTTCATCGATGACAGGCACCTGCTTGAAAGAGACCAGCGCAATTACTGGGGTTATAACTCGATTGGCTTTTTTGCCCCGGATGCACGCTACTCGGCCAGTGGCAATATCAAAGAGTTCAAGACCATGGTCAAGCGCCTGCACTCAGCAGGCATCGAAGTGATTCTCGACGTGGTCTATAACCACACCGGCGAGGGCAGTCACCTCGGCCCAACACTCAGTTTTCGTGGCATCGACAACAGCGCCTATTATCGTGTCTGCCCAGAAGACAAACGCTATTACATGGACTTCACTGGCTGTGGCAACACCCTCAACATGCAGCACCCGCGGGTATTGCAGCTGATCATGGACAGCCTGCGCTATTGGGTGTTGGAGATGCATGTCGATGGCTTTCGTTTTGACCTGGCTTCGGCACTGGCGCGTGAGCTGCACGCCGTCGATCGTCTCGGTGCCTTCTTCGATATCATCCACCAAGACCCGGTGCTGTCACAGGTCAAACTGATTGCCGAACCCTGGGACCTGGGTGAGGGCGGATATCAGGTCGGCAACTTCCCGGTCGGCTGGACCGAATGGAACGGCAAATACCGCGACACCATGCGTGCCTATTGGAAAGGTGACGGAGGGTTAATCGGCGATCTGGCCTATCGTATGACGGGTTCCAGTGACCTATATGAACATGGCGGCCGTAAGCCCTATGCCAGCATCAACTTCATTACCTGTCACGATGGTTTCACCATGCATGATCTGGTCAGTTACAACGAAAAACATAACGATGCCAACGGTGAAGATAATCGTGATGGCGAAAGCCATAACCTGAGTTGGAACTGTGGCGAAGAGGGGCCAACCAACAATCAGCACATCAACACACTGCGTGCCCGTCAGCAACGAAACTTTCTTGCCACCTTGTTATTGTCTCAAGGGGTGCCGATGCTAACGGCGGGCGATGAGATGGGTAAAACCCAACATGGTAATAACAACAGCTATTGCCACGACAGTGAACTCAGCTGGATAGACTGGTCGCTAAGCAAGGAAAACAAACAGCTGTTAATGTTTGTGCAACAGATTATTCAGCTCAGAAAAAAACACCCCAGCTTCCGTCGCCGCCACTTTTTTCAGGGCCGAGACATTGTCGGTGTTGGCGTAAAAGATATTACCTGGCTTAAATCCAGCGGCGGAGAAATGACAGACAAAGAGTGGCATCAGTCCTTTGCCCGTTGTCTGGGTCTGTTTCTGGCCGGTGATGCGATTGATGAATATGATGAGCGCGGCAATAAGGTGTCCGATGCCAATATCATTATGCTGTTTAACTCTCATCACAAAGACATTCCCTTCGTCTTACCCAGCGTGCCGACACTGGCACGCTGGAAAGTGATGACGGATACCAGCTATGCCGATGGCAATGGCATGTCAGAGCGTCTCTATCACACCAATGAAACCTTTCCCCTGCAAGCGCGTTCGTTTGTATTTTTGAAACAGCTTATCAGCCCACCATTGCACTCAATGATTGCGCCTTTATAACAAGCGCCAATCCTATCTAACCCTGCCAGCCGCCAGGCTGGCAGGTGAGGGCGCAGCCCTGTTAACCTTCAATAGAATATTCAAAGGAAAAATGGTACTTTGTTGTTCTGTTGGTAGGTAGCAAGGTTGGGGGCAATCATGCAATTCAATGTTCATCGCAATAATCTGTCGTTTATTCCTGCGTCTTCCCAACCCCTTAAAATCATCATTTATTTTTGTCTCTAGGGTCTGAGTTAATTCAGTTAGAAATAAAAATGTCTATGAAACTGACGGGGGGCTGTTTCTAATATGGAAAGTCAATTATCGTTAACTGCTATAGCACTATCTATTTCTACATCGCTAGTAGCAAGCTTCTTATTTTCCACCAATTTAAATTATGTGTTGAACGGAGCCAGGATATGAGCAATTTTAAAGCTATCATGTTTTCGATAGCGGTATTAGTTGCTGGTGGGTGTGACCATGAAAACCCATCTGATGGCAAAAGGGATATATACATTAATCACTACAAGTCCGAGTGCCAAGGTCTTGAATTGGCATCGTGTCTTCTGAGTAAATCTACGGTAGAGGATGATTGGTCGTTGTTCTACGAACCAATAGAAGGTTTTGATTATGAGTGGGGTTATGTTTATAAGCTGAGGGTAAACATTTCTAACATCGAAATCCCACCAGAAGACGCTTCCTCAACAAAATACACACTGGTTGAGATATTGAGTAAGGAGCTAGAATCATCAGCCACTACGTTCGATATAGCTGCAAGTCGGGCATCAGGAATAGTTGTCAATAAAAATTCTGGAATATATGAACTATACGGTGAAAAAAGGTTCTCTTGTGCAACGCAAGAATGTGCATCTATAGAATCATTAATCACTCAAGATTTTGCGATACTGTTTGAGTTCTCGCATAATGCAACGCCAAGTGAACCAATGCAGTTAATCCAGGTTAAATGCAGCGACTCCAGGGAGTCGTTCAAGGTTTCATGCCTATAAAACACATACAAGCAATTAACACTTTCCCACGATTTTTGAGTCGTGCTAAAAACATAAATAATCACTCAAAATTGCCGGAGTAAACCTTTTATGAAGAGATTAGGATGATTAACCTAAAAGCTAAGAATTTAATATTTTCTATCTGTTCAATAATGATTCTTTCAGGCTGTAATACTAGCGACACCGATAGTAATAATGATGATAAAAAGAAGGTTCCTGACAACTTTGAAAGAGTCACCATATCGCAAGGAGTCTGGGGGAACGTACGGTTTTGGCAAGGGGATCATATGCCTGGCACCGTTGGTGAAGGCAGCTCATCGGGTACAATTACACCAGTTTATAGAGTTATTCGTGTTTATAAGGGCACCTCTATAAATGATAACGATTCAATAAATGCCTCAAGTAGTTTCTACGAACACATTAATTCAGAACTTGTAGCTGTTGTTTATTCAGATACAACCGGTTTTTATCAAACGGAGTTACCGACAGGGGTTTACAGCATATTTACTGAAGAAGACCAAGGCCTTTATGCTAACGGTTTTAATTCTGAATTAGTAATAAACCCAGTAACCATAGATGAAAATTCAATTTCCCAGTTAGATTTAGATATTACATATAATGCTGCATTCTAAGGTTATAGCTCCAAGAGACATACCACCGTAGCGTTTAGTTTGTGGTGGGATGCCCGTGCATCGCTGAAATATCCGCTAATCGCGAACGCTATTGACTACTTTTCTCATAGCTAAAATACAGCCAGAGAAAACCCGAAACCCCAGCTAGGACGGAGGCTAGCAGAACCCCAGTTTTGGCCATCAGTAGATCCTGGGCATGGTGGGCAAAACCCAATTCCGCAATAAATATGGACATGGTAAAGCCGATGCCGCCCATCAGGCTTACGCCGACGATGTGTTTGAAATTCAAGTCATGTGGCAGGGTGGTTAGGCCAAGCTTGACGACAACCCAGGTGAAACCGGCGATGCCGATCAATTTGCCAAGCACAAGACCGAGTGCAATTCCCATTGAGACCGGGTGAGTGACGACACTGCCAAACGAGGACCAGTCGATAGGAATGCCGGCATTGGCCAATGAGAAGATTGGGATGACAAGATAGGCGGAGGGCAGGTGCATCTG
>CBFCYE010000076.1:0-4330 GCA_965602225.1 uncultured Gammaproteobacteria bacterium | reverse complement strand
GCAGCAGGGTTCCAGTGACCGCTATTTTCAGGATTCATCTGAAGGTGTTGAGAAGTTGGTGCCGGAGGGCATTGAAGGGCGCGTGGCTTACAAGGGCAGCATGTTGGCTATTGTGCATCAGTTCATGGGCGGTCTGCGCTCAAGCATGGGTTATACCGGCTGTAAGAATCTGGACGAGATGCGTACCAAGCCTGAGTTTGTGCGTGTTACCAGCGCGGGCATGAAAGAGAGTCATGTTCATGATGTGACCATTACCCGCGAAGCGCCAAATTATAGGATTGACTAAGGTCAGTTAAAAAAGGCCGGTGTTGAGCCGGCCTTTTTTGTTTCAGTTACATCGTATTAATCCTTCCACATCTTTTTTATAGAGACGCCGATGAGCAAAGATATTCATCAAGACAGAATCCTGATTCTCGATTTCGGTTCACAGTACACCCAGTTGATTGCCCGCCGTGTGCGCGAGGCCGGTGTTTATTGCGAGCTGCATCCATGGGACATGGACGAGGCTGCGATTCGTGAATTTGCCCCTAAGGGCATCATCCTTTCCGGTGGTCCTGAGAGCACGATTGCGGAAGATGCTCCTGTCGCACCGCAAGTGGTATTTGATCTGGGCGTACCTGTGTTTGGCATCTGCTATGGCATGCAGACCATGACTGCGCAGTTGGGTGGTAAGGTCGAAAATGCTGATCACCATGAATATGGTTATGCCAAGGTACGTGCTCGCGGTCATACCGAGTTGTTGCGAGATATCGAAGACCACACCACTGAAGAAGGCTACGGCATGCTTGATGTCTGGATGAGCCATGGTGACCGTGTGGTTGAATTGCCTGAAGGCTTTAAGCTGATGGCATCAACAGATTCGGCGCCGGTTGCCGGTATCGCCAATGAGGACAAACATTTCTACGGCGTGCAGTTTCATCCTGAGGTGACTCATACCCAGCAGGGTCAGCGCATCCTCGAACGTTTTATTCACACCATTTGTGGTTGTGGTGCTGACTGGACAGCGGACAACATCGCTGAAAATGCCATCGCCAGCATTCGTAAACAGGTTGGCAGTGATGAAGTAATCCTTGGCCTGTCCGGTGGTGTTGATTCCTCTGTGGTTGCTGCACTGTTGCATAAGGCCATTGGCGATCAGCTCACCTGCGTCTTTGTTGATAACGGCCTGCTGCGTTACAAAGAGGGCGACCAGGTCATGGCCACCTTTGCTGAACACATGGGTGTGAAGGTGATTCGTGTTGATGCCGAACAGCGTTTTCTCGATGGTTTACAGGGTGAAGATGATCCTGAGAAGAAGCGCAAGATCATTGGTAATCTGTTTGTTGATATTTTTGAAGAAGAGTCTAAAAAACTCAGCGCCGCCAAGTGGCTGGCGCAGGGTACGATCTATCCTGATGTAATTGAATCAGCGGGTTCCAAGACCGGCAAGGCCCACGTGATCAAGTCGCATCACAACGTTGGTGGCCTGCCGGATTACATGACGCTGAAGTTGCTTGAGCCGCTGCGTGAACTGTTTAAAGATGAAGTGCGCAAGCTCGGTGTTGAGCTGGGTCTGCCCTATGACATGGTCTATCGTCATCCCTTTCCTGGTCCTGGCCTGGGTGTGCGCATCCTTGGTGAAGTGAAGAAGGAATACGCCGATATCCTGCGTCTTGCCGATCACATCTTTATCGAAGAACTACACAATTACGATCTTTACAATAAGACTTCACAGGCCTTTACCGTGTTCCTACCGGTTAAGTCTGTGGGTGTGACCGGCGATGGTCGTCGATATGAATGGGTGGTGGCATTGCGTGCGGTTGAGACCATCGACTTCATGACGGCCCGTTGGGCCCATCTGCCTTACGATTTTCTTGATCATGTCTGCCGTCGCATCGTTAACGAGGTGTCGGGTATTTCCCGTGTTGTCTATGACATCACCGGCAAGCCGCCTGGCACCATTGAGTGGGAATAAATGCAATATTCCCCCTCCCTTGCAGGGAGGGGGTTAGGGGGAGGGTAGAAACTTGAATAGGTGTTTAGGTCGTTTCAATTTCACCCCCACCCTAACCCTCCCCCTTGAAGGGGGAGGGGATAAAAAGACCGTCTTTTTATGGCTGCTTTAGAATCTCCCGACCATCACTGGATGTCTCATGCCTTAAGCCTGGCCGAGCAAGCCGGGCGTGAGGGTGAGGTGCCTGTGGGTGCGGTGTTGGTCAGGGATGGCAATATGATTGGTGAAGGCTGGAACCGGCCGATCCAAAATAACGATCCTTCGGCCCATGCCGAGATTCAGGCCCTGCGTGCTGCCGGTGAAAACATCGCCAACTATCGGCTTTGCGATACCACGCTTTACGTTACGCTTGAACCCTGCACTATGTGCGCCGGGGCTATCATTCATGCCCGGGTCAAACGGGTGGTGTTTGGTGCTTTTGATCCTAAGACTGGTGCTGCTGGCAGTGTCTTTAATGTGCTCAATTCTGATGCTTACAATCACACCGTTGAAATTAGCGCTGGCGTACAGCAGCAGGAATGTGCCGAACTGTTGAGCAGCTTTTTCCGCGCCCGGCGTAAAAAATAATCTAGCCTCTGAGTCATATACATGCAGTCGTTCTGACTCATGTTGTCCAATCATAAAACTGTCACTTTCACGCTCGGAAGCTTTACACTGAAGTTATTAAATTGATAGTTGTCACAGTAAAGATAAAAAGCCCATGGATCACGGTTATCTAAATGAAATACTAATTCTGTTTGCAGTCGCTGTGGCGGTTGTCGGCACCTGTTTGCATTTTAAGCTCCCTCCCATACTTGGTTACCTCGCCATTGGGGTGATGCTTGGGCCCTACGGCTTTGCAATTGTTGCAGATACCGAACATACCCGCGCCCTGGCTGAGTTTGGGGTTGTCTTTCTGCTGTTTACCATCGGTCTGGAGTTTTCTCTTTCTCATTTGCGGCACATCCGCGGGACTGTGCTGGGGCTGGGGGGCGCGCAGGTGATTGGTACGACGCTGATTGTGACTATTGTTGCTACTTATCTGGATATGAGTCTCGAAGCTGCGCTGGTATTGGGGGGTATTGTCGCCATGTCGTCTACGGCGCTGGTGATTAAACAGATGACCGACCAGGTCGAACTGCATACACGCCATGGCCGTAACGCGGTGGGTATTTTGCTGTTTCAGGACTTGATGGTGATTCCGTTCCTGATTTTGGTCTCAACACCGGCGGTCATTAATGGCGATGAGGCAATCTACACGGTGTTGAAGGCCTTTGCTGAAGGCGGGCTGGCGCTGGTGCTGATCTTTGTGCTGGGGCGCTGGGTACTGCGGCCAATGTTTCATCTGGTGGCCAGGTATAAATCGATGGAGTTATTCACCCTGGCGGCGCTGATGATCACACTGGGTGCGGCCTGGATTACTCATCAGCTTGGCTTGTCGCTGGCCTTGGGCGCTTTTGTCGCCGGCATGATGTTGGGCGAGACTGAGTTCCGGCATCAAATTGAAGCTGAGATCAGACCATTTCGCGACATCCTGTTGGGACTGTTTTTTATTACCATTGGCATGCTCTTTAATATCCAACTATTGCCTGAAATCTGGCCGTGGGTCTTGCTGACCTTAGCTGCTTTGATTGTTTTTAAGATGTTTTTCATTACCCTGTTATGTCGAATCGCCAAGTGGGATATGGCCGTATCCTTGCGTACAGGCTTGGTGTTGGCGCACGGAGGTGAGTTTGGTTTTGCCATTCTGACCCTGGCGCTAGCTGGCGGTATGATCCCTGATGATTATGGTCAGGTGGTGCTGGCGGCGTTGCTGATCAGCATGGGCTTGGCACCGCTGATTATTCGTTACAACGGCCGTCTGGTGGCCAGACTAATGCCGCAACAGGCAGGCGAAAGTAAACAGACCATCAAGGCACGGATTGAGAATACGGCCCAAGGTCTTGAGAATCACATCATCCTCTCTGGCTATGGCCGTATTGGCCAAAATATCGCCCTCATGCTTAAGGAGGAAGGCTTTGAATATGTCGCACTAGAGCTTGACCCCGTCTTGGTGCAGAACGCAGTAAAGGCCAAAGAACCCGTAAGTTATGGCGATTCTACAAGCCTTGAGTTATTGCATGCTGCTGGTCTGGGGCGCGCCGCTGCTTTGGTCGTTAGTGTCGAGGATCCGGCCACGGCCCTGAAGATCCTCAAACAGGTGCGCAGTGCCAATGCTGACATCCCGGTGCTGGTGCGTACCTCGGATGAAACTCATATGCAGGAGTTGATGGAGGCCGGCGCCAGCGAGGTGGTGCCTGAGGCGCTGGAGGCCAGTTTGATGATGGCATCCAATCTGTTGTTCATGCTCAAGGTGCC
>CBFCYE010000075.1:0-4928 GCA_965602225.1 uncultured Gammaproteobacteria bacterium | reverse complement strand
TTGAATTTATAACCCACGCCCCAGACCGTCATGATGTATTGCGGCTTGGCCGGGTCAATCTCAATTTTGGTACGCAGCCGGTTGATGTGCGAATTGACCGTGTGTTCATAACCTTCATAGCTATAACCCCAAACCTGATCCAGCAATTCGGTGCGGCTGTAAACACGGCCGGGGTGAGCGGTGAAGTGCATTAGCAGATCGAACTCTTTGGCGGTCAGGACAATGTTTTTGTCCGCCAGACTAACGCGGTGTTTGTCTGGCTCGATTTGCAGCTCGCCGAACTGAAGTTGTTTGCTTTGTTGGACGGGTGTCTGAAAGGCATTCAGACGACGAAATTGCGCCTTCACCCGCGCCAGTAGTTCAGGGATGCTAAACGGTTTGGTGATGTAATCATCGGCACCGATCTCCAGTCCCAGTACCCGATCCAGCTCTGATGACTTGGATGTCAGCATCATCACCGGCACCACGGCATTGCTTGTACGCAGTTGTTTGCACACCTCCAGGCCGTCCATCACCGGCAACATCAGGTCGAGAATCACCAGCTCGTAGGCCTTGTCCTTGAAGCGGCGCAGCCCTTCGGCACCGTCAGAGGCGATGTCGGCCTGGCAATGGATGTCCTTCAGGTGCAACTGCACCAGGTTGGCGATCTCGGCGTTGTCTTCAATGATCAGCACGTTGTGGCTCATAGCTTGTATTCCTGCTGTTTATTCCCCCTTCCAAAATGGAAGGGGGAGTATGGGCAGCGCCCATTTGGGTCGCTGTTATTGTTGTGTGCGGGTAATGACGATCCGTGCAGCTGGATTGTCAAAGCGGTGCGATGCATCCAGCGCCGAGGTGGTTAGACCATCGTCCTGACTGACCACGCCCGGATGAACCGCAATAAAATCACGGTCATCGCGCGCCGCATCCATGCCTGCGCCACCCTGGCCCGGTACGGTCGCAGCCGTCTCGCTGTTGGCCTCGGTGCCGGCGTCATAGACCCGCGCATGCAGCACCACCGACTCGCCAATCGCCAGCTCACTGATGTCCACATCATCCAGGCCAATAAAGCCGTCATTGGTGTTTACCAGCATGCCTGCCAAACTTAGTCGTGGGTTGGGGCTAATACCTTGCACTTTTATTGTTTCATTGCCGCCAGGGGTGATTACGCCGGTGGCGCTGGCCGTCTTGATTACCTTGTTGTCGGCGTCCGCCTCAGCGATAAAAGCGCTGGGATCGCCTGCTTCGGCCAGCAGTTCCAGGCCAGCACTAGCCATGGCACCGAGGCTGAAGCCGTCATAGCCTGACTTGTGCAGCACCGCCGCCACTGGGGCAATGGGCTGGTGATTGCTGAGGTTGGTGACCTCAACGTTGAAACTGCGATGTGGGTTGTTGTCGTTGTTACAGCCTTGCAGCAGCAGGGTCGAGCCGAGCGCGGCAACAATGGCGCCAAGTTTGATTGAGCGTTTCATCATGAGCTCCTTAGTTGACGGTAATGACTAGCTCAGCCACCGGATTGAGCCAACGGTGCACGCTGCTGTCCAGATCGCTGGCACCACCAGTGGCATTGCTGTCACCCAGATTGCCGCGGTGAATGTGAATCATGCTGTTGCTGTCGGCAGTCGCCACGCCTGTGCCACCGGTACCGGCATGAGCGCCTGGATCAGCCGGAATGCCCGCCACACCTGGTGCACCACCGCCAGTGATTAGCTCGTCATTGGCCTCGGTGCCGGCGTCATAGCCGTTGAGGTAATAGGTGTAAGTGCCTTTGGTAGTGGGCACATCGATGCTGTCGATGCCGACAAATCCATCATTGGTGGGCAGCAGCATGGCAGTCAGCGACAGCTGAGTGTTGCCGTCGTTGCTCATCAACATAAAGCTGGTATTGGCGCCGGGTGCCAACAGGCCAGCAGCGGGGTTTTCCACTACATTTCCGCCAGTGGCCTGAATGTCAGTTGAAAGACCTGTGATGTCGCCACCTTCAGCCATGGCCTGCAGGCTGCTGGATGCAGCACTGCCTTCCATAAACAGGTGGCTGCTGCTGTCATGCGCCGCTACCAGGAAAGGGGTGAAGTGAATAGCGTTGGTCAGGTTGGTGATCTTGATGTCCAGATCCTGAGCCATTGCCGGTGTGGCGCTCAAGCTGCTAACAACAGCCAAGGCGGTGAGGTGCTTTTTCATGGTGTTCTCCCTGTGATGTGATGGATGGTTTAACAACAGGGTTTATTTAATCGAAAGGAGTTCACGCCTTGATGGCGCAAATGTCACGAATTGATCACAGGGGAGAAAAGACTAAAGCGGGGTTATCGTTGTTAGTTATTAAGCCAGGCCAGGGCTTCTGCTTCAGAGTAAAAAGCCTGGAGTTTGCGTGAGTTGGTCGGCAGTAATGATTTGGCGGATTTGTAGAAATCGGTTAACTGTTTTTGTTTTCCTTCCAGTACCAGCCAGGCAAGTTTTGAATTGTAATCAATGGTCTTTAATGTGGCGGCATTTTTGGCTACATCGAGTAGATAACCAAAATCAAAGAGATCCCAGTCAGCTTGACGGGTATCAAACAACTCGTTGTAGCCGTAGTGGCTCATATCTCCCCAGATTCTCAATATGTAGTCGCGAAAATCTTCTTCCGTCATTACGCCAGAGCAACTGGTGTAGATCAGTTTTTTGTCATGATCAGTTTTGTTGGTGATTGGCATTGAAGAGACATCCCATTTGTTATTTTTAGTCTAGCGTAATGGTGATGATGGTGAAAGTTCAACCTTAACCCCAAAGTTTTAGTTTAGTTGTTTCGAATAGGCTGATTTTTCTATATTAGAGCAAGGTTTTGTTTCTGTTTTATTAAAAACGATATTTAAATAGCAAAGACCTAAAGGATTTTAGTGTTTCAGTCGCTTTGTCTGATGGCCAGTGATTAAATAATCTAGAAGTTTAGTATTGTTCTTTATAGGCAGGCTGTTTGTGTATGTCTCATACATTTTTGTTAGGTATTGGATTTAATGTTTTTTAGCGTGTGTTGGGCTGGCTGTTATGTCGGCGCTGCGCACAATTAATTTCTTAATGGGGTGAGTATTTATGGGTGTATGTAAAAAAATGGCGTTGATGGCGCTAAGCTCGATGTTTTCTGGGGCCGTGTTGGCTGAGCAGGTGAATGTTGATGTAATGGCTACAGTGACAAATGTGTATGACCCAGCAGGGGTGATGTTCGATGTTCAGCCAGGGGCTAGCATTGGCGGTCAATATCATTATGAAACTAATACAGCAGATGTTGATTCAATGCCAGGAGTTGGGTTTTATCCACATGCTATGGCCACAGGAGGTTTTGATTTGACCCTGGCTGGGGCTCGTTTTACAACGGATGTTCAGACGCCGACCCCGTTAGAGATTTTTGTAATGGATGAAGCCTGGACGCCGGGTGAAGAGGGATATCATGTGACTAGCTGGAGTCCTCATGTTAGTGGTGATATCACGGTGGATGGCATTATGCTTGACCTGTATGGCCAAAATGGAAATGCATTATCGACTGATGCCTTAACGACGACAGTGCCAAATGTTCAGGCTTTTAATATGAATAAGGATTTGGTTATTTCTGGCTCACGTAATGGGCAATATTTTTCGATTACTGCCAAAGTAGATCAATTGACTAATGCTGGGGGAAATCCGCCAGCGACTTCTGCGACACAGTATATGTATAAGGTTACTGCGCAGGTTGATTATGTCGGTGACAGTGGTGGCTATTTAGGCGGAGCGGTAACTCAAGGTGGTTTAGTGACAGCGTATTATAAGGTTGATACAACCACGCCGGGTTATTCACCTTATATGGAGAATGAAATGGTGTATCCGCATGCGCCAGGCACCGGTCAGATAAGTATGGATTTGGGGGCTTTTAGTATTGAGGCTATAGCACCCGAGGCCTATGTTTGGGATGGTGCGAATACAGAGTATGACTACGCTGGTGTGCGTAGTGATCAGCTGACGAGTTCATCGCCTGCAGTGACGGTCGATTTTTTTGATATTCATTTTGGTGGTAATGATGGCACGAAGTTAAATAATACGGCGATGGTTACTGATGCCAGTATTCTTTCTGGTTTTGAATATAAGTTTATTCATTCCAGCGGTAATAATGGAAGTTGGTGGTTTGGTGCGCAAATCATTTCGGTTGAGCTAGTACCTCAAGAGCTTGTTGAAGTGGTCCCTGCCGCTGGCCGTATACACCCGGCTCAACGTTTTGATGCGGCAATTTATCTGACTGATAAAGCACCTGCAGATTTGGTGGTAGGCTCTATCAACAATATGGACATATCCTATCATCTGCAACAGTGTCAGATTTATCCTGTAATAGATGCTTCGCAAGCGGTGATATGCCCAGATATGAATTATATGTTGCAGCCTGGCAACAATGATGTTCATTTTGAGTTTCAGTTGATGGATCAAACAGTAGAGGTTTTAGATGTTGTTTGGACGGTAAAATAAAGGCATGCGCAGCGTCTGTCTGACGCTGTGTTAGTTGTTCTAATTAAGCCGGTTGCGTTTCGCAACCGGTTTTTTTATTCAGCTTGCCCATGAGGTTGAAGGCTATGCTAGGTGCACTATTCAGGAAAATCTTTTAAACAACAACGGCCTGATGGATTGCGCGTTTCGCAGGCGCATTGCTTGGCCTTGGTCTGCTGCACGACAAATTTCTTTACCGCAGGGTTGTGTGCCGCCTCGGCCTTGCTGACGTCAAAGCAATAACACAGCGGTGCGTCAGCTGAGTCTTCTTTAATGCCAACCAGTGTTCTGAGATCCGATTTATAAATAACCGAATCATCCTCGCCGAAATAGACCACCTCACAATCCGGGGCGTCACAGAAATAATAGTTTTGTTGCTTGGCGTTCCAAAGCCACGGAGTTTTTAAATGGTGGAGGATGGTGCGGATGGAAACCTGTGCATAGGCCTCGCCATCGACAGGGCA
>CBFCYE010000074.1:0-4993 GCA_965602225.1 uncultured Gammaproteobacteria bacterium | reverse complement strand
GCGCCGTCTGTCAGATAGGCTAATTTCGCACCGCTCATCACCGCAATGGCTTGACCAAGAGAGCGCAGTTTGGAAGCAGCAGCTGATGACAGAGCATAACTACCCAACATGACTGTTGCCTTAGCTGCTGACTTCAGTTTTGCCGCAATCGAACGCTGAACATCTGAAATTTCAACACCTGTCGTGAGAGCATCAAGACCTTGAGGCGCTGATGCACCCGCTTCAACCAGGGCCTTGGCAATGCCTGCAAGCGCTTGTTCCATGCCTGCAGGTGCTGCAACCACCTTCTCAGTAACCGGGAACATAAATTCATAATCAACCGGGTTTACAGACATGATGCTAGCGCCATTCAAGGCAGCCTTACGCAGGCGATGACCAAGCAGCGGTTGGTCAAGGCGAATATTTGAACCAATCAACAATGCAGCATCGACGCCTTCAACAGCCTCAATACTTTGCCCCAGTGACGGATACAACGGCATATTTTCCTGATCAGAAAAATCAAGTTGACCAAGGCGATGATCAATATTTGATCCACCCAGACCGCGCACCAGTTTCTGTAACAGATACATTTCTTCAACAGTAGCGCTGGCTGATGTCAGGGCACCCAAATGACCTGCACCATGTTTTTCCAAAACAGCCTTCAGGCCAGAAACAGTCGCATCAAGCGCAGTTTGCCAATCAACTTCCTGCCACTCACCATCCTGCTTAACCATAGGTACACGCAGGCGGTCAGCGCTATTAGCGCCTTCGTAGCTAAAGCGATCCCGATCAGAAATCCATGTTTCATTGATGCTTTCGTTTTCAACTGGTGTGACGCGGCGAACTTCGTTGCGCAGCGTCTCAACCTGGATATTAGAACCAACACAATCATGTGCGGCGATGCTGTTGACCTGATTCATCTCCCAGCTACGCGCATGAAAACGAAATGGCTTTGATGTCAGTGCGCCAACAGGACAAAGATCAATCACATTACCCGAAAGCTCAGATGTGACTGCTTTCTCAACGTAGGTTCCAATCAACATATGCTCACCACGACCAGTGCCACCCAGCTCGTGAACGCCAGCAACTTCCTGGCCAAAACGGACACAACGGGTGCAGTGAATACAACGGGTCATGTCGGTAGAAATCAGCGGGCCAAGGTTCTTATCAAATACGACTCGTTTTTCTTCAGAATACTGTGAGTGATCGCCACCAAAGCCCATGGCCAAATCCTGAAGCTCACACTCACCGCCCTGATCGCAGATTGGGCAATCCAGTGGGTGATTGATCAACAGAAACTCCATCACACTCTTCTGCGCCAAGATGGCTTTTTTAGAACGCGTGAAAATAACCATGCCATCAGTAATAGGGGTAGCGCAGGCTGGCAGAGGCTTGGCTGCCTTCTCTACTTCCACCAGACACATACGGCAGTTAGCAGCAACCGACAACTTCTTGTGGTAACAAAAACGAGGAATAGTAATACCTACCTCATCAGCGGCCTCAATGATCATGGCCCCGTCCTGAGCCTCAATCTTTTTACCATCGATTTCTATACTTACCATCAATTGGCCCCGTACATTCTTATCTGTTTAATCTCGTCAATCAGCTACAAATCACACCAGGCACTTGCCATGGTCGATGTGATATTGAAACTCATCGCGGAAATGTTTTATGAAGCTGGCCACAGGCATCGCAGCAGCATCACCCAGGGCACAGATTGTGCGCCCCATAATCTTGTTGGCTACGTCATCAAGCATGTCCAAATCTTCCTGACGCCCTTGTCCATGTTCTATACGATGAACAACACGCGCCAGCCAACCGGTACCTTCACGGCATGGCGTACATTGACCGCAGGACTCTTCATAATAGAAGTGCGACAGACGCGCCAAGGCCTTAACCATGCAGGTGGTCTCATCCATAACGATGACCGAACCCGCTCCCAGCATAGATCCAGCCTTGCCGATTGAATCGTAATCCATGTCGGTTTTCATCATTACATCGGCAGGGACTATTGGCGTAGATGAACCACCAGGAATAACAGCCTTGAGGGTATGACCATCACGAACACCACCGGCCATTTCCAGCAAGTCAGCAAATGGTGTGCCCATATTCACTTCAAAGTTGCCTGGTTTGTTGACGTGGCCTGACACAGAAAATATCTTGGTGCCGCCATTGTTTGGCTTACCCAGTTCAAGAAACCACTGGCCACCGTTTTTCAGGATCATCGGGATCGATGCCAGAGTCTCGGTATTATTGATTGTGGTTGGGCGACCATATAGACCATAGCTCGCAGGGAAAGGCGGCTTAAAACGTGGCTGGCCCTTCTTGCCCTCGATAGACTCAAGCAGAGCAGTCTCTTCACCACAGATATAGGCACCACCACCGAGGTGAACCTCCAGGTCAAAATCGATGCCTGAGCCCATGATATTTTTACCCAACAGACCTGCAGCGCGAGCTTCTTCAATGGCAGCCTGAAAACGCTCATAGGGTTCCCAGAATTCACCACGAATGTAGTTATACCCTTGAGTGGCACCGATGGTATAACCAGCAATCATCATACCTTCAACCAGCTGATGCGGGTTGTAACGCAGAATATCGCGATCTTTACAGGTACCAGGTTCACCCTCATCCGAGTTACAGACAATGTATTTCTGGCCTTCTGAATTGCGTGGCATGAAACTCCACTTCAAGCCCGTCGGGAAACCTGCACCGCCACGACCACGCAGGGCAGAGATTTTAACCTGTTCAATAATCTCTTCGGGAGAGGTTTTCTCCTTCAAAATCTTACGCCAAACCTCATAACCACCAGTACCTTCATAGGTATCCAGCGTCCAGGGTTTATCCAGATGATTATTGCGAAAACAAACGTCGTTGGCCATGGTGTTTACTCGAGGCTATCCAGGATAGCGTCAATCTTCTCCGGGGTCAGATTTTCGTGATAGTCACGTCCGATCTGCATCATAGGCGCACCAGAACATGCCCCCAGGCACTCAACTTCTTTCAGACTAAACTTGCCATCTGTGGTGATTTCACCAAATTTGATGTCCAGCTTGTTATTAAGGTGGCTAACAATTGCGTCAGAACCATTCAACAAACACGATATATTGGTACAGACACTGATCTTGTTACGCCCAACCGGTTTATGTTCATACATGGAATAGAAGGTTGCAACTTCATAGACAGCAATCGCCGGCATCTCAAGATATTCAGCAATTGCATCCATCAAATCATTGGTCAACCAACCACCATTTTGATCCTGGACAATACGCAGTGCCGGCATACAAGCAGACTCTTTGTGATCAGCAGGATACTTGGCGACATTCAGATCTATCTCTGCCAGTGACTCAGCTGTAATCAAATGTAACTTAGATTCAGACATCAGCGATCAACCTCTCCAAATACAATATCCTGTGTACCGATGATAGCGACAACGTCAGCAATCATGTGGCCACGTGACATTTCATCCAGGGCAGCCATATGTGCAAAACCTGGCGCACGAATTTTCATGCGATAAGGTTTGTTGGCACCATCGGAGACCAGGTAGACACCAAACTCACCTTTAGGATGTTCAACTGCGGCATAGGCCTCACCCTCAGGCAAACAGTAACCTTCAGTAAACAGTTTAAAGTGGTGAATCAAGGCTTCCATATCACCCTTCATCTGCTCACGACGTGGTGGGCTGACCTTGTAATTATCAACCTTGATCTGACCGGGATTCTTGCGCAGCCAGTCAATACACTGGCGAACAATGCGGTTCGACTGACGCATTTCTTCAACACGCACCAGGTAACGATCATAACAATCACCATTGGTGCCCACTGGAATATCAAAATCAACGCGATCATAGACTTCATAAGGCTGTTTCTTACGCAAATCCCACTCGATACCCGAGCCACGCAGCATAGGCCCAGTCATACCCAGTTGCAGCGCACGCTCTGGCGTAACGATACCGATATCAACTGTGCGCTGCTTCCAGATTCGATTATCTGTCAGCAGGGTTTCATACTCATCAACGTAGGTCGGGAAGCGTTTGGTGAAATCTTCCAGAAAATCGAGCAACGAACCGCCACGATTCTGGTTCATTCGATTTACTTCTTTGGCGTTGTGCCACTTGGAGGTCTCGTACTGTGGCATATGCTCAGGCAAGTCACGCGCCACGCCGCCAGGACGATAATAGGTCGCATGCATACGGGCACCCGAAACAGCCTCATAGGCATCCAGCAGGTCTTCGCGTTCACGGAAAGCATACAGAAACACCGTCATGGCACCGATATCCAGCGCATGGGCACCCAACCACAGCAAGTGATTCAGGATACGTGTAATTTCATCAAACATGACGCGGATGTACTGGGCACGCAGCGGTATTTCCAGACCAAGCAGTTTCTCGATGGCCATGACATAACCATGCTCGTTCGACATCATGGAGACGTAATCAAGCCTGTCCATATAACCAATATTCTGGTTATAAGGTTTGCCCTCTGCCAGCTTTTCAGTACCGCGATGCAGTAAACCAATGTGTGGATCAGCGCGTTCAATGACCTCGCCATCCAATTCCAATACCAGTCGCAGCACCCCGTGCGCAGAAGGATGCTGGGGGCCGAAGTTCATGGTGTAGTTACGAATCTCAGCCATCGTTACTCACCCTTCATTTCTTCGTAGCGGTTATCGTGGCGAATGACACGCGGCACAACAACACGTAATTCAGTCTCTACAGGCTCGTAGACAACACGTTTTCGCTCAGGGTCGTAGCGCATTTCTACATGCCCCACCAAAGGAAAATCTTTACGGAAAGGATGACCGATAAAGCCGTAATCAGTCAGCAGACGGCGCAAATCAGGATGGCCATCAAAGAGGATGCCAAACATATCAAATGCCTCACGCTCAAACCAATTGGCAACATTCCAAACAGGGATGACGGAGTCAACACGTGGCTCTTCATTATCCGTAAATACGCGCACACGCAGACGACAATTATTACGAATGGACAACAAATGATAGACAACAGCAAAGCGCG
>CBFCYE010000073.1:0-5088 GCA_965602225.1 uncultured Gammaproteobacteria bacterium | reverse complement strand
ATGGAAATTAGAGTTGGGAGCTATCAACTGGTTGGATAAATTACTCAATGAATTTTTATAATTAAAAATGAATAAATATTTTCAGGACTTGGTACTCAATTCAACTGGCGCGACTGCAATAACTTCTCAGCAGGTCATTCAAACGCTATGGAGTGGTTATGGTGAGATTGTGCGGGTTAGGCTTGTTGGATCTGGTCTAGAGTCTGTGGTGGTGAAATATATTTCCTTACCTTCTGAAGCGGCTCACCCCAGGGGGTGGAATACGGATCGTTCACATGCTAGAAAAATAAAATCATACGATGTCGAGATGCACTGGTATCGAGATTGGAGTGAGCAGTGCAATGAGGTGTGTAGGGTGGCCAGGTGTTATGCCACTACCTCCGAGGCGGATGAGTCTGTGATCGTGCTGGAGGATTTGGATGCTGCGGGTTTTACGCTAAGAAAGTCTGAGCTTGATATGGAAGAGGTTAAGCTGTGTTTGCGCTGGCTAGCCAGTTTTCATGCACGCTTTATGGGGGTTAAGCCGGATGGTTTATGGCAGACAGGTACCTATTGGCATCTTGAAACACGGTCAGATGAGTTGGCAGCAATGGCCGAGGGTGATTTAAAGAATTATGCAGAGGCAATAGACCAGCGTTTAAATAGCTGCAACTACCAAACCTTGGTACATGGTGATGCCAAGGTGGATAACTTTTGTTTTTCATCTGATGGCTTGGCTGTTGCTGCGGTGGATTTTCAATATGTCGGTGGTGGTTGCGGCATGAAAGACGTGGTCTATTTTCTTGGCAGTTGTCTAAATGAAAAACAGTGTGAACTGTGGCAGAAACAGCTATTGGACTATTACTTTTCTGAGTTGAAGCAGGCCTTGGCCTTGGAAAATAAGCAGCTGGACTGGGATAAGCTAAAAGCCGAATGGTTGGCTATGTATGCTGTTGCCTGGACGGACTTTTATCGATTTTTGATGGGCTGGATGCCAACACACCGTAAGATTAATCCTTATACACGACGTTTGGCTGCTGAGGTAATTGCAGGCTTAAAAATCTAGCTGTTGTAATCGAAATTGGGGCTAGCGCGTTAATCGCCACTCGGCCCCAATTCCTGGTTTTACTCTGCGGTACCGCGATTGTAGGTGATGAAACCATCGAGAAAATGGCTCAGTAGCTCGTCACTACATTCTTTGTAATTTTTATGTCCCTCTTTACGAAAGATTGATGCCAATTCTTGTTTTTTTATTTCATAACCTGACAGTTCAAAGATCTCAGTCATATCGACCTCTTTGAGATCAAGGGCGATGCGCAGTTTTTTGATGATTTCGTTATTAGTCATAGCGGTGTTATTTTTTGGTCCGTTTTTCGGTGGCAATCTGCACAGTGATTTGTTTGTCGAGAAATGTCTCGCCGTCCTGTTTCAAGGCATTTGTTGCTGAGGCCTCGTCGGCAAAGCTGATAAAGGCATAGCCCTTGGGTTGACTGGTCTTTTTGTCTATCGGCAGATTGATCTCGGTGATGTCACCATATTCAGCAAAGTGCTGTTTAAGCTGGGCGTCGGTGACGGCGATATTGAGGTTGTTCAGGTAGATCTTGTTATTTGACATGTCGGGCTCGTGTTGTCTAACAAATAGTGGCGCTATTATGGGGCAGAAGCCGGTTTTTTGCGATATTAATCTATTCACTGTGCTTGCCACACGGGTGCTTTTCCGCCAATAAATGGGGGCCAACTAGGATAAATGTTAATATCTCTGGCCTGACTTTTTAGTCATTTGATCTGTAGTGCGGCGCTTGTCGCGAAGGCTTAATGTATACATGAGACCCTGGGAATTACTCGATACTGCCACCGTGCCTGGTGTGGGTGGTGATTTACGCCTTTATCGCCGCGGCGAGGAGTATTCAATCAAGGCCGGTTACAGCGAGTTAATGAATAGTCGTGTGCATGGCTCGGAGGATGCCCTGGCCGAACTGGCCTGCCAGCGATTAGCAGACAGGCCCAAACCACGCGTACTGATTGGTGGACTGGGCATGGGTTTTACCCTGGCGGCGGCATTGCAGCAGCTCGGACCTGAGGCTGAGGTGGTGGTAGCTGAACTGGTGCCGGCGGTTGTGGCGTGGAATCGGGGACCATTGGCGGCACTTGCCGGACAGCCGCTGAGCGATAAACGGGTGATTGTGCATGAGGGCGATGTCGGCCAGCTGATTCGATCTGAACGAACTGCCTATGATGCGATCCTACTTGACGTGGACAATGGCCCCGAGGGCCTGACCCGCAAGGAAAATGATGCGCTTTACAGCCCGGCTGGGTTGAGCGCTGCTGCAGCGGCCTTGCGACCAGGGGGCATATTTGGGGTCTGGTCGATCAGCCCTGAGCAAAAATTCAGCAAACGGCTTGGGCTTTCAGGTTTAAAGGTGGAAGAGATTAGAGTCCGCGCCCGAGGCAAAAATGGTGGCGGCAGGCACATGATTTGGTTTGGGACGAAAGAATAAGCTTGGACGGTAACGAATAATCTGTATTTTTAATATGTTTTCAGAATTAGTTTTTCCATCTCAATAACGAGTATTTATTCAGGAGAATAATATGGAAGGTGCTTTCAATTTAGCATTTAGTTTTTGGACCGGCTTGGCAATCGTCGTTGTCATACTCATCAAGTCATCGATCAAATTTGTCCCCCAAAATAGCGCCTTTGTTATTGAGCGGTTTGGTAAATACAGTGCCACTTTGGTGGGGGGCTTGAATTTCATCATCCCTTTCATCGATAAGATTGCCTATAACCGCACTTTAAAAGAGCAGGCGATAGATGTCCCTAGTCAGTCAGCGATTACCAAAGACAATATCGGCCTGACGGTTGATGGGGTGTTGTATCTCAAGGTGATTGATCCCTATAAGGCCAGTTATGGTGTTGAGTTTTATGTCTTTGCTGTGACTCAGCTGGCACAGACAACCATGCGTTCAGAGATCGGCAAGATGTCGCTTGATAAGACCTTTGAAGAAAGAGACACGCTGAATATTGCGATTGTAAATGCCATCAATGAGGCGGCAGAGCCTTGGGGCGTGCAGGTACTGCGTTATGAAATAAAGGATATCGAACCACCTCGTAGCGTGCTTGAAGCGATGGAAAGGCAGATGAAGGCTGAGCGTGATAAACGCGCCACCATTCTGGAATCTGAAGGCCAAAGGCAAGCTGCAATCAATGTCGCTGAAGGTGAAAAGATATCCAAGGTATTGGCTGCCGAGGCGGATAAAGCCGAACAAATTCTGCGCGCTGAGGGTGAAGCTAGAGCCATTGAGATGATTGCCGATGCCAAGGCCAAGGCACTAACTAAAATCGGTGAGGCGGCAGCCACAGAGCAGGGGCAGAAAGCGGTGCAGTTGGATCTAGCGACTCTGGCCATTGAAGCGAAACAGGCCATTGCCAAAGAATCGACCGTGGTGTTGATGGATGGCAAGTCGAGTGAAGCTGGTTCTAGCGTCGCTGAGGCAGTGGCAATCGTCAGTGCGATGAATCAAAGCAAGGCATTTTCTGTTTAATTCAGATGAGAACTGATAATGATTGAATATTTTAACAATAACATTTACAGCTTCTGGTTTGTTGTTGGCTTTATCTTGCTGGCGGTTGAACTGCTGGCGTTCGGCTTCTCAACCGGCTTTATATTATTCGTCGGCTTGGCTGCATTAGTGACAGGTGGAGCTGTGTGGTTTGCTTTGATTCCTGCCTCATGGTCTGCCAGCATCGCCATGTTTGCTATTAGTTCGGTGGTTGTTTCGGCACTGCTGTGGAAGCCTTTGAAGGCGCTTCAGAATGGTCGTAACACACCAACAAAAGATAATTCCAGTGACCTGGTCGGCATGAAGTTCAGGCTTGATGATGATGTCAGCGTTACAAAACTGGGCAAAACACGCTATTCAGGTATCGAGTGGCAGGTTGAGGTGGCACTCGATTCAGATGTTAAAGAAATTAGTGCCGGCACCACGGTTGTAGTTGTCTCCGTGGATGTCGGTAAATTTAGAGTTATACCGCAGGCTGAAAGTTAATTACACACAGTAAAAGCATTATCGATGTATGAAATTAGATATGAAAAAGCCTGACGTTATTATCATTGGCGCAGGGGCAGCGGGGTTGATGTGTGCCATTGAGGCAGGTAAACGCGGCCGCTCTGTGTTGGTGTTGGATCAGGGCAATAAACCTGGCCGTAAGATTCTCATGTCTGGTGGCGGCCGTTGTAATTTCACTAACTACGAAGTCAGCACGCAAAATTTTTTGTGCCACAACCCACACTTTTGCAAATCAGCCTTGAGCCGTTTTACACAATGGGACTTTCTCGCGCTGGTGCAGCAATATGAAATTGCCTTTCACGAACGTGAGCATGGCCAGCTATTTTGTGATGATAGCGCCAAAGACATTCTTAACATGCTCCTGGAAGAAAACAAAAAGGCTGGCAGCCGGATTCAACTCAAGACCGAGATACACAACATCAATAAACTTGACGATGGGACATTTAGTCTTAAAACCTCGCAGGGGGATTTGTTGTGTCAGTCATTGGTGATTGCTACGGGTGGTCTATCGATTCCCAGCATGGGATCTTCACCATTTGGATATCAGATTGCTGAACAGTTTGAAATCAAGATATGGCCACCCCAGGCAGGCTTGGTGCCATTTACTCTGCCGCCGGTGGACAAGGAAAAATACTCGGCGCTCAGTGGCATTGCCATTAATAGTGTCGTTAGCAACAGCCACACCAGCTTTCGTGAGAATATTCTCTTCACCCACCGCGGCCTGAGTGGCCCGGCTATTTTGCAGATTTCGTCTTACTGGCAGGCAGGGGAAACGGTGACTATTAATTTGCTGCCAGACCTTGATCTGAGTAGCGAATTGAAACAGGGTCAGCAGCAACACCCACAGCAGCAGATCAAAACCTTCCTGGCTAAGTATTTGCCCAAACGGTTGATTAGCACCTTTATCGCCGATGCCTTACAGGAGAAGACCCTGGCCAATACCTCACATAAAGACTTAGATGCTATCGCCCAGACACTACAATGTTGGCAGGTCAAGCCTGCCGGCACAGAGGGCTATCGCACCGCTGAGGTCACCACGGGTGG
>CBFCYE010000072.1:0-5126 GCA_965602225.1 uncultured Gammaproteobacteria bacterium | reverse complement strand
AATACATTCAGCCTGGCCAGCGTTTGGTTGTTTACGTGGATGTAACAAAAGTGGCAGAGAACATTTAACCGCCTGGCTAAAAACCAGGCGAGTTTAAAACTCGTTTTTAGCGCTTGATCGCCAGCGTTTTACCGAATTCAATAACGCTTCGACCTTAGCGGTATAACAACCAAACCCTGGCCGCCATCATCCGCAAAGCAATTCATCGTTCATATAGGCCTACGGATAAGACCGCGCTGACCGCTAACCTTATAGTGGGAACCGTTCTGTTGTTTTGTCTCTTGCCCTTCTAACCGCTCGTTCTTCCTAAACAGTATGCGCGCCGCATCCGGCACGGCAGATGCCTGTATCTAACAGGCACATCAAGGAGTAAATAGAGTGGAAGGCATTAGTGACATCAAGATCATCGGCATCGATGAAAAGCGGCCACCAAAGATCCGAAAAGAACCCTATATCGACATCGCCTTCAAACTATCGCACCAGGCACCCGAAGATTGGTGTGACGACTTTAATCGACTACTGACCAAACACCCATCCGCCGCCAAGATAAAAGTCAAAGAAGGTGTTTTTATCGAAGCGTGGGTAAAAGTTCCTGATGACATCATTAAATTGCTAACCCACCTTAAGACCAAGGTGACAGAATGTAGCAAGCGCTATATAGAACGCATCGAACTCGCCACACGCAATGCTGGTGATGCCAACGCCGCAATGGCAGAAGAATCCGGTGAACAGGGTCGCCTGAATAGAATCATTGACGCACTTGAGTTTGATGAAATAGAAGCTAAATGAGTATGGCTAAATCATCTCACCGCCGCCTAATTTAAAAAAATCATAAGACAGCTAGAGTAATAGGTCGTCTTCAATACGATGAAAGGTATTAGCAGCATCAACAAGCGAATTGGCGGTGAGCGCCGGCACACCATAGACTTCGGCATTAACTGAATAATCGCTTCTGATCTTTTTCAGCAACAGATCAAAGTCACCGTCTCCAGACAGCAATACAACACGATCAACGTCTTGTGCTGCTTCCATAATATCAATGGTAATACCCACATCCCAATCACCCTTGGCCGAGCCATCACTGCGCTGAATATAGGGTTTGAGTTTTACTGTAAAGCCAATCTGCTTGAGAACATTTTGAAACTTGAGTTGTTTGTCATCACCGCGATCAATCGCATAGGCCAGCGCCAACACAATCTCCCCTTCAGAACTGATGCGTTGCCAAAGTTCGCGGTAATTAAACTGACGACCATAGGCCTGGCGGGTGGTGTAATAAATATTTTGCACATCGGCAAAAACAGCAATTCTTTTCACAATAACCTCTATTGATGAAACAGATTAGTACAGCGACAAACTAACCAGACTGACGCGTCTGGTTGCGCTGCTGTCGTGCAAAAAAGCCAGCCACGGCCGCTTTAGACACCTTGCTCAGCTTCTGCATCAGCTGAAAATCAATCGCCTCAAGCGCATGACCCTGCTCAATATCATCAAGCATGGCCAACCATAGATGAGCCGTCATCTCCGCATCCGCCAGGGCGCGGTGAAAGGTGCCATCATTGGGCAATGCCTTATACTTCACCAACGTCCCCAGTTTATGGTTTGGTGCTGCCGGATAGATGCGCCGGGCCGCCAACATGGAACAGGCAAACTGGCCGGAATAATCACGCCGAATACGGCGTAACTCGGCATCGAGAAAGCGCCGGTCAAATGAAGCGTTATGCGCCACCAGATCATAGTCAGCGATGAAATCGGCAAACTCATCCATCACCTCGGCGCAGGGTGCCGCCTTGTTCAACATCGCGTTAGTGATACCGGTGTATTGTTCGATAAAGGCATCAACACGCCGGCCGGGATTCATCAGCCGCTGAAAGCGATCGGTAATCACCCCCTGCTCTAAACGCACCGCACCAATCTCAATGGCACGATCTCCCAGATCAGGCGAGAGACCAGTGGTCTCAAAATCGAGCACGATCACGGTTTGAGCGCTGGACGGAGAAGCGGCAGGCACTAGCTAAACTTCTAAAAACGGATTAAAGACTAAAACTCATAGTGCCGTCACAGCGTCACTTCAACCGAGTTGCCCTCAATCTCAACCACCTGCCCTTCTCTGATCTTGCAGCGTATGCGTAATTCCACCTCACCACCAACCTTCACGCCACCACCAGCAATAATAGTCTTTGCCTCACCACCGCTGGAACACCAGCCCAAAATCTTAAGCAGCTTATTGAGTTCGATGAAGGAATGACCATCAAGGCTGAATTGTTCTTTATTCATGAGTTTTACTATCTCTATAGGTGCCATCGAAGGGATGGCCAGGTGTTTTCATTTAAACAAACGATGGATTCTACAGGCTGCCAGAGATCAAAAACAGCAATCACTCCAGGGGGGATTCAAATGAGAAGCAACCATCACTGCGATTTTCGTCACCATGTGTAGATGTAGGGCGGGTCCTACCCGCCGTGACAGCTTCGATTGACCGTGATGGCGGGTGGAACCCGCCCCTCCCCAAAATTACGCCAACCAAGATACCGCTGGACGAATTTCCCCCACGACAAGGCCTCTTGAGTTTATGATCGCTGGCGAGATATGCCCCTGAAGTTTATGTTTCTCGTCATCCGACAGAGCGTCTAAATGGTCAAGAATTGCCAATAATGCAACTGAGCGTGCGCGGGCACTACCATCCGCAATTTTCAAGGCTATCCCCAGACCACGCTCTGGCAAGGCCGCTATGACAATGCCTTCGGCACCGGTTTTAGCCAGCACAGCACCCTTGGTGACTTCGTTCAACTCACTGACCACCGTTCCGTGTCCGGCAATATAAAGCGGCTCATTAGTAATAGCCTCGTGAAGCCGATAAATTGCCTTTGCACGAGATTCCGACAAATCAACAGGATTAGCGAAACGCGCTATGGCGTGGGCAAGTTGTTGCAACGGCATCATGGGGGCTGGCAGTCCACAACCATCGATCCCGATTGGGTACTGTTTGAGATCAATGTCAGCCAGATCAGAAAGTATCTCCAGCGAAAGTTGTTGCAACGGATGATCAAGCAAGTGGTAATTATCCAGTGACAATCCCAGATGTAACGCTGTGGTTAAAAAGCCAGTGTGTTTGCCTGAACAATTATGATGAATGCGACAGCCATGCCGCCCGGAAGCCAATAGCTGGTGAGCGCTATCAGTATCTTCCGGCAGCACCGCACCACAGGCTAAATTATCTTCCGTTAAGCCAAGGCGGGTTAGCCATGATGTAACCAGGTCTTGATGTATTTTTTCGCCCTGATGAGACGAACAGGCGAGTGATAATTCGGCATCGTTGAGTAAATAGTGATCACTGGCGCCACTCTCCAACAAGTGAATAGCCAGCATCGGCTTAAGCGCAGAGCGCGGAAATATCAGGCCTTGAATATCCCCCCAGCTCTCTACAACATTGCCTTTAAAATCACACACCACAGCGGCACCAAAATGCCGGCTTTCCACCGTGTTATTACGTGTAACCTCTACGAATAATTCATAGGACATACAGCTAATACGCCTTAAATAAACCTATTATACAGTAGCAACTAACCGGCTACTTTCACTCGGGTATATATCAGGAGGGATGGCTGAGGCCACTCTGGCAAGACCGCTGGCCAACATTAGCTCAATCACTTTATCGTAAGAATATCCATTTTCGATGGCACACGCCTTGGGGAAATAACTAGAGCCATAGGTCATGCCCGGCACCAGGTTTGCTTCCATAAAGAAACAGGCGCCACTTTTATTGGTTTTAATATCAATACGACCAAAGTCTCTAACGCCCAGCTTATTAAATGCATTAATGGCCAGTGTGGTTACTCTGTTTTTTACTTCACTATCATCAGTTTTTACAAGCTCTTCTGAATCGTCTATTTTTGCCTGCGCACCCAAAATCTTTAGCCCGTTCGTCGATGTCGGCGGTATAACCTCAACAGCAGAGGCTATCAACTCGCCAGCGGCGGTTTTGATAACGGCAACGGTAAACTCGCTACCATCCAAATATTCCTCCACCAGAACAGGCTGATTAAACGTGTCGAACAAAGAGCTTACTTTGCTTTCATAGCCAGCAAAATCAGTTACAAATGAAAGGTCATCAATGCCATTGCCATTGGCGGCATCCAGCGGTTTTAAAAACAACGGAAACGTGACCGGCAATTCAGTTTCGGTTTTGTACTGGCCAGGGATAGCGACAAAATAATCAGCGGTTTTAATGCCTTTGTTTGTTAAGTGTGTTTTAGCCAGCACTTTGTTGGAATCAAACTTCAGCACATCTCGTGATGAGCCTGTAAAATTAATGTCCTGCTGGGCAAAATAATCAGACAACCAAATATCATCGCCATTCGCGACGGGGACATACTTGACCGCAAGCATAACCAGTTGTGGCTTTCTTTTGGCAATCTCATCTAAATCATCCTTCGTTTCACACACACTCAGCCTGACGCTATGCCCCATTTTCTGAATGGCAGCTAAAACACTATTACACGCCCTTAACGAGCCAAAGCCACTCTCTTTCAAGGCCTCATTCGGGGTAGTAATTATTTCAATAAGCATTAAGACGCTCCGCGCTTGGCATTTAATAGAACAGGATGAATAGAAAGCCCCTGACCGTTGATATTCAGGAACGCACTAAATACAACCAAATGCGAAGAGAAGAGCTAGTTTGCTAATCGCTTATGGTGAAGAAAGGTGGATATTTATGATGGAATCGTAAAATTGAGGCAACGCCCAGCCAAAGAATCAGGCGAATAAATCCTACGCACCGATACACTGATCAGCGCAGATTACCACATATCGAGAAAGGCCATCTTTAATATGCGCCAATGAGCCGTCTATGCGGGCATTCCTCCCACATACATCTCATCAAAATCCAACGAAGCAATAATTCTATTCAATCGACCTGTTGCGGCATAGCCAAGTAGGGTGAGCACAAACTCGTGCCCAGCCTACTTGGCTGCTTATTTGTAGATGCACGGGGCCTACAACATCGATTGACCATTATGGCGGGTGGGACCCGCCCTACCTGGCTGGATTCAAATAAGCAACAATGGCAACTTGCGGCTGCGGTTTCAACCGGTTGATGCAACATCTAATCTCTAATGATAGAGAGGAGG
>CBFCYE010000071.1:0-5178 GCA_965602225.1 uncultured Gammaproteobacteria bacterium | reverse complement strand
TTTAGTATGCAAGGAACCCGGATGTACAAAGCGCAGCGGATGCTGCTGGCCTTATTGAGCTGTTTGTGTTCTGCAACGGTGTTTGCCCAGATCGATGTGACTGTTGATATCAATGGCGTTGACCAGCGTCTGGAAGATAATGTCCGGCTGTTTTTGAGCATTGAGCAGCAAAAGGCCCACGCCCTGATTAGTGAGGGTCGGCTGCGGCGGTTGCATCAAAAGGCACCTCTTGAAATTACCAAGGCTTTGCAGCCGTTTGGTTTTTATCGTCCGGTGATTGAGGCGAAGCTGAGCCAGTCTGCGCCTGATTCGTGGCTGGCGAGTTATACAATCGACCCGGGGCCTGCTTTGCCTGTTGCTGTGTTTGATTTTGCCCTGAGTGCCGAGATGGCTGATGATCCGGCCTTTGTCGCGCTGGTCGCAAAGCTGCCTTTGCAGCAAGGCGCGGCCTTTAATCATCTTGTTTACGAAGACACCAAGTCCAGCCTGGCCAAGTTGGCTGCTGAACGGGGTTATTTTGAGGCCCGTTTTAGTGAACATCGGCTTGAGATTGATCTGAATGCCTATGAGGCGCGGATTGAGCTGCACTATGAGGGTGGCCGCCGCTATCGTTTTGGTGAGGTGTTGTTGCAGCAGGATGTGCTGAAACCTGAGCTGTTGTCTCGTTTCATCCCATTTGAAACGGGTTCACCTTACACGCTTAACCAGTTGATTGATCTACAACAAGCCCTTAATGACAGTGACTATTTTAGTACGGTTGATGTCTCCCCCGGTGAGCCGCAGGTGGATTCGGCTGAGATCCCTATTACGGTGGTGCTGACGCCGCGTAAACAACATCGTTATAGCCTTGGTCTCGGTTACGGCACCGACACGGGGGCCCGGGCCAAGTTTGGTTGGGAGCGCCCTCGCCTGAATCAACGTGGCCATCGATTCAACACCGAGGCCAAGGTGTCTGAAATTGGTTATAGCCTGAGTGCCCATTACCGCGTGCCGGTGCTCAATCCGCGCACTGATCAGCTGGTCTATAGCGCCGGGGTGGTGAATGAGAAGACCGACACCAGCGACAGCACGGTGCGTACCGTTGGCACCCGTCTTAACCGCAGCCGTGGCCACTGGCGTGAATCCGTATCTCTGAATTATCAGCGCGAGGAATTTATTGTTGCCGACGATTTCGGCAGATCCATCCTGCTGATGCCCGGTGTTAGCTGGAGCCGCACCTGGGGCGGTAATTTTATCCATACGCTTGATGGTCTGCGTTTTGATATTGCCCTGCGTGGTGCCAGCGAATCGGTGGTTTCGGATACGGACTTTCTGCAGTTACAAGGTGGCCTTAAGGGCATTACCCCATTAGGCCATCGCAACCGCATGATTGCCCGCGGCCGGGTCGGCAGCACCTGGACGCGGCAGTTTCACCAACTGCCCTCCTCGGTGCGTTTCTTTGCCGGTGGTTCGCAGAGTGTGCGCGGTTATGCCTATCAGTCACTTGGCCCTTTAGATGCCAGCGGCAAGGTGGTGGGCGGTAGGCATCTGATGTCTGGCAGCATTGAGTTTGAACATAGCTTTAATGGTAAGTGGGGGGTTGCTACTTTTTATGACGGCGGCAATGCCATCGATAATATTTCTGAAAAACTGGAACGCGGTGCGGGTTTGGGTTTGCGTTGGCAATCGCCGGTGGGGCCGGTGCGTTTTGATATTGCCACTGCCGTCAGCCAGCCCGATCATCCCTGGCGGTTGCACATCAATATTGGGCCGGATTTATGAAGCGCTGGCTGTCGGCTGTGAGTGCGCTTTTGCTGCTGCCGCCGCTGTTCGCGCTGGCATGGCTGGGCCTGACTAACAGTGGCCTGCAGTGGAGCTATCAACAGCTTGGGCCTAATCTGCCCGGCAAGCTGACACTGGCCAAACTTGAGGGCCGACTGATTGGCCCGATCACGGCTAAGGGGATTGAATACCAGCAGGAAGGCGCGCTCATCAATGCCGATCAACTTACCGTTGAGTGGTTGCCGGTGGCCTTGCTGACCGCCAAGATCGATATCACCCGGTTGCATCTGCAGGGGCTCAATGTTGTCTTGCCGCCGTCAGAAAAAACTAACCAGCCCCAATCTCAGTCTCAGTCGATCAGCCTGCCTGAGATCCATCTGCCCTGGCGCATGATGCTGAACAATGTGTTGATTGACGGTGTGAGCATCAGCCAGAACGAACAACACTTTGCGCTGCAACAGATCAGGCTTAGTGCCACCACGCTGTTTAGTCAGGTTGATATTGATGAGCTGAAGATTGTGGCTGACAACTTTAGCCTGGATATCAAGGGCGAGGTTCGACCTACGCATGATTATCGTCATGAACTGGAGATTGGCTGGCAGTTGCAGCTGCCATCAAGGTCGCAGTTATTCGGCACGGGCCAATTGACGGGTGACATGAAGACCAGCCGCATCGATCAACGCTTGTCTGGCCCCTTGCTAGCAAGCCTTAATGTCGAGGTCGATGATCTGCTCGGGCAGTTTAACTGGCAGGCCAGTGTTGAGGTGAGCAAGGTCGATGCTGACAAACTAAACCCGGACTGGCCGGCAGTGAACGGCAAACTTAATCTGGATGGCAAGGGTGATCTGAACACCGCGACCCTGGTTGGCAATGTGGTGGGGGAATATCCTGATTACGGTGCTTTTGATGCGGATGTTCGGCTGCAACGTTTGTCTGATAACAGCATTCACATTGATCGGCTGATGTTGCACAGCCCGGTTAACGACACACGCATTGTTGGCCGTGGTTCGTGGTTGCCCGGTGCTGACGGCGGCGCTGTAAATCTGGCACTGGATTGGCAACAGCTGCGTTGGCCGTTAACCGGTGAGGCCTGGTTTGATAGCGCCATTGGCAGTGGCTGGCTTACGGGCAACGCAAAACACTATCAGTTTGGGCTGGCCACTGATCGGCCCTGGCCACAGGCCCCCGCCTCTTTCTGGTATGCCAGTGCCACGGGGGATCTGGATGGGCTTAGTTTTGATTCGTTACGCCTGACCACGCTTGAAGGTGAGATGACTGCCAAAGGAACGCTGGCCTGGTCGCCGCAACTGGTTTGGCAGGCACAACTTGGCGCCACTGATATCAACCCCGCCCGCCTCTGGCCTGAGTGGCCCGGCCAGCTCAATGCAACTGCGACTAGCCGTGGTGGTTTTGAAAACGGCCAACTGTATGCTGATACCGACATCAGTGAACTGACGGGCACGCTGCGCGGTTATCCGGTTGCGTTGCGCAGTGGTATGGGATGGCGCGATGATGGTCTGGATATTGATCAGTTGGAGTTTCAGTCTGGCACTTCTCAGGTCAGTGCCAATGGTCGTGTTGGCGAGGCGATCAAGCTTGATTGGCGCATTGTCGCCACTGATCTGGCTGAACTCTATCCTCAGGCTAAAGGCCAGCTTAAGGCCGATGGCCAGTTGAGCGGTTCGCAGGCCGCACCTGTGATCAAGGCCAAAATGAACGGCCAGAGTTTAAGTCTGCCGGGTTATGAAATTGGTTCGCTCGATGCTGCGGTTGCGCTGGATCTGTGGCAGTGGCAGCAGCTTGATCTCAAGCTGGCGGCTCAATCACTCAATCTCAATGGCTATGAGCTGCAATCGCTTAACGTTGATGCTGACGACAAACATCTGACCGCCAGGGCCGTTACTGACGCTGCCACTGCAGTGATAGAGCTAAAGGGCAAGGTGGATGCCATGGCCTGGCAGGGTCAGATCGTGCGCGCCGAGATTCAATCGCAGCAGTATGACGATTGGTCACTCAAGGCACCGGCTAGACTTAACATCGACAAAAATAATATTAAAGCAGAGACAGCGTGTTGGCATAACCAGCAGCAGGCCAGCCTGTGTGCCTCGCTGCAACGCGACAATGACAACTGGCAATCTCAGCTTGAGATGAACAAACTGCCGCTGATGCTGGCCGGGCCATGGTTACCCCCTGATCTGAAACTTGAAGGTCTGGTTGATGCAAAGGCCGAGCTGCAATTGCAAGGCCCGGATCAATTGTTTGGCAAGGCCAACATCATCTTGTTGCCGGGTGCTATCAACTATCCGCTGTTAGTTGGCGAACGTGATCGCTGGGAATATGGTGGCGGCAATGTTGATGTTGTGCTCAACCAGCAGGGTCTAACAAGCAGCGCCGAACTGGCGATGAGCAACGGCGATCGAATCCATGGTCAGATTGATTTGCCTGGCGTGAATCTGCTGGCTCTGGATAGCCAGAATCAACCACTACAGGCGACGGCTAAGTTGAGTATTCATGATATGGGATTGATCGAGGCCATCGTGCCCGAGGTTTATGATCTGCGTGGTGACTTGGAAATCAATTTCAGTGCCGCCGGCACGCTCAAACAACCCAAACTTAAAGGCCAGGCATATCTGCACAACGGTGCGTTTCGGGTTCCACGGTTGGGTCTGAACATTGATCAGGTCAGCATGGATGCAAAGAGTGAGGGGTTTGAAAAACTAAACTTTGTAATCAAAGCACATTCCGGTGATGGCAATCTGGCCATTCAAGGACAAACCATGCTCGACAGGGGGGCTGGTTGGCCGACTGTCATCAATGTCAAAGGCGATGAGTTCGAAGTCGCTCGTATTCCTGAGGCGCAGGTACAAGTCTCGCCTGATCTGCAGGTCAACCTGCAAAGACGCATTATTGATATTAAAGGCAAGGTTCACGTCCCTTACGCCAAGCTGGAACCTAAAGACGTCACCACCGCGGCACGAGTGTCAGAAGACACTGTCATCGTTGGTGCTGAACAAGCGACGGAAGAACAATGGGCCGTTGTTACCAACATTCGAGTGACACTGGGTGAGCGGGTCAACTTTTATGGTTTTGGTTTTGAAGGGCGTCTGGGTGGCAGTCTGTTATTGCAGGATGAACCCGGCCAGCTGACCACGGCGACAGGTGAGATCAACATCCCTGAAGGTCGTTATCGCGCCTACGGCCAACGCCTTGATGTGGAACACGGCCGTCTGCTCTATACCGGTGGACCGCTTAGCAATCCCGGTCTGGATCTTCGCGCTGTTCGTTATGTCAGTAATGTGACCGCCGGTCTTAAGGTCAGGGGCAGTTTGAATCAGCCACAGATTGATCTGTTCTCCATACCCGCCATGGGCCAGACCGACACCCTCGCCTATCTGTTGCTGGGTCGGCCCATCGAAA
>CBFCYE010000070.1:0-5514 GCA_965602225.1 uncultured Gammaproteobacteria bacterium | reverse complement strand
TTGTTGACGGCAATCCTGATCATGCGAATGATAGGGCCCTGCTTGGCGTATTCACGCAGATAGATAGCTGCGATCACGCCGAATGGTGTTACCAGGATCGACATGATGATGACCATCATCACGGTGCCAAAGATGGCTGGGAAGATGCCGCCTTCAGTATTGGCCTCACGCGGTTCATCACTGACGAATTCCCATAATTTATGGATATAGAAGCCGACCTTACCGAACACAGACATGCCATTGGGTTGGTAGGCCATCACAACTTTGGAGATGGCAATCTCAATGGTTTTGCTGTCGATGGTTTCGGCGACTAATGAGGCGCGGCTGAGCTCGGTATAGTGTGTCTTTAACTCAGTCTGTAGGGTCTTGTATTTAGCCCGCAGTGACTGCCTTTCTTCCTCTATTTTGCCTAGCTCCTCGGGGCTGTCTTCACCTTTCAGTTCAAGGCCGCGTTGTTTGAGACGCAGGCGTTCGAGGGTGTAGTTGATTGAGCCAATTTCACCCTGTTCAATATCATGAATGGTGCTATAGGTTTCACTGGTGGCTGCGATTTGTTGTTGCAGGGCGTCCCAACTGCCATTGCCTTCGGCGATGACCTTGCCATCCAGTTTGACCTGCTTCAGGGAACCGTAAAAATTACCCCATTCGCGGCGCTCGATCACCATCATTTCAGGATCGATACTGCGTTTGCTGATAAGTGGGTCTACCAACGAGCGGAAATCGATACCATAGAGGTCACGATTGCCAGTCTTGATCAGATGACGGTTGGTCCATTGTTCAGTTGAATTGAACTTGATGCCGCTGTCGATGATCTGTTGCGACGAAACTTTTTCAGTATCACGGATTTCGCCGGCAATCTTGACGGTTTGACCGCTGTCGTCGAGATATTCAAAGTTATGCACGTCGGCGGGCCAAAAATGTCCCAGCCCGCGTGCCGCAATCAGCATTAACAAACCAATGACCATGATGATACTGATACTGACAGATGCCGCTGTCAGCCAGACCCAGGGTGAACCGCTTTTAATCCATTTTTGCATAATGATCGTGTATCGCCCTTAAAGTGAGCTGTATTTTTTACGCAAGCGTTGACGAACAACTTCAGCGATGGTGTTAAAAAAGAAGGTGAAGGTAAACAATACCAGTGCCGCCAGGAATAAGACACGGTAGTGGGTACTGTCGACCTCGGACTCGGGCATTTCCACCGCTATATTGGCGGATAGGGTGCGCATGCCCTGGAAGATACTGAAATCCATCACTGGCGTGTTGCCTGTGGCCATCAGCACGATCATGGTCTCACCGACGGCGCGGCCAAAGCCGATCATGACTGCTGTGAAGATACCTGGACTGGCTGTCAATATGACGACGCGAGTCAGGGTCTGCCAGGTGGTGGCACCCAGTGCCAAGGAACCATTGGTGAGGTGTTTGGGTACGCCGAAGATAGCATCTTCAGTGATCGAGAAAATGGTTGGGATGACAGCAAAGCCCATGGCGATGCCGACCACCAGTGAGTTACGTTGGTCGAAGCTGACCCCCAGTTCGGTATCCAGCCACTGTTGGGTATTGCCACCGAACAGCCAGGCCTCTAAGGGATGATTGAGGGAAAATGAGAACCACACTACCAGAATCACCAGCGGGATGAGCAGGCCAGCCAGCCAACCATCTGATATCGTATTTCTAATGTGTGGGGGCATGATGTGCCAGATATAGCTGGCGGCAATCACAGAGAGCGGTAGCAGCAAGATCATCAACATGATGGCTGGCAGGTATTGTTCCAACATCGGCGCCAGCCACAGGCCAGCAAGGAAACCAAGGATAACTGTTGGTAGTGCTTCCATGATCTCAATGGTGGGTTTGACCACGCCACGCATCTTTGGCGTCATGAAGTAGGCCGTGTAGATGGCTCCGAAGATGGCCAGCGGTACGGCAAACAGCATGGCGTAGAAGGCCGCCTTGATGGTGCCGAATGAGATTGGTATGAGGCTGAACTTGGCTTCAAAGTCGTTACTGGCCGAAGAGGACTGCCAGATGTAGTCTGGCTGGTCATAGCTCTCGTACCAGACTTCGCCCCACAGAGAAGACCACGATACCTCGGGGTGCTCATTGTGCAGGCTGATAAAGGCCAGGTTGCCTTGTTGATCTTCGATCATGGCGGCATTGGCACGTGGGGCGATGGCAATGGTTCTGGCCTCAGTATCCATCAGCTTTTGTTTCAAAATGGTCTTTTCAGCGGTGGTGTGGAAGATGCCCAGTTGGCCGTTGCCATCAATTGCCAGAAAGCCCTTGCGTGAGTGTTCGGTGGCGACGGCCGTGACTGCGTTCGTGCCCAGTGAGAATTCGCGGATTCTGGTCAGCCGAGGTGTGCCGTTATCATCTTTGACCGGGAACCACTGACTGACATTGCCTTTGCTGTTGCCAACCAGGATAGAAATATCACCAGTGAGAAATTCAAAACTGGTGATATCGGTTTTTAGGTTGAGTGATTCAACTTGCTCAGGGTATTCGGGATCACTAACGTCATAGACGGTTACATCGCCCTTGCTGTTGGCCAGATAAACATTATCCATTTCTTTGTTCAGCAGCAGATGGCTATAGTTGCCAAGGTCTTCAGCAATGCTGAAGGTTTCTGTTTCAACAGTGACAGCATCATCAATGAAAGAGGTCTCTTTTGTACCACTGCTGATTAGTAATTCGCCGTCTTCGGTTATGGCGATGATCGTGGCCTTTTCTTCGCCATCTTGAATGGCAAGTCGGATCAAGGGCCGTTCCAGCTCATCAACAATCATTGGCTCTTGGCCCATGGGGTAGTCAATAAATGGGGTGATGGTGCGAACGTCGTTGGGATAGCTGACCTTGTAGTTGTGGCGTACCACAACGGCTGAGCCGTCATCCAGACCATAGGCAACAATACGTGTATGTGGGGTGGCGGTGGCGAAACTGGTGATTTCTGCACCGGGTGGCAGTTCTATCTCAACGGTTTCAATGATAGAGCCGTCTTTGGTATTAAAAAAAGTAGATCTACCGCTGTCGTCAAAACGAACCGCGATCTCGGTTTGTTCTTCCATGGCCAGCATCAGGGTCTGGCTGTCTGCCTGTGCAGGTGTCTGGTAGCGGGCTTCAATCTCCATGCTGCCAGACTGGAACAAGGGAAAGACAACAAAAAGCAGATAGATGAAAATCAGCGCCACAGCGGCGATAACACCCAGCCCGCCAAACGCAATCATGTATTTGGCCAGCAGGTCTTTTAGCCGGCGCATCTGGCGATGACGTTGACTGGCAGGGGAATCAATCGGTGGAAGTGCTGAGGCCATGAACTTTGTATTCCTAATGATTGCAGCGAATCATACTTTGCATTTATGACAGTTTTGTTACAACCCTTGAGTGCGCACGGGTATTGGTATAATTTATTGAAAAGTATAAAAAATTAAACTGGCAATGGCCAGTCTGTCACTTGCTGTATTTAATGGCTAGTGGCAATATGCGGATTCAATATATTGATTAACAACAATTTTAGATATTGGTGGCTTATGAATCTTTCTCGGATCAGCGTCAAGTTTGTCTTATTGTTAGGGCTTTTGCTTGCTGCTGGGGTAGTTGCTGCGGACTCAACTCGCTATGTTAATGATCAGCTCATTATTACTCTCAGGGCTGGACAGGGCAGTGAGTATAAGATTCTTAAGTCCTTACCATCTGGTTCTCGCCTGGAGTTGCTTGAAGAGGATACTGACACAGACTTTTCCAGGGTCAAGGCCGAAGATGGCACTGAGGGCTGGGTTAGAAGTTGGTATTTGAGCGAAATACCGACCGCCAAACTGTTATTGGCAGATGCCATCCGCAAGGCTGAGAGGCTTGAGGCTGAAAATAAGAAACTGCGTGCAAGCACCTCCTCATCAAGTAAAACAAACAAAGAGATGAAGCAACAGCTAAAGCAACTTGAAACTGAAAATGCCAAGCTGAAAAAAGAAAATGCCAGGTTAAACGATATTGCCAGTCGCCCCATTGAGTTGGAGAGCGAGAACAAACGCCTTTCCAGCGAAGCTGCGCAGCTAAAACAGGAGAATAAGCGTTTTGCTGGCGAGAATAGTGGTCTGCGTCAGAGCAGCGTACAGAAGTGGTTTATGGCGGGTTCAGGAGTCTTGGTTGTTGGAATTCTTTTGGGCCTGATTCTGCCGCGTTTGAGACGTAACCGGGCCTCTAGCTGGGGTTAAAGGGCTTGTTTTAAAACGCTGGCCCCGAGGCTAGCCGGTGAGCCCAGCGTGTGGTTTCCGGCAGTTTGTAACGTGTCACACATGTCATCACGTATTTAATTGCACTCTCTAAACAGATTTTGTGACCGCTGGAGACATACAGCGGTTTTACTCCCGGCCGTGTTCGTAACACGGCACCGATGGTTTCGCCGTGATCAATCAGCGCAGTCCATTTCCCTTTGATATCTGGAACGGCCTCATGCCTGCCAATCAGGCGGGACTTGCCAACGCCAATACTTGGCAGGTCGCAAATAATGCCCAGGTGTGTGGCAATGCCGAGTCGGCGTGGATGGGCGATGCCCTGGCCATCACAGAGCAGTAGATCCGGTGTTTGTTTAATTTTGTTCAGTGCATCAAGCGTACTCGGGATTTCTCGAAACGAAAGCAGGCCAGGGATATAGGGAAATTCTGTTGGGCGTCGGGCAATGGCATATTCCACCAGTTCAAGCTCGGGATAACTCAACACGGCGACGGCCGCGCGTGTGATCTGGTTGTTGTTCTCAAAACCGACATCAACACCGGCAACATAATTAACCTGTGTGAATTGATCGTTGCGGATGACCTGTATGGCCAGCTGCTTTTGCAGTTGTATGGCTTCCGCCGGACTTAGCTGCCAGGGGTGTGGGGCGTGGTATCCGGCCATCGTGTTTGTCTAGCGGCTGGCAAACCAACGCCAGATATAACCGTCTGGACGGGTTTCGCCCGTTTCTATATAGCGCAGCACATTATGGTTTTGCAGTGTCCAGCCCATTAGCTCAGCTACGCCGTAGCGGCCGCAGAAAAGAATCTGATCACCTGTTTCAATCACCTGGTTGACCTGCGGTAGCAGGATTGTTTCCTGCCCACGCTTTAGCAACAGGGGCAGGCAGCGCAGCTGTTGGTTGCGGTCACGGGGATCACTGCTAAGGTGGCCCATTTGAATTCGGCGGCCATTTTCAATGGCGTGGGTGACTGCCAGGGCAGATTTGTAGCCAATATTTAGGGTCCATATATCAGGGACGATGCCATTAGAAACCTGCTCAATTTGGGGTAGCAGTTGTTGGGCCTGCTCGTTGCCCTGTTGTTTGATCAATCTTAAAAACTCATACAGCAGTGGTGTGGTCACCAGTGCCAGCACTTTGAGTGTCACAACCTCGCTATGTTGCATGACGTGTTTGCTTTTGATGGCCTCGAAAATAAGGTCGTTGCCGCGTTTGTTTTGCCGTGCCACGGTATAGATATTCGGGTTTAGCTGTTTGGCTGTCATGAGTATGGAGAGATTGTCGGCATC
>CBFCYE010000069.1:0-5784 GCA_965602225.1 uncultured Gammaproteobacteria bacterium | reverse complement strand
TATGGTGCGCCCGACACGATTCGAACGTGTGACCGCCTGGTTCGTAGCCAGGTACTCTATCCAGCTGAGCTACGGGCGCATTTTGAGGTCAGGATTATCCCGACAATGACACATTGTGTCAAGCTAACTATTTGAATCAGGAAATATAATTCACGGTTCAAAAATGGCGGAGAGCGAGGGATTCGAACCCTCGATAAGGTTACCCCTATACACCCTTAGCAGGGGTGCGCCTTCAGCCACTCGGCCAGCTCTCCGTTCTGCGTGGGATTATAACTGATGATAAATCACTCAGCGAGCATCCCTAAACACGCGGGCGTAAGGATACCGTTTGATGCACTGGCAGTAAAGTATCTTTTTGTTATTTAAGGGTGATTATTGGGAATTTATGAATTTCCAGAGACTTCTTGAGGATCGTCCTGTCCATCTTCAGCTTGCTCGTCAGCCTTTTCCTGCTGGATACGCTGATAGATTTCTTCGCGGTGGACGGATACTTCTTTGGGGGCGTTTACACCAATTCTCACCTGGTTGCCTTTTACGCCCAGCACAGTGACTGTGACGTTATCTCCAATGATCAGCGTCTCTCCCACACGCCGCGTCAGTATCAGCATATTGATCTCCTTGTCTGCACAATCCTGTAGGTCCATCTGCCAAGCAATCACTACTTAACCAGGCTGTCCCACCTGTCATGCATAAGTTATCGACCATCAATTTGATAACTGAAGAAAAAGCTAGAAATTCAATACCCTGCGAAAGGAGTACTGGGCCAGCAAGGCTGACCCAACACAACATGTTGATTTATTGTGGTTTATTTTCTAAATCAAAGACTGTATGCAAAGCCCTGACGCCAAGTTCAAGATACTTCTCGTCAACGACAACAGAAATCTTGATCTCTGAAGTAGAGATCATACGGATGTTGATGCCCTCATTTGCAAGCGCCTCAAACATGGTTCCTGCAATACCAGCATGTGAGCGCATCCCCACTCCCACCAGTGATATTTTGACGATCTTATTGTCACCAGAAACTTCACGCGCACCCAAATCTTGCTTACTCTGCTCCAACACCTTCAGAGCTTTATCGTAATCATTGCGATGTACGGTAAAGGTAAAATCAGTGGTGCCATCAACGCCGACATTCTGGATGATCATGTCGATTTCGATATTGGCCTTGCCAATCGGGCATAAGATCTTCGAGGCGACGCCAGGTTGATCCGGCACACCAACGATGGTCAGTTTGGCCTCATCACGATTAAAGGCGATTCCGGAAATCAGCGCTTCTTCCATTTCCTGTTCCTCATAGGTAATCAGGGTGCCTTCACCCTCTTTAAAACTGGATAGCACCCGCAGGGGCACATTGTATTTTCCGGCGAATTCAACTGCGCGGATTTGCAACACCTTGGAGCCAAGCGATGCCATTTCCAGCATCTCCTCAAAGGTGATGCGTTCAAGGCGACGGGCTTCAGGGACAACACGAGGGTCCGTGGTGTAGACACCATCGACATCGGTATAAATCTGACATTCATCGGCTTTCAGTGCTGCCGCCAGAGCGACGGCGGAGGTATCGGAACCACCGCGACCTAAGGTGGTGATATTACCTTCATCATCAGAACCCTGGAAACCAGCAACAACAACAACCCGGCCTTTATCCAAATCACGGCGAATACGCTTATGATCAATTTCAAGGATACGCGCCTTGTTATGGACGTTATCGGTACGGATATGGACCTGATGACCTGTGTAGGAACGGGCCGAACAGCCACGTTTTTCCAGTGCCATGCTCAAAAGAGCGATAGTGACCTGCTCACCGGTGGAGAGCAGCACATCCAGCTCACGCGGAACCGGGGTATCTTGTATTTCATGGGCCAAACCAAGCAGGCGATTGGTCTCGCCACTCATAGCCGAGAGCACTACGATTACATCATCACCCTTATCGCGCCAGCCTTTTACCTTTTCGGCTACGGCTTCGATGCGCTCAACCGACCCGACCGAGGTGCCACCATATTTCTGAACAATTAATGCCATTTGACTTCAGTGTTATCTGGAAAAGGTGCGCAGTTTACTGCACTGCGCAGGAGAAATCACCTGTAACAACAGGCTTATCAACTCGTTTGTGCTCGCACCCAGGCCTCGACAGAGGCCAGCGCCTCATCAAGTGCAGCAGGATTATTGCCACCCGCCATAGCCATGTCTGGACGACCACCACCCTTGCCACCCACTTGTTGGGCGACGTGATTAACCAACTCACCCGCCTTGATGCGCTTGGTCTCATCCTTGGTTACACCGGCAGCAAGGGAAACCTTGTCACCATCGACCACCGCTAGCACCACCGCTGCAGCGCCGAGCTTATTCTTTAGTTGATCGACAACATCGCGCAACCCCTTGGAATCACCACCCTCAAGCTTGGCCGCTAAAATCTTAATGCCATCAATCTCAATTGCCTGAGACGCCATATCCGACCCCTGACTACTGGCCAGTTTGGACTTAAGCTGGTCGAGTTCTTTTTCCAGCTTGCGACTACGCTCAACCAACTGCTCAACCTTGATTGCCGCATCATCGCGACCAGCCTTCAGCAGGCCGGCGATACCAGCCAGATTCTTTTCAGTTTCACCTATATATTCAAGCGCAGTTTGACCAGTAACAGCCTCGATGCGACGCACACCAGCAGCTGTGCCTGCCTCCACTACGATCTTGAACAGGCCGATATCACCGGCACGTTTGGCATGCACACCACCACACAACTCGGTGGAAAACTCACCAATGCTCAGCACCCGGACATCATCACCATATTTTTCACCAAACAGGGCCATGGCACCCGCCTCGACTGCCTGGTCATAATTCATCAAGCGGGTCACCACTTCGTCATTGGCGCGAATCTGCTGATTCACCAATTGCTCAACCTGTTGTATTTCTTCAGCCGTCACAGCTTCAAAGTGTGAGAAGTCAAAACGCAGACTGTCAGACTTAACCAACGAGCCCTTCTGCGCGACATGCTCACCCAGCACCTGACGCAAGGCCGCATGCAATAAATGAGTCGCCGAATGATTCAGGATAATGGCCTGGCGACGAGTTGCATCAACTTCTGCCTTGAGTTTGTCACCCAGCTTAATCGCTCCTGCTGTGACCTTACCAAAATGAGCATTGACGCCCTGGCCTTGTTTTTGGCAATCAACAACATCAAACACCACGCCATTGGCAAGCAACTGGCCCTGGTCACCGACCTGACCACCAGACTCGGCATAGAAAGGCGTTTGCGACAAAACAACCAAACCTTCCTCACCAGCATCCAGGCTATCGACCGGCTCTTCGCCGGCGAACAGAGCGACGATTTCAGCTTCATCATTCAGCTGTTCATAACCGGTAAATTCAGATTCAGCATTTATATCGAGTTTGCCGGGATAAACCGCACCAAAACTGCTGGCTGCACGGGCACGTTCACGCTGAGCCTGCATCTCTTTATCAAAACCCGCTTGATCCACAGTCAGACCACGTTCACGAGCGATATCGGCAGTCAGGTCAGCCGGAAAACCATAGGTGTCATACAGTTTAAAAACAACATCACCAGGGATCTGCTTGCCGGATAATTTGCTAATACCATCTTCGAGAATCTTCATCCCCTGATCCAGGGTCTCGGCGAAGCGCTCTTCTTCCAGACGTAGAATCTTTTCAACCTGTGCCTGGGTTTTAACCAGCTCTGGGTAAGCCTCACCCATCTCAGCCACCAGGGCAGCAACAATTTTATAGAAGAAGGGGTCGTTCATACCCAATTTGTAACCATGACGAATGGCACGACGAATAACACGACGCAACACATAACCACGACCTTCGTTTGATGGCAGGACACCATCGACAATCAAAAAAGAACAGGAACGGATATGGTCGGCGATGACCTTAAGCGAATTATTGTTTAGATCAGAACTGTTGGTCACCTTGGCTGCTGCCTTGATCAGCCCTTGAAATAGATCAATCTCGTAATTACTGTGCACACCCTGCATCACTGCTGCCAGGCGCTCCATGCCCATACCGGTATCCACTGAGGGCTTGGGTAGTGGCGTCATGGTGCCATCGGCAACACGGTTGTACTGCATGAAGACAAGGTTCCATATCTCGATATAACGATCCCCATCTTCTTCCGGCGTACCGGGCGGACCACCGGCAACATCAGGGCCATGATCAAAAAAGATTTCACTACAGGGACCACAGGGACCGGTATCACCCATGGACCAGAAATTATCGCTTTCGTATTTCTTACCCGGTTTGTCACCGATACGAGTCAGTCGATCAGGGTTAACACCGATCTCCTTGATCCATATTTCAGCAGCTTCGTCATCATCTTCGTAGACTGTTACCCACAACTTTTCAGCGGGCAGGTTCATATTCTGGGTCAGGAACTTCCAGGCATATTGAATCGATTCACGTTTGAAATAATCGCCAAAGCTGAAGTTGCCCAGCATTTCAAAGAAGGTGTGATGACGGGCGGTGTAACCGACATTCTCTAAATCATTATGCTTACCGCCGGCACGGACGCAGCGCTGCGACGAAGTGGCGCGATGATAGGGGCGTTGTTCTTGACCAAGAAAGGTCTCCTTGAACTGCACCATACCGGCATTGGTAAACAACAGGGTCGGATCATTACCGGGCACCAGTGAACTACTAGCAACCACCTCATGACCGTGTTGACGAAAATACTCCAGAAAGGCCTGGCGAATCTCTGCACTCTTCATCGCAATTCTTTACATCCTACTCGTTGTATTCTTAATCATCCTGCTTCATCGCAGCATTAATTTGCTCAGCACTAAAACCGCGGTACTGCAGAAAACGCATCTGCTTGGCGCACGCTTCAAAATCTAAGGGCAAGGCATGACCAAAGCGTTTTTGCCTCACTTCAATGGCCAGCTGCTGCCAGTTCTGATCATGAAGGTAGCAATGAATCATCTCATCATCGATCTCATGTTCACGCAGATCACGCCGCAAACGAACAGGGCCTACGCCTTTTTGAACCTTAGAACGCACATAGCACTCGGCAAAACGATCATCTGACTGCAGATTATCATCTTGCAGCGAAATCAGTATGTTATCTATCAAGTGGGAGTCAAAATCGCGCTCAAGCAACTTACGTTTCAATTCTTTGCTTGAGTGCTCACGCCAGCTTAGCAGCCTTATCGCTGCTGCGTGACAGTCCTTATTTTGAGAGTCCGACATTCGCCTCAAATATTCTGATGAAATGCTTGCCGCAGATGGTAGAGAAAAGTCCCCATTTAGGCAAGACGCAATGAACTAACTTGTTGATATTTCAATCATGCCATATTCAAAAACGCCCCTTGCGGGGCGTTTTAAAACAATGTGTTAACTGGTTAGTGCTATGCCTCAACGTCCACTTCAACCGGCTCTTCATCACCTTTTGGGCTTGCCTTAACCAACAACTTAGCGCGAATTTTATCTTCAATTTCCTTGGCCATATCAGGATGCTCCTTAAGGAAGTTACGCACATTGTCTTTACCCTGACCTATACGAGTACCGTCATAGCTATACCAGGCACCAGACTTATCAACAAAACCTTCATTAACTCCCATATCGATAATTTCACCCTCACGTGAAATACCTTCACCGTAGATAATATCGAATTGAACCTGTTTGAACGGTGGTGCAACCTTATTCTTAACCACTTTCACGCGAGTCTCGTTGCCTAGCACCTCATCGCCTTTCTTGATTGCGCCAATGCGGCGAATATCAAGACGAACCGAAGAATAGAATTTGAGTGCGTTACCACCAGTAGTGGTTTCTGGAGAA
>CBFCYE010000068.1:0-7064 GCA_965602225.1 uncultured Gammaproteobacteria bacterium | reverse complement strand
GATTTTCCACTTGGTGGAGGGCGTGTGATTAAGGGCTGGGATCAAGGCGTGGAGGGTATGAAAGTCGGTGGCCAGCGTACCCTGACGATCCCCCCAAGTCTTGGTTACGGCTCGCGTGGTGCTGGTGGGGCTATCCCGTCTAATGCTTCGCTGATCTTTGATGTGGAATTATTGGACGTTCGTTGAAATAAGTGAAGCTGTTGATCTGGCGCTTTATAAAATGACAGGGCCTGAAGCGACTGTTGGCTTGTCATGCATGCGCTATGGGTATTCTTAAAGAAAGAGAAGTTTATAAATGAACAAAAGTGTTTTAACTAATTTAATTGCCACCGTTGTGCTTGCATTAGGATGGGGCCTGCAAGACGAACTCATTATGATGGTCGGTCTGTTTGCCTTGTCGGGCGCCCTAACCAACTGGCTGGCTATTCATATGTTGTTTGAAAAGGTTCCCGGCCTGGTGGGGTCAGGAGTGATTCCTGCGCGTTTTGAAGAGTTTAAAGCGGCGATCAAGTCGCTGATGATGGAGCAGTTCTTTACTCAGGATAATATTGATCGTTTTGTTTCGGGTGGGGCGAGTCACTCCACCATGCAATTGGGCCCTGTGATTGAGAAGGTTGATTTTGAGCCGTCATTCGACAAGCTGATTGAGGTGATTATGAATTCTTCATTTGGCGGCATGCTGGGGATGATGGGTGGTGCTGAGGCATTAACGCCATTGAAGGAGCCGTTTATTGCCGGGATGAAAGAATCCATTATTGAGATATCAGAAAAGGATTCATTTAATCAGCTGCTGCAAGAGCAGATTGATCAACCCGAAGTGATGGCGGATATACGCACCAAGGTTGCTGAGATCATCGATGCGCGCTTAGAAGAGCTTACTCCGCAACTGGTGAAAGAGATGGTTCAACAGATGATCAAAGAACACCTCGGTTGGCTGGTGGTGTGGGGTGGTGTGTTTGGTGGGCTGATCGGTTTGTTGTCGGCGGCGATTGTTTTATAACCAGAAGTGAAGTTAAGCATGGCCGATAAAATTATTGATCAACTTGATCCCGCTTGGAAATCACATTTTGAACGCGAGTTTTCACAAGACTACATGTTTCAGTTGCGTGAGTTTTTAAGCTCTGAAGTGAAAAGCGGGGCGGTGATCTATCCGCCAAAGGATCAATGGTTTAACGCTTTTCTATACACACCCTTTAATGATATTAAGGTGGTGATTGTAGGCCAAGATCCATATCACGGTGAAGGGCAGGCCCACGGTTTAAGCTTTAGTGTGCCTGATGGCATTAAAATTCCGCCTTCCTTGCGTAATATTTATAAAGAACTGCATCGAGATTTGGGTATGAAGATTCCAAGCTCAGGCAATTTGCAAGCCTGGGCCAAGCAGGGTGTTTTGTTATTAAATGCCTCATTGACTGTACGTGCGGCTGAGGCCAATAGCCATAGCAAGCAGGGCTGGTTACGGTTTACCAATGCTTGTATCCAGCATATTAATGAACATAAACAAGGGGTGGTGTTTATGGCATGGGGCCGTTTTGCTCATGATGTCTGTGCTGTGGTTGATAGCTCTAAACATTGCGTCATCAAAACCTCTCACCCAAGCCCATTAGGTGCCACCAAAACGGGCAAGGATTTTACCGCCTTTATGGGCTCTGGCTGTTTTTCATTGGCCAATCAATACCTGAAACAGCAAGGCAAGCAGCCTATCGATTGGTCGTTAGAGGAATAGCTCGTAGCTTGGGCTTAACCTGTCAAACAACAGACTCGATTGCGTCCACTATCTTTGGCTTTGTAGAGTGCTGTATCAGCTATTTCGATAAGTCGGTCATAACCGTCACACATGTTGAATCCTTCTGAGTCGGCGACACCAGCGCTGAGCGTTGCATTTATGCCCTCAATCCCCTTATCCATGAATCCCTTTCTGAGTCGATTAGTCGCTTGTATCGCTTCAGGTGCGGAAATATTGGGCATGATGACGACAAATTCTTCGCCACCATAACGGAACAGATAGTCAACATCACGGAAGGTTGTACGCATGAGATTGGCAAGTGCAACCAGAAACCGGTCACCCATGTCATGGCCATGTTTGTCATTTATAATTTTGAAGTGGTCGATATCGATGACTGCCGCACTGATGATTTTGCCATAGCGTTTGCTGCAACCGAGCTCCTGCTCAAGTATTTCCTTTAGCTTACGTCGATTGTGTAATCCTGTGAGGGGATCTGTGATGGAGAGCTCTCGTAGTTGCTCTTCCATGGCTTTGTTTTCAGTAATATCCCAGATAAACCCGGTCATGTGTAAGGGGGTGTTATCGTCGGCGTAGGCAGTTTGGCCAATGCTGTGTACCCAAATGTAATAGCCATCATTGTGACGCATTCTGTATTTTTCATTGAAGCGTTGCTTGCGTTCGATTGATTCGTTGACGCGTTTACCTACGCTGGCTTGATCATCCGGGTGTACGTATTCGATGAATTTATCGACGGTGAATGAACTCGCATGCTCACGTTCGAAAGTTGGGTGATCAATGCCGAGTATGGCGCATATCTCGGCAGACCATTTTGCGGTTAGGTTACATAGGTCGACGGACCAAAATCCCAGTCCAGCGTTTTGCATGGCAAAGGGTAGTAGGGATAGAGGGCCTGATTGATTAATCTCTTCGGCGGAAAAGAAGAGTTGTTTAAGGCGGCTGTTTTCTTCTTTTGCCCTGTTGGCTAATGATAGTTCGTGACGAAGTTGTTCGATTTCTGTTTTTAGTTGTTCTGTTGATTTATTGTTACTTGCCATAATTTGCGAGCTTAAATCCAATAAATAAAGTGTTACTGAAGTCTATACCAGATATCGAGGCTATTATACTTAAACTGAATGGTCATAAAATCCACAGCAAATGAAGGCGTATTTGTGTTTAAGGGTGGGAGCTATTTTATTGCGGCATTTCTTTGATGTATAAATCATGTTTAGAGTAAGGGATTTCGATTCCTTCAGCCATGAAGCGTTTGTAGATGCTGGTGTTGAGTGAGTCGAGCACTCGGCCACGTAGTTCTGGATTTTCTACCCAGGATTGCAATTCAAAGTCTAAGCTTGAAGCACCAAAGGCTACAAAGCGTATACGTGGTTCTGGTTCTGCGCAGACTCCTGGTTCTGCTATTGCGATGTCATGCAATATTTGTCGTACTTGATCGACGTCGCTGCCATAGGCAACACCCACTGCGACCTTGATGCGAAATTTTTCATGTGGTCCACCAGACTCATTGACAATGCGGGTATTGCCCATGATCGAATTGGGGATAGTAATTTCGACATCATCACGGGTGAGTAGGCGAGTGCTGCGGATGCCAATGTTTGTGACCTTGCCACGCTCGCCGCTTTCCAGCACAACGTAGTCACCGATTTTGTAGGGTGCGTCGGCTAGTATAAATACCCCGGAAAATAGATTGGCCAGTGTGTCTTTGGCGGCAAAGCCTATGGCGATACCGACGACACCCGCTGATGCAACCCAGGCGGTCATATCTATATTCCATATCTGAAATATCACATAGCTGGCCAGTGCGATGACGATTATCAAACCAAGGTTGTTGAACAAGGGCAGGGTCTGCGGCCGAATCAGTGAATTCGCCTTGGCATTTTTACTGATGCTGTCGGTTACTGTTCGTAATAGACGAATGGTGAATGATGTGCCGATGATGGCGAGCAGACTCAGCACCAGGCCACGGCTTATGCTTGCCACCAATTCTGCTGGTTGCATGGTATTGATTGAGATCAATAGGCCAATGAGCACGACAGACCAGAACAAGGGCCGGTGCAGGATCTCTGCGATTTTATCGTCTAGATGGTTACCGGTACGTTTTGCCAGATTGCCGAGAATGTTGACGACTATAAACGCTACCAGTTTGGCCAGCATCAGACTGATAAACAGGACAATAACGGCCTTAAGATAGGGGTAGTTATCGAAGAGCTGCAGCATTGGTTGTAGTAAATCAGGTAGTGTTTGGCTATCCATAGGTGCTCTTCTTTTTGTTTTATATAATGGCTGCGGGGTTCAAAAATCTCGCTGTATAGTATTTCACCACTTAACAGCGCCGTTGGCCACTATGAAATTCTGGGCCAGAGTGATTTGAACTAACATGGCTTTTATCGGGAAAACAATGAAAACAACTATGTATTGGTTTATTGGAATTGTTGTGGTGCTGGCCTTGTTGACGTTCGTAATCAAGCTGTTGCCTAAGGGAGAGGGCAAAACTGGCTTAATAGCTGGCCAATTAAGCCCTTGCCCAAACACGCCAAATTGCGTCTGTAGTGAGGATAAATCACAAATAGCCTATATTGCGCCCTTTGTATTTAATGATGCTGCAGATAGTGCCTGGCATAGAGCCAAACAGGCTGTAGTGGCCAATGGCGGCACTATTCAAACGGATGATGAAACCTATCTTTGGGCCAGCTTTACCACTAAGTGGCTGGGCTTTGTTGATGATGTAGAGCTAAGAATGGATGCCAAGAATCAGGTTATTCATGTTCGTTCGGCATCGAGAGTGGGGCGGTCGGATTTTGGTGTTAATAGAGAGCGCATTGAGAGGATACGTTTATTGTTCAATTCTTCGCTCAGTCAACTTGATGATCAAGTAGATACAGTACAGAGGTAAAAGGAAAGAAGTTGTATTACCGATTGCGTAAAACAATATTATTTATGTAAAAACTTTTAATCAATTCTCGCACTAAAACCAACTCTCATCTAAACTTGCAGCCTTCTTGTAGATATTCACATGTACAGCTCATTCCGCTGTGCTTTAAAAATGATATGACCAAAAGGATTTGGTGATGAAAAAACGATATACGCTGCCATTGTTGCTGTTCGGCTCGATGCTGGCCAGTTGTACTTATGTCTCTGAAGGCGTGGTGACGAGTGCGGATCGCGCGGCTGTTGCAATGCCTGAGGATCATTTTGGTGATGCGACTGAAAAGGTGGTCTATCTAGACCAGAACTGGGACCGCTGGGATAGCCTCTGGTTTTACAGCACGACCCAGGGTTCTGATTTCATGCCCTATGATCTGTTTCTGCATCTTGAACAGGCCGACAATGAGGCCCTGTTTCGTAACCCTGACAATATGAGCAAATATCGTTATCTGATCCAGCGTGATAGTTGGAACAACCCGGATGCATTGCCCGTCGGTTTTGTTAAGGATAGCTACCAGGATAAGGAATATGTGGGTTTTACCTGTGCTGCCTGTCATACCGGCCAGGTTAATTACAAGGGTGTTGGAATTCGCATCGATGGTGGCCAGGCGCTGACGGATATGGATGGCATGTTGCGGGCCTTGGAGTTGGCCTTGGCGGCGACACTCAATGATGAGGCCAAGTTGGCCCGCCTGGCACAAAACATGTCACAAGACCTGGTGGCTGCACGTACTGAGCTAAAGGCATCACTGGATTGGTTGAAGACTTATAACCAAGTCAATCTGCCCATCAACGGTGCTCAGCTGGTTGATTACGGTTACGGCCGGCTCGATGCCTTTGGTCGTATCTTTAATCGTATCCTGGGCCATATGACGCCAGGGGATAGCACTAATTCGAATCCACCAAACGCGCCTGTTAGTTATCCATTTTTGTGGGATACACCGCAGCATGATTATGTGCAGTGGAACGGTGTTGCCAATAATAATGATGGCCCCCCTGCCGGCTTTCTTGGGCCATTGGGCAGAAATACTGGTGAAGTGCTAGGTGTGTTTTCCGATTTTAGCCTTGAAAAGCAGGAGATCCTGCTGGGTTATAAGGCCTCAGTCGATAAACGTAACTTGGGTCGATTAGAACGGCATCTGGTTAGTTTACAGTCGCCGCTTTGGCCTGAAGAAATCTTGCCTGCCATTGATATGAAACTTGCAGAGCAGGGCGAGGACGTATTCAAGACCTATAAATGCCAGTTGTGTCACAGTGATGATGACGCATTTATTCGCGATGATGATAAACGTCTGGTGGAGGCACAATTTGCTAGTGTCTCTATCATTGGTACCGATCCACAAATGGCAACGAATGCGCTGACCTACCAGGGCAATAGCGGTATCTTAAAAGGTCGTGCTATTGGTCTTGATGGTAAAGAGGATTTTGCTGATACCACCGCCGTAGTATTTGCACTGCAAAATGCCGCACAGGGCGTGATCATTGCCAGCGATCCAGATAAGTCCTGGTTACGCGCCAGGGCCGAGTGGCTTTACGATATCATTGCCGCATACTTCGGAAACCCAGTTAAAGGTGAAACCAATTTTCATTTGGATTTTGAGATCAACAATGACTTTCCCAACAATCTGAATGCCTACAAGGCCAGACCTTTGAACGGCATCTGGGCCACCGCACCCTATCTGCATAATGGTTCGGTGCCTAATCTGTACGAGTTATTCCTGCCCAGTTGCAGTGATGCAGAGATCTCTGAGGGTAAGGTCTGCCGTTCCAATCGTTTTACGGTTGGCAGTCGCGAGTTTGATCCAGCCAAGGTTGGTTTGCTAAGCAAGGACAAGACAGAGTATCCAGAGCTGTTTGAATTTGACACCTCACTGCCTGCCAATAGAAATACTGGTCATGAATATGCCGTCGGCGTGACGGGTGTGATTAAGGTAGATGGTTCGGGTAAAGCAATCAGAAAGGCCGATGGTTCATTTGAACTGGAATGGTTACCGCCAATCGATGATCAACAACGCTTGGCGTTGGTGGAATATCTAAAAACGCTTTAATACGCGATTATAAAAAAGGCGGCATTTTAGATGCCGCCTTTTTTCTATCTATCCCACGAAAATCGATACTGTTCCGGAAAGGGTTTTCCTTTGTATTCCATCGGTCCATCTGCTTTTATGCCGGGACGACGCAATACCTGGCGTACCATCTCGGGGATCATCACCATGCCGACACTCTTACCCATGCATTCGTGTGAGCCAAAGCCGAAATGGAAGCTCTTTCCATAGTCTCGTTCGGGGTTGAACTGGTCGGGCGCTTCAAAGGCTGCAGGATCAAACATGGCTGAGGCAATCACGTTGAGTACAGTGCTGCCCTGCGGGATGGTGATAGCCTGATCTGTACCGCGGTC
>CBFCYE010000067.1:0-7452 GCA_965602225.1 uncultured Gammaproteobacteria bacterium | reverse complement strand
TCAATCATGCGCAGAGCACTACGCGGTTGTAACTCCATCAGACGATTATTGGATGAGGAGGCATTACGGCGAGAGATACCTTCCAGATAACGGCCAACAAGAATAATAAACAGGAAGGTAACCACTGTATCGAAATAGACCTCGCCTGAACCAGACAAGGTAATCCAGACCGAATAGGTGTAGGTGGCCAGCGCACCTATGGTCACCGGCAGATCCATACCCAGTTGCCCATGCATGAGACTACGGATACCAGAACGGATAATCGGCCAGCCGGAATAGGCCAGCACCGGAGTCGCAATCAGCAGACTTATCCAGTGGAAAAAGTGTTTATGCTCAGGATCGATAACAGAGGCAGATGTGGCACCCGCAAACAGGGCGATGGAAATCCACATGATATTCATCACCCCAAAACCGGCAAAGGCCATGCGATACAACAATGCCTTATGTCGTTTGGCTGCTGCACCCTCAGCCACTTCCTGGTTGTAAGGCACGGCCTTGTAACCAATCTGCGCCAGGCGTTTCAACACTGCTGACAACAATACCTGATCACGATCCCAGCGCAGCTGCAGGCGATGATGGGCCATGTTGACATTGGCTGTCAGCACGCCCTTTAAATCAGCCAGGCCATGCTCGATTAGCCAGACACAGGCGGCACAATGAATGCCTTCGACTAATAGGGTTGTCTCGCTGAGGTTGCCCTGGGTGGTAACGAAATCGGCCTGAACATCGCCGAGATCATATTGTTCCAGGTTTTTTTCGCTATCAGGGGGGGGCGATAGGGCGTCATTATTTTTGAGTTTGTCATAGAAGCCGTCCAGACCAGACTCATGTATGGCCTGGCACACCAACATGCAGCCGGAACAGCAAAAACTACGATTTTCACCCTGAATAACAGAGTGTTGCAGCGCCGCTGCCTCTATTGGCAGACCGCAGTGAAAACAAGCACCGGAGTTGTCAGACATACAGCTTAAAACAACTCCAGTCAGGTTTACTTTTTAACGAAAATCCGTTTGGCGATATCAAGCTGATCTTCACCCTGCTTGACGGTAACAATCAGATCCCAGTTACCTGGCAGAGCGAAATCTACATCAGCGGCGTAATAACCGGCCCCCATATCACGCATGGCAACGACAAAATCATGACCATTCTCAACCGGACGAAAAGCGGCGAACTCAGCCTGCGCACCATTGATAGGCTGGCCAGCACGGTCAACGGCTCTCACCAGATATGATTCACTATGATTGATTGCCGGAGCCTTAGGCAGATCGAGAATCAAGTTCCAACCTAACCGATGAATCTCTTCTTCTTCACGAGCCTGGTTATACAGATAAGACTTTCCCTTATCATAATAATCAGCAACCACCAGCCCTGGAGGTGACGTAAATGCAATCGTAATCAGGGTGCCGTTTACCAGCAAGGTTACTGCCATGATGCCCGCAAGCAACCAGACCCATGGATTTTGCCATGCAGCTTCCTGTTTTTCACTCTTTGCCATGATAATCACCTACACTTTATAAGCTCTTTGGACATATTAGCAGCTGATTAAAGTAAAACCAATATATCTTTTAGATCAGCATGCCTATTCTAGACAATGACGCACATAATGCCACCCGGCAAAATCATATCTTTATTATTGCTGATAAATAACGTTTATATAACCGCTAAGTCTAACTCATAACTTGGCGGATACTGATAATAATTGCGATTCTGAATATAGCTTCAACACTGACATGCCTTGCCTTTTATGAGCGAAACGAGTTAATTGCGCAGCCGCCCTGATGGCAGGGTCTTACTCGAACAGATTAGAGCAGCTAGGTTATGTACTGAAATTGAACCCGCTGGGTCACAGAACAAAGAATTTCGTAAGGAATGGTTGTAGCGGACTGGGCAATCTCTTCCACCGGCATGCTCTCACCCCACAATAGTACGACGTCACCGATCTCGGCATTGGGTTGCTGCCGTAGGTCGACACAGATGGTATCCATCGATACCCGACCCAACAATGGTGTTGGCATGCCATTGACCATCACCAACGTACCGGGCACAGCATGACGCGGATAACCATCGCCGTAGCCACAAGAGACTATTCCGATCGGCATATCCTCGGGACAAGACCAACTGGCACCATAACCAATCGCATCACCTTTCTTGAAGTGTTTGACTGCAATCAGACGTGATGTCAGCGACATGACCAGTTCAAGCCCCTCATCGATCCCCCAACCATCCAGGAAGGGTGAGACACCGTAGAGCATGATGCCGGGGCGCACCCAGTCACTATGCGTTTCTGGCCAGCCCAGAATACCGGCTGAATTGGCAATACTGGTTTCAGCCTTTATCCCCGCAGTCGCCCGCCTGAAGACATCCAGCTGTTGTTGAGTTTGTTCACTGCGGCGGTCATCAGCACTGGCCAGGTGGGTCATCAAGCGTACCGTCGCTACAGATTCTATTTTCTGCAACACTTTCCAGCATGCCTGCACAGCCTCTGGGGCCACCCCCATCCGATGCATACCTGAATCAACCTTGAGCCAAACCTGTATAGGTGTTTGCAACTGAGTCCGTCGCAACAACTCAATCTGGGTTGGCTGATGCACCACAGCCTGCAGCCCATGTTGTGAAAATTCTATTAATTCTGCGGCATTCTGAAATCCTTCCAGAACCACAATCTCATTCTTGATTCCTGCCTGGCGCAGCTGCACAGCCTCCTGCAGACGCGCTACGGCAAAGGCATCTGCAGCGGCAAGCGCCTTGGCTACTTGCACCATGCCGTGACCATAGGCATTGGCCTTGATAACGGCCATGACTTTTGAATTGGGCGCAGCCTGACGCACCCGCGCAAGATTATGGCCCAGCGCCGTCAGATTGATATGCGCCTCAACGGCAGCGATCATTCATAGTCCCCATAACCACCATCGAAAGTGCAATTTTCAAAACGGGTGTATTTACCCAGAAAGGTCAAACGTACTGAACCGATAGGACCATTACGTTGTTTACGAATCAAGATCTCAGCAGTACCCTTATCCGGACTCTCTTCATTATAGACCTCATCACGATAGATAAAGATGATAACGTCGGCATCCTGCTCGATCGCACCCGACTCACGCAAATCCGACATAACCGGGCGTTTATCTGGACGTTGCTCAAGACTACGATTGAGCTGTGATAAGGCAATCACCGGCACATTCAACTCTTTGGCCAAACCCTTGAGTGAGCGTGAAATTTCTGAGATCTCAGCGGTACGATTCTCTTTAAAACCCGGCACCTGCATCAACTGCAGATAATCGATGACCACCAAGCCAAGCTGGCCATGCTCACGCGTCAGGCGCCGACAACGGGCTCGTAGCTCATTGGGTGACAGGCCACCGGTATCATCTATAAAGAGAGGTTTTTCCTGCAACATACCAATCGCCGAGGTCAGTCGTGGCCAATCGTCATCACCCAACTTACCGCTACGCACCTTGTTCTGGTCGATACGACCAAGCGAAGAAATCATACGCATTGCCAATGAATCGGCCGGCATTTCCATACTGAATACCGCCACGGGTTTATCGCAGGTCATGGCCGCATGCTCGGCAATATTCATTGAAAAGGTAGTCTTACCCATGGAAGGACGACCGGCGACGATAATCAAATCACCCTGCTGTAGGCCAGAGGTCATCTCATCAAGATCGTTATACCCAGTAGGCAGTCCGGTGATAGAACCATCTTGATTAAACAGCTGGTCGATACGATCAACCACACTGACCAGAACATCCTTGATGGCTGAAAAACCACCCTTCTGGTTTGCACCGCGCTCGGCAATTTCAAACACCATGCGCTCGGCATCATCCAGCAACTCACTGCTGTTGCGCCCTTCGGTATTAAAACCACTGTCGCTGATCTTGGTACCAATACCAATCAAGGAACGCAGCACCGAACGTTCGCTCACAATCTTGGCGTAGGCCTTGATGTTGGCTGCACTTGGAGTGTTATTGGCCAGCATACCCAGGTATGACAGACCACCGGCATTGTCCTGCTCGTTATTATTCTCCAGCCACTCAGACAGAGTCACCACATCAAACGGCGTGCTATTTTCAGACAAACTACGAATCGCACGAAAGATCAGGCGGTGATCCTTGCGATAAAAGTCATCCTCAACAACGATTTCACTGACCTGATCCCAGGTACTGTTTTCCAGCATCAAGCCACCTAGCAAAGATTGCTCGGCCTCGATCGAATGGGGCGGGACTTTTAGCGCCGCTAAGACTTCATCTTGCGCGTAAGGAATTGAGGGGAATTCAGGCATTTTTCTATTCAACAGCTGTGATCAAAACAGAGTAACAATGCGACATGCCAGGGAAAAAGACAAGCCTAAAAAAAGGCCGGTGGACAGAACGTCCACCGGCCTTAAACCACATAGACTAAAACTTAAGTCGCAGGGACGATCGAGACCTTAACGGTCGCACTCACATCTGTATGCAACTGCAGTTCAACATCAAATTCACCTAGATGACGCAATGGACCTTCAGGCAAACGAACTTCCTGCTTGGCAACTTCAGTACCTGCCGCTGAAACTGCTTCAGCAATATCAACAGTACCAATAGAACCGAACAATTTGCCTTCATCACCTGCTTTACCGGCAATCTCAACAGTAGAACCGTTGATCTTCTCTGCACGTGTCTGGGCTATAGCCAAAACATCTGCAGCAGCTTTTTCAAGCTCTGCACGACGTGCTTCAAAGTGGGCCTTGTTGTCCGGTGTTGCCATAACAGCTTTACCGTTAGGAATCAGGAAATTGCGACCATAACCAGGACGAACATTTACCTGGTCACCCAGGTTGCCCAAGTTTGTTACCTTATCCAACAAGATTATTTGCATCTTACACCTCTGCTTAATTATTCAAGCTAACTTACTAACTAAAAACGCGTCTCCCAGCCTTACTGCTTCGCAGCCGGTAAACGCTTCCTAAAATCTAACCAACTATCGACAAAACCCGCACTGGCCAGGGCCAACATCATCTGCGGAGGTATGATAAACATCAGCACATAGATGCCCACCAACCAGGCCGAATGCTTACCTGATTTCGCCACCAGGGCGTGTATCAGAGCCAGACCGACAATACTGTAAACCACCACTACGGTGATCATGACGTCACCCGCAAGATTGCTGATCACACCAAGGTCGAACAGACTAAACAACAAAATCACCGACACAGTTAACGCAGCAATTTTGCTCTGACGCAGACCGTAAAACTCCTGCTGAAAACCATCAGGATTAAACAGCAAGGCCTGCCACCATCTCGCCAGCATCATGCTCAACACCAAGCCCATAACCAGCGCTGCTGCCAGCATGCCTGTCATCCACTCGGCAATGACTGGAATCTGTTGCTCAATCTGCCCCAGATCGGCCATGCCGTCCTGAGAATTCATAAGCTCCAGCATCTTCCCCAAGGCCATCTGCCAAAACTGCAGCGGATCACCAATGAGCAGATAAAACAGCGTAATACCGGCAACACCAAGCGCTGCCGCTGCATCCAGCACCATTGACCAGGAACTGCTGCTACGCAACACCAGAGCCAGGCACAGCAATGGCAACCACAATAACAAGGCAAACATCAGCCCTAAAATCATTGTGCCAAAGACAGAATACATAAAAATGCTGGCCAACAAGCTGGCACCTAGAATAACCAGCAAACCCTGTTTGGCACCGTGGCGCAGCGTTACCAGAGCAACAGCCGCCCCGCTCAACACACTAACCATCCCCAATACGGGGATTAACGAAACCAGGGCCAGCGCCGTTGTTACCAGCACTGCCTGAACAGGCCCACGCATGATGTATGTTGCTAGCGCACGCATGTCAGTAATCCTGGCCCTGTCTCTAGAAAAAACAAATGCCGGCCTAGGCCGGCATTAAACTTAACTTTCGTGCGCGTCGCTGTAAGGCAACAGTGCAACGTAACGAGCACGTTTGATAGCTGTTGACAGCTGACGCTGGTACTTAGCCTTGGTGCCAGTGATACGACTAGGAACAATCTTACCAGTCTCAGTAACATATGCCTTCAAGGTGTTCAGATCTTTGTAATCGATCTCTTTGGTGCCTTCTGCAGTAAAACGGCAGAACTTACGACGACGAAAATAACGAGCCATGTTGATCTCCTAAAATAGTTTATTCGTGATCCATTGTTACAACTGCTGGATGTTCTCGGCATGCAGGATAATTCTTGCCTCTCCCTGCCGGCTGTCAGCACGGGCAATAAAACCGCTTATGCTGACTACCTGCCCTTCACTCAAGGCCTTGGCCTTGTTAGAAAGTTCCCTGCCAGTGGCAATCACCACAATTCGACAAAAGGCCTCTCTATCCAGCCCCGCCTCTTTCTGGCGGGAGCGGTGCTCTAACGAAAACCGCGTTAGAGGAATACCCGCTGGGTTGTAACGTGTCTCTGGTGCCTTGCAGACAGTGCCTGCTAGCACCAGTTGATTATCCAAACTTGTAATTACGCCTCAGTAGCAGGTGCAGAATCAGCAGCAGGTGCAGCAGGTGCTACATATGCAGGGCGATCTTCACGTGGAGGACGTGCAGGACGTTCATCTTCCTTGCTCTTCAGCAGGATAGACATCTCAGTCACAGGTTCGTCACGACGGATAACCATGTTACGGATCACTGCGTCGTTGAAACGGAATGCGTTACCCAGCTCATCAATGCTGTTTTGCGAACATTCAATATTCATCAGTACGTAGTGGGCTTTATGGGCTTTGGCAATTGGGTATGCCAGCTGACGACGGCCCCAATCTTCCAGACGATGGATCTCTCCACCATCTGACTCAACGATTGAACGATAACGCTCAACCATCGCTGTAACCTGTTCACTCTGGTCGGGATGGACCAGGAATATAACTTCATAATGTCTCATAGATACTCCCTATGGATTAATAAAAGCCTTCTGCACATGCAGTAAGGCAAGGAGGATACCGCCAACAGGGCTAGCCCGAGGCGATAAGGGTCGCGATTTTACTGGAATTCAAGTAGATATGCAATCAAAGCCCTGATTAGAGGGCTTCAAATAAATGTAGGACGGATCACACCCGCCATTGCTATGGCGTATTCAAAAACGACGCCGGCAACCCCGCTCTACGCCCGGCGCTGTCTCAAGGCTTCAAACAGACAGACACCGGTAGCCACAGAGACATTCAGACTCTCGACCGTACCAGCCATGGGAATCTTAACTAGCAGATCGCAATGTTCACGGGTTAGACGCCGCATGCCCTTGCCCTCTGCGCCCATCACCAGGGCCAACGGGCCTTTCAGGTCAGTCTGGTAGATATCGCCGTCAGTCTCACCAGCAGCACCGATCAACCAAACGCCGGCCTGTTGCAACTCACGCAGGGTACGGGCCAGATTGGTCACCTGATAAAACGGGGTATCTTCAGCGGCACCACAGGCCACCTTACGCACCACTGGCGTCATACCAACCGCATT
>CBFCYE010000066.1:0-7507 GCA_965602225.1 uncultured Gammaproteobacteria bacterium | reverse complement strand
GGTGGAGGATGGTGCGGATGGAAACCTGTGCATAGGCCTCGCCATCGACAGGGCAGCGGTGTTTTCCGCTTGGTGTTTTATTATTGGTGGATGTGGAGCAACAGTTATTCATCTTTTTTGCTTTCTAAGGTTTCATGTTGTTTGGACAGTTCCCGGATTCCGCTAGGCTGCATCCGGGCTACTTGTTTTGTGTCTTGATGCCGCTGGCACATGCGGGATCTCGGTCAAATAACTTGTATATAAGGCTGCTGCCTGTTGCATTTCAATCTGCTTGAGTTCGAGTAGCGTTTGCAACCCCTCCAGTTTTGCCTCGCAGCCGCGGGCGCTATCAATCTGTGATCTGATGTCGCTGGACTTCGACATGTTGATGGCAATGGTGGCCGTCATAGAAAAAATGGTGGCAGCAAGACAAAGCAACTGCCAGGCCGGTGAGCTCAGGCCAAAGGCGTCAGAGATTAGGGCGGTGAATGTATTGCCGCCAAGTGCCGGGCCAGCGGTAAGCACCGCGGCGATGGCGCCGCAGATGATGGCGATATTGGTCAGGCGTCTGTTGCGTGGTTCTTTGCAGGCGAGAAAGCTGTCTATCTCGGCGCGTTTGTTTTGAATCTTGTTGAGAAGGATTTCTGTGGAGTTTTGTGTGGCGGTCATTTGAAATCTTCCATGAATTTTTAACGCCAGCTAGAATCGGTCGAGCGTAGAGAGATCCAGGCCTCACTTTTGTGTGGGCGATGGTTCATGAGCTTGTTAAGCTTACGACTTGTCGCCAACAATAAGTTCCTTAATTGGTAGGTTTGGCAGCAGAAAATCTTCATCACGCTTAATCTCTCGGACTACAATTCTATCTAATACATGCTGACTTTCTGAATCGATCTCCGTCAGAGCCATAGGAAGGATATCGAGATAATTTGATAATAGAACTGTTCGATGACGCCCGTTTATGAAGCGCGCTCTACCGTTTTCCAATCGGAATGCCGGAGGGATAAATTTATGTTCTCCATTTTCATCGTAAAACCATCCCGAAAGATAACATTCTTCGATTTTCTCAGAGTCTCGGCACGCAAGGTTTTTGTGGTCAACAAAATCCTTAAATTCAATCCACTGGATCCAGTAATACCTGTCAGATGCATGATTAAATAGAATCTTACAATTCATGGTATTAACTTTCGATTTAGTTGTGTGTAAAAAATGGCCTAATATTGTAATTAGCCCCCCAAAGCGGGGTGATTAATCCCCCTTCGGGAGATATTCCCAACAATTGTTTATACACCTTAGCTCACTGCATAACCAAACCCTGATCCAGTCTTTTGGTAGCCAGGTAAAAATATCTTATTGCAATCGCTAATAAGAATGATTATCATTCATCTCAAGTCCTATAAATCATGTGGGTAGAGAAGATGATGAAATCAAAAAATATTGTGGCGTTGCTGGCTGGTGCGGCTTCGCTGTTTGTATCCAGCTTCAGCTGGGCGGTGGATGAGCTGGTGATCTATTCCGGCCGTAAGGACGGCTTTGTTGCGCCGGTGGTGGAGAAGTTCACCGAGCAGACGGGTATCAAGGTGCTGTTGCACTCGGGTAAGTCGACCGCACTGCTGAGTAAGATGCAGATTGAAGGCGCGCGTACCCAGGCGGACCTGTATTTGAGTAATGATGCTGGCAATCTGCAGAAGGGGGCTGAGCTTGGCCTGTTTAAGTCGCTGGATGAGGCGCTGCTGAAGGATATCCCTGCCAGCCTGCGTGGTACCGATAATAGCTGGGTTGGCCTGTCGGCCCGCGCCCGGGTGCTGGTGGTGAGCAAGAATGCCAAGGATCTGGATTGGGTGAAGTCGGTGTTTGATCTGGCCGATCCACGTCTGAACGGGCGTCTGGGCATTACCCACAGTGCTAACGAAAGTTATATCGCCGGGGTGACTGTATATATGGAGTCGGCTGGTGAGGCCAAGGCCAAGGCGTGGCTTGAAGGTATGAAGGCCAATGTTGATGGTTCGGTGTTTAACAAGCACAGCAAGATTGTGAATGCCGTCGCCATCGGCCAGAAGGATGTCGGTTTGGTGAATCACTATTACATCTACCGTCATCTGGCCAAGGATGCCAATGCGCCAATCGAGATTCGTCTGCCGGATCAGGACGGCATGGGCGTGGCCTGGAATGTGGCCGGTGTGGCGGTGAGCAAGCACAGCAAGAATCAGGCGCTGGCTGAGAAGTTTATTGCCTTTGTGATCTCCGAGCAGGGTCAGAAGATCTTCGCCGAGGCCAATAATGAATATCCGACTCGCCCCGGTGTAGCGGCTGCGGCCATGGTGCCAGCGGCGGGTAGTTATAAGGTGGCGGATGTGGCGATGGTGAAGTTGGGCCAGAAGCGTGATGCGACTATTGATCTGATTGAAATGGTGGGTATGCCATAGGTTGAGTTCCTTCCCCCTTGAGGGGGGAAGGTTAGGATGGGGGTGAGGGTTGGCGATGGTGCTATCGTTTAGGTTTTACACCCCCTCCCTACCCTCCCCCGTGAAGGGGGAGGGAATAAAAAATGAAGTAATAAATTGTTGATGAATGACTAAACCAAGAATCGGATCACTGGGCTCCATGGCCGGGATCGTCGTCTTAATCGCGACGATCCCGTTGCTGTTTGTGGTCTATAGCAGCCTGCAGTTGTCGGCCAGCAAGTGGGCCGGACTGTGGAGCAGCCGTCTGCCGGAGTTGCTGGGCAATACCCTGTCGCTGGCGGTGGTGGTGGCGATTCTGTGTCTGATTCTGGCCGTGCCCAGCGCCTGGCTGGCGGCGCGGCGCGATTTTGTTGGCCGCAAGTTGGCGATCTGGTTGCTGGTGTTGCCGTTGACCATCCCCACCTATGTCTTTGCCCATATCTATACCGTGTTGCTGGAGCCCAATGGCTGGCTTGGTTCATTGTGGCAGGGCATTGCTGGCCAGGGCGCGGTGATCGATATCTATGGTCTCGGTGGCGCGGCAAGCATGCTGGCGCTGGCGACCTTTTCTTATGTCTTTCTGCTTAGTTACACCAGTCTGATCGGTTCGCGCCGTAGCCTGGAGGATGCCGCCCGCATCCACGGTGCTTCGCGCTGGCAGGTGTTTCAGCGTGTCACCCTGCCGTTGATGCGCCCGGCGCTGGCGGCGGGGCTGATTGTGGTGGTGTTGCATGCGCTGTCAGATTTCGGCGCTGTTTCCATGCTGCGCTACCAGACCTTTACCCTGAGCATCTATCTACAGATGAGCGGTCGGTTTGATTATCAGGCCGCCGCTGGTTTGAGCCTGATCCTGGTGAGTATATCGCTGGGGTTTCTGGTGCTGGAACGTTTTTTTCGTCGTCAGCAACGTTATTACGCCGGTGCCCAGACCCGCTTTGTGATGCGCAAGCAGGCCACGGCGGCTGAGTCGCTGTTGATCTGGGGCTGGCTCGGTACGGTGGCGATGTTTTCTTTTATTATCCCGTTGCTGTGGATGTTGTCCTGGAGTTATGAGGCGCTGGTGCAGGGGCTGATCAATGCCAAATTCTGGGGTTATGCCGTTAACACCGGGGTGGTGTCATTTACCGCCGCTACCGTGGCGGTGATGGTGGCGCTGCCCATCGGCCTGTTCCACACCCGCATGCGCAGCTGGCTCAGCACCACCTATGTGCAGCTTTCCAGCATCGGTTTTGTCCTGCCCGGGCCGGTGGTGGCGCTGGGGGTTATCGCCTTTGTCATTGCCGTGATGCCGGTTATGTATGGCGGTTTTGCCGTGCTGATCATGGCCCTGGTGGTGCGCTTCCTGCCCCTGGCGATTCAGTCGCAGGAGTCGGCCTTGTCACAATTGACGCCCAGCGTTGAGCAGGCCGGCCGCATCCATGGCGCTGGGCCGCTGGAAAACCTGCGTCGGGTGATCCTGCCCATGATCCGCAACGGCATGATCACCGCCTGGGTGTTGGTGTTCATCGATGTGCTGAAAGAACTGCCCGCCACCCTGATGCTGCGGCCGGTGGGTTTTGACACTCTGCCGATCCGCATCTGGATCGAGGCCAGCGAAGAGATGCTGGAACTGGCCGCGCCGGCAGCGCTGGTGCTGGTGTTGGGTACTCTGCCGGCGCTGTGGATTATGATGCGTAGCCATGCGGTGCGGCGTTAGATTTAACCTAGCCCTGCTTGGATTTGGGAGTGGTTACAGGTATAGTTCGGCCTCAACCAATACCATCCGCGGGAGAGAGTGTCGTAGTTGACACCGCCGAAGGCGCAACCGCCCGGAATCGCTCAGGCTTCAGGATCGTGGCTGGTGGTTGTCTCTGGAGAGCGCCGATAAGGCAGCGCACCGAAGGGGGTAAACACTCTCAGGTAACCGGACAGAGGGGCGATAGATAAGCGTTAAACGTTTATCTGTCGCCCTTTTTTTGTTTAAACGGTAGCGATTCAGAGATAACGATGGCGATACACATCCCGGTTTTTGATCATTCTTCCAAGCCTAATGCCAGTCGCATGCCGAGCTGGATTCGTCAGCGCCTGGGCGGTAATGCTGCCTATGGCAAGACTGCCAACACAGTTAAGAGTCAGGGGCTTAATACGGTCTGCGAAGAGGCTCATTGCCCAAATCGGGCTGAGTGCTGGAGCCGTGGCACCGCCACCTTTATGCTGCTGGGTGATACCTGCACCCGAGCCTGTGGTTTCTGCAATGTCAAAACCGGTCGCCCTGAATTTCTCGATACCGATGAGCCGCGTCGTGTCGCTGAAGCAGTGGCCAAGATGGGGCTGGACTACGTGGTGCTAACCTCGGTCAATCGTGATGATCAGCCCGATGGCGGGGCGGCGATTTATGCCGAGCTGCTCAAGCGCCTGCGTCAGGACAATCCTGAGATTGGCCTGGAGATTCTTACGCCAGATTTTCAGCAGGGCCAGCAGGCGGCGGTGGATCTGATCTGTGACTCGGTAGCTGGTGGTCAACTGGTCTGGGGCCATAACGTTGAGACCGTGCCTGCCCTATATAAAGAGGTGCGCAAGGGTTCTCGCTACGAACGTTCACTGGATCTGTTGGCGCTGGCGGCGAAACAGCCGGGTGTTGAGGCCAAGTCATCGTTGATGTTGGGGCTGGGCGAAAGCAAAGCCGAGGTGTTGGCTGTGCTGCGTGATCTGCGCCAGGCTGGTGTGGTACGCGCGTCGCTGGGGCAGTACTTGCGCCCCAGTCGTCAGCATCTGCCGGTGAAAGAATATCTCAGCCCTGAAACATTCTTAGAATACGAGGTCGAGGCCAAGGAGATGGGCTTTGCCTGGGTCAAGGCCGGGCCAATGGTGCGATCTTCCTATCATGCGGAAGAGGGGCATGCCAAAGAGGGCTATATTGAGCCGGCTCAAGTCGAACAACAAACCAAGGATATAAATCATGCCGAATAAAACTCCGCTGTTTGATCAGCACGTTGCCTGTGGCGGCAAGATGGTCGATTTTGCTGGTTGGAATATGCCGTTGAACTACGGTTCCCAACTTGAAGAACATCACGCCGTGCGCAACGATGCTGGCATGTTTGATGTTTCGCACATGGTGGTGGTTGATCTGCAGGGTGCTGAGGTTAAGGCCTTTTTGCAAAAGTTGCTGGCCAATGATGTGGCCAAGTTGAAGGTCGCCGGCAAGGCGCTCTACAGCTGCATGTTGCAAGAAGACGGTGGTGTCATTGATGACTTGATCGTCTATTATCGGGATGAACAGAATTTTCGCATGGTGGTGAATGCCGGTACCCGTGACAAGGATCTGGCCTGGATAACAAAACAGGCTGCTGCCTTTGCGGTGAAGGTGAGCGAGCGTGCTGAGCTGGCCATGATTGCGGTGCAAGGCCCCAATGCTCGTGCCAAGGCCCATGCGGTGATGACTGCGACTCAGGCGGAAGCCGCTGCTGGCATGAAGATATTTATGGGCGTTGAGTCTGATGGTCTGTTTATCGCCCGCACCGGTTATACCGGCGAAGATGGTTATGAGATTGTGGTGCCGGCCGAGCAGGTCGCCGCGATGTGGCAGCAGCTGATCGAGCAGGGCGTGCGCCCTTGTGGCCTGGGTTGTCGTGACAGCCTGCGGCTGGAAGCGGGCATGAATCTGTATGGTTCTGATATGGATGAAAGCATTAGTCCGCTGGAAGCCGGTTTGAACTGGACTGTGGCCTGGGAGCCGACCGAGCGTGATTTTATTGGTCGCCAGGCGCTGGAAGCACAGCGTGGCAAAGGCGGCTTGCGTAAGTTCATTGGCCTGGTGTTGCAGGATAAGGGTGTGTTGCGCGCGCACCAGGACGTGGTATTGAATGGCGAGGTGGTAGGTGAGACCACTAGCGGTGGCTTTTCACCGACCCTGGGTAAATCGATTGCATTTGCTCGGGTTGCTGCCTCTGTGGCCGATGAGTGTGCTGTTGCCGTGCGCGGTAAAGAGTTGGCCTGCAAGGTGGTTAAACCACCGTTTGCCCGTAATGGCCAGGTCTGTGTTGAATTGAATTAGGCTTGATAGTCTCCTTCCTCCTTACAGGGGGGAAGGTTGGGATGGGGGTGGCGTGTAGATAGCACCCCCGCCCTAGCCCTCGCCCTTGTAGGGGGAGGGTATAACAAGATTTTAAAAATAATTTTTGAGGATTAAACAATGAGCGAAATTCCAGCGAACCTGAAATACACCAAGAGCCACGAATGGGTTGAAGATCTTGAAGACGGCACGGTAAGAATTGGCATTAGTGATCATGCCCAAGAGCTGTTGGGTGATATGGTGTTTGTTGAACTGCCTGAAGTAGGTGCTGCTGTTTCAGCCGGTGAAGAGTGTGCCGTGGTTGAGTCAGTCAAGGCGGCCTCTGATGTCTATAGTCCGGTGACGGGTGAAGTGGTTGCTGTTAACGAAGACTTGGTCGACAGCCCTGATCTGGTTAATCACCATCCCTATGCTGATGGTTGGATTATGCAGGTCAGACTGACCGAAGAAGGTGAGTTGGAAGAGTTGATGGATGCGGATGCCTATACAGAAGCCACCACTGAAGCAGACGAAGATTAAAAAGGTCTATTTTCGCGCTCACTGTTGTATGCCGGTGGGCGTGAAAACATCTTCTTTATTAGTAATAGTTATTAAATGTAAGTAGAGAAAAGCGATGCCCTTTATTCCACATACCGAGCAAGATGAAAAAGAGATGTTGGCCGCCATTGGCGCCAATAGCATTGAAGACTTGTTTGATGAAATTCCTGCCGAGTTGCGCGTTGACGGGTTGAGTGATGCTGTACCGGCCGGTCTGAACGAGATGGGTGTCGCTCGTATGATGCGTGAGTGTGCTGCTGGTGATGCGACAGGTTTGAATTTTATCGGTGCGGGTGCCTATGAACACCACATCCCGCAGGCGGTGTGGGATATTACTACCCGTGGTGAGTTTTACAGTGCCTATACGCCGTATCAGGCCGAAGCCAGTCAGGGCACCTTGCAGGTGGTGTATGAATATCAAACCATGATGGCTAGCCTGAATGCTCTGGATGTTTCCAATGCCTCTTTGTATGACGGTGCCTCGGCCCTGGCCGAAGCG
>CBFCYE010000065.1:0-7529 GCA_965602225.1 uncultured Gammaproteobacteria bacterium | reverse complement strand
AACAATGTCTGCCATTCACCGTGCAGATCACCCAGCCCTTCAACCATCAGACGCATCACTATGGCGAAGGCAGCAAGCTTTGGCGCAGTACCAATATATAGGGTCACAGAAGTGGGCGCACCATGATAGACATCGGGAACCCACATATGGAATGGAACCGCACCCAGTTTGAATGCAAGACCAACGATGACAAACACCATACCGAACATCAGCACGGTGTTATCAGTATTCAGCGCTGCGTAAGCACCAATTTCTGCAATATCAAGACTGCCTGAAGCACCGTAAAGCATAGACATGCCGTATAGCAGCATGCCTGAAGCGATGGCACCCAGGATGAAATACTTCATTGCCGCCTCAGTGGCCTGAAGCGAGTCGCGTTGAAAGGCAACCAAGGCATATAGCGACAACGATAACAGCTCAAGCCCCATGTACAGGGTTAGCATGCTATGGGCAGAGACCATGACCATCATGCCCAGCACACCAAACAGGCCAAGGACAAAATACTCACCCTTGAACATGTCACGTTTTTTCAAATAATCACGCGAATAAAGGAATACAACGGCCGTCACTAGATAGATAAATAGCTTAAGCACGTCCCCCATAGGGTCAGAGACAAAACTGCCCGCAAAGGTCAGATGACGTTCACCATCAGACAGGCTGATCGTCAGGATTGCAGCCCCCACCAGCGTCGCAACAGACAATAGATAGGTAATCACTCGATCCTGTTGTTTGATAAACAGATCCAGAATCAGAATAAAACAAGCCATCGCCAGAACAAACATCTCAGGCAATGCAGGTAAAAAATTCGGCATTTCAAAATTCACTATAGCCATCCGTTTCTCAGCCTTCTGCCGTTAACACCAGTCGGCAATCATCTCAGTAAAATTAAAGTTTAGAGGTCACAGCCTGCTGTAGCAGGTTGTCCACTGTTGAATGCATAACTTCGAGCAAAGGCGCGGGATAAACACCCAGCAACAAGACAAAGAATGCCAATGTGCCTAGCACCAATGCTTCACGACCGTTGAGATCCTTCAGCGCCGCAACCTTCTCATTTTTGACTTCGCCAAATATTACCCGCTTAACCATCCACAGGGTGTAGGCCGCACCAAGAATCAGGGTAGAACCGGCCAGGAAGGCATACCAGAAGTTGGCCTGGAAGGCACCCAGCACAACCATGAACTCACCGACAAAACCAGAGGTACCCGGCAGTCCAGCGTTGGCCATGGCAAAAAACACAAACAGTGCAGCAAACCAGGGCATGCTATTCACAACACCGCCGTAGTCACTGATATTGCGTGAGTGCATACGGTCATACATCACACCAATACAGAGGAACATCGCGCCTGAGACAAAACCATGCGAAATCATCTGCACCATGGCGCCCTCCATACCCAGGGCCGAGCCTGAAACACTACCTGTCTGAGTATAGATATCAAAGACGATAAAGAAGCCCAGAGTTACGAAGCCCATGTGCGAGATAGATGAATAAGCCACCAGCTTTTTCATGTCTTCCTGCACCAGTGCAATCAGAGCAATGTAGACAATCGCAACTAGCGACATGGTGATAACCAACCAATCCAACTCGGCACTGGCATCAGGTGCAATCGGGATCATGAAGCGCAAGAAGCCGTAAGCACCTAGTTTCAACATGATCGCAGCCAGGATTACCGAACCTCCGGTAGGTGCCTCAACGTGAGCATCAGGCAACCAGGTGTGTACCGGCCACATAGGCACCTTGACGGCAAAAGCAATCAGAAAGGCCAGGAATATCAGTATCTGCGCAGTCATGCTGATCGGCACGGCTTGAAAATCCAGAATCGAGAATGAACCTGCCTGGAAGTAGAGATAGATCAAGGCAACCAACAGGAATACGGAACCAAAAAAGGTATAGAGAAAGAATTTGATCGTGGCGTAGACACGATTTTGGCCACCCCAAATACCGATAACCAGGAACATAGGAATCAACATCGCTTCCCAGAAGACATAAAACAGAATGCCATCGAGAGAGGCAAATACGCCATTCATCATGCCTTCCATAATCAGGAAGCAGGCCATGTACTGAGCAACCTTGTGCTGAATCACTTCCCAACCGGCAATGACGACCAGGATGGTCGTAAAGGTAGTCAACAGAATTAGAGGCATGGAAATGCCATCAATACCCAAATGATAGGTGATATTAAACGCAGGAATCCACGCCGCCTGCTCTACAAACTGCATTTCATGGGTCGTGAGGTTAAAGCCTGTCCATAGCGGCAAAGAAACCAGGAACACAACAATAGACGACAGCAATGCTGCCCAACGGACGAGACAGTTGTTGCCGCTGGCACCAGCGGCCAACACCACAAGACCACCAATAATTGGCAGCCATATAACTAAACTTAGGAGCGGTAAATCAGACATTCAGTCCTATCCTTTTTATTGTTATGCGCGAGCTAGAACCCAGCTCACCAGAACAAGTAATCCAATAATCATGGCAAATGCATAATGGTACAAATAACCGGTTTGCATCTGACGTACTGCACCTGCAACCCAGCCAATCAATCTCGCTGAGCCATTGACTACAATTCCATCAATCCCTTTAACATCACCAACCTGCCAGAAGATTTTCCCCAACTTGCGACTACCGTCTGCAAAAATTGACTGATATAAAGAATCAACGCCGTAAGCGTTATCAAGCAGGCGATAGATACCTTCAAACCTGGCTTTGATCTGTCCTGGAATTTCAGGCCGTTTCATATACAAGAAATAAGCGGTGCCAACACCGGCAAGCGCCAACCAAAATGGCAGCCCCATCAAACCGTGGATAACAAAACCCATTACACCGGTGTAGTGCTCACCTAGTTGGGCCAGTACATCATGCTCGGGTAACACGAAAATGGCATCACCAAAATATTCACCAAACAGCATTGGACCCACAGAAAACCAAGCTATTCCTACAGAAGGAATTGCCAACAGGATAAGCGGAATCGTCACCACCTTAGGTGATTCATGCAGATGTTCTTTGGTATGAGGATCAATATTTTCTTTGCCATGAAAGACCAGGAAGAACATACGAAAGCTATACAAGGCGGTAACAAACACACCCAGCAAAACACAGACATACGCAAATGTTGAACCCGCAATTTCAGAATGCCCAACAGCTTCAATAATTGCGTCTTTGGAGAAAAAACCTGAGAAGAAAGGCGTACCAATCAAGGCCAGCGAGCCTATCAACATACACCAGTAGGTAATCGGCATATATTTTTTCAGGCCACCCATCTTACGAATGTCCTGCTCATGATGCATGGCAACAATGACCGAACCTGCCGCCAGAAACAGCAATGCCTTGAAGAACGCATGTGTCATCAGGTGGAAAATACCCGCAGCATAGGCAGAGGCACCCAGCGCAACAGTCATATAGCCAAGCTGTGACAGGGTTGAATAAGCAACCACGCGTTTGATGTCATTCTGAATAAGCCCCAGAAAACCCATGAACAGCGCAGTAATGGCACCAATAACAAGGATGAAACTCAAGGCAGTGGTCGACAATTCAAACAGTGGCGACATACGCGCCACCATGAAGATACCGGCGGTAACCATAGTTGCTGCATGGATCAAAGCAGAGATTGGCGTTGGGCCTTCCATAGAATCAGGCAACCAGACATGCAGAGGCACCTGTGCAGATTTACCCATGGCGCCAATGAACAGCAAAATACAGATAACCGTCATCAGCGACCATTCAATACCAGGAATGAGCTGGATATTCAGATCGGCCATTAAAGGCGCCGCCTTAAAGACATCGGCATAATCGAGACTATTAAAATACATGGCGACTGCAGCGATCCCAAGCAGAAAACCAAAATCACCGACACGATTAACCAGGAAGGCCTTCATATTGGCAAAAATGGCTGTTTCTTTTTTGTACCAGAAACCAATCAACAGGTAAGAGACAAGGCCTACCGCTTCCCAGCCAAAAAACAGCTGCATGAAATTATTAGCCATTACCAGCATCAGCATGGAGAAGGTAAACAGCGAGATGTAACTAAAAAAGCGCTGATAACCAGGATCATCACGCATATAACCAATGGTATAGATGTGAACCATCAACGATACAAAGGTCACGACCATCATCATGGTTGCTGTTAGTTCATCAACCAAAAAGCCAATTTCAAAGCGAATACCATCACTTACTAGCCAAGTGTACAAGGAGGCGTTGTATGTGGCTGCGTCGTTAAGAACCACATCATTAAAGACTACGGCAGATAAAACAAATGAAATCGCAACACCTATATTAGTGACCCAATGGGCACCAGCGCGACCAACTTGTTTTCCAAATAGCCCAGCAATGATCGAACCGATCAGTGGAGCCAGAATAATGCCGAGATAGACGTTTTCCATGTGTTCTACCCTACCCCTTCAACGTATCGAGATTTTCAACATTAATCGTCCGACGATTACGGAACCAAACCACTAGAATCGCCAGGCCGATCGCCGCTTCTGCAGCAGCAACAGTCAAAATAAAGAACACGAATACCTGGCCAGCCAGATCATTCATAAAATAAGAAAAGGCAATAAAGTTCATATTGACGGCCAACAGCATCAACTCAATCGCCATCAACAGAACAATCACGTTCTTTCTGTTAATGAAGATGCCAGCCACACTGATACAAAACAGTACGGCACCTAAAATTAGAAAATCAGACAGTGCTATCATTTTTCTCTCTTTTAAAACCCTAAGGCTTTATTCGCTTGCCTTGTTTTTCTTCTCAGCCGCCATCTTCACAATACGAAGACGATCATCGCGGCGAACTCTAACCTGCGCAGCAGGATCCTGGTATTTACTGTCGGGTCGGCGACGCAGAGTTAGGGTAATCGCGGCAATAATAGCCACCACCAGTACCACTGCGGCCAACTCAAAGGCATAAACATATTCGGTGTAAAGAACGCGCCCAAGTTCTTTGGTATTACTGTAGTCCGCAGCGTGAGCCACTGGAGCAGGCACCTGATCAAGACCAAAACGCTCACCACCAACCACGGCAATCAGTTCAAACACAACAATCAGTGCAACTGGAATACCGACGTAGGCATTTTTGACAAAGCCTTCACGCAGCACTGAAATATTGATATCCAACATCATCACTACAAACAGGAATAACACCATTACTGCACCGACATAGACCAACACCAGAGTGATGGCCAGGAATTCAGCTTCCATCATCAGCCAGATTGCAGCACAGGTGAAGAAGGTCAACACCAGAAACAACACTGCGTGAACAGGGTTGCGCACAGTGATTACAGCCAATGCAGAGGCAATCAAAATGGCCGAAAATATGTAAAAAATCAAAGTTTCCATAGCTTATTCTTTACACCTATTTATTAGCGGAATGGTGCATCTTGACCGCGATCAAAGGCAATCTGTTTTTCCAGGCGATCACCGACTTTCAGCAACTTTTCCTTGGTCATAATGTTTTCACCGCGCTTTTCAAAGTGATATTCGAATTCGCGGGTTTCAACAATGGCATCTACCGGACAGGCTTCTTCACAAAAACCGCAATAAATACACTTAAACAAATCGATGTCATAACGCGTGGTACGACGACTGCCATCGTCACGCTGATCAGACTCAATCGTGATCGCGACCGCAGGACAAGTCGCTTCACACAACTTACAACCGATGCAGCGTTCCTCGCCATTTTCATAGCGACGCAATGCATGTAGACCACGAAATCTACCTGACTGAGGCGTCTTTTCTTCTGGATATTGAACAGTGATCTTTCTGGCAAACAGGTATTTTCCCGTCAGCGCCAGACCTTTGAACAATTCCCACAGCAGAAAACTTTTAACGTAATGATTCATTGCATTCATATCTGCTCCCCCTTAGTCGAACCATGGAGGCACATTGCCGAGTACCAAACAACCGACCACCAAGATCCAGACGATTGTCACCGGAATAAAAATCTTCCACCCCAGACGCATGATCTGGTCATAACGGTAACGGGGAAAGGTCGCCCGAAACCACAAAAACAGGAATAACAAAAATGCTGTTTTGGCCAATAACCAGACAATACCGGGAACCCATGCCAATACAGGCTCAAGTACGGTGCCTGCGAAAGGAGATAACCAACCGCCCAAAAACATGATCGCTGTCAGTACTGAAATCAGGATCATGTTGGCGTATTCAGCCAGGAAGAACACGGCAAAGGTCATACCCGAGTATTCAACATGGAAACCGGCAACAATCTCAGACTCACCCTCAGCCACATCAAATGGTGCACGGTTTGTCTCAGCGACACCGGAGATAAAATAGACCACAAACATTGGCAGCAATGGCAACCAGAACCAGTCCAGCATTCCCAGGCCACCCTTCTGTGCCAGCACAATCTCTTGCAGGTTCAAACTACCCGCCGCCATCAAAACCACCACCAGAGCAAAACCCATCGCGATCTCGTAGGAAACCACCTGTGCTGATGAGCGCAATGCACCGAGAAAAGCGTATTTTGAGTTGGAAGCCCAACCGGCGATGATGACACCGTATACCCCAACAGAGGTCATGGCCAAGATATAAAGCAGCCCAGCATCAATATTGGCTAATACCATGCCTTCGTCGAAAGGTATAACCGCCCATGCAACCAATGCAGGCGCCAAGGTAACAATCGGACCAAGCAAAAACAGAAAGCGGTTGGCATTGGTTGGAATGATAATCTCTTTCAAGGCCAGTTTCAGGCCATCAGCGATCGGTTGCAATAATCCACGTGGACCAACGCGATTAGGCCCAATACGTACCTGAATATAACCAATCACCTTACGCTCAGCCAAGGTCAAATAGGCAACCGAAAGCATGATCGGCACCACGATGGCAACGACCTTAATTGCGATCTGCAGCAGTTCGGGAATCGCATTCCAAATTGTCAGTGCAGCTTCAATCATTCTTATCTATCTCGCTTCACTCTCTATACTGGTTTGAGGGCGATTTCTGCCCCATCACAGCCAAAACCGGCAACTTCATTGGTGCCAGCTGACAACCAAACCGTTCCATCCGCAGCACGATCATCGATTTTCAATGCCACGACACAGCTGTTGTCGCCTTGTTTTACTTCAACGTTTACTGCATCAGACAGGCCTAATGCCTTGGCTGTAGTTGAATTGATTCTTGCGGCAGCCGAAGCTTTTGCCTGAGGTGTCTTTTGCAAAGACTCGGCACGTCGTACTGTTGCATCTATTGAATAGATTGCACTATCGGCAACACGTACCAGCTTGTCACTGGCAACGGTCAATGATGCTGCAAAATGTGGTGCGGAGTTATGTTCGCTGGCGTTATCCACCAGGGCTTGCAATTCATTGCGCACTTCTTCAGAAGACTCGTATTCGAAGCCAACCAAATTAAACAGATTACCCATTACTCGCAGTACCTTCCATGCCGGACGTGTTTCAGCCAAAGGCTTAACACTGCCAGTGAAGCTCTGCCATTTCCCTTCGACATTGACAAATGTGCCCGAAGTTTCGGTAAATGGTGCAATTGGCAGCAACACTGATGCATATTCAAGCATTGC
>CBFCYE010000064.1:0-8182 GCA_965602225.1 uncultured Gammaproteobacteria bacterium | reverse complement strand
AATTGGTGGAGGCGGCGGGAATTGAACCCGCGTCCGCAAATCCTCTGCCTTCGGCTCTACATGCTTATCCCAGTCTATTAATTTAGTTACGGGCAACCCGACGGGCAGGGAAAACCAATAACGAGTTTGGTTAGAGTTTAACGAATCCGCCCCAAACGTGCTTCATCGCGATCTTATGTGAGTCGACCCCGGTGATCCAAGCGCACAAGCACACATTGGGCCGGGGGCACCCTACTGGGTATTAAGCAGCGAGTGCGTAGTTGTCTTCGTTGGCAACTATAAAGTTTGCAGATGGATTTACGAGGTATCCTGCACCTCGGCATGCACCTTGGGTTTCGCAATCCACGTCGAATCCAGATCGCCCCCTTGGTAACTGTAAGTGAGACATTCTATAGGAGTTGTAAGTTCCCTGCTAGCGTTAGGTTTTTGATTTACGTCGATTACTGCTATTTGGAGTGAAAGGCTTTTATGCCTTGTTTAGACGTGACTTAACCCCGTTTCAGGATGCGCTGTTTTTCGCGTGCCCAGTCTTTATCTTTTAGGGTGGCGCGTTTGTCGTGTTCTTGTTTGCCCTTGGCCAGACCAATCTCAACTTTGACGCGGTTATCTTTCCAGTACATGGCGATGGGGACTATGGTGTAGCCCTGGCGTTCGACGGCACCGGCCAGCTGGTCTAGTTCGCGCCGGTTGAGCAGCAGTTTACGGATGCGGTTCTGATCCGGATGGATGTGGGTTGATGCGGTTGGCAGCGGTGTGATCAGGGTGTTGGTCATAAACGCCTCACCGTTTTTGAGAAAGACATGGCTGTCGCGCATTTGTACTCGACCAGCGCGCAGGCTTTTGACTTCCCAGCCTTGCAAGGAAATGCCCGCTTCGTATTTGTCTTCGATATAAAAGTCATGTTTGGCTTTTTTATTGAGGACGATGGTGCCGCTTGGTTTTTTGGATTTCGTAGCCATAGCGCGCAATTATAGCTAAGTCTTATCGTTTACGAAGGTTTTTTAGCTTAAATCGCAATCTTTATCGATTCAGCGTAAAATTCGCTATCTATTTAATTTAACTAGATTTGATTGGGCTTGGCTAATCAGATGAGGGAGTAGCAGGGAATGCAGGTAAAGACGCGACTGGCGACATTGGTGCTGGGATTGATGATGACTCTACTGGCGCCGACGGTGTTTGCCGCGGAAGAGGCTGTTGGTTTTGGCGAATCCATCGACCAGCTGTTTGGTGTCTTGGTGGGTTATTTCTATGCGGTGACCTTTTTTGATGTATTGGGTTTTATTGATGGTGTGACGCTGCCGTTTGCGGTGGCCTGGTTAGCGGTTGGGGCGGTCTATTTCACCTTTCGTATGGGCTTTATCAATCTCCGTGCCTTTGGCCATGCCATTAAGTGTGTGCGCGGTAAGTATGATGATCCGAAGGATATAGGTGAAACCACTCACTTTCAGGCGTTGTCGACGGCGCTTTCTGCCACGGTTGGCTTGGGCAATATCGCTGGGGTGGCGATTGCGATCAGTATTGGTGGGCCGGGGGCAACCTTTTGGATGATCGTGGCCGGTTTCTTCGGCATGGTGGCTAAGTTTACCGAATGTACCCTGGGGCAGATGTATCGCCAGGTGCGTCCCGATGGTCATGTGATGGGTGGGGCGATGGAATACCTCAGCCGTGGTTTGGCCGATGTGGGTTGGACCAAGACTGGCAAGGTGTTGGCGGTGCTGTTTTGTGTGTTGTGTATTGGCGGTTCACTTGGGGCTGGCAATGCCTTTCAGGTGAGTCAGTCGCTGTCTGCGGTAAAGCAGAGTGTTCCTGGGATTGCTGACAGCCCGTGGATTTATGGCTTGGTTATGGCGGTGATGGTTGCGTTGGTGATCATCGGCGGTATTAAACGTATCGCTCACGTCACTCAGGCAATTGTGCCGTCCATGTGCGGCATTTATGTCCTGGCTTGTCTGTGGATTATCTTGAGTAATGTTTCTATGGTGCCAGAGATGTTGGTTCAGATTGTTGCCGGTGCCTTTACCCCTGAAGCTGGCCTGGGCGGCATTATCGGTGTGTTGGTGGTTGGTTTCCAACGGGCGGCTTTTTCTAGTGAGGCTGGCATTGGCTCTGCGGCGATTGCTCACTCAACCGCGCGTACCAAATATCCTGTACGTGAGGGCATTGTTGCCTTGCTGGAACCTTTCATCGATACGATTGTGGTCTGCACCATGACGGCGCTGGTGATTATCATCACCGGTGTTTATAACAGCCCCGAGACCGCTGACCTGGTGGCCAGTAAGCAGGGCGCCGCGTTGACCAGTGCCGCTTTTGGCACGGTGATCTCCTGGTTTCCTTTGGTTCTGACGCTGGCGGTGGTGTTGTTTGCCTTTAGCACCATGATTTCGTGGTCTTATTACGGTGAGCGTTGCTGGTCTTATCTGTTTGGTGAGCAGTCGGCAATGGCGTTTAGGGTTATGTTTGTGATCGTGGTCTTCCTGGGATCGATCACCAGTGCTTCCAATATTCTCGATTTCAGTGATTTGATGATTTTGTCGATGGCCTTTCCCAATCTTATTGGTTTGTATTTTTTACAGGGTAAGGTGCGTGCGGCACTGGATGTGTATATGCAGAAGTTGCGCAATGGCGATTTTGAGCGTGAATTGCTTGAACGTGACTAAGTTGTAGGTAGGTTTTAATGGCTAATATTAACCGTAGTGCGCTGGTGCCATATTCGGCGGCTGAAATGTATGCCCTTGTGGATGACATTGATGCCTATCAGAGTTTTTTACCGTGGTGTAAATCCAGCCGGGTTCTAAGTCGTGACGAGGATGTTGTGCGCGGCTCATTGGAGCTGAGTAAGGCGGGTATCGAAAAGGCCTTTACCACCTGTAATAGGGTGCAAAAAAACAAGATGATTGAGATGCGTCTGGAAGAGGGGCCGTTCCATCATCTGGAAGGCTTTTGGCGTTTTGATGTATTGGATGAAACCGCCTGCAAGATATCCCTGTTAATGGAATTTGAGTTTTCCAGTAAAATACTTAGCCTGACAGTGGGGCCGGTGTTTAATCAAATCGCCAATTCACTTGTTGATGCCTTTTGTAAACGAGCGACTGAGGTTTATGGTGAGCGATAATAAGATTAAGGTCGAGGTGGCTTTTGCCCGCCCTGATAATCAGCTGATTTTGGAAGTGGATGTGCCTGCTGCTGCGACGGTTGAAGAGATCATCAAACTCTCAGGGATTATGGAAAAATTTCCAGAGATTGATTTGACGGTCAACAAGGTTGGTGTGTTTGGCAAGCTGACCAAACTTGCTAATACTCTGCGCCAGCGCGACCGCATTGAGATCTATCGCAAGCTGATTGCCGATCCGAAAGAGGTGCGCCGCAAGCGTGCGGAAGAAGGTAAGAAGATGAAAAAGGGTGGCGGCGATATTTAGTTTGGCAAGCTGCTCGCGGCTTCTTCGATCTTGCTGAGGGTGTCATTCTCAAAATAGAGAATCAGGTGTTTACGCGCTGTTTCAACGCCATCTTCACGCAGACTATAAAGATAGTCCCAACGATTCGGGTGAAAAGGGTCGGTCAGCTGCGGTGAGCCGAGCACAAACCTGGCCTGATTTGTGGTCATTCCAACTTTGAGTTTTTCCAGCATCTCAGGCGTAATCATATTGCCTTGTTGGATGTCGAGTTTATGCGGGCTGCAACCTAAAAGAAGGCTTGCGCAAAGCGATATAGAAATGAGAAGCTTTTGCATTAGCGATTTGATCAACTATTATTTGAAATTATCAGAGGCCGGAATCTTACACCATACGAGATTTGGCTGCCATTGCGACTGAGCGTTAAGGAGTTTTAGCTTGTCACAACAAGAATTAAAAAATGCAGGTCTCAAGGCAACTGTGCCTCGGCTCAAGATTCTGGAAATCCTGGAAACCAATCAGGATCAACACATGGGGGCTGAGGACGTCTATAAACATCTGCTCGATAGCAATGAAGATATTGGTCTGGCGACTGTTTATCGCGTTCTAACCCAGTTTGAACAGGCTGGTCTGGTGGCGCGTCACCATTTTGAGAGTGGTCATTCGGTGTTTGAATTGGACCATGGCGAACACCATGATCATATGCTTTGCGTTAAGTGTGGCCGGGTGGATGAGTTTATGGATGACACCATTGAAGAGCGACAAAAGGCCATTGCCGAAAAGGCGGGCTACAAGATTACCGATCACAGTTTGTATATCTACGGCGTCTGTTCTGACTGCCAGAAAAAAGAAAAATAACCTGTAACTATCCGGGCTACCAGCTAAGCCAATTCAGCGCGGTTAATCATCTCTTCGGCATGGGCGCGGGTCTGGCTGGTGATTTCTACACCGCCAAGCATACGGGCGATCTCATCCTGACGGGCAGTTTCTGACAGTTCGATAATATTGGTCTGGGTCGATTTTTTGTTGGTCTGTTTGCTGACCTGAAAGTGCTGATGGCCCAGCGCTGCCACTTGGGGTAAGTGGGTAACACAGAGCACTTGATGGCTTTCGCCCAGGTTGCGCAGCTGGCGGCCAACGGTCTCGGCTACGGCGCCACCGATGCCGGTGTCTACCTCATCGAAGATTAGGGTTGGGATCTGCTGGCTGTTGCAGAGCAGCACTTCTATTGCCAGTGAGATGCGTGACAGCTCGCCGCCTGAGGCTACCTTGGATAAGGGTTTGGCCGGTTGGCCAGGGTTGGCGGCCACCTCAAAGCTGATGTTTTCCAATCCATGACGATGGGGTGTGGCGGTTTCTCTGGCCATTAGGCCGATGCTGAATTTGCCTGCCGGCATGCCTAGTTGCTGAATAATGCCGGTGACCTGTTTGGCCAGTTTGCTGGCGGCCTTGCTGCGCTTTTGGCTTAATTTGGCGGCCGTGTCGGCAAACTGTTGTGTCAGTTGTTCAATCTTTTGTTCCAGACTCTCTAGTTCGATGTCGACGTTTTCCAGTTGCTGTAGCTCGTCAGTGAAACTGTTCAGCAGTTCGGGCAGGGCCTCGGGCTTGACGTGGTGTTTGCGTGCCATATCGTGGATGCTGGTGAGGCGTTGTTCGACCTGATTGAGTCGTTCGGGATCAAGTTCGAGGCGGTCAACATAGTGACGCAGTTCATTGCAGCCTTCTTGTATCTGGATGCTGGCCTCGTTGAGCATGTCGCAGATGCTGGCCAGTTGTGGTTCGAGCTGGCGTAGTGGTTCCAAGCTAGCTATGTGTTGGTTGATCAGACTGAGGGCGCTGCCGTGGTCGTTTTCATACAGGCCTTCCAGCGCGGCGCTGCACTGTTGCAACAGATTGCCGCCATTGGCGAGGCGGCGTTGTTCTACGTCCAGCTGTTGCAGTTCGTTGTCGCCCAGCGCCAACGCCTCTAACTCTTGGGTGTGAAAGCGCAGCAGTTCAAGTCGGGCATCTTTTTCACGGGCATTTTGGCGCAGGGTTTCTAATTGCTGGTTTGTCTGTTTCCAGTCCTGAAAAATTGTTTGAACCTCTGTGGCCAGTTGTTTGTTGCCGGCGTAGTCGTCCAGCAGGTGACGTTGCACATCAGGTTTGAGCAGCGACTGGTGTTGATGCTGGCCGTGGATGTTTACCAGCATCTCGCCCAGTTCTTTCATTAGTTGCAAAGGGGCCGGGCTGCCGTTGATGTAACCGCGTGAACGGCCCTCGGCGGAGATGATGCGGCGCAAGACGCATTCGTCGGCGGCGTCGAGGTCGTGATCCTTAAGCCAGGTCTGCACTGTTGTGAGTTTTTCGGTGTCGAAATGGGCGCAAATCTCAGCCCGTTCGGCACCGTGGCGCACCACTTCACTGTCGGCCCGGTCACCCAGTACCAGCCCGAGGGCATCGACGAGGATGGACTTGCCGGCGCCGGTTTCGCCGGTCATCACCGACATGCCTGTTTTCAGGTCGAGTTCAAGCAGTTCGATGATGGCGAAGTTGCGGATATAGATTTGATTTAGCATAGGGTGTTTCTAACTGTTATTAGCCCCAGCCCATCTTGGCACGCAGCAGTTGGTAATGGTCGTGACCGGCCGGATGGATCAGGCGAATCGGCTTGTCCTTTTTGCGGATGATAATGCGATCCTCGTCGAGAATTGCGAAGTTGTCCTGGCCATCCAGGGTGATGCGGACATGGGGTTGGCTGCCAGGTTTGACCACTAGCTCAATTTCACTGTCGGCATCGATTACCAGCGGGCGATTGCTGAGGGTGTGGGGGCAGATCGGTACCAGGATGATGGCGTTCATGCTGGGGTGCAGAATCGGACCGCCGCCGGATAAAGCGTAGGCAGTGGAGCCGGTTGGGGTAGAGACAATCATGCCGTCGGAACGCTGGCCATTAACCAGCAGGCCGTCGATGAAGGTTTCGAACTCAATCATGCGCACCGAGTTCCACTTGTGGATCACCACGTCGTTGAAGGCGTAGCCCTCGTCAATAATCTTGCCGTCTCGTTCGACGCGCGAGACCAGTAGGAAGCGTTTTTCTTCGTGGTAGTCGCCGTCGAGAATTTCACCCAGTTTTTCCATCATGTCATCGGGTGAGATGTCTGCCAGAAAGCCAAGTCGACCGAGGTTGATGCCTACCAGAGGGATGTCGTAGTCGGCCAGGGCGCGGGCTGAGTGGAGGATGGTGCCGTCGCCGCCGACGACGATGGCGAGGTCGCAGCGCTGTCCAAGCTGTTCAAAGTCGACGGTTTCCAATTCAGATGGTGGCAGGGTCTTGGCGGCGCTCTCGCTGAGAATGACTTTGATATCTCGGCTCATCAGGAAGTTGATCAGCGTGGTGATGGTGCCACCAATGCTCAGGTCGCTGAATTTGCTGATAATGCCAATTGTTTTGAATTCTGTTTTCATAGGGGCAACTCTATGATAATTGAGATGATTTATCCATATTAGTATTTATTGGAATTGCCTTGACAGTGCTGGGGACAGTTGGTAGCTTTTTTGCTGCTCGATGGTCTGCTTGCAGCCAGTCAGGGCAATCCCTTTTGAATTTGAATCTTACCTTAGTTTATACATATCCATAATGGTAATTGATGACCTTAACGAGCGCTCTCAGCATCTGCTTAGAAGCTTGATCGAAACCTATATCCAGCAGGGGCAGCCGGTGGGGTCGCGCAGTCTGGCCTCGGATTCGCGGCTGGATGTCAGTCCGGCTACGGTACGTAATGTGATGGCTGATCTGGAGGATCTTGGCCTGATTGTTTCGCCGCACACCTCATCTGGGCGTATTCCCACGGCCAAGGGTTATCGTATTTTTGTCGACAGCTTGTTGAAGGTGAATCCGTTGCGGGCTGGTGAGGTCAGGCGGATTGAGCGGGAATTGATCGGTGCCTCTGAACAAAATACCGATGCCTTGATCAGTCGTGCCTCGGGGCTGTTGTCTGAGGTGAGTCATCTGGCCGGGGTGGTGATGGTGCCAAATCAGATTGGTTTGGCCTTGCAGCATATTGAGTTCATGCCTTTGTCGGAAAAGCGGGTGTTGGCGATTCTGGTGATTAGCCCGTCTGATGTGCGCAATATTGTCATCCATACGGAGCGTGAATACGCTAAACCTGAACTGGAAAAGATTGCCAATTATCTTAATTCAGCTTTTGCCGGCAAGGGCTTGGCGGCGGTGCGTGAAGCCCTGTTGCGGGAGATGCGTGAGGCCAAGGCGGATATGGACACGCTGATGCAGTCGGCCATCGAGATGGCGGGCAAGGTGTTTGAGTCGGCCGGCGAGGGTAAGGGTGATTATGTAATGGCGGGGCAGACCAATCTGATGGGCTGTTCCGGCTTGTCGCACGTGGATCGCTTGCGGCAGTTGTTCGAGGCCTTTAATGCCAAGCAGGACATTCTCTATTTATTGGATAGCAGCATGCAGTCCAAGGGGGTGAAGCTGTTTATTGGCGAGGAATCTGGCTATCAGGTGCTGGATGAGTGCAGTGTGGTGACGGCTCCGTATGAGGTTGATGGTCAGTGCCTCGGGGTGCTGGGTGTGATTGGCCCAACCCGCATGGCCTATGAGCGTGTTATCCCGATTGTTGATGTCACGGCAAAATTATTGGGTTGTGCCTTGAATCAGCGTTAACTATCCCCATATTCCTCTCAGGGAATAATCAGTACTTTCTTTAAGTGATTGATATTAGTGATATCATGGCGCCCGCCAGGACGGGCCGTATTTTTGGAGTGAGAGACCAGAGGTCATGACAAAA
>CBFCYE010000063.1:0-8757 GCA_965602225.1 uncultured Gammaproteobacteria bacterium | reverse complement strand
CACCTTCCAGTTGGCCTGGGCTTCGAGCGTTACATACAGACCTTCATCTTCGAAGAAGCCTTTTTCATAGGCAATTGCCAGGGGCGCCATGTCAGTCAGTTTGATAAAACCGATTTTTAGATCTTCCTTTTCCAGATCTCCAGCCGCATAGGCTGCACTATTTGGCAAGATGACAGAACCACCCATCACCATCATGGCTGACAGCACGGCAGCCGATGCCTTTTTCATAAAACCTCGGCGCGTCGGGTTCATCTCTGTTTGTTTCTTTAACATGATTGCTTCACTCCATTTGTGTTTAATAGTCAAAAAAAAACGTCCACCCGCAGACACACTTATTAGTGTGTGTTGCAGATGGACGCCGTTGTCCTGTTCAGGGCCTACACTGGCCGTGACTGTTAATTCTTGTTCCCCGTTGGTAACCACCGTTGGCACCGAACCGTTGTTTTGTTTAGTCTGCCCTACGTTGGGCTTTGTCTTGAATAGACTATTGCAACAGCTGTGCCAGAAACCGAAATATGATGATAAGTCATTATTTAATGAGCAGTTTTTAACACTATCTTAAAGTCACGCACTGCTATAACGCAGCTACAAAGCACTAAATTCGCGCACAAAAAAAGGGGCCGCCAGGGTTTGCCTCATAATCATGCACACTATCTGCTTAGCCTTGTGCATAACATGAGGCCTCACTAGCGGCCCCTGTTGTTTAGTTCAAGCGGTTTAGAATTTAGCCTGTCCCATCAACCACAGTTTGTCGGTATCAGTGGCAAAGCTGTCGGCCGAGTAACTGGCGTATTTAGCTAACACGGTATAGTTGCCAATCTTCTTGGCTGCCAACAGATCCAGCTCTGTGCCGTAGTCTGTACTACCGGTGTCAGAGGCATAATCATGATAAACACCCACTAGTTTTACTCCTGAGACTTTGCCTGCAACTTTGACATAGGTATCAACTAAACCACCGGCAGGCGTAGCCAGAAACTTATCGGCCCAACCATTAAAGGCATGCGCTGTTGCCAGTGGTGTGCTGAAAGCATATGTGCCATCACCACTCAGGGTTTCAACACCCAGCTTGGCAGTAATACCACTCGCCTTGGCACCAACCTCAATCAGACTGTAATCAGCATCAATCGTTGCCGCACCTTGTTTGTAATCCGACTGTGTTGCGAACTCAACGGTATAGAGTGCCTTCACAGTTTCACTTACATCAGTGCCACCGGCAAAACGCAGGCCCAATGTTGAACTGGAAGCTGCCGGGCTATCAATCAAATCAAGCAGGTAGCCATAACCCGTGACCTTACCGGCCTTTAAACCACTGTAAGAGACATTCAGCAGATGGGTTTTGGTATCAATATCACCCTTGCTAGAGGCTTCTCCAAAAATACGATTCACATTGCTGACATAGCCATAAACAATGCTGGTATCTGCCAGTGAAGTATTGGCAACAGTCAGACCATCATAGGTCTGTTCATTCTGACGCCAGCCAACGTTGCCAACAAAACGGGCATTATCAAGAATCACTCGCTGACGACCCAGTGTTACGGTTGTCTCCTCCATCCCCTTATAGATAAGCTTGGCTTGATTTACCTCGGTGCCTTCAGGATCGGCAATAACTGGATATTTGGTTTGTGCCGTGGCCAGGCCCGTCGCGTCGTTATATTTAATATCACCAAAGGCAGTCACATCATCAAATTCGATAAAAGCACTGAAATCATCGTAGTCGCCAGTGGCATAGTTGAGTCGGGTACGCAGGGTCGATGCAGAGGCCGTTTCAGTATTGCCAGTTTGATCAACAGTTTCATAACGGTAGCGCAGATCCACACCCGCCTTACCCGCTGACACTGCCTCAGTCAGGCTTGCAGCACTGGCCACCGAGATATTTGTGCCTGCCAATACTGATGCCACCAACAATGCTGGTGTGAGTCTTTTTTGAAATATATTTACAGCTTGTTTCATCTTTTCCACTTCCTTCTTCTAAAGTTAACGCAAAAAAAAGCGCCCACACGCTTGCGACTATTGAGTCGCAATACGAGTGGACGCCATTATCCAAAACCCTGATTTTTTTAAATTCTCTGTGGCCGCCATTGGCCAACAGATTCATTGTTCATTTATGATTGCAAATCCTGTACCACATTTTACAAGCACTTGTTTTTATGAGATTTACCCCCAAATAGGACTATCACCATGCTTCATAAACAAGATAACGTGCGCTAAAAGTGCAGCACCGAAAACTGCTCGCACTATCAATGTGCAGACCATCGCACACAAGTTGGGCAACTCTGTCTTTAGTTGAATAGCTCAGCCATGGCAATGACATTACAGGCCGCCTCACCAAGCTTGATGTTTCTATCCATGGCCAGTTTACGCAGGGCCTGATAGGCCTGGTCTTCACTGATAGTTTTTTGCTGCATCAGAATGCCCTTGGCCTTGTCTATGTGTTTGCGATCTTCCAGTTTGCACTTGGTCTCATTCAATTCCTGGCGTAGTGACTGAAAGACCTTAAACCGTGCCATGGCCGCTTCAACGATTGGCTGCAGACGTTTAGGCAACAGGCCGTCGACGACATAAGAGGTCACACCGGCATTGACCGCTTCAATAATTGTTTCTTTGTCACCCGACTCAGCAAACATGACGATAGGGATAGCATGCAGCTGATTCAGACTATGCGTCCGCGCCAACAACTTCTGGTCAGGCTCATCAACATAAAAGATGATGACGTCTGCCAGACCCGCCTGTAGCGTCTGTTGCAAATCAGCATCCAATGCAGCACAGGCCGCTATCTCGTAGTCACTCTCTTCTACCGCCTGCAGCAAAAGCTGCTGCCGTTGCTTGGATTGATAGACCAACATTAGTCTTGCATTCATAGTTAAACTGCCACTCCGCTTTTTGCTTTATTTCTTTGTCTGTATAAACTCTTCGCAAATACCATTCCAATTTCATAATTATTAAAATATATATTTATAAACAATGAGATATATTAACCATCAGTGATACAGGCAGAGCCAAGATCAGCGTTTTGCACTAATTTAATGCAGCTATTACCCCTGTGTGCACAAAAAACTGGGCAGGCAGATTTATCGGTGGCGTATGTTGGCGCAAGACAAACTATTGAAACCGGTTAACCAGACTCGCCGGCTCTATTGCAAGAATTGCAGGATCAAAACGGCATAAGAACAAATAGATCATAAATATTTCATGAATCATTCAATAAAATTGAACTCTATTACTATGACGGCAGGCTGTTATTTAAAAAATAATAGCTAACGACTTAAGTTAAGTGTGCCGATAAATAATATAGATCTTTGAAAATACTGTGATTGCTCTCTGCCGTACATTGATTTTAATGTACGGAATGTTTTCCCCGTCCATATGTATTCCTGGAAAGCTAAGCCTGTTAATTTCTGCCGAGAGTTGTCATAAAGTGCAGCAAGGAACTATAGCTTTAAGGACAGTTCAACATAACGAGGTGATCGGCCATGAGTATCTTCAATCAGTTTCAAGATCGATACGAGGAAGCCAAAGAGGATGAGATGAGTCTCCAGGAGTACCTGGATCTGTGCAAATCTGATCCGTCTGTCTATGCGACTGCGGCGGAACGCATGCTGCTGGCAATCGGCGAACCTGAGCTCGTTGATACCAAAGGCGACCCTAGACTCAGCCGAATATTCTCCAACAAGGTCATCAAGATCTACCCCGCCTTCAAAGAGTTTTATGGCATGGAGGAGACCATTGAAAAAATCGTTTCTTTCTACAAACATGCGGCTCAAGGCCTGGAAGAAAAGAAACAGATTCTCTATCTGCTTGGCCCCGTCGGTGGCGGCAAGTCATCGCTGGCAGAGAAATTAAAATCACTGATGGAAAAAAGACCCTTCTACGCTATCAAGGGTTCACCGGTTAATGAATCACCACTGGGACTGTTTTCACCGGATGAAGATGGCAAGATTCTCGAAGAAGACTACGGCATAGAACGTCGTTATTTACCAGGCATCATGTCACCCTGGGCAGTTAAGCGCCTGCATGAACACAATGGTGACCTGTCAAAATTCAGGGTCGTAAAATTAAACCCATCGGTATTGCAACAGATTGGTATTGCCAAAACCGAACCTGGTGATGAAAACAACCAGGACATTTCAGCGCTGGTAGGTAAGGTTGATATCAGAATGCTGGAGCAATACTCTCAGGATGACCCAGACGCCTATAGCTTTTCAGGCGGGCTGTGTCAGGCCAATCAGGGCATGCTTGAGTTCGTGGAAATGTTCAAGGCACCTATCAAGGTATTACACCCACTACTCACCGCCACCCAGGAATGTAACTACAAGGGTACGGAGGGTTTTGCTGCCATCCCATTCAACGGCGTTATTCTTGCCCACTCTAACGAATCAGAATGGGTGTCATTCAAGAACAACAAAAACAACGAGGCCTTTCTTGATCGAATCTATATCGTCAAGGTTCCTTACTGTTTGCGTGTTTCAGAAGAAGTAAAGATATATGAAAAACTGCTCAGAGAAAGCTCGCTGAAAGCAGCACCATGCGCACCTGACACACTGCAGATGATGGCCCAGTTTGCTGTCCTTACTCGCCTGATAGAACCAGAGAACTCCAGTCTGTTCTCAAAAATGCGTATCTATGATGGTGAGAATTTGAAGGATATAGACCCGAAAGCCAAGTCTATACAGGAATATAAAGACACTGCCGGTCCCGACGAAGGCATGACCGGGCTGTCTACCCGCTTTGCATTCAAGATACTGTCAAAGGTCTTTAACTATGACCACACCGAGATAGCGGCCAACCCTGTGCACTTGCTCTACATCCTTGAGCAACAGGTCGAACAGGAGCAGTACTCACCTGAAATCAGAGATAAATACATCGGCTTCCTCAAAGGTTATCTCGCCACCAATTATTCAGAGTTCATTACCAAGGAACTGCAGACCGCTTATCTCGAGTCATACAGCGAATACGGTCAGAACGTATTCGATCGCTACGTCACCTATGCCGATTACTGGATTCAGGATTCCGAATTCAGAGACCCTGATACCGGTGAAATGCTTGACCGTGCCGCACTCAATGATGAGTTGGAAAAGATTGAGAAACCTGCAGGCATTAGCAATCCCAAGGATTTCAGAAACGAGATTGTCAACTTCACCTTGCGGGCTCGCGCCAACAATGAAGGTAAAAATCCGCTTTGGACCAGCTATGAAAAGATTCGTGGCGTGATTGAGAAGAAGATGTTTTCCACCACCGAAGACATTCTGCCGGTCATTTCATTTAGTGCCAAATCTTCAACTGAGGATCAGCAGAAACACAAGGAGTTTGTCGATCGCATGGTCTCAAAAGGCTACACACCTAAGCAGGTAAGGTTGCTGTGTGAATGGCATCTAAGAACACGGAAATCGTCATAATTGACGTGCCGTATCCAGTGCCATACACAACACTATAAGGTGATGGGCAGTGAGCCAGATAATAGACCGTCGTGTAAACGGTAAAAATAAAAGTGCGGTTAATCGCCAGAAGTTTATTCGGCGTTATAAAAAGCACCTGAAAAAGGCCGTTGTAGATGCCGTTGCCAAGCGCAGCATCGCTGATATGGAACACGGCGAAAGTGTCAACATCCCATCAAAAGACATCTCTGAACCCACTTTTGGCACCGGCCAGGGTGGTGTGAAGGACGGTGTTTACCCAGGCAACAAAGAGTTTACTAGCGGCGATTCCATCCCCCGCCCCAAAGGTGGTGCTGGCCAGGGTGGCAAACAGGCCAGCGATTCAGGCGAAGGTGAGGACGAGTTTAGCTTCACCCTGTCGCGGGAAGAGTTCATGGATCTTTTCTTTGAAGATCTTGAATTACCCAATATGATAAAAACTCAGCTAGCCAAAGAAATTCAGTTCAAGAAGGTGCGTGCCGGTTATACCACCTCAGGCACACCATCAAACATCAATGTTATCCGATCAATGAAAGGCTCTCTGGCGAGACGTATTGCCCTATCTGGCCCATACCGTAAACAGATCAAACCGCTTGAAGAAGAGCTGCTAAAAGAGCAATCATCTGCCACACCAGACAAGGTTCTAATAAGCCGCCTGGAAGCTGAAATCGCCGAACTAAGGGCGAAAATAAAAAAGATTCCATACATAGATACCTTTGACTTGCGCTTCAACAACCGCATCGACGAACCTGTGCCAACTACCCAGGCCGTTATGTTCTGTCTTATGGACGTGTCAGGCTCGATGGGCGAATTTGAAAAAGACGTGGCCAAGCGCTTCTTCACCCTGCTCTACCTGTTTTTGACCCGTTCATATGAACATATTGAATTAGTCTTTATCCGCCATCACACCATCGCCAAAGAGGTTGATGAAGAGGAATTCTTTTACTCACGTGAAACTGGCGGGACGGTTGTCTCCAGTGCGCTGAAACTGATGCGCGACATCATTCAGGAGCGTTACCCTACCTCAGAGTGGAATCTCTATGCCGCCCAGGCCTCTGATGGTGACAACTGGACTGATGATTCGCCCGTATGTCGAGACCTGCTGGTCAATTCGATCATGCCGTTCCTGCAATACTATGCCTACATCGAAATCAACGAAGACACCCCTATCGGCAACCTATGGGCCGAGTATGAAAATGTCTCGGCAGCATGCCCAAACTTCGCCATGCAAAAGCTGACAGAAATTTCAGAGATATATCCTGTCTTTAAAAAACTTTTTGAAAAGAATGCCTCATGAGCAAATATATTTCAGAAACCTCGGAATGGACCTTCGACCTGCTGCTCGACTATGACCGCGAGATTTCCAGAATCGCTGCAGATTTCGGCCTGGATACCTATCCCAACCAGATTGAGATTATATCTGCCGAGCAAATGATGGATGCCTACTCTACGGTCGGTATGCCCATCGGTTATCACCACTGGTCATTTGGCAAACAGTTCCTCAGCGTCGAACAAAACTATAAACGCGGTCATATGGGCCTGGCATACGAAATAGTCATTAACTCAGACCCCTGCATAGCCTACCTGATGGAAGAAAACACCATGCCCATGCAGGCGCTGGTCATTGCCCATGCCTCCTATGGTCACAACTCATTTTTCAAGAATAATTACCTGTTCAAATCATGGACTGTCGCCGACTCAATCGTCGATTATTTACTGTTCGCCAGAAACTACGTCAATAAATGTGAGCAACGTTATGGCGCAGATGAAGTTGAGCAGCTCATCGATTCTTGTCATGCCTTAATGAACTTTGGTGTTGATAGATATAAACGTCAGCAAAAGGTATCGCTTTACGGTGAAGAAGGTACACAAAGGGAACGTGAAGATTACCTTCAATCACAGGTGAACGACCTGTGGCGAACCCTACCAAGCTCAGACAAGGACAGCTTAGAGGAAAAGGCCCAAGTCTGGCCTGAAGAACCTCAGGAAAACCTGCTCTACTTTATAGAGAAGAATTCCCCCATGCTCGATACATGGCAACGTGAGATTGTCCGTATAGTGAGAAAGATTGCCCAATATTTTTATCCCCAGCGGCAAACCCAGGTGATGAATGAAGGCTGGGCCACATTCTGGCATTACACCCTACTCAACAAGCTGTATGACGAAGGCCTGGTGAATGAAGGTTTTATGATGGAGTTTCTGCAGTCACACACCAATGTCATTTATCAGCCACCATTTGACAGCAAATTTTATAGTGGCCTGAATCCATACACCCTTGGCTTTAATATCTTTCAGGATCTGAAAAGAATTTGTGAGCAACCAACCGAAGAAGACAAAGAGTGGTTTCCTGACATTGCCGGCGGAGACTGGCTGAAGGTATTGGACTTTGCCATGCGTAATTTCAAGGATGAAAGCTTCATCTCGCAATACCTGTCACCCAATGTAATCAGAAATATGAAACTGTTTTCTGTACTGGATGACGACAATGATAATTCACTGATGGTATCCGCCATACACGACGACAAAGGCTATCGCCATGTACGCCACGCCCTGTCAGAGCATTACAACCTCGGCAGCCGCGAACCCAACCTGCAGGTCTACAGCGTAGACATGCGTGGTGACAGATCAATGACCCTGCGTTATGAAACCCACAACAGAAGACCATTGAATGAACAAACCGATGAAACCCTGAAACACCTGTCCCGCCTATGGGGTTTCACCGTGCGGATTGAAAGCCTGAATGAAGATGGTGATTATGAAATGACTCATGAGTGCCTAATTGATAATTGATCACCCTCCTGTCATAAACCAAGATATTCTGTTGCGTTAATTCCTAAGCCAACCCACTCTTAATACCCGCGAAGGCACTGAACACCATCCACTTCGAAATACTGCGCGTCAGCCGCGTTGCACCGCTGATACGTAAGCTGCCGCCAGCTTGTGCTTTTGCAAGACTGATATCCCCTACCCATAGCTCGGTCATGGTTTTAAGGTCGCTGTTAAAACTTACATCCGCATCAAAGCCAGGATCATCGACACAAAGATCAATTTCGTTATTTTCAATAATCATCCACCAGTTGCGATAGGCTTTTTTCAGATCTGTGAACTCAAACTGCAACACCGTTCGGCCTTGCGGCAAGGCTGAGGTATCGATGGTGCGGCGCATGTCCCACATCAATAATTCAACACTCATATCATCCGTCGACATCTGGCTGCGCACCCAGCGCGCGCCCCACTTGCCGAGATCCATCACAATGGATTCGAGTTCAACCCCTGCTTGCGTGAGGTGATACTCCCAGCTTTTTTGATCATTGGAACGCTTGCGCTCAACCAGGCCACGTTGCTG
>CBFCYE010000062.1:0-8838 GCA_965602225.1 uncultured Gammaproteobacteria bacterium | reverse complement strand
ATCCTCCTCTCTATCATTAGAGATTAGATGTTGCATCAACCGGTTGAAACCGCAGTCGTAAGCAGACATGCAGCATATCGCACGCGCTAACTGACGGCGGCTAATACCAAAGAATTTTGATCTTGGGGGTTTAGGTTTTGGACGTTGTTTTCAGCAATGTATTGTTGCACTGCTGAGAGACTAAGCTCTTGAACTCGTGCTAAAAATATCTGTGCTCGCCGAATGTTATTGACTCGAACAGCACGCCCATGGGCGTCTGTTTTAGATGGCTGGTTCATGACCCCTCAATTCCCTAATGTTTGCCTACAACACACACTATTCCAATAGTTTCCTTATGGCAATAAAAAAGGCCTAGCTGAATCAGCTAGGCCTTTGGAATTCACAGAGGTGTCTATTGGGGACAAATTAGAGCTACTGACCTGCCAGTTTGAATCAGCAGATATGTCTAGATTTTGTCTACACAAACTAAAAAGGACCTAGCCCCGAAGAGCTAGATCCTTGAATAGAAGTGGAGCTGGTGATCTGATTCGAACAGACGACCGGCTGATTACAAATCAGCTGCTCTACCAGCTGAGCTACACCAGCAACACGAGGCGTATTTTATCCGAACTCAAGCAGAAATGCTACTACTCACATCTATGTCGTAGCTGTTTGATATTAGGGTAGCCGGCGGTGACCTCGCGCCACAGTCTGTCGGGCAGCTGGGTGGCATTCATCAGCTCTAAATCAAGCCAGTATTGTGGCTGAGTGCGAAACAGGGGTTCGACTTTTGCTTCATAACCTAGCTGCGCCAAGCTGTTCTGTCGCTCTTTACCCAGCGCCTCTGTTTTGTATACCCCTGCTGAGATGGCATTGGCCTTGGTGCCTTCTGAAATAATCATGGCATCACTGATATCATTCTGTTTCATCTGTTGTAACGCGCCTTTGGCCAACTGCAGGTTAGCCAGCGGTGGGATATAAACCCAATAACCAACCTGTTTACGCAACGCCTCTGAACGCTCTTTAGTGCTAATTGCCGCGCGACCAAATAATTGTGTGACCCCTTTGATATCACTGATCAACAAAAATGGGCCTACGCTATAACAGGCCATAGCGGCTGATTGTGGTTTTACAACCGGTTTAGGAACCGGCTTTGGCGCAGGTTTGGGTTTGACTGCGACGGGCGCTGGCTTGGAGACTGGTGTCGGTTTCACCGCGGCTTTGGCTTTGGTGACCGGCGGCGCTATTTCAGGTGCTAGCTTTGCTACTGTTGTTGGTTTTTGCTTAACGTCAGGCAAATTTTTGGCTGGCGATTTGGGCTTGTTCTTTTCTGCAAGCCGCATTGCCTTGTCCATCATTTCCTTTTCTGCCAGCGTCACCAATTTCGGACCACTGAAAGGAAACAGCTCTATCGCCTGCTCGGGCGGCGCTTGCTTGTTCAACTGTATCGCCAGAAATATGCCATTTAGCAATAACAGCGAGATTACTACCCACTTCATTTACAAACGCCTTTTAGTATTTGCATCCCTTGCAAGACCAGATCCGGAACACACTGACTCTTGATTGTCAGCTCGGCCTGTACTGCATCCGCATCGCCGCCGCTGATTATAACCGATAGCCTGGAAGCTGTTTGCAACTCTAGTTTGGCAAGCAGATGTTCTATCGCACCTGTCACGGCATAAAGGCTACCACCGGTAATACAGCTCGCAGTATCCTTACCAAGCAAGGCCGGCTTGGCCCTATTATGGACACTCAGCCCGTGCTGGATCGCGGCTGTTTTTTGCTGCAGGCTCTGCTGCATCAAACTCATGCCTGGCATGATAATTCCACCCAGATGCTGGCCTTGCGCTGTCAATACATCCACCGTGACCGCTGTGCCCGCGTCAATCACAGCGACATCAGTTGATGCCAAACGTCTTGCGGCAATCAAAGCCAGCCAACGATCGACACCAAATTTACTGGGGTCAGGGTAGGCAAGCGCGATTTCGTTGTAGCCCGAATCAACCTCAACAAATTCCAGCTCAAGCTGCCAATGGCTTTGCGCCCACTCAGCCAGCAATTGGCCACAGACCTCACCAGCAACATTGGCGGCAATAATTCGCGCAGGCGGTTCATCTGCCAGCCAAGCCTGAGCCGCCTCAACTGGCACCAGTCCTGCGTGTTCTGCACTGCCATGAGCCGACAATTTACCCGCCTGACTAAAGGCCCACTTGAGACGGCTGTTACCAACATCGATCAGCAGATCTTTCATTAGCCTTGCAGCCTCAAACTCACTTCGCCTGAATGAAATTGACGCAGCCCTGAATTGGTTTCCAGCAGGATTGCGCCATTGCCATCGACCCCCCGCGCATAACCCGCGATTGTCTCCATACCCTGCATAATCACCACAGACTTGCCGGCATAAGCATCTGCCGCCATCCATTCATCCAGAAACGGTGCCAGGCCGGTACGCTGAAACTGTTCCGCTACCTGCAACAGCTCGCTGAGTAAAACCCCGGCAATCTTGTTGCGAGAAATGGGCTGTTCGGCAATATGTTGCAGATCCACCCACGGCTGGTCTATCTCGGTCGAACCATCAGCATTCGCCATGTCCACATTCAATCCTAGGCCCAGGACCACATGATAAGGGCCTGCGCTCTCTCCACGCATTTCCAACAAGATACCGGCCAGTTTGCGGCCTTGCCATAAAATATCATTCGGCCACTTGAGGCTAGCGTCCTCTATCCCCAAGCTCCTAAGCGCCCTGATCACCCCGACACCGATCGCTAAACCCAGCCCCGACAATAATTCGGGCGTCATTTCAAAACGCCAGTAGAACGACATATAAATATTTCTGGCAAAGGGTGATACCCAAGGTCGGCCACGCCGGCCACGCCCCGCTGTTTGTCGCTCGGCCATGCAAGTATGGCCGTGCTCAAGTCCATGCCCCAACTTATCCATCAGATAGCGATTGCTGGAGTCAATTTCAGAGTGTAATTCAATCTCGGATAGCAGCGGTTTGCCGGCCGTGGTCATCGCGGCAAGAATGGCTTCTCGCTCAAGCAGTTCAAGAGCCCCCGACAGGCGATAGCCCTTACCACTGACGGAATAACAATCCAAACCAAGCTGCGGCAAGCTTTGCACTTGCTTCCAAATCGCAGTTCGGCTTACCCCCAGCTCTGCGCCCAACTTTTCACCTGAATGAAAGCGGCCATCAGCAAGGATATTTATAAGCTTCAGTTTTGTACTCATCGCGGCATTTTACAGTGACTTTATAAAATTTACATAAAGATGGCATTTCGCGCGAATATGTACATAATATACACATCACCTTATTTATTAATTAGTTGCATAGGACTGCTTAAGGCAAACATCAAAAGGAAGAGCTAACTTATGTTAATAAGACACAAAACTAACCCCTGTGTTTATCTCAAACGCTGCGACCTGTGGAACCGCTTTAGAACCAGCAGCAAAAAGATATGGATTAGCAATTATTGCAATGGTGAAAAACAGTCCTGCTGCAAACTTCGTTCGTACCGCGTTTATGGCTGTACAGTGCCGGACAATCTATTACCAAACGGCAACTATAGCGGCCAATAAAAAAAGCCGGTGACTTTGCAGTCACCGGCTTTTTTATGGAGCAAATTAAAGAACTTAGAGCTCTTCAGCGTGTTTTGCCAGGTATGAAGCAACACCACCAGCATCAGGTGTCATACCGTCATCACCCTTGTTCCAGCCAGCTGGGCAGACTTCACCATGCTCTTCAGTAAACTGTAGTGCATCAACCAGACGCAGCATCTCATCAACATTACGACCCAGCGGCAGGTTATTCACCATCTGGCTTTGAACAATGCCATCTTTATCGATCAAGAATGAACCACGCAAGGCAACACCAGCTTCAGGATGGGCTACATCATAGGCTCCCATGATTTCCTGCTTGGTATCAGCAACCATTGGGAATTTAACAGGACCGATACCACCTTGATTCACTGGGGTATTACGCCATGCAAAGTGAGTAAATTGAGAATCGATTGAAACACCAACCAGCTCAACACCACGCTTTTTGAACTCTTCAACACGATGGTCATGAGCAATGATTTCAGAAGGACAAACGAAGGTGAAATCCAGCGGCCAGAAAAACAAAACCACATGTTTGCCTTTAAGATCAGACAGTTTGAAGTTTTCGTTGATGCTGCCGTCGCCCATGACAGCTGCAGCAGTAAAATCCGGGGCAGGACGCCCTACGAGTACACTCATTTTTTGCTCCTTAAATAATGGGGTTACACTAACAACAAGAATAATTCTAAGATGATTATAAAGAGTATTCTATACTTTTCAGCCCTACAAATCAACCAGACGATCTTAGTAAGGTATTGTTCCTCAGCACAAACAACTAGCTGTAAATCCGGATACAATTGCCGGCATGTTAACAGATAATCTTTATCGTGGCCGTTTCGCCCCCTCTCCAACCGGGCCGCTACATTTTGGCTCTTTGGTTGCGGCAGTTGGTAGCTACCTTCAGGCCAAACATCATCAGGGGGCCTGGCATCTTCGCATAGAAGATCTCGACCCACCAAGAGAAATAGCCGGGGCGTCAGACAACATACTCCAAACGCTTGATGACTTCGGTTTTCACTGGGAGGGTGACGTTGTCTACCAAAGCCAGCGTAGCAATATCTATATGGATGCCCTTGAACAACTCACTCTGCAAGGCAGTGTCTATGCCTGCGGCTGTACACGCAAACAGATCCAGGATAATGCGATCAGCGGTCGCTATGGCCCTATCTACCAAGGCTGTTGTCGACAGGGACTCGCCAAAGACAAGCGGCCTCGTGCATTACGCGTTCTGACACATGACTCACAAATCAGCTTTATCGATACGCTACGTGGCCCGTTCGTACAACAACTAGAATCTGAAATTGGTGACTTTGTACTCCGACGCGCTGACAAACTGTTTGCCTATCAACTTGCAGTAGTTGTCGATGATGCCGCACAAAATATAACCGAGGTGGTACGTGGTGCGGATTTGCTTGATAACACCCCGCGCCAGATACACTTACAAAAGCTATTCAACTGGCCCACGCCTAACTACATGCATCTACCGGTTGCACTAAATCGTAATGGACAAAAACTCAGCAAACAAACCGGTGCGCCAAAGATTGAAGGCCTTCGTCCGCAAACAGTGTTATTTGAAGTGCTGCGTTTCCTAAATCAAAATCCAGCCAGTGAAATTATTGATTGCGACCTGGACAGTTTCTGGCAATGGGCAATCCAACACTGGCAGCCTGAGATTATCCCTACAAGCGACCAGAGTGCGCCCGATTTATTTCTTTGATTTTAACCACGCCTTACGGCTGATAATTATCTTTTCATCAACGTCATCGTTCAGACGTAATTCAATTGTATCTAGCGCAGGCGACTGTAATTCAAGTTTAAACTGCATTAGCTCATCACGCCTGAATAGATGAACGTCCACCGCCTCACCTGGACGGTACTGTTGTAATAAGGCTTCAATATTTGTATCCGTTACCTTTAGACCATCGATTGCAACCAGCACATCACCTGCTGCCAAACCTGTTTTTATTGCCGCTCCACCGTCAAAGACATTTCTGATCTTTAGTGCACCCGCGTCTGCAATTGTTTGGATGCCTAGGTCAGCACGCTGAAGTAAATCCTCATTGGTTTTTTGACTGGCCTTGCCGCCTTTATCTTGTGACGATTCCGATGGTCGTAGAATCAAATCAACGCCAATCCATTCAAGAAGGTCTGCCAAAGGTGGATCTTCTGTCCCATGCAGATAGCGTTGAAAAAATTCATTCAGGGCAGTCCCTGCAATTTCTCCCGCATGCTGCTCAATTGCGCCTTCTGGAACACCAAGCCCTGTCTTTCCATACCTTTGCCAAAGCAACGTCATCAAATCATCTAATGACTTTCCATTTGATGTCAGTTTACGGATTGTTAAATCAAGCGCTAGGGCAATCAGACTACCCTTGGTGTAGTAACTAACTATTGCGTTCGGCGCATTTTCATCCTGACGATAAAATTTAGTCCAGGCATCGAAACTTGAGTCGGCGACAGATTGTTTAAAACGACCTTGTCCACGACTAACTCGGGTAATAGTTTGAGCCAGCGCTTCCAGGTAAGTCTGCACCTCGATGCAACCACTGCGCAGCAGGCCAAGGTCATCGTAATATGATGTAATCCCTTCAAATGCCCACAGTTGGCGGGTATAGCTTTCTGTCTCTAAATTGTATGGCACAAATTCTTCTGGCTTGATGCGCTTAACATTCCAGGTATGAAAATACTCATGACTGCATAGACCAAGAAATTGTTGATAGTCAGTACTTACCTTACTATCCCCGATTAAAGGTAAGTCCTTGCGACTAACAAGCAGGCTTGTCGATGAACGATGCTCCAAACCACCATAGCCATCACCCACAACCATTACTTGGAACAGGTACTTTTTCATTTGAGGCAGTTCGCCAAAAAAATCGACATGCGTCTGACAGATTCTTTTTAGATCTGAGCAGACCCTATTGAGGTCTGCCCTATGCTGGCCAGTGAGTACAACCTCATGCCTCACTCCGGCAACATCAAAACTTGCCATAGTGAAATCAGCCATTTCTACCGGATGGTCAATCAAATCATCGTAGTCATCAGCAGCATATCTGCCAAAGCCATATTCTTCTGCGCCAGCCAACTTTAATGTCGTTTCAACACGCCAGTCGCCAATAACAGCATTTGATGGCGCACAGATCTCTACAGTACAAGGGGCGTTTTCATGGCCATGCACCCTGACAAACACACTTGTTCCGTTAAAGTAACCGTGAGTCTGGTCTAGGTGTGCAGAGCGTACTGATAAATCCCAGGCATAGATGTCGTACTCAAGCTCAAGCGGGCCAACACAAACATCAGCCTTCCATGATGATTTATCTATTTTTTCAAGCCTAACAGGCTCGCCACCTGAAACAGCCTTGATACTGATTATGTTCTTGGCAAACTCACGCACCATATAGCTACCAGGGATCCAGGCAGGCAAGGAAAACACCTGACCATAACTAGATGGGGTTTCAATAGAACACTTAACTTTGAATATATGTGCAGCTGGATCATGTGCGGAGATTTGATAATGCATAACTGTAACCTGATTTAACTGTTACAGCGATTGTAACGAAGTTAGAGGAATATATATCCTCTAAACCCAAAAAGGCCGACATAAGCCGGCCTTTCAAGTCATTGTCTGGGTAAACTTAGCCGGCCATGCCGAAACCAAGTACCATCAGGATTACTGTCGCCAGGACCATTGATACAACGATCAGGCCGTCATCTTGAGTAGCTACCTTCTTCATCTCTTTATCTCCTAGTTTAATTTTTTAGTATTTACATTAATCACGTTATGGATGCCCCACATCATCATCCACTTATTATTATGCGGCTAAAGTTACCATTTTTTTGTAGGGATAAAAACCCCTAGCTTTACTCGGTCTCTCGCCTCGACCCAGAGTGTTGCCCTGACGCTGGAAGCGTCGGATTGCTTTGACCCGGGATGGGTAAAGTACGCAAAATGAAACTTGAAAAGGTTCTTTGCGCCCACCAATGAACCCGCTAGGCCTCTATGGGCGATAGAATTGCGTTGCTGTTACTTATTTTCGAACATAAAAAAACCCTCACCAGTTTCCTGATGAGGGTTTCGTTGTTAAAGCCTGGCAGTGACCTACTTTCACATGGCAGCTGCCACACTATCATCGGCGCTAAATCGTTTCACTTCCGAGTTCGAGATGGGATCGGGTGGTTCCAATTCGCTATGGCCGCCAGGCAATTCTTTTGGGATGATCGCGTACTCTGCGACTATCCGAATCTGGGTTGTTTGTCATAAAGTGTCTAAACTAAGATTTAAATCAATGGTTTATTCTCTATATAACCAAATATCTTTGGTGTTATATAGTCAAGCCTCACGGGCAATTAGTACAAGTTAGCTTCACACATTACTGCGCTTCCACACCTTGCCTATCAACGTTGTAGTCTTCAACGACCCTTTAGGGGACTCAAGGTCCCAGAGAAACCTAATCTTGAAGGAGGCTTCCCGCTTAGATGCTTTCAGCGGTTATCCCGTCCGAACATAGCTACCCGGCAATGCCACTGGCGTGACAACCGGAACACCAGAGGTTCGTCCACTCCGGTCCTCTCGTACTAGGAGCAGCTCTTCTCAAGTTTCTAACGCCCACGGCAGATAGGGACCGAACTGTCTCACGACGTTCTAAACCCAGCTCGCGTACCACTTTAAATGGCGAACAGCCATACCCTTGGGACCGACTACAGCCCCAGGATGTGATGAGCCGACATCGAGGTGCCAAACTCCCCCGTCGATATGAACTCTTGGGAGGAATCAGCCTGTTATCCCCGGAGTACCTTTTATCCGTTGAGCGATGGCCCTTCCATTCAGAACCACCGGATCACTATGACCTACTTTCGTACCTGCTCGATGTGTCTATCTCACAGTCAAGCACCCTTATGCCATTGCACTAAACTCCTGATTTCCGACCAGGATTAGGGTACCTTCGTGCTCCTCCGTTACTCTTTGGGAGGAGACCGCCCCAGTCAAACTACCCACCATACACTGTCCCTGACCCGGATAACGGGTCGAGGTTAGAACCTCAAGCATGCCAGGGTGGTATTTCAAGGTTGGCTCCACCAAGACTAGCGTCCTGGTTTCAAAGCCTCCCACCTATCCTACACAAACATACTCAAAGTCCAGTGTAAAGCTATAGTAAAGGTTCACGGGGTCTTTCCGTCTAGCCGCGGGAACGCGGCATCTTAACCGCGAATTCAATTTCACTGAGTCTCGGGTGGAGACAGTGTGGCCATCGTTACGCCATTCGT
>CBFCYE010000061.1:0-9443 GCA_965602225.1 uncultured Gammaproteobacteria bacterium | reverse complement strand
CTGGAAAAGGTTGATAGCTATTACGCTCTCAAGTTGCTTGGTAGTGACCGGGCAGCCGGGCGTGCAACGCAGTTGGTCTCAGTCAGTCCCAAAGATGAATACCGTTATGGGTATCGCCTCTGGCTGGATAGAGAGACAGGCTTATTGCTCAAGTCTGATTTGCTGGATCAAGAGGGGGCAACGCTTGAACAGGTGATGTTCACCTCGCTGGAGTTGCTACAGCCTGGTCAAAACAGCGCTGGTTTTGAACGTGAGTCGTCGGCTAGTCAAGCAGATGTTGTGTCGTCGGCTGAGCAAGCAAGCAAGCCGCGCTGGCTGGTTGGCAAGCTGCCCGATGGTTTTTCATTGCTCAATACCGACGTGAAGAGTCCCAATAATAATTTTGAACATATGGTCTATAGCGACGGGCTGGCATCTGTTTCTGTCTTTATCGAACGGGCCAAGTCTGAAGGTGATGCCTTTGTCGGTGTCTCGCGAATGGGGGCTGTTAGCGCCTTTGGTAATGTTGAAGCGGGTTATCAAATTACAGTTGTTGGTGATGTACCGGAAGTGACAGTCACCACGATAGGTCAGTCTATTAGTCTGGAAACCGCACCACAATGATCGAAGAGACAGGGCAGATTGTTTCCTGTGACGGCGATTATGCCTGGGTTGAGACCGAACGTAAGAGTGCCTGTTCCAGTTGTTCGGCTAACAAGGGTTGTGGCACCGGAGTCTTGTCCAAGGTCTATGCTAATCGTTTTAGTCGAGTCAAAGCCCTGAATCAGATCAATGCCGCCCCTGGTGAAACGGTGGTGTTGGGCCTGGAAGAAGACGCGCTGGTACGTGGTTCTTTAGCGGTATATGGCCTGCCGTTGCTTGGTTTGATTCTGATGGCAATGTTGGGTGACGTGCTGGCTAAAGAGATGACAATTCAACAGCCCGATGGTTTGGTTGCCATTTTTGGTATTGTTGGTTTGTTTTTAGGTTTTTATCTGGTTAGATTGTTCAGTCGTAAAATTTCTCATGATGAGCGCTATCAACCTATCGTTTTGCGTTATTGTAATCAATCATTTGAACAAACTGTTGCTGGCTCAAAGTGACAGCTCTTATTAAAGGTCTCAACCCAAGGAGAGAAGCATTGAGGGTTAAACAGAAATCAGTAGGCATCGTGTTTGCAGTTTTTTTGAGCATGGCTGCGGGTTTTGCGCCGGGGCTAAGTGCAGCGGCTGATTTGCCTGATTTTGTCTCTATTGTTGAAAACAATGGCGCGGCTGTTGTGAATATCAGTACAACTCAAAAGGTCCAGGCCAATCAAACGCGTGGTTTTCCTCACGGGATGCCGGATTTTCCTGAAGGTACGCCTTTTGACGAGTTCTTTCGCCGTTTTTTCGAACAGCAGCGTCCACCTCATCATGGCCAGGAACAGGAGAGGCCACAGCGTGAGTATGATTCTCATTCCCTGGGTTCCGGTTTTATCATTTCAAAAGACGGCTACATACTGACTAATTATCATGTGATTCGTGATGCCGACGAAATTATTGTTCGCTTGAATGATCGCCGCGAGCTTGAGGCTGAGGTAATCGGTAGCGACAAGCGTAGTGATGTTGCTCTGCTCAAGGTTGATGCCAAGAATCTGCCGGTGGTCAAGATCGGAGACTCTAACAAGCTGAAGGTTGGCCAGTGGGTTGTGGCAATTGGTTCGCCATTTGATTTCGATCATACCGTTACCTCAGGCATTATTAGTGCCTTGCGTCGTAGCCTGCCAAACGAAAACTATGTGCCCTTTATTCAGACCGATGTTGCCATTAACCCGGGGAATTCGGGTGGGCCTCTGTTTAATATGAATGGTGAAGTGATTGGTGTGAATGCCCAGATCTATAGTCGAACCGGTGGTTTTATGGGTTTGTCGTTTACCATTCCTATTGATCTGGCTATGAGTGTGGTTGATCAGATTAAGGATGTCGGGCATGTCACCCGTGGTTGGTTGGGGGTGTTGATTCAGGATGTTACCCGTGAACTGGCCGAATCCTTTGCAATGGACAAACCTATTGGTGCCTTGGTCTCCCAGGTATTGCCTGACAGCCCGGCTGTTGCTGCCGGTTTTGAGGTGGGTGACATTATCATCGAATTTAATGGTCGAGAGGTGCAAACCTCATCGTCATTGCCGCCAATGGTTGGCGTTACACCTATTAATAAGGATGTCCCGGTCAAGGTCATCCGCAACGGCAAGGTGAAAACCCTGAAAGTCAGTATTGGTGAGTTGCCGGGCAGTGATGAGCTTGAACTTGCCTCAGCTGAGCCGGGTACTGCTAAGGATAAACGGCTTAAGCTTGATGTTGCCGATCTCACCAAAGAACAGCGTGAAGAGTGGGGGCTGGCTGACAGCGGTGTCTTGGTCACGGGCGTTAAGGCTGGCCCGGCCAATGATGCCGGTATTAGAGAGGGTGATGTGATTGTCATGATCAATAGCAAAAACATCAATGATGCCAAGCAGTTCCGTGAAATATCCACAGAGTTGCCGGGTGGTAAACCGGTGGCTGTACTGATTCAAAGGCGTGATGGGCCGGTGTTTCTGGCGATTAGATTGCCAGAAGAATAGGTCATAAATGGCTTAGTAAACCAAGGGGCTGAATTCAGCCCCTTCTTTTTTGTTTATACCCAGGCCGAAATTCGCTAGAATTGCGCCCCAAATCAATGCCGTATTGGCGTTTGAACAGACGAAGTCACTATCTTAATGAAGCATATTCGAAATTTTTCCGTCATTGCCCACATCGATCACGGCAAATCCACCCTGTCTGATCGACTAATTCAGACCTGCGGTGGTCTGGAAGACCGCGAGATGTCTGAGCAGGTTCTGGATTCTATGGATCTGGAGCGCGAACGGGGCATTACCATCAAGGCTCAGAGCGTTACGCTCAATTACAAGGCTAATGATGGCGAAACCTATCAGCTGAATTTTATCGACACGCCCGGGCATGTGGATTTTTCCTACGAGGTATCACGTTCTTTGGCGGCCTGTGAAGGTGCCTTGCTGGTGGTGGATGCCTCGCAGGGCGTTGAGGCCCAGAGTGTAGCCAACTGTTATACGGCCCTTGAACAGGGGCTGGAAGTAATGCCGGTGCTGAACAAGATCGACCTGCCTGCCGCAGACCCTGATCGAGTAGCCAAGGAAATTGAAGACATCATCGGTATCGAGGCGAATGACGCGCCGCGCTGTAGCGCCAAGACCGGCGTTGGCATCGGTGAAGTCCTGGAAGCCATAGTCAAGTGCATTCCACCACCGGAAGGTGACCCTGATGCACCGTTGCAAGCCCTGATAGTCGACTCATGGTTTGATAGTTATGTTGGTGTGGTGTCGCTGGTGCGGGTGATGAATGGCACACTGCGTAAGAAAGACAAGGTCAAAATCATGTCGACCGAAGGTGAACACCAGGTCGATCATGTCGGGGTTTTCACCCCAAAGCGGCTCGATACTGGCGAGCTCAAGGCGGGTGAAGTCGGTTTTATGATCGCTGGCATCAAGGAAATCTATGGTGCGCCAGTCGGGGATACCATTACCACGGTTAAAAATCCTGCCACAGAGTCCCTGCCTGGTTTTAAAGAGGTTCAACCACGGGTCTTTGCCGGCCTGTTTCCAAGTAGTTCAGAAGATTACGAGGATATGCGTGAGGCCCTGTCCAAGCTTAAACTGAATGACTCGGCGCTGTTTTATGAGCCAGAAACATCAACCGCGCTGGGTTTTGGTTTTCGCTGTGGCTTTCTTGGTATGTTGCATATGGAAATCGTTCAGGAGCGTCTTGAACGTGAATACGACCTCGATTTAATCACTACCGCGCCAACCGTTATCTATGAGGTGTTGACCACCGCCGGAGAAGTGATGTTGGTGGATAATCCAGCCAAACTGCCTGCGCCGAATCTTATCGAGGAAGTTCGCGAACCGATTATTGAAGCCCATCTGCTTATGCCGCAGGAGTATCTGGGTAATGTTATTGGTCTGTGCGTAGAAAAGCGTGGTGTGCAGAAGGATATGCAATATGCCGGCACTCAGGTTCAGCTGACCTATGAGTTGCCGCTGAACGAGGTGGTGTTGGACTTTTTTGATCGGCTCAAGTCGGTATCGCGTGGTTATGCCTCGTTGGATTATGAGTTTAAACGTTATCAAGTTGCTGACTTGGTCAAATTGGACATCCTTATCAGTAGTGAAGTGGTTGATGCCCTGGCAGTCATCGTCCATCGTGATAAGTCTGAGTTTCAGGGCCGAGCCCTGGTGGATCGCATGAAGGAAGTGATTCCAAGGCAGATGTTTGATGTCGCCATCCAGGCAGCTATCGGTAGCAAGATTATTGCCCGTAGTACGGTCAAGGCTCTGCGTAAGAATGTAATCGCCAAATGTTACGGTGGTGATCTTAGTCGCAAGCGCAAGCTGCTGGAAAAGCAAAAAAAGGGCAAGAAGCGCATGAAATCAGTGGGCAATGTCGATATTCCCCAGGAGGCATTTCTGGCAATACTGGATGTGGGTAAAAAATAAATGAATTTTGATTTTGCAACCGTAATGGTAACGGCTGTTCTGGTCACCGGTGTGATCTGGGTGATCGATATATTTGTCTGGAAGCCAAAGCGTACTCAGGCGGCTGATAATCTAAAGCAGCAGGGTGTTGAACAGCAGTTGATATCAAATGCTTACAAAGAACCGCTGATGGTTGAATATGCCCGCTCATTCTTCCCCGTTATCCTGGCGGTGTTGGTTTTGCGTTCATTTTTGGTCGAGCCATTTCGGATTCCTTCTGGTTCAATGATGCCAACCCTGTTGTCAGGTGATTTTATTCTGGTCAATAAATTTACCTATGGTATTCGCTTGCCGGTTTTAAACAGCAAGGTAGTTGCGCTCGGTGATCCCGATCGTGGCGATGTAGTGGTATTTCGTTATCCCAAAAACCCAGCGGTTGATTACATTAAGCGTGTGGTCGGTGTGCCGGGAGATACGATCAGTTATTTTGGTAAGCAGGTCTATGTTAATGGTGAGCTGGCCAAGCAGACCAGCCTGGGCACCTTTACCACTTCAGGTGAAGGTCTGCATATGACGGGCACCGATAGACGTGTGGAAAACCTGGCTGGCGTTGAGCATGAGATTTTGGTGGATCGAGGTAGGGCTTCAGCAGAGGGTGAATATATCGTCCCAGAAGGGCATTATTTTGTCATGGGCGATAATCGTGATAATAGTAATGACGGTCGTGTCTGGGGTTTTGTCCCGGATGAGAATCTGGTAGGCAAGGCCTTCATGATATGGATGAACTGGGATGGTGTTCATAAGCGGGTTTCGTGGGAACGCATTGGTAACGTATTTTAAGATAACGACTTTTACCACAGGTGAAAATAATGCTAAAAACTCCAAAATCACAACGGGGCATGACAGGGGTCAGTATCATGGTGATACTGGCGTTGGCTGGCTTTGTCTTTGCCATGGCGCTTAAACTTTTTCCCTTTTATCTCGAGGGTTTCAAAGTTAGTTCAACCTTAAAGGGTTTGGAGAGTGATAGTCGGGTAGAGGGTGCGACGGATCGTCAGGTCAAAGATTTAATTCTGAAGAAGCTTCTGGTCGATGATGTTGAGACTGTTACGGCCGAGCATATCAAGATTGATGCATCTGGTAAGAAACGTAAGGTTTCTATCGAATATGAAGCTCGTGTGCACATGATTGGTAATGTTGATGCGATTGTTGTATTTGGTGATAACATCGTCGAAATAGAGCGCTGATTGATTGCTATCCCCCCAGGAAAAACTCTGCAAGGCCTTAGCCTACCAATTTAATGATTCGCAGCTAATTGTTCAGGCGCTTACGCATCGAAGCATTGGCAGCAAAAATAACGAGCGGCTTGAATTTCTAGGTGATGCCGTATTGGGTTGTATTATCGCTGATGAGTTGTTTCAGCGTTTTCCTGCCGCTACTGAAGGTGAGTTGACCCGTCTTCGCGCCAGTCTGGTAAAGGGTGTCACCCTTGCTGTCATTGGTCGTGAACTCAATCTGGGTGATTGTTTGCTGCTCGGTTCAGGTGAGCTGAAGAGTGGCGGTTTTCGCCGTGATTCAATTCTTGCCTGTGGCGTTGAAGCCATTCTAGGTGCCGTTTATATAGATGGTGGTTTTGATGCTGTGAAGGCCTTGATTCTGCGTCTTTATCAACAGCGGCTTGAATCTGTGTCACCAGAGGCGGCTGATAAAGATCCCAAAACCCGTTTACAGGAATTGTTGCAGTCACGTCAGAAACCGCTGCCTGTTTATGAACAGTTGAGCGTTGAGGGTGAGTCGCATGACCAAATTTTTCATGTTGTCTGCAGGGCTGAAGGTCTGAGTGAGCCAGTCATGGGTAAAGGGGCTAGTCGCCGTAAGGCCGAGCAAGAGGCAGCATGTAAGGCCTATAAGGCCATTGCCAAATAATCAAAGAATTCAAATTTAATATGCAAGATGAAAAAATAAATTTTCGTTGTGGTTTTGCTGCCATTATCGGTCGTCCAAATGTTGGTAAATCAACATTGATGAATCGTATTTTGGGGCAGAAGATCAGCATCACTTCGAGAAAACCTCAAACCACCCGGCATCGGATTTTAGGCATCAATAGCACCGAAACGTCTCAGGCGATTTATGTTGATACTCCTGGAATGCATACCCAGGGCAAGAAGGCCATGAACCGTTATCTGAATCAGGCGGCATCAACGGCACTTAAAGATGTCGATGTGGTTCTGTTTGTGGTTTCAGGCCTGAAGTGGACAGAGGAGGATCAAGCGGTTCTGGAGCGCCTTAAACAAGGCGATGTACCTGTGATTTTGGTGGTGAATAAGATTGATCGGTTGCAGAAAGAGACTCTATTGCCGCATCTTGCACATCTTTCTGGATTAATGAATTTTCATACCATTGTGCCTCTGTCGGCCCAAACCGGTGAGAGTGTCGATTGTCTTGAGGCTGAAGTTGAAAAGCTATTGCCAGTTGCAGCACCATATTATCCAGACGATCAAATCACCGATCGCAGCATGCGTTTTATCGCAGCCGAGATTGTGCGTGAAAAATTGACCCGTACGCTTGGTCAGGAGCTGCCATACGAGATGACGGTTGAAATAGAAGCCTACGAATCCGAGGGTAATCTGGCGACGATCCATGCCTTGATCTGGGTAGCACGGCCGGGGCAAAAGGCAATTGTCATTGGTAAGGGTGGGGCGGGGCTCAAAAAGGTCGGTCAAGATGCGCGTAAGGATTTGGAAAAGTTGCTGGAGCAAAAGGTGCTGTTGAAACTGTGGGTCAAGGTTAAAGAAGGCTGGGCAGCAGATGAACGCGCTCTGAGAAGCCTTGGTTATACCGACGACTAATTAAGCAGAGCGCAACCATGGCGCAAGCAAATAATAAGGTATTGCTCGAGCCTGCCTATGTGCTGCATCAGCGTCCGTATCGCGATACTAGTCTGTTACTTGAAGTGTTTTCACTTTCATGTGGCCGTGTTGGTCTGGTTGCCCGGGGTGTTAAGGGTAAGCGGAGTCAACGTCAGGCTTTGTTGCAGCCATTTATGCCGCTGCAGCTGTCCTGGTCTGGTCGGGGTGAGTTAGCTACGCTGACGGACGTTGAGGCAAGTGGCGCCGCACATAAATTGGTTGGTTCGGTGTTGCTGAGCAGCTTTTATATCAATGAGCTGCTGACCCATTTGCTGCACCGTCATGATCCACATCCTGATTTGTTTGAGTATTATCGATATACTTTCAATCAACTAGACAGCCTGAGCCAGCCCCAGCTATTGCAACGCCATCTGCGCTTGTTTGAAAAGCAATTGTTACAAGAGATTGGCTATGGTCTGATGCTTGAATATGAGCTGGTGCAGGGTGATCCGATTGATGCAAATCGTAGTTATCACTACCATCCAGGCCAGGGGCCAATGTTGGCGCAAGCGGATGGCGTTAATCAAACTATGTTGTTCAAGGGTGATTCTTTGCTGGCGTTTGCTGAAGAAAATCTGGATCAGCCGCAGCATCTAAAAGATGCAAGGCGCCTGACCCGCCTGGTACTTGATCACTGTTTGGGCGGCAAGAAATTACATAGTCGGAAGTTGTTGATGGATTTACAGCGCACCACCGAGGCGGCTGCGTTAAGTAGGCGGCAAGATTAGTTCTGCCCAAATGGAATGGAGTGAAATATGTTATTGGGTGTAAATATTGACCATGTAGCAACCCTGAGACAGGCCAGGGGTACCCGCTACCCGGATCCGATTCAGGCGGCGATTGAGGCAGAGCAAGCTGGAGCTGATGCCATTACATTGCATCTGCGTGAAGACCGGCGCCATATTCAGGAACGCGATGTGGAAATGTTGAAGGACATTTTGCAGTCGCGTATGAATCTGGAAATGGCTGTGACCGAAGAGATGTTGGTATTTGCCGAACGTATCAAGCCGGAAGAGTGCTGTCTCGTCCCTGAAAGTCGTGAGGAACTAACCACTGAAGGCGGTCTGGATGTGCTGGGGCAAAAGGGGCGTATCCGTGAGGCTTGTCAGCGTTTAGCTACGGCGGGTGTACGCGCTTCTCTGTTTATAGATGCCGATCCAGCCCAGATTGATGCCGCTGCTGAGGTGGGGGCGCCGGTGATAGAAATTCATACCGGGCACTTTGCCGATGCTGAAGATAGCCAGGCCCGTGAGGCCGAGTATCAACGGATTGTGGCTGCTATCAGGCATGGAGATGCGCTGGGTTTGCATGTTAATGCAGGCCACGGTCTTAATTATCAGAATGTTGGCCAGATTGCCGCCATCCCTCAGATCAAAGAGTTGAATATAGGTCATGCGATTATTGCCAGGGCTGTCTTTACTGGTTTGCAAGAGGCGGTGAGGGAAATCAAACGTCTGATGCTGCAAGCGAGAGTCTAGTGATCCACGGTATCGGTACAGATATCGTTGCCATTGCCAGGATGGAGGCAAGTCTGGCGAGATTTGGCGACAAGTTTGCACAGCGCATACTTGCCAAGCCGGAAATGCAGGGTTTTGCAGACAGCGCTAGCCCGGCCAGTTTTCTCGCTAAACGCTTTGCCGCCAAGGAAGCTGCGGTTAAGGCCATGGGGACCGGTTTTCGTGATGGTATTAGTTTGAGTCAGATTGCTGTCAGCAATGATGACCATGGCAAGCCAACTTTAAGCTTCTCTGGGCGAGCGCAGGAGGTCTGTGATTGTCTCGGTGTGGGCGAGGCTCATATCAGTTTGTCCGATGAGAAAGACTACGCAATCGCCTTTGTTACTCTTATGCGGCGGCCGTGACAGCCACAAGAATTAGGTGAGTAAGGCCTGTGCATGGAAAACGTGACTGAATGGGCAAGTAATTGTAGTTATTGCGATTTAGGCCTTGTAAAGGTAGGGTGGTTTGGGTAATATACTGCGCAGTTGTTGCGGGGTGGAGCAGTCTGGCAGCTCGTCGGGCTCATAACCCGAAGGTCGTAGGTTC
>CBFCYE010000060.1:0-9517 GCA_965602225.1 uncultured Gammaproteobacteria bacterium | reverse complement strand
ACCTCATAACCGACGCCATTCACATCCACCAACAACTGCGGCGCACGTTTAACAATCAACTTACCGCGTAGGCGACCAATCACAGGCTTCCCTCTTTTACGTAACTTAAAGTTTCATGGGTATGGTGGTGACACAGGGCGCAGGCCAGGGCATCGGCGGCATCTTCCTGCGGCAGACCGGGCAGCTTCAAAACAGCCCGCACCATAAACTGCATCTGCGCCTTATCGGCATGGCCCTTACCCACAACCGCCTTTTTGATCTGGGTCGGGGTGTATTCAAACACTTCCAGATCACGAGTCATTCCCGCACAAATAGCCGCACCGCGAGCCTGGCCCAACTTAAGCGCCGAATCAACATTGTTTTTGACAAACACCTGCTCAATCGCCAGCTGATCCGGACAATAATCGGCAACGATCTGACTGACGCTATCAAAAATGGATTTAAGCCGCTCAGGCAAGGCCTTGCCCTGCACCCGAATGCAGCCGCTGGTGACATAGATAGCCTTGCCCTGCACGATCTCGATCACACCAAAACCGGTAATGCGAGAACCAGGATCAATACCGAGGATACGCAGAGCCATTAACAATGCTCGCCGAGGTTAAGCAAGCTGTTCCATTATCTCGGCAGAGAAATCAGCATTGGTATAGACGTTTTGCACATCATCCAGATCTTCCAGCATATCGATCAAGCCCATCACCTTCTCCGCATCTTCCAGCCCCAACTCCAATGAGGTGCTGGCGGTCATGGTTATATCGGCATTTTCCGGTTCCAGTCCGGCGGCGACCATCGCCTCCTTAACATCAACAAAGGCCTCCGGCGTGGTAATGACATCAACGGAACCATCATCATGGGTCACCACATCCTCGGCACCCGCCTCTAATGCAGTTTCCATAATCTGGTCTTCATCGACACCAGCGGCATAGCTGATAATGCCCTGCTTGGTGAACAGATAAGAGACCGAACCATCCGTACCCAGATTACCACCACGTTTGCTAAAAGCATGACGCACCTCGCTGACGGTACGATTTTTGTTGTCGGTGAGGCAGTCCACCATCACCGCCACGCCGGCAGCACCATACCCCTCATAACACAGCTCTTCGTAATTCTCGCCTTCGGTATCGCCAGAACCACGCTTCACCGCACGCTCGACCGTATCGCGGGTCATATTCGCGCTCAAGGCCTTATCTATTGCAGTACGCAAGCGTGGATTAGCGGCAGGATCCCCCCCACCCATCTTAGCAGCGACAGTGATCTCACGGATCAATTTACTGAAAATTTTGCCCCGCTTGGCATCCTGCGCACCTTTGCGGTGGCGGATGTTGGCCCACTTACTATGTCCTGCCATGCTTTCCTCGTTGTCACTAAATCTATTTTGCTTGGAACTAAGCAGAGTCTAGCATTTCTGAGGGGCAAAACTTAAGCGGCAGAGCACTATCTAAAGTTCGCTAACAGCCACCCGATAAAGCCTGTGAAACCAACAACAAAAATCCAGGGAGAAACCGATGTTCAGAAAAATACTAGCTATCCCCATGATCCTGATCCTTGCCGCACTAGGTGGCTGTGGCGGCACCAATATGGTGCTCAAACCCGAAGCCGTCAATCAGGTCAAGAGCGTTGCGCTGCTGAGTATTCCCGAGCCACCTTACCGAATAATAAACCTGGGTAGCCCGGTCGGAGGCCTGGGCGTCATTGGTGCAATCACGATCGCAGTCAATGGCAAAGAAGCTGTAAAAAGCATTGAAGGCGTGACCACAGAAAACAACTTTGTCTTCGGCAATCAGCTCACTACCGAAATTGCTACCCAGTTGGAAAAGTCAGGCTTTAAGGTCAACATCATCAATGTTGAAAGGGCCGAAAATGAATTATTCGAAGACTATAGCGGTATCAACACCGAGGGCGCCGATGCCCTAATTGATATTGTCGTCAGCAACGCCGGCTATGTCACTGAGCACTTTATGTTTTCGCCCGAGTGGCGGCCGGAAGCACGCGCCATGATCTCCATGCATGCCACCAGCAATAGCGATGTAATCTACCAGGAAACCCTGATGCATGGTTATCACAACCCCATTATGAGCGGCACCGACCTGGAAGCTGCGGAAGAATACAAGTTTGATAATAAAGAGGCTATTTTTGAAGCCGGAGATAAGGTGGTGCTCGCTGGCCTGCAAGATGCTATTAATAGCATCGCCTCACATATAGCGACGCAGCTACGCAAACAAAATTAACACCACCGGGGTGGCGCATATTTTGCGCCACCCCCCGTTTACAGCCGCTGCCGACTTGAACACCCAACCTCACTCATTACCGCGATCTCCATTGAAAACAGTCTGCATATAAAAAGTGCAAGCTAGCCATTAGGGCAGACTATGCTCACATAAAACCATAGCCTAGCCGCAAAGCACGTAAGCTGCGGTTCAGATTACGGCAATGAGCTGCCGTGAATATTCGGCTGTTCGAATTGTGGCTATACAGATAATCCTGGAAAAATCCGCTATAAGACCGCGAGTGCTTACTGGTCTATCAGCGCCACATCAACCCGCGAGTCTACTGATTCAAAGGCAAACGAGACTTCATATATTGTTCGTTCCGTGTATACGCTTACCCATGCCAGCCAATCCATTTTTTTGTATCCGCAAAAGCTCAAAAAACCATTTACCTGAAAATCATTTGGCTTAGTTTCTTTCATCGTTTGTGGCAGCAAACCGTGAGAATGAGTAACCCCTTTGAAAGTCACCGTTACCTGCTCTGCTTCGACGCCTGTAATTTTGGCTGATACGTCAAAGTCATCGGCAACCGACACTAACGCTGGCATCGTTACGCTTAGGCGGCTATTTTCATCTAATTCAACTATACAGGGTTGATATGGACTTAAGCAGTTACTAACACTGTGTATGACTTTTGTATTTCTGTCGGCAAAGAAATATTCAGCTGCATTCTCATTACCCATGATTGTGACGGGCATGCTGTTAAAAACAAAAATCACCATTAGGCCTAAAAACAAAAGGTCTCTCTGTGTGCCTGGTTGAATAATACTTTTAAGCGATATATTGGCGTTATTCATGCGATTTTCCATTTATGTCCTGCGCCAGACATCAGTAATATTAATGCAATTGCGAGAATGGGCGCATGCCCTGCTAGCTCCGTTACGGCCTCTGCATTTGAACTTTGGATCATAAATGCGACATTGGATGTAATCATGAATGCAAGCAATACCAAGGTATTTATTCGTGTCAGCAAACCCAGCATAAATACAACGCCAATCAGTAGTTCAACCAGCCCGGCAGACAATATAAAAAGTTCATTGGTATAACCTGTAATTCCAATGGCCTGCATGAAGTTCCAGTCATTAAGGGTAAGGAAGCGTATACCAATATCAGGATTTAGCAGCTTTTCTGAAAATGCCAGTATAACCAGGGTGAAACCGGTTATGACTCTTAGCGCAGGAACTGCAAAGGCCTGCTGATTTTCATCTTTACTATTCGACAGAATTAAATATGCGGCAATACCAATAATATTTATGTAATCCAATACTTCGAGCAAACCCACCTGCGTTGCAAGAATGGTATAGATGAGTATAAGGACGCTTGCTGCACTCTTAGGAAACAGATTGAATATCAGCATCAAGGCAACAATAGCCTGAGCATATTGCAGGAACACCAGGGTACGACTCGAAACAAGATAATGAGCGGCGATTATGGACTCGTTGTAAGAGGCGTATAACAGGGACAAACCGATTAAGATTGAGAAAGCGCGAACGATATATTTTTTCGCGTCAGGCGGTGGCTGTATTACAAATGTCAGGTTTTTATTTATCCAAACGGCGACACCAACCAGTAGACAACAAAGTAGCCCGCCGATAAAAAGTTCGTTGTAGTATGCGGAATAATATTCGCTGAGATTAATTCTATGATCATCAACAGCAAACCACTTCAAATGCGCTGATGCACTTTGGCTAAAACTTATGAGTACAATAAAAAACGAACCTGCTAGAAACTTCATTGCTACAACCTTCCCCCAACTTCCCCATAGTCCCGACGTAATACCAAGCTTTGTAAATCCTTTTGCTTTGTCGGTACCGAATATGCCAGCTCCCCAGCTAGCAGAAAACATGGTGGCTATTGCCAGCCACAAATCACGAACTCTCTATGCTCTTGCGTGGCATTTAGAGAGAATCCTGATAAAAATAGTCAAGTATAAATACGTCTTTTCAAGGCTAAAATAAGGTGCATTGACAATACACCTTCAGAGGAGAATGGATGTAAACACGCAACTTGTCAATTCGGTATGGGGCACACGTAAAGTGAAGAATTGTTTGATGGGCAAGCGTGAGCGTGCCCCACAAGTGATTGAGGCACGCTTGGTGGACTTATGAGACAGCGACCTCACCGCCCGTCAATGCGGCATACTCTTCAGGGGTATCGAGATCAACCACCACGTGGTTGTTGCTCATTTCAAAACTACTAACCAATTCGGGATTGTCTTCTATCAGATTTTTACACCCCAGATTACGTTCACCATTCAAAATATCCTGGCGCTGCTGATAGTCGATAATAATAGGATTTCCGCGTTTGCCTTGATAGGTAGGCACCAACACCGAACCATGACTACGTTTACCGAAGGCACCGATCAGAGCATTTACATCTTCAGTCTGCAGTAATGGTTGATCCGACAGGCAAATCATCACCCCGTCACAAGGCTGCGACAGCGATAACAGCCCCTGATAAACCGAGCTCGCCTGGCCATCGAGATAGTTTTCGTTATAGACAAAAGTTAACGGCATACCTTCGAGGATGGCACCGGCCTTGTCAGCCTGGTGCCCCAACACAACAACAATTTCCTGCAAATCAGAGGCCTGCAGAATCTCTGCAGTACGACGCAATAAAGGCATACCATCAACCAGCAACTCCAGCTTGTTGACCTCGCCCATGCGACGCGACTCACCTGCTGCCAATAACACCGCCGATACTGTTGTCATATAAACAAGCCTTTAATCTCCGCCGCAACAACCGAGCCTGGCGACGGGTTTTGAACCGGGTTACTTCAGCCATTTTCGAACCACAACAGCCAAAGCCTTCATTACTACGTTCTACACCCTCCGTGTGTAGCGCCTTTGCGAGGCTAACAGTACACGCCCCCGGTTTCAATAACCACCAACAAGGCTAAACCATATCCTCAATCAGTTTTAGTAGAGAAGCCGCTATTCAGCAGACAATGAATCCATCTGTTTGGCCCGATCATCAAGTATATTCTGCACATTCTGGGCATCTTCAATCAGCTTTTTTACCCGCCCCGGTGTCGGTATCAGGTCCAGCTCCAACGACGCATCCTGCTTGGCCTCGGCCAGACTTTCATCTTTTTCCTGTTCTGGCTCTGCTTGCGGCTTAAAGGCCTGAACACTGGTGTTCGAGCTAATCTCTACCGTTTCCGCATCCGTCACACCTACAGGCAGCTCATTGGTAAACTGCCAGACCCCATTGGCATCCTTCCACTTGTAAATCGTCGGCCCACTGTCACCGGCCATCTCGCTAGCCGTACCAATAACCTGCTCGCTGCCAGATTTCAACCAATCCGGCAGTCCCAGACTCGGCATCTTGAAAGACGGCCCTGCCCCGCCACCGATCTTATCGACGACAGACAGGTACAACATCGGCCCAGCCAGAATCGATATCATCGACAACATCAATAATGTTTTCTTAACCACCCCACACCCTCACAACGCCTGAACAAAAAACCCAGATAGGCGACACATTCTACCCCTATCGTCACCGATAACGGCCACAACAGGCAGCGCTAAAGCGTTGTTTTTAGGCCCATCACCAGCTCTGAATCAAAAAACCTTAAGTCCACGCCCCAACTGACGAAATACTTATTACTAAACCAGATTCGCAAACAAACACCCACAGGGGATATCAATGGAATTCGATCAAGTAGTCGCCGACGACTTCACCAGCTTTAAACCCGGCGTTGTCGCCACACACGTCAAACTCGAACAACTACTCACCAATATCGGTGGTGGCGGTACAGAAGGTACCGATTACAAAAACAAAGCCATGAAGATGGCTGGTTATAAATACGACCCCATCATCGGTTACGCCAAACATCCCGATGCAGCCGCTGAGGCCTTTAACAAAATTCGCAGCGTAGTAACAGAAACCCAAGAAAAAGATGCCCTGCTGGAAAAACTGGCCAGCTAACGCCAATCCGCAGACATAAAAAAGGGCGGCCCTATCAAAGATCAGGGCCGCCCTTTTTTATTTAACCAAAACCTCTAACAGCAACCAGAGCCAGGTTTACATCCAGGTTTAATCGCCTCAATCGACGCCGACACCACATAATCAGTCACATTGTGATCCGGCGCCCAGTCACGAATAAACGCTTTTGACTCATCCTTAGGCTCGATGCGGACATCAACAAAACCAGCCGCCTTAATCATCGTTTCAAGATCATCAACCAAAGACGCATTACCCATGCAGCCAGCAATCAGGGCCGGATCATTACGCATCTCTTCCGGCAGCTCAACCGTCGCCACCACATCTGAAATAGCCAGACGACCACCCTTTTGCAAGACGCGAAAGGCATCCTTAAACACCTGAGCTTTATTCGGCGACAGATTGATCACGCAATTAGAAATAATCACATCCGCGGTCTCATCCTCAATCGGCAGATGCTCAATCTCACCCAGACGAAACTCAACGTTTTTATAGCCACCCTTCACCGCGTTGTTACGCGCCTTGCTCAACATATCCGGCGTCATATCAACGCCGATCACATGGCCCGTTTCACCCACCTCATGGGACGCGAGAAAGCAGTCAAAACCACCACCAGCGCCCAGATCGACCACCACCTCACCCGGCTTGAGCGAAGCAATCGCACGCGGATTACCACAACCTAGACCCATATCAGCACCACTAGGCGCCTTGGCCAGATCGTCCTCGCTGTATCCCAGGCGGGTCGAGATCAAGGTATTAATAGAGGCATCATCAGAGACACCACAACAACTGCTCTCGATACCACAGTTCTCACCATTGTTCTCGGCATTGGCCACCTTGGCATAGGCACCGCGCACATCCTGCCGATGACTATCGTGCTCAGCGTGATTCGGCTTGTCTGTTTTGGGGGGGCAACATGAACTCATGATTAACTCCTTAAACGTAATAAATTAATTTTTAAAAAAGGCACTCAGCTGAGTTAAAACACTCGGCTCCAACCAGCATTCCACGTTCTTACCGCGTCGCTCCATCTGGATCAGCCCGGCGCGGTTTAATTCTTTTAGGTGATGCGACAGAGTCGATGGCGCAATAGCCATGCCCTCGCCCAGCTCGCCGACACAAAACCGTTCAGCCTCAACACCGCACTTGGTACCTGGGGCACAGCAGTTCATTAGGCGATAAAACAGCGCCAGGCGATGGGGGTTACTGAGGGCCTTGAACATTTCATCAAGGGGGGTGTTGTTTATTTGATGATTCGACATGTTTCGAATTATAGATTGGTTTGGGTGGGAGTCAAGACTTTTGTTTCCCCAACCCAAAGAACCACCCACCACCGTCATTCCGGTGCATACCGGAATCTAGGGTTTGAATGCCTGCGGCGCTTTTATTTTGACGTGGGCTTCCGCGCCCACACTGCGGGTTCATTTCTTTTGTTTGCCCAAAAAGAAACGAACCAAAGAAAAGGCCCCCCGGCGACTTGTTCAGTCATTCAAAAAACCGAATGACTGAATCCCCTGCGCTTCTCACCCGCTTTGGCGCACAACCAAACTCGCACAAAAAACGTGCTCAAACAGGGTTGCGCTTAACCCAAAGCGGCCTGCGATGCTCGGCTGCGTCGGACGGGACTGCGGGCAGATTTTAAGATTGACTGGTTTTTTTATGGTTATACTCAAAATACAAAAATAAAGATTTATAGTTTCTAGATATAGGAAGGCAATTTCCAAATGTAGAAATTGCATAGGTAGATATAGAAGCTGTTTCTATATCTAGAAATGTCATCTACTCACTGTTAGAGGCAAAAGAGGAATATGGGTTCTTTTATTGGTTATGCCTTGGCTGCTATAGGTCTGTATTGTTTATATGACGGTCTAATAGTTGTTGGGGCGATACTATTCCTTGTTGGTGGTTTTCTTTCAGGTGGCTTCACTGTTGGGTTGTCTTGTGTATCAATATTATCTTTAATCTCGTCACTGGCGTATGGGTTTCATAATGAGTTCACAACAACAATAATAATCCTATGCATCGTGTCTGCCGTTTTAGCCACAGTTTCTAGAGGGGGTGGCTACTGGGAATTTGGGTTATTTGATTTTGGTGATTTTGGGGGTGGTTCTAGTGGTGATGGCGGCGGTAGTTGTGGGGGTTCTGATTAATTGCCTCTAACAATACATTCAAGATCACCCACTTTGTTCGCTGGTTTCCCCAGGACGCTGCGCGCCCTCCGGCCCCTTAGCTAAATCGTTATGCCTCAAATTAGAATAGACACAATGACGAAAGAACAAAGAATACGAAGAGCTATTTTATTGTGCATTCATTTCACTAGGAATCTAGCTTTTACGAGAGCCATTACTAAGAATGTAACTCACAAGAATGAAGGTGATTTCTGGATAACTTTAGATGGTAACTGTCTGGATGTTGCTGTCCTTGAATGGTGTAAATTATTCGGTGAGCCCAAAGGAAAGCACAGCTGGGAAAAGATTATTGATAGTAAAGATGGTTTTAGGTCGAAATTAAAAACCTCATTAGGGATCGATGATGAAGCATGGGATAGGCAAGTAAACGAACTAAGGTCTTATAGAGACTCATTTATTGCCCATTTAGATAATAATAAAACCATGAATATTCCAAAGATGGAATTACCAAAAAACATGTTGTTTTTTCTTCATAGTGAATTGAAAGAGTTAATTGATTCAAGAGTGCATTTACAGGGGTATGATTTTCCTTTAGAGGAATACTATGAAAATATGTTCAAGTATGCAGAGAAGCACCTTAGCACCTGCGATATAGAGTTGGCATAAAGGCATAACGGACGGCTAAAAGCGCCGCTGATGATTTGCAACGTTAAAATACAAAACAACTACAACCCGCATTATGACTAAAACCACAATCATCATTCTCACAGCGTTAATGTCAGTATTTTTTCTTTGCCCCAGCCATGCAGAAATTTTCAAATGGGTTGACGAAGCAGGCAACGTTCACTTTTCCGATACGCCTATCAGTAGCAAGTAGCCCGGATGGAGTGAAACGAAATCCGGGGGGTCTTTCCCCGGATTCCACTACGCTTCATCCAGGCTACAAAATCTTCAAATACCCCACCACATTCACAACGAAACCACAGGTTTTGACTTTAACCCCGTATGACGCAGCCGAGCATCGCAGACCGCTTTGGAGGCAAGCGCAACCCTGTTTGAGCACGCCTTTTGTGCGAGTTTGGTTGTGCGCCAAAGCGGGTGAGAAGCACAGGGCACCCGGCGTGGTTTGCCGGGCAAGTCATCCGGGCGGCCTTTTCTTTGGTTCGTTTCTTTTGGCCG
>CBFCYE010000059.1:0-10116 GCA_965602225.1 uncultured Gammaproteobacteria bacterium | reverse complement strand
AGGTTATATCCTCTTTTAGAACGACTATAAAAACCCTCTCGAATACCATAAAAAACACGATGATTATTCAATAGATTAAGACATTAGAATATTCATAAAAAAAGTGGTAGCTTAATCATTCTGTTAATTAGGTAGTAAGATTGGGGGCAATCATGCAGTTCACAGCAGTTATAAAATCTCGTTATACATTTCTCAAATCCCTTCAAGTATTAAAAATAATTAATCCATTTGCGTAGCCATCGCTGCGTTGAATATGCACAGTTAATATGCACATGAACGCGTGAAATACGTATTTAAACGTACTTTTTCACCTGTCTTTTAGTGTTACGTTAATTGCTGATGCATACATAAAATCACACCGATAAAGAAGGTTACTCATGAATAGTCACACTCAAACGCAAGTGTTTTCGGCATCAAATCAAACATTGTTCAGCTTCTTGTCTGACATTCAAAACCTGCCTAAATGGGCAACAGCATTTGCGCAGGAAGTAAAGGTCGTCGATGGGAAACACAAGGTGGTAACACCTGACGGTGAGATATTTTTTCAAATAGATTCAGATATAAATACGGGGATTATTGACATGCGCTGTGGCCCTGAGGAGGACCAACTGGCTTATTTCCCTAGCCGTGTTATCAGCCTGCCTGGTGGCATGAGCGCATATCACATTACTAACTTCCAGTGGCCTGGTGTCACAGATGATATGTTCGTTGCGGAAAACAATGAACTTGCCGAGGAGTTTGAAAATATAAGAAAGCATGTGGAAGTTGGTTAATTAAGCCATGGATTTTTTCCACATAGAACGGGGGTTCACTATGAAAAAGACACCACTTGTAATTGCAACAGGTTTTACATCGGCCTATCTAGGGGATGAACGATCACTAAGAGAATTTATTGTCGGTGATCATGTCACTAAAAACATTCAAAGCAAGGGCGAAAATGCAGTTCTCTATCTTATTAACGATAGCTATGACCCACTCAACGAGCGTCAACTCAGGGTTGCTGTAAACAAAGAAGAAAAACTAATTAAACAGTTTAAACAATATTGCGGCCAGCCCATTGCCGAAATTCCTGATCCATTTGGATGTCATGACAGCTATGCGGAACATTTTGCTGATGCCTTAGTGCAAAGATTAAGAAGTCTGGATATACATCCGGTCGTTATCGATACATATAAAGCCTATAAGACGGGTCACTATGATGATTACATCAAGACGACATTTGAAAACTATAATCAGATCCAAACTGTTCTGGCAGAGAAATTCGATTCATATTCGATGAAAAACCTGTTCCGGGTTCAGTGCCCCAGCTGTGCCTGTCTTGATGTTACCCATATTAATAAGGTGTCAGGTGATTATGTAGAATTTAACTGTGAGCGCTGTGCAACGACACATACTCAGCAGGTTGAAGAGCTGAAAGGTAAACTAAGCTGGAAGCTAGACTGTGCCGCGCGATGGAATCTATATGGCATAGATAAGGAAATATTCTCCAAAGCACATATCGAGGATCTGGGCAGCCTGGCCATATCGAGTTTTATTTCTGATAAATTTTTTGGTGGCGATGTTCCTGAACCTATCAAATATGGTGCCGTCAATATAAGCCAGGATATGAGTTACAGGTTGCTTGAAATACTACCGCCGCAGATGTTTAAAAAACTTTTTACTGAACACATCACCCGTGACATTACGCTAAACCGGGAAACTGTAGAAAATTATTGCCGTAAATATCTTATTCGTCCTGATATGAGCTATGTGGACTTTATTAATCAGGAGCTACCACTGCTGGCAATTCGTGATGTCAAACTAGGCAACTGTGTCAGTGGTACTTGCACTCCATACCCGGATATAGATTTGAGTTCCTTGATAGAGTTTGGCAATCGATATTCCGGTTTTTATTATCATAAGGAACATAGTATTTCACTTGCTGATGCCGAGCATATACACAATACAGACAAGGCCACCGTTAGAATGGCGCAGAAATTCATCCTTTATTCTTTGTCTGTGCGTGATAGTGAGACCGATGAAGAAAAGATCAAATCCCGCATAACTAAGTATCTTCAGCAACATAAAGACAAATCCAGGGTCTACCCATATCTGCGTAGAGTATTTGGGCAACAAGGTGGGCCTGTCGTTAGCACCTTGCTGGCTACGCTTCCATATGGCTATCTCAATTTGATACAGATGGCACTTAGCTCATATTCTGGTGGGCCAGAAAAAACGGATGTTAATAATAAAGAAATAGAAAACTTGATGCTTAGTTAGTATTAAAAATACGCAGCATTTCGATTACCAGGATGGTAAAGCCACATACTGTAATGCATTAAGGTGGCCTAATCAGATCTCAACCCTGGCGTGCAATGCGTCAGGGGATTGCAGGGTGATGATATTGCCGTTGGCTGTTATGAGGCCTTCCTGGGTCAGTTTCTTAAGTGTTCGTGAGAGTGTTTCAGGCTTGACCGATAACTGGGATGCCAGCGTCTGTTTGGATGTCAGTAATTGCACCTCATTGCTGTCTGCGGGTTTGTGTTGCAGCAGGTAGTTGATCACCCGGTCGGTGGCTGTTTGCAGTGTCAGGCGGTCGATCTCGTTGACATGTTTGTGTAGCCGCTGGCTGAGGCTGGCCAGCAGCTGAAAACAGGTTTCCACTGAACCCTCCAGCACTGCTCTGAAATCATTACAGCAAAAGCACCATACCTCACCCGCTTCAATCATTGCTGCATTGACGGGGTAGTGGCTGAGTTTTCCCGAAAACAAGATGGCCTCGGCAAAGGTTTGGCCAGGACGGATGATTTCAATGACCTTTTCTTCACCATTAGGTGATAGCCGATAGAGCTTGAGCAGTCCGCTACGCAGCCAGAAAAAATGGTTTACCTCATCGCCCTTGTTAAACAGCGGCTCGCCATTAGTCAGCGATCTTAGCTGTATATTTTTTAGGACTTGTTCAAGCTGAGCGTCATTCAGCCCTGAAAACAACGAGTTATTACGCAGTTGTTTGATATGGGTCGCATCCAATGGTCTGAGTCTCTCTTTATTGGGGGGCTTGAAATAAACGCTGTTTTTTGGTGCCACTTGATCTAGGTCAAGGCAAAGACCAAGCGCTGTGGTTAGGATAGCCGCACGATTAATAATACAGCAAAGGAGAGGGCTATGAGTGAACGCTTCACCAAGTCCACGGCGCGTAACATCTATCTCGGAGGCGGGGTGTTCTCATTTCTCCTGTTTCTGGGATTGACCGTTGACACCATGGAACGCTTACCTGAACGCGATAATCGCGAAAATATTACCGCTGAGGTGGCTCTCGGGAAAAAAATCTGGGAAGACAACAACTGTATTGGTTGCCACACCTTATTAGGTGAGGGTGCCTATTACGCGCCTGAGTTAGGCAATGTCTATACCCGCTTTGGTAATGACAAGCAGATGATTAAAGACATGATAAGCAGTCGCCCTGTTGAAGGTGTTGAGGGGCGTCGCAGTATGCCTCAATTCAATCTGAGCGAAGAAGAACTAGAGGCGATGGCGGAATTCCTGAAATGGACCTCCGAAATCGATACGAATAACTGGCCACCTAACATCGAGGGCTAAGCAGATGAATACAAGTCTTCAATATCAATCTCAAGCGGTTGCCAAGCCGTATTTTATCGCCGCAATTGGTTTGTTCGTTGCTCAGATCTTGTTTGGTCTGATCATGGGCCTGCAATACGTGATCGGCGATTTTATGTTTCCTGAAATTCCATTTAACGTCGCCCGTATGGTGCACACCAATCTACTGATTGTCTGGTTGTTGTTTGGTTTTATGGGTGCTTCATATTTTCTAGTACCGGAAGAATCCGAGCGTGAGTTATACAGTCCTAAGTTGGCCTTGATTACGTTTTGGGTATTCTTGATAGCAGGTGCTTTGACCATCGTGGGTTATTTGGCTGTGCCTTATGCCACGCTGGCCGAGATCACCGGCAACGATCTATTACCAACGATGGGACGAGAGTTTCTCGAACAGCCTACGATTACCAAGATTGGTATCGTGGTGGTTGTACTCGCGTTTATCTTTAACATCGGCATGACTGTGCTGAGTGGTCGTAAAACGGTTGTTAGTATCGTCTTGTTAACTGGCCTTGTAGGTCTCGCCGTGTTCTTCCTATTCTCTTTTTATAACCCTGATAACTTGGTGCTGGATAAATACTTCTGGTGGTGGGTTGTGCATCTTTGGGTAGAAGGCGTATGGGAACTGATTTTGGGTGCCATCCTTGCCTTTGTATTGATCAAAGTCACCGGTGTGGATCGCGAGATTATTGAAAAGTGGTTGTACGTGATCATTGCTATGACCTTGGTGACGGGTGTCATCGGGACGGGGCATCACTACTTCTTTATTGGTACACCGGAGTATTGGTTGTGGTTTGGTTCGATTTTCTCAGCCTTGGAGCCAATTCCATTTTTCATGATGACCTTGTTTGCTTTTAATATGGTAAATCGTCGTCGCAAAGATCATCCTAACCAGGCGGCCGTGTTGTGGGCCTTGGGTACAGCGGTCACGGCCTTTCTTGGCGCAGGTGTATGGGGTTTTCTACATACGCTGGCACCGGTGAACTACTTTACTCACGGTACCCAGATCACCGCAGCACATGGTCATCTGGCCTTCTATGGTGCCTATGTGATGATTGTATTGACCATCATCTCTTACGCCATGCCTCAGCTACGTAACCAGGGCGCGGCGGCAACACTGAAGGTGCAAAAGCGCGAGAAGTTGTCGTTCTGGTTAATGACCTTGTCAATGGTTGCCATTACCTTGTTATTGACTGGTGCTGGTGTGATGCAGGTGATTCTGCAACGGATGGGCGAAGAGCCTATGAGTTTTATGGCTACACAAGACAGCCTAACCATATTTTATTGGTTACGTGAAGTTGCAGGCCTGGTGTTCCTGGTCGGACTGCTGACCTATGTATCCAGTTTTTTTGTCAAAGAGAGTGAAGTTTCCGTCACAGATTATGACCTCCCCCCAACTCCCCCCCAATCATAATCTGTGGACAACCCAGGGGGCGCGTTTTGCGCCCCTTTTTTTTTAAGGAGACGGACATGCTGACAGACGTAAGTAAGTTACCGAATAACAGCGACAGCGAGACACCGTTTTATCAGGCCCAGGGCAATGAGGTGGCGCTGTTTGAACATGCCTACAAAAATAAATTACCGCTATTGATCAAAGGCCCAACCGGTTGTGGCAAGACCCGCTTTATAGAACACATGGCGGCACGGCTGGGACGACCTTTGTATACCGTCGCTTGTCATGATGATCTCACCGCCGCTGATCTGGTCGGCCGACACTTGATTGGTAATGGTGAAACTAAATGGTCTGATGGACCGCTCACACGCGCCGTGCGCGAAGGGGCGATTTGTTATCTCGATGAGGTGGTCGAGGCCCGCAAAGACACCACCGTAATCTTGCATCCCTTAACAGATGATCGACGCATCCTACCGCTGGAGCGAACCGGTGAAACACTGCATGCCCCCGATGGTTTTATGTTGGTGGTGTCGTATAACCCCGGTTATCAACATCTGCTCAAAGGTATGAAGCCCAGTACCCGGCAACGGTTTGTGGCAGTGAGCTTTGATTATCCCAACGCCGAGCTTGAAACGCATATTGTCTATCAGGAATCAGGGTTGGCAGAGGCGCAGTGTAAAAAACTGGTTGGCCTGGCGCATTCATTACGCGCCTTGCAGGGCTATGACCTGGAGGAGGGGGTATCAACCCGCCTGCTGGTTTCATGTGCCAGTTTGATTCAATCCGGCATGCCGTTGATCGATGCCTGTCGCGCCGCGATCATCGAACCCCTGACCGACGAGCTGGAAACCATTAGCGCTCTCATGGCTGTAACTTCAGCCCATTTGGGCGAATAGTCCTTAGGCTTTTATGCACAGACAGATTGCACGTCGCTGGACCCGGACGGCATTTTTTGCCCTATTTATTCTTGCGCCGCCGCTGGATATATTCCGTCTCGATTTGCTGCAGGGGCACTTTATATTTTTTGGTCTGGATTGGACGCTTGGATTAGAACCACTGGCTTACGGTGAACTGTCACCACTGGCAGCAACAATCAACATCATCGTGTTTGCCTTTTTACCACTGGCATCGGTGGTCGGCTTAGGACTGTGGTTATCGTGGAAATACGGTCGCCTCTATTGTGGTTGGTTATGCCCGCACTTTTCTGTGGTCGAGATGATCAATAGTTTGATGCGCCGTGCCAGCGGCCGGCCCAGTGTCTGGGAACCATCGACACTGCCGCAACAGGAATCCAGCGGTGCTGTGTATAAAACAGACCGACGTTATTGGCTGCCCGCAGGGATTGCCATTATAGGTTTCGCCTTTTTATGGGCGGTGGTATTGCTGACCTATCTGCTGCCACCGGCATTGATTTATAACAACCTGATTAGCGGCGAACTGAGTCGTAATCAAACCATTTTCATCAGTGTAGGCACGCTACTGTTATGCCTGGAGTTTCTCCTCGCCAGGCATCTTTTTTGTCGTTTTGGTTGTGCCGTGGGTCTGTTTCAAAGCCTGGTCTGGATGGCCAATGATAAAGCCTTGGCTATCGGTTTTGATCGGCACCGCGGTGAGGCCTGCAAGACCTGCACACAGGTCTGCGACAACGCCTGCCCAATGCGCCTCAAACCGCGAAAAAACAAACGCCATATGTTTACCTGCACTCAATGTGCGCGTTGTGTTGATGCCTGCGAGTCTGTTCAACCGGCGGGAAAAACATTATTGCATTGGCAAGGCGGGCAAACTTCACAGGGGCAGTCAGATCGTCAGGCCCCGGTTCATTTTAATAACAAGGGTGGGGCATGGAAGAAGCGGTAGGCAAGTATTGGCATCGTCTGATCACCCGTCATGCTGAGAATAGTTTTCCCGAGGCACAGGTGGCCCTGGCGGATATAAGTTCAAACATCGCCATATTTTTTCGTGCCCTGGGCGGTGATGGTGGACTTAAGATTGAGGCCGCCGCGCCTCGTGAGCACGGCGCTCATCGGCCCTGGTTGCAGCGTGTCGCTGGCAGTCATCGTAAGGCGGCACTTGCATGGCGTGATGATGAAACCCTGCGTCTGCCGGCTCAGTTAAGCCTCTATCCCAAACAACAGCTAAACCGCGACCTCTACTTTTGGTTGGCAGCCCTGGCGGCGGTTGATGACGGTCGGCGTGATGACTGGTTTGTCGATAATCAATTCTTTAGCAGTCAGGTGTTACAGCGTTATCCAGGGTTGCGGCAGTCTTATCAACGTTTAGTCGCTGCCGAACTGAAACGAAGAGCACCACCCGCGCGCTTGAGTAGCGAAGCCGCCGCTGTAGAAAGCTCGATACGCCTGGCCCTAAGTGTGCCCGGGGCTGGCATTAAATTACCTGAATGTTCACAGGCACCGCAGCCGGTTTATTTGTGGCTATATCCAGACATGAATATCAACAAGCCGTGTATGCACGATGATTCGGCCGACAATGACGAAGCTGAAACACCTGAAGGCGAGGCGATTGAGTCTGAACAGACGCATCGCTATCAAGCCGAACAAGTGGAAATGCCTAACGGTAAAGATGGCCTGATCACTATGCGTTGGGAAAACATCTTTAGCTGGGCAGAATACATCAAGGTCAATCGTGCCACCGATGATGATGAAGACGAGGATGCAGCGCAAAAGGCGGCGGACATGGACGTCTTATCGGTTGCGCGTGATCAAAAACAAAAGAGCAGTGGCTCACGCCTGCGTCTGGATTTAGATCTGCCATCCGCCGAATACGACGATATTCCCCTCGGCGGTGAGGTGACACTGCCGGAATGGGATTGGCGCAAGGAGAAGATGTTGCCGGACCAATGTGTGATTAAACCCATGCTGCCGCGCGGCGCTGAACCCAAACCGCTGCCGGAAGAATTACGGCGTACGGTGAGGAAATTACGCGGACAGTTTGCCAGCCTGGCGCAAAACCGCATCTGGCAGCGAAATCAAAAAGACGGCAGTGAAGTGGATATGGCCGCCTATCTGGATCACTATATTTCGCAACAGGCGTCAGCCGGTGCTGAGGATACGGGCCTGTATCGCGATCTGCGTGTTAATCAACGCGATATTGCGACGCTGATATTGGCCGATCTATCGCTGTCCACCGATGCCGCCGTCAACAACGAACAACGTGTTATTGATGTGATTCGCGATACGCTGCTGTTGTTTGCCGAGGCCATGTCGGCCTGCGGGGATCGTTATGCCCTGTATGGTTTTTCATCACGCAAACGCGAGCAGGTGCGTTACTTTCATCTCAAACAATTTGCAGACCGCTACAACGATGAGGTGCGTGGTTATATCCAGGCCATTCGTCCCGGCTATTACACCCGCCTGGGCGCGGCAATACGACACTCCACTAACATCCTTGCCAAACAAGGGGCAAGCAAACGCCTGTTATTGATTCTGAGTGATGGCAAACCCAACGACCTGGATAAATACGAAGGCCGTTACGGTGTCGAAGATACCCGTCGTGCAGTGCTGGAGGCCAAACAACAAGGCCTGATCCCGTTTTGCATCACCATCGATCGTGAAGGGCAGGACTACCTGCCTTATCTGTTTGGTAAAAGCGGATATGTGGTTATTCGACGGCCAGAGGAGTTACCTCAAAAAATGCTCTCGCTTTATACCCGTTTAACCTCTGGTTATTAAACGGATTAAAGAAGGTGCACCACCATTGTGGTGCACCGGCCTTAATTTGCGATTTACGCCTGATTTACAGCGGCGGGCTTTTTGTGAGGCAGGTGAATCTCTGGTTCCACAATGCCTGCATTTGGATCGTTGAAGGTCGTCATATTCAAGCTGTTCTCAGAGCGCGCAACAATGGTGGTAACGGTAGCATCGCCCGTGACATTGACCGCGGTGCGCATCATATCCAACAACCTGTCCACACCCATGATTAGCGCAATGCCCTCAACCGGCAGGCCGACTTGATTCAATACCATTGCCAGCATAATCAAACCCACCCCTGGCACACCGGCTGTGCCGATAGAGGCCAGCACCGCCATCATAACCACCGTTAAGTAACCCATCAGCCCTAGGTCAATGCCATAAACATTGGCGATAAAGACGGTTGCTACCCCTTGCATAATCGCCGTGCCATCCATATTGATGGTGGCACCAAACGGCACCACAAACGAAGCGGTAGAGTTATCTACGCCAATGCGTTTTTCTACCGAACTCAGGGTGATGGGAATTGTTGCATTAGAACTGGAGGTACTAAAGGCAAACACCTGTGCCGCCCGCATCTTTTTCATAAAGGTGAAGACGTTCACCTTGGCCAAAAGCTTAAGCAACAGCATCAGCGTGCCAGTGAGATGCAGAACCAGCACCAAGGCTACCGTCGCAAAGTAGCTCATCATGGGTATGATCAAATCCAGACCCTGCTGTGAAAAGGTCTTGGCCATCAGCGCAAACACACCGTAAGGGGCGATGTGCATGACAATATTGACCACCTGCATCATCACCTCATTCAGGCGCTCGGCTAGATCAATCAGCGGTTTGCCGCGTTCACCAATCATCAGAATGCAAACCCCGAAGATGATGGTAAAGAAGATGATCTGTAACATATTGCCATCGGCATAGGCGGCGATCGGATTAGTCGGCACCAGGTTGATAATGACCTGGCTTAGCGGTGGTGCCTCAGGTGCGGTAAAGCTGCTAGTTGAATCCTCAGACAGCTCAAAACCTTTGCCAGGCCCGACCAGTGATGCCACCGACATCGCCAATGTGATCGCCAATGCCGTGGTCAGTAAAAACAACAAAAAGGATTTCAGGCCAACCCGGCCCAGCTTATTGATATCCCCAAGCCCACATACGCCACATATCAGCGAAAAGGTGACCAGCGGTACCACCAGCATCTTCAGCGTACTGATGAAAATTGCCCCCATCACGTGAAACAGGCCATTCACCATATAATCCTGCACCCAGGCAGTCTCGGCCATAAAGGCGTTGATCAGGCTGCCCAGCACCAGGCCAGCGGCCATCCAGACTAAGATCTTGGTGGTCATTGTGGTCTTTGAAGACATGCGAACTCCATTCGAAATAGATTGATTTGGGCCATTCTACAGGGAATGGGCGGGGAGGTTGTAG
>CBFCYE010000058.1:0-10244 GCA_965602225.1 uncultured Gammaproteobacteria bacterium | reverse complement strand
GTTTGCCGGGCAAGTCATCCGGGCGGCCTTTTCTTTGGTTCGTTTCTTTTGGCCGCGCAAAAGAAATGAACCCGCAGTGTGGGCGTTTATGCCCTTTGGGTGCGGAAGCCCACATCAAAATCAAGCATCGCGGCAGCGATACAAAATCTTTATAAACCAAACCTAAAGCGTTTATAGTCAGATAATGACAAAAACGGTTCAAATCTTCCTCAGCATAATTTTCTCTGCACTTTGCCTAGGCACCAGCCATGCTGAAATCTACAAATGGGTTGATAGTGCAGGCAACACCCACTTTTCCGACAAACCTACAGCTGGCAATAACTCAGAACAAATAAACCTGGATGTAATCCCTGCCTCAAAATCGGTACCTACATTTATGCAAAAAAAACCAAACACTGCATCACCCCCAACGCCAAAGTCTGCCCCAAAAAACAAAACCAATAAAAAAGTGGTTATGTACAGCACTTCGTGGTGTGGCTACTGCAAAAAGGCCAGAAACTACTTTAAGAAGAATCGCATATCATTTACTGAATACGATGTTGAAAAACTGCCCAGCCGCATGCGCGAATTCAAAAAACTCGGCGGCACGGGTTATCCATTGATAATCATCGGTAATAAGAAAAAACTGCATGGTTTTAGCGCCGCGAGCTTCGAAAACCGATACAACAAACCCTAAGCCCCAATCAGCACTCTCCACCGTTTATATGCGCTGTTAATTTTTCGCTTCAAACAGTTAGCGTTGTTCAAGCTTGTGCTTATCTGACCGATAAAATAGCAATGGAGATTGCTATATGAAGATCAACAGTAAGTACGGTGATCAGCGCCCGATTGAACCCAGGCGTAGCGAGTTACTCAACATACTCAACCAGCCAACGGCCAGTGATTTAAGGCCATGCAGCAATTGCCACGAACTCTGCTCGACTCATCATTCGAACAACTGTACTTGTGACTGCAAAACAGACTGCCCTGAGGCGGCAAAACAGCTCACCTCTGATCCTGTTCGCTATCCAATCGAATCCGGCGTCTTGGCGCTAGTCTACGAATTCGCGGCTCTTCGTGTTTGTCAGCCCTGCTGGTCTTGTGAAGGCCATGTCGATGCGAATGACAAACTTAGCAAATTACCGGCGGTTTGGTTCTACGTCGACGATTTGACCGTGGTTGATATGATTTCAAGCTTTCTCACCAGTGCGCAATCAAGGCTAAAACTAAGTGCGGCCTGGCATCTCGCAGTTTCATACGGGCCGGATGAGGTGGCATTTTCATGCACCCCTAATGCCTGGTTGCTGGGTGATGAGACAACATTACAAGATTTACAGCAAGACCTGATTAAGCTCTCTGCGGGGCTACGTGAAGGGCTGCACGAATTAGTGAGACGAGAAATTGCAAAATAACATTCATAACGAACTCTGCATCACCCCCAAATGGGTTGCAGACACAAAGAGACACCTACGCAGTAGCTCCTCGTCACTTAGTGGCCGCTCTGACTTCCTTGCTAAGGTCATGATCCCAGACTACAGAAAGCAGATCTGCTCACACTATGGACTTAACTCGGTCGATGCCCTTGCCAGCCTCTGCCGCGAGGTCGATATCGACATGCCGTTTGAACACTTTGGCATTGCGATTTCTTTTCACGATGCCTGCGAGCTTGCGCTATTTGGCAAAGAGGGCGTGCTCGATGCAGGAATGCAACTCTTGATCGCTGAGTTTGGTTTAGTAGTGCTGCACAATGCCTGTCTCGATCCATTGGGCCGATCCGTTGAGCACCGCGCCCGTTTCAAACACCTGAGTTTTCACCGTGACCGCGATCCCGGTCAGGCAAGCCGCTTCTCGCTCTATTCCAGAAGCCCCTATTGTGAGGAGCAACGCGAGCCGCGTGAGTCATCGACACTCTTCATGGCAAATATTGTCGCGCACCTACAGATGCGCAAAGAACAGCCAACAGTAAAACAGCAGCCGGGCGTGCGGGCTCACTATGAATTATTCGAAACCGAGGGCGTTAAGAGTTGCATCGGTAGCATTGTCGCTGAACATGCATGGAATGACCCCGCCGGAGTAGGCGAACTATCCATGCTCGACAATCGCACTGCTCTGCACTCCAGTTACTATCAGAACACATCCAAACGCAGCTATCGCATCGGCGTTCGCTATCTCGAGTAGTTCAGCCGACTCAATTTGGCCTGCTTAGATCACCCGTGGGTAGACAACATCTGGCTACCCAATTACAGCTTTATCTTAAACTTTTATTAGGCATTCAAGCCTCTTTCTATTAGGTCGATGGTTACTTACAAATGAATTATCGAAAATATAAATATGGCTGATCGCAACCATTACCCATGGAGATCTGAGTGAGTCAGCTACCGATAATTTCATGGATAACGGGAATGGTGACAGAGCTGCAAATATTGCTGCTCCTTTTCTGCTTGGTATTGAATCTATATCTGTTTGTGACCTGTCGCCTGAAGAACCATGAAGCCTGGCTAGACGTGTTCTTCAAGATGTTAGGCAGCAACTATTTCAGCTTGTTTATTGTTCATCGCATCAATATGGAGGTGACTTTTTTACTGAACAACCCTGACTACCCTATCGAGATTGGCTACTGGGTTAACTGGTCTTTGGGCATGATGATGTTCTTTCTTTTTCTTGGGGCATACATCACCCGCTCTAACCCGATTGCACGGGCAAATCGACTGCGCGAAATCATCTACCCGTTATATTGCGGTAGTTTGCCGATGCTGATTTTTGAATCATTCAGCTTTAATCGATTTGAATTTGTCAGGAATAGCGAAACGTTAGTGACTTTATTCAGGCCATTTTCGGATGTCGATCCAGGGCATTGGAGCGGTCTTTCAATTGCGTTTATTGTCTTCGGCCACTCAATCTCTGTCTGGGCCTTATTTTACTTGAGACGGTCTTTTGGCATTTTGTCCGAGGTTCGAAACTTTGTTAATGGTGGCCCTTATCGTTATGTACGTCATCCTTTATACGCTGGTGAAAATTTTGCCGCGCTGGGTTTTTGCCTTCTGTTTCCATCCTGGTTTAATATCGCGGTAACGATAGTCTTCCTGGCAAGCCAGCGGCTACGGGCTCATTTTGAGGAGCAGAAATTTCTGCAGGCCATCCCTGATTACAAGGACTATATGGATCAGGCCGGTGCTTATTTGCCGCGTTTAAATAAGAAAACAGATGAATCCAAAGAGTTGTGATCAGCTATATGCTAATCTCGTCTAAGGAAAAACATAGCCGAGACAACGATGAGCATAAATCACCGTAAATATCCACGCACTGCCGCTGCAGAAGCAACAATCTATTTTTCTCGGCAAGAAGACGAGTCAGAGCGCGTTCACTACATGGGCACCATCACCAATACCAGCCAGGGTGGCATTGGCATGCGAGTAAATTTTCCTCACCAACCTGAAGATGAGTTGTGGCTGGAGGGGCTAGACGGGTTTTCAAAGGCACAAGCTGGGACGGTAAAATGGGTCAAGGATATTGATCTAGAGATTTTTGAAATAGGATTACAATTCAAGACTGCTTAATGCTGTTCAATTAAACAGCGCATCTACAGTTTGATTCCCAACATCAAATCCATCACATTGGTCCCGGTCGGCCCGGTCTGAATCAAATCACCACTAGCCTCAAGAAAGCTACCAGCATCGGCATTCAACAATGCCTGTCGCGGCTCAAAACCTTCCGCCACACCACGCGCAACCGTGCCTCCATCCACCACGGCGCCAGCATCATCTGTCGGGCCATCGGTGCCGTCCGTGCCTGCTGCCAGAAAGGCAAGATCATCTTCACCAGCAAGTTCTACCGCCGCCGCCAGGGCCAGATGTTGATTACGCCCGCCCCGGCCTGGATTCTCAGGCAAACGAACACTAGTCTCGCCACCCCAGATATGCATTACCTCTGGCCCGGCCAGTAACTCGTTGGCCAGTTGCGGTCCTACCAATACCGCATCACCAGCCAACACGGCAGCATGTTCATAAACCTCATAACCCAGAGCACGACCTTTTTCAGCGGCGGCATGTTTGGCATCACTCAGCGTGGCGACAATCTCTAGCTCGATATTTTCAAAACAGGCGTCACCATCTTGCGGGGCTGGACTGGCTTTTTGCATCAAAGCCTCAACCCACTCTGGCAGCTCAAGCGGTGCCTCGGTTTCCAATAGGATTTCCGGAACCAGCAGGCCCGATCCAATCGTGGCCGGGTCATCACCGGGCACATCGGAGATCAACAACAACTGTGTTGGACGGCCATCAAGCCGCTGCGCCAAGCGCCCGCCTTTAATCAACGAAATAGCCTTGCGCACATAGTTCATTGCATGAATATCGAGGCCACTGCCGAGCAGCCAGTCATTCACCTGATGCAGTTCTTCAAGACTTATACCTTCAGGCAGGACTTCAACCAGACTGGAGGCACCACCAGAGATCAGAAACAATAACTGGGCATCTGTCGGCGTTGACTGAATAAATCCCAACAGCTCATCGCCGGCATTCAGACTGGCCTGTGTCGGCCAGGGATGACCTGCCTCAAGCTGTTTGATGTGGTCAGGAAAAAGATCGGTATGGCCCGTCTTGGTAATCAACAGCCCCTGTTGCAAGCGACCGGCCAAGACATCTTTTACACCATGCATCATTGCCGCAGCGGCCTTGCCGATGGCAATCACGTAGACCTTATCTTGCAACCGCTGTGACTGCTCCAGCGCCCGCCTGACACAAGCACGACCATCCACCGCATCAAGCGCGGCTTGATAAACCTGCATTAGATGATTGCGCAGTGACACCGCTGTTGGCCGCCAGCCTTGTTACAGGCCTCGCTGAAAATCTGCCTTGATATCTTCGATATCTTCCAGACCAACAGCGATACGAATCAGGCTGTCACTGATGCCGGCATCAGCACGTTGCTCAGGCGTCAAGCGACCGTGGGTGGTAGTGGCCGGATGGGTAATAGTCGACTTGGTATCACCTAGGTTGGCAGTGATGGAGATCATCCGTGTTGCATCAATCATCTTCCAGGCCGCCTCTTTGCCGCCAGCCACTTCAAACGACAACACCCCGCCAAACCCCTTTTGTTGTTCAGCCGCTAGTTCATGCTGAGGATGTGATTTCAAACCGGGATAGTTGACCCGCGTCACTGCTGGCTGGGCCTCCAACCATTCCGCCAGGATCTGGGCATTGCGGCAATGGGCCTCCATCCGCAGACGCAGGGTTTCCAGGCCCTTGAGAAAGACCCAGGCATTGAACGGGCTCATGGTCGGACCACAGGTGCGCAGAAAACCCAAAACATCCGTGCCCACCACATCGGCTTTGCCAACCACGGCACCACCAACGCAACGGCCCTGGCCATCCAGATATTTGGTGGCGGAGTGAATGATAATGTCGGCACCCAGTTCCAACGGCCGTTGTAACGCCGGGGTACAGAAACAGTTATCCACCACCAGCAGGGCGCCGTGTTGATGCGCCAGGTCGGCCAGCGCCCGGATGTCTGCCACTTCGGTCAACGGGTTAGATGGTGTCTCCATAAACAACAGCTTGGTATTGGGCTTGATGGCAGCACGCCAGGCGTTCAGATCCACCAGATCGACAAAACTGGTCTCGACACCAAACTTGGCCATGTAGTTGTTCACCAACACCGTGGTGGTGCCAAAGATGGCCCGTGATGAAACGATGTGGTCACCACTTTGCAGCAAGGCCATAAAGGTGGAGAGGATGGCTGACATACCAGACGAGGTAGCAACGCAACACTCACCACCCTCCAAGGCCGCCAGACGCTGTTCAAAGGTACGCACGGTGGGATTGGTAAAGCGGGAATAGATATTACCCGGCTCTTCACCAGAAAAGCGTGCCGCCGCTTCGGCAGCACTGCCAAAGACATAACTGGAGGTGGGAAAAATCGGTTCGGATTGTTCCGACTCGCCAGTACGTACATGCCCGGCTCTGACCGCCAGGGTGTCAAAATTATATTCGTCGAATTCGTTATTCATTGCCCTACTCCTGTCCGCTTTTTTACGGACACAAAAAAACCCGCTCAGCAATTGCTAAAGCAGGCTTATCACCTCTCTCTTTAGCAGTATTTTTTACGCGCCCGCAAGCTGAACTCAAATCGGCGCACAACACCCTTGGCAGGGTAAAAAATAGTCCCGGCCCTGTCAACGCCTGTCTTCAAATGACAAACCACACACCGATACTCAAACGCGCTTGGTTAACTCCGCCGCCATCTGTTTAAGCACAGCTTGCCAGGACTCTCCCACCGCCTGGCGAAACAGCTTAACCCCCGGATACCAGACAGTGCCATCATGTTGCGGAGACCAGCGCCAGTCCGGCCCGGCATAGGTCAAGACCCAGACTGGCCGCCCCATGGCAGCAGCAAGGTGGGCCACTGCGGTATCGACAGTTATCACCAGATCGAGGTTGGCAATGATGGCGGCGGTATCGGCAAAGCTCTGGATCTGTTCTCCAAGATCCACTAGCGCCGCAACCTGTTGTAGCTCATCAGGTGCAGCCCCCTTTTGCAGGCTAAACATACGGATACCCGGCAATTCCAACAGTGGCGCAAAGGCTTGCAATGCAATCGAACGGCGCCGATCGAGCGGATTATGGCCCGAACCACTCCATACCAGGCCGACCTTTAATGCCTCGCCAGCCAATTGCCTGCGCCAGTGGTTAATAGGTTGGACGTCACTCTTGAGGTAAGGCACAGCTGCTGCAGCGCCGTCCAGATTGGCATCCAAACAACCTGCCAGGCTCATCACCGGCAGACAATAATCAAAGGGCATAGCCGGCCTCTTATCCCTGCTTTGCAGCTTCACCTCAACATCGGGGTAGTTGTGCCGCATCAGCTCAAGCAGGGGTTCGGGACAATGAAACTCAACGCTGGCACCCAACGCCACCAGTTGCGGCAGATAGCGACAAAACTGCAGCGTATCGCCATAACCCTGTTCGGCGTAGACCAGAATATGTTTGCCTGTCAGGGGCTCTCCGCGCCATTGGGGTTCCAGATCAACATAGGCCGCCATCTGTTTGCGCCAGTCGGGGAAACCTCGACGCCACTCAAATTCACGCCAACCCTCCTGGTAGCGTCCGAGTGACAACAGAGTCAAGGCCCGCCCCCAATGCACCTGAGGTGAGCGGGGATGCGTTTTGAGCGCAGCGTCGTAACACTGCAACGCCTGATCATATAACTCCTGCTCAGCGTAGAGCGTGGCACGACTTAAATAATAGGTTTCCTGCTCTTGCGGTGCCAATTGAAAGAAACGTTGCAAGGCACGTTCAGCATTGCGGTACTGTTTCTCATGGCGCAGCCACTGGCTCTTCTCGAAATGAGCCACGGCCAGTCCCGGATGGCTCATCAGGGCCTTATCTATAAAACGAATTGCATCACTACGCCCCTGGCTAGACAGTATCCGCCCCAGGCCGACACAGGCGGGGCCATGATCCGGCTGCAATCGGAGCAGCTCACGATAACGCTGCTCGGCTTCATTAAGATTACCGCGCCCCTCCAACACCAAAGCCAGCTTGGCCAAGGCATCTACATCACGGGGATTGCTATCAATATAGGCAGAATAGTGCTGACTGGCTTCGCTCCAACGACCCGAGGCCGAATAGAGTTTGCCGAGGTTGTGATGGGCCTGTGATAGGCCGGGGCGAAACGACAGTGCCTGTTGCCAGGCTTGTTCTGCGGTCTGATGATCACCCATCATGCCGGCAATGGCGCCCAGGTTTAACCAGGCTGAATGATCTGACGGATCAAGTTGGCAGACCTCCTGATAGGCCTGTTTTGCCTCGGGCAGGCGCTGCTTCTTGAACAGCTTCTCCGCCCGCTTTTTAGATCTGGACGATGACAGGCCTTTGCTCATTCCTGAATTCGTTCTAACCATTCCTCTAGCCCTGAATTAACAAGCACCAACTAAAAGTAAAACCTCCTAGTTTAGCCACTTAGAATGTATAGCCTTACTTAATGTTTAACTGTTATGCAGACCAATAATGTCTGCATTTTTACCACCCCGTTTTGCCTTGGCCGAATCATTACGCAGCTGTTCGACATTAGTAAAATAGGCATCATCGACATCGCCAGTGACATAGCGGCCATCAAACACTGAGGTGTCAAAATCTACCAGCTGTGGATTACGTTTGCGCACTGCTTGCATCAAATCATCCAGGTTCTGATAGATCACCTTATCGGCACCAATCACCTCGGCGACCTCATCATCAGTACGACCATAGGCAATCAACTCATCCTTGGCCGGCATGTCGATACCATAGACATTGGCGTGGCGAATAGCGGGGGCCGCTGAAGCGAAATAGACTTTTTTGGCACCGGCATCGCGGGCCATCTGAATAATCTGCTGCGAAGTTGTGCCGCGAACAATGGAGTCATCCACCAACAGGACATTTTTGTCCTTGAATTCAAGGTCTATGGCATTCAGTTTCTGGCGCACCGATTTCTTGCGCTGAGTCTGGCCCGGCATGATAAAGGTACGACCGATGTAACGATTTTTGATAAAACCTTCGCGATACAACACACCTAGTTCATTAGCCAGCTGCAAAGCTGAGGTACGAGACGTGTCTGGAATGGGTATGACGACATCGATGTCCTGGTCAGCCCACTCACGTTTAATCTTTTGCGCCAGCGACTCACCCATACGCAGACGAGCCTTGTAGACCTGCACATCATCAATGGTGGAATCAGGTCGAGCCAGATAGACATATTCAAAAATACAGGTGGAATACTTGGAGTTTTCAGCACACTGGCGTAACTCTAGCGTGCCATCCAGATCTATAAAGACTGCTTCACCCGGCTTCAGGTCAGCGATCAGATCAAAGCCCTGTGCATCTAACGCCACACTTTCAGAGGCAACCATATATTCAGTGCCCAGTTTTGTTTCACGCTTGCCGTAAACAATCGGACGAATGCCGTTAGGGTCACGGAAGGCAACAATGCCATAGCCGGTAATCATGGCCACCACCGCATAGGCACCACGACAACGTTTATGTGTCGCGGCAACGGCCTTGAAAACATCGTCATGATCAATTCTGAGCTTTCCCATGCTTTGCAGTTCATGGGCAAAGACATTGAGCAGCACTTCTGAATCAGAGTCGGTGTTCATGTGGCGCAGGTCTTCTTCATAAAGTTCCTGCTTTAGCTTATCGGCATTGGTCAGGTTGCCGTTATGGGCCAGAGAAATACCATAAGGTGAGTTAACGTAGAACGGCTGGGCCTCGGCAGAGGACGAACAACCGGCCGTAGGATAACGCACATGCCCTACCCCCATATTGCCGTGTAGATTAAGCATGTGTTCGGTATCAAAGACGTCGCGCACCAGGCCGTTGTCTTTGCGCAAATAGAGTTTGCCGCCATCGCAGGTGACGATGCCCGCAGCATCCTGACCGCGGTGTTGCAGCACAGTCAGACCGTCATAAAGATCCTGATTGACATTACTCTTACCAACAATTCCGATCACACCACACATAGAGAAAACCTCTTTAGAACAACTCATACCCTGTCGCAACGAACGCGTTACCAACTTCGTCAAATGAATAATGAAGTTGAATCCACTCCAGCGCATCCTTAAACACAGACACCATATATGACTGCTGCCACATCACTTCCTGAATTATCGGCGTCATCTCAGCGACCAATACCACAGCAGCAATGGCAATAATTCCACGCACCAAACCAAAACCGGCACCGGCAACCCGATCAACACCTTTCAAGCCCACTGACTTAATCAGTGCTGACAACAATCTTGAAACAACAAAACCGACGATATGCACTGATAGGAACAGCGTTACGAAGGTCACAATCAAACGCAGCCCTGGGTCGACAATAAAATCCACCAACATAAAAGCCAGGTTTTGCGACCAACTATAGGCGAACCAGAAAGCCATCACCCAAATCAACAGTGACAGGGCCTCACGGACAAAACCACGCCAGATACCAATCAGCGCAGAAATAACAATAACAGCCAGGATGGCGTAATCAATACCGCTCATTTGATAACAACGTCTACCGTTTCAACCTGGTTAAATAGTGGCCCAAAGAGAGTCATTAGAAGCTGACAATCCTGAGGCCGGAATTTTAACAGACCCGAGGCCATTCCTGAACAAGACTCTCAAGGGTATCTCTAAAAATGCACTATTTTTAGAGATACCCTTCAGGCAAATCCCGATTAATGATGACGCATCACCAGACCATCAAGCTTGACCTGCTTGCTGACCTGTTTTTTCAACTGATCGGCCTCTGAT
>CBFCYE010000057.1:0-10282 GCA_965602225.1 uncultured Gammaproteobacteria bacterium | reverse complement strand
TTGCGTATCGGTGTCATCGAGGCGGTGCCGTTCAAGTCCGACAGCCAGCCCAGTTACGATGATCGCGCCATTGCTCTGGCCTATGGTTCGGCGCGCATCTTCGAGGCCATGGGACTGTGGCATAAATTCGCCGACAAGGTCAGCCCGATCAAAAAGATTCATATCTCTGACCGTGGCCACTTTGGCGCCGCCCGCATTGACAGTGTCGAGGAGAAGGTCGATGCGCTTGGTTATGTGATCGAGAACCGTGTAGTGGGTGCGGTGTTGGCAGAAGAACTGCCCAAGCTGGAAAATGTCGAACTGATCTGTCCGGCCACCGTTACCAATGTTGAGATGAATGAGGCTGAGGCACGCCTGAGTATTGAGTCTGATGGCCAGCAACGGCAGCTGACATCTAAGCTAGTGATTGCCGCGGATGGTGGTAACTCAGTGGTGCGCCAGCTGCTCGATATTCCGACCCGCAGTTGGGATTACGGCCAGGCGGCGGTAATCGCCAATGTCACCCCCGAGCGTCACCATCAGGGCGTGGCCTATGAACGTTTTACCGATACCGGCCCGGTGGCGATGCTGCCCAATACCTATGCTGAAACCGATGATCCAAATCGTTGCAGTCTGGTCTGGACCGTCTCCAGTGGTGATGAAGAGCGGGTGCTGGGTCTATCGGATGATGAATTTCTGGCCGAGCTGCAAACGCGTTTTGGTTATCGCCTTGGCAAACTGGAAAAGGTCGGTCGGCGTAATGCCTACCCACTAAAACTAGTGCGCGCCAAACAGCAGGTGCGGCCACGTCTGGCCCTGATCGGTAATGCCGCCCACACCCTGCATCCCATTGCCGGCCAGGGTTTTAATCTGGGTCAACGTGATGTGGCGGTGCTGGCCGATGTGCTGGCGGCGGCCATTACTAATGGTGAAGATATCGGCGCGGCCGAGGTGATGCAGCGCTACGCCGATTGGCGTCACTGGGATCATAAAACGGTGATTGGTTTTACCGATGGCCTGGCGCGGCTATTCAGTAATCCGCTGGCACCGGTGGCGCTGGCGCGCAACATCGGTCTGTTTACGGTGGATGTGGTGCCGCCATTGAAGCGCATGCTCAGTCGTCAAACCATGGGCCTGGCCGGTAAACTGCCACGCCTGGCAATGGGCTTGCCACTAGAGCAATCGCGCTGACTTACATCCCCATCATTCCACCCATCATACCGCCGCCGAAACTACAGTCGTGATCTGAGTTTTGGCTGGGGTCGCAGTAAGATGACCAATCAACACCATAAACGTCAAACCCATCTGCGGCATAGCTATAGTCGCCGGCACTGCCGCCATGGCCGCTACCCTCGTTATAGCTGAATTGAGCAGCGGTGATGTTGGCTTGTGGCGCATCGGTGGTCATGTCGAAATCGCCAATTCCGTCAGCTCGGCTCAGGGTCATTGTATTGCTGAACTGGGCTGGGGCGGCAAAGGTGGTGTAGTCACTGTTGCTCATGTCGACATCGAAGCCAAGGTGGGTTGAGCCATCGGAAATGTTTTGAACGATGTGTGGTTTCATGGCTTCTTTCGCCTTGAGGAACTCCTGATCCATCTGGCTATCGCGGGTGATCTGGCGCATGTAGACGCGATTTGGATTGCCAGTGCCATTGCCTGAGGTGTCTGGCCCGGCCAGGGGTTCATAGGCATTGGCAAAGCGATCGCTGGTATCGCCATCGCTAGAGGAGTAGGGGGTGCTGCCGCCGCCCATCATGCCGCCACCGCCACCCCACCAGCAGCAGCCACCGGTGCGCATGTAGAATTCTAGGGCAAAATCACTATTCTCATCACCGACGATGACGTGATAGTACTCGGTGCCATTGTCGTTCACCAGTTCCTGGCGGAACGGGCTCGAGCAGCCGCCGCCCATGCCACCCATCATGCCTCCGTCACTACAGCTTTGGTTGGCCCAGCTGCTGACCACGTTGTCGCCGGAGCTAAAATTAAGGCTGAATTCGCCTTTGGCTTGCGAGGCTAGCAGTGAGGTTAATACGAAAGTAGTCAGTTGAATCCATTTTTGTGAGAAGCAAAGCTGTTTTACATTACGGATGGTCGCAATTTCGAAAGTCATAATTTCTGTATTACCAATTTAGACCTGGAATAGGTATAAAACCAATTTTATCTCTACGCTTAAATTAGTTCAACAGTAAATTATAATATACTACTGTATTGCTCGGGAATCGACTGCAGGTTTACATTCCCATGCCGCCCATTCCACCCATACCTCCCATCATGCCTCCACCGCCGCCGCCCCCAGAACTGAAGTTGCAGCGGTGGTCAGGGTTTTGGGATGACACACAATATGAGAGCCAGTCAGTGGTATAGGGATCAAAGCCATCAGCGGATTCATAGGCGAAGCTGCCGCTGCTGCCACCATCATTTGGACCGCTGCTGTAGCTGAAACGGCCTGCTGTTATATCGCTTTGCGGTGCATCGGTGCTCATATCGAATGCCGGCACTTCTGGCTGGTTGCTACTAAAGGTGTTGATGAAGCGGCTTGGTGAGCTAAAGCTATTGTAGTCGCCGTTGCTCATATCCAGGTCAAAGGCCAGCTGGTCACCACCAGAACTGATGTCCTGAATAATACGAGGTTTACGCGTTTCAAACTGTTTTACGTACTCCTGATTCATCTCGCCATCATTGTTGATCTGGCGCATATAGATGCGGCCTGGATTGCCGCTGCCGTTGCCGGAGTTTGTCGTCTCAGACAGTGGCTCCCAGGCATTGGCCAGCCGATCATTAATATTGCCATAGCTGGATGAATAGGGTGCGTCGCCGCCGCCCCCCATCATTCCGCCCATGCCGCCCATGCCGCCCATACCCCCCATCATACCGCCGCCGCTGTACCAGCAGCAGCCGCCAGTGCGCATGTAGTATTCCTGGGCGAAGTCCTGAGTGTCGTCTATGAGAATGACGTGGTAGTACTCCGCGCCATTGTCGCTAATGACTTCTTGAAGAAATCTGTCGGAGCCGCAGCCGGGACCGATGCCACCCATCATGCCCATGCCCCCCATGCCCCCCATCATGCCGCCATCGCCGTTGCCACAGCTCTGATTAGCGATGCTGCCGACTACATTGGGATTGCTTTGAAAATTGAGGTTGAATTCAGCATGTGATTGAAGTGGTAACAAACTGAGCAATAGCAACAGAGGCAGTCTTATCATGAAATAAGACGCTGCTGAAGAAATGGGGCTCACAATTGCGTGATTCATGGTTATGTTTCAGCCCAATCAGGACCGCTCAGTATGTGATTACGTGCATAAAGGTCTACCTGTCAGGCCAAGTTTTGCACTTGTAGATGGCCCCAAAGCAACGTTACACAACCAAGCTTAAGGCTGACTTAAGGCCGTCTCTATAAGCTGCGTTATTTGTCTGCAGTCATGCACTGGGAATTTGCGCGGTCATGAGGCTTGTTGATTGGAGGGGCGGAGCATGAGGATCATAAAGGAGTCTGTGTTTTGGCAGGTGTGTCGCCGCTTCCTTACCTATGCCCAAGCCGATACCAGATTTATTGCGTTGGTGGTGGTTGCCATTATCGGTTTGACGCTGACCAATACCGCCATGGTCTGGATGATAGGGGTTCCATTTGATCATCTGCAGGCTGGCCAATTTGATGAGGTCAAACAGGTGCTGCTGTGGCTGCTGTTGCTGGTGGTGGTCAATCAGGCCTTTCACCTCTCGTCTTCATTGATGGCCAACTGGTTAGGACTGCGTTTTGTCGGCAGGCTGCGCCAGGCCCTGATGACTCATTTGCTTCATATATCAGTGCCTGGTGCTGCACAGTTACAACGCGGCGATCTGCTGGCGCGTCTTAGCAGTGATGTGGATATGGTTCAGGATATGGTGCTGGAAGTGCCTTTTCTGCTGGTTTCACATCTGCTAACCCTGGTGTTTTATTGCGCCATGCTGTTGTGGATTGATTGGACGCTGGCATTGGCGGCGTTGGTGGCGGTGCCGCTGTTTTTTGTTCATCAACGACTCTTCGGTCAGCGTAAGCGCAAGGCATCACAAAATTTTTATCATGAAAATGGTGAGCTGCTGGCCTTTGAAGAACAGGCTTTGGGTAACCTGCGCGGCATCAGTTCTGTTGGGGCCGAAGTACGTATGGCAGAGAAACATTCGACCGCCTTTGAAGCGGCGCGACGCTGGGCCATGAAAATGCGCTGGCTGGACCAGGGATTTGAGGTAACGCTGGTGGGGCTGGTCTATCTCTGTGCCATTGCGGTGGTGGTGCTGGGTATAGAAAGGGTTCAGCTGGGGCTGCTGGATACCGGTGCGCTGGTGAGTTTTTTAATCTATCTGGGTTATCTGTCGGTGCCGGTGCGCGGTTTTGCCCAGGCACCGATGCAATGGCATGGCGATCTGGGAGCGGCCCAGCGGGTATTGGCCGTATTTGACCTTGAAGCTGAGAGCCGGGATAGGGCTGATGCCAAGCCATTGGTGGTGAAACAGGGGGATATTCACATCGAAGGCCTTGGTTTCGGTTACCCCGGTGGTGAGCGGATTTTGGATAATATCGATCTCTATATCCGTGCCGGTGAGACCGTTGCCTTGGTTGGCCCCAGCGGCGCTGGCAAATCTACCCTGGCGCGGTTGCTGCTGCGTTTTCATGAGCCGCAGCAGGGTCGTATCAGCATCGATGGCAGCGACCTTGGTGATGTGACCATCGCCTCGCTGCGCAAGCAATTTTCGGTGATTTGGCAGGATCCATTTATTTTTAACGATAGCATTCGTGCCAATCTGCTTATGGCTCAGCCTGGTGCGACAGAGTCCGAGATGATTCAAGCCTGCCATGCTAGCGGTGCCTGGTCTTTTATCAGTGAGCTCGATGATGGCCTAGATGCCCGCATTGGCTCGGCTGGACTGGAGCTATCGGGTGGCCAGTATCAGCGTATCGCCATTGCTCAGGCGCTGTTGCGAGATACGCCGTTTCTAATTCTGGACGAGGCGACCTCCGCGCTGGATAGTCAGTCTGAGAGCGAGATCGTGGCCGCCCTGGAGCCGCTGCGCAAGGGGCGGACGACCTTTGTAATCGCGCATCGCTATTCTTCGATACGCAACGCCGATCGAGTGGTTTATTTTAATGGTGACGGTTCGGTGAATGTCGGTTTGCATGAAACCTTATATGCCAGTCACGCCTCATATCGGTCGGCGGTAGCGTGGCAGTCAGAAAGCGGGGTGGCAGCAGCAGGTTGAAGTCAGTGTACGCCCGGCGGAGTATTGGATAAGAGTTTGTTGTAATTGGAAACGGGAGGCCTAAGCCTCCCGTTTCGGCCATGTGGCAGTGCGCCACATGGATGGTAGCTTTGGTCTTACCAGTGCTGGAAAGACCAAAGTGTCGGTAGTTAAACCGAGGTAGGACTGGTCTTAACGACCGCGACCACCACGGCCGCCGCCCATACCACCCATGCCACCGCCCATACCACCACGGCCTCCACGACCCATTCCGCCCATTCCACCCATGATAAAACCCCTTTTAGTAAGTGTGATATTGCTCATAAATTAGCTGTCATCCTTATCTGCTCATTTTATATGACCAGAACGAACGTTAGCCGCTTAGTAAGGCTGGCTAATCCAGCCTTACTCCTCTGCCAAGTTTAAAATTGGTAGTGGCAGAAGAGAGCTTTGATATTAATCCAGCAACCTTAAGGCTGCCTTAAGTCTATGTATTTAAACTCCAAGGTCGAAATTGTTCTGGTTTTTAGGCTGGTGAGATGTGGCTGCCCATATCGGTATGTAATGCTTTTCTTTGGCTGAACCGATAACTTATAGGTTAAGTAAATGATGACAGAGGTAGTTATGCGAATCTTGTTGGTTGAGGACGATCCGCTGTTGGGGGACGGCATTAGGATCGCTCTTCAGCAGGCTGGTTACTCAGTGGACTTGTTCACCAACGGTGTTGAGGCGCGGCATGCGCTGGATGCCGAAAGTTTTGATGTGATGGTCCTGGATCTTGGTCTGCCGCAAAAAGACGGTCTGAGTCTGCTGCGGGAGATGCGTGCCGCCGGATTTCTTTTGCCGGTTCTGATCCTGACCGCCAGGGATACGGTTGCTGATCGTGTTGCCGGCCTGGATCTTGGTGCCGACGACTATATGGTCAAACCGTTTGATCTCGATGAGCTTCATGCCCGTATCCGCGCTCTGTTGCGTCGCCATTCAGGTCGCGCCAGTCCAACCATAAAATATGGATCAATTGAGCTTGATCCTGCCGCGCGATTGGTGACTCTGGCTGGTCAGTATATTTCTCTTACCGCCAAGGAGTTTTCTATGCTCTATCTGTTTCTTGAAAACGTCGGCCATATTTTGTCGCGTGAACAGATAGAAGAGAAAATATATGGTTGGAATGACCTGGTAGAAAGCAATTCCACCGAGGTCCATATTCATCATCTGCGTAAAAAGCTCGGCAAGGAGCTTATTATCACTGTCCGTGGTGCTGGTTATTTGATTCCTAAATTGGCCTGAGCCCATCTACAACCGTCCTGGTTAAGTTAAGTCACAGATCATTCATCCACGGGTTCACCTGGTCGTGCTCGGCGCGGAGAGCTTCGCTTGCGAGTCCTGATTGGGCCTGCTTGGCGTGGCGGGCAGTGGTGGAGAGCGTGGTATTATTTCGCAATATTTAGACAAGAGCGAAATCCAATGTCGGAACAATATGATGTGGTCATTGTTGGTGGCGGTATGGTTGGTCTGACTCTGGCCTGTAGTCTGGGGGATTCAGCCCTGCGTGTTGCCGTGCTGGAGGCCAATCCAATGGCGACAGATTGGGCTGCGGATAGCATTGGCCTGCGTGTTTCGGCAATTACTCATGCCAGTCGCAAGGTGTTTAATAGTGTCGGTGCCTGGCAGGGCATGGTGGATCAGCGGGTCACGGCCTATGGCGAGATGCACGTCTGGGATGCCGGTGGTGATGGGCAGATTCACTTCGATTCGGCCGAGGCGGGTGAGCCATCATTGGGTTACATCATTGAAAATCGCATCATTCAGGCAGCGCTGCTGCAGCGGGCCGAGCAGTTCGATAATGTCGAATTGATGGCGCCGGCGCGGTGGCAACAATGGCATGACGAGCAGGATTGTCTTTGCATCAGCCTGGAAGATGGCCGCCAACTACAGACTAAATTGTTGGTGGGGGCCGATGGTGCCCGCTCACCGGTGCGCGAGCAGGCCGGCATCCAGACCAAGGGCTGGGGTTACGATCAGCATGCGGTGATGGCCATCGTCAAAACCGAGCAATCTCATCTGCATACCTGTTGGCAGCGATTTCGGCCCAATGGGCCATTGGCATTTCTGCCCATGCACGATAATTACTCCTGTGTGGTCTGGTCGACCACGCCCGCGCAGGCCGCTGAACTGGTGGCGATGGATGATGCCCAGTTTCTGGCCCAGCTGGGTGAGGCATTTGAATACAAGCTGGGGCGGGTGGATGAGGTGCGTGAGCGAGGCCAATTTCCGCTCCGGCTGCAACACACGCTGGATTACGTCAAACAGCGCATCGCCCTGGTTGGCGATGCCGCCCATGCCATCCATCCACTGGCTGGGCAGGGAGTCAATCTGGGGGTGTTGGATGCGGCGGCGCTGGCGGAGACCGTCTTGGCCAGTCATGCCATGCGTCGTGATATCGGTTCGCTGCAAAACCTGCGTCGCTACGAGCGTTGGCGCAAGGGCCAGAATGTGGCGATGATGTTGTCGATGGATGGTTTTAAACGTTTGTTTGGTTCACAGCTGGAGCCGGTTAAGCTGGTGCGCAATCTTGGTCTCAACGCCACCAATAGTCTGACACCAGTAAAACGCCTGTTTATGGAATACGCCATGGGCGATCGGGGCGATCTGCCAAAACTGGCCAGTTGATATAAAAAGCCGCTTTAGAGCGGCTTTTTATCGATTAGCGAAGAATAATTATGTTTCAGATTCGATTTATAACGCTTCTCGCCACCCTTGCCCTGTTCCCCATAAGTTCCATCTGGGCTGCGGGGGCGAACAGCCCCGAAGCACTCGCTATGGCCATGGCAAATGCCCATCGTAGCGGCGATGTGGGTGCAATAGTGGCGCTGCATCATTTTGTCCCAACTCAAAATCGCTCAGTTGCCCAACAGCAAGCTAAAGCCAGGGGTGAATGGCGGGCCTTGATCCAACAATACCAAATTAGTGGTTATCGCCTCAGCATGCTGACAGCTGAGGATAGACGACAATTTCGAACGACTGATGCGCCAGTCAAAAAGTTGCTAATCACCCTGGTGGCGTACCATGGGGCGGAAAAACAGATTGCCAATCACTACATTATTCGTGTCGCGGGCAGATATTTATTTATCAGCCGCAAAAACAGATAAAACAGCATAACTAAAAGAATTCACCGCTTTTGTCGATAAGGTCAGAGACGAGCTGCATTGCTGATGCAATGCGCCGCCGACGATCCAAGGTAAGGATGTGTAATGAAAATGAATTTCTCTGCTGTGCCAAAGCTGTGTCTTTGTTTGATTATGACTGCGACCCTGGTCGGTTGTGGTGGGGTAAAGCCGACGGCTGGGGCTTCGGTTTCAGTCGCCAGCTCAGCATCGTTGTCATCAGCAATGGATTATTACCTGCTTGGCTCGCGGCAGGTGAAGGCACAAGATTTGACTGGTGCGGCCAAAACATTGGGTGACATGGAGATAAAGTACCCGCTTAATATTGAGACAGGTGAACTATATGCCGAGTTGATAGAAGGATATTACGAAGCTGGTCAGCCAGATCAGGTCATCGATATTGCTAATCGCTTTACCACCATGTTCCCCAGTCATAAAAATGCTGTGAATGCCCATTACTTTGCCGGCATGGTCGATTATGAACGTGGCAGAAAAAATATCTCGATGGACGTTACCACCAGTGATCCCACTTATGCCAAGGCCGCGTTAGCGCGTTTTAATCTCCTGTTGCAGTGTTGTGACGGTAATGAATATGCCCATAACGCCAAGCAGTATATCTATCATCTGGAAAGCATGATCTCGCTCTACGAGCTGCGTTATATGGAATGGGATTACGATGATGGTCGGATCGATGCAGCTGCCGCACGGGGTATAAGCTTGAAGCTGACATATCCGGATAGCGTTGCCGCCAAGCGGGCAAGCATGATGTTGTCATCAAAGGTGTTTAATGAGCATAGAACGGGCATAGATAGTGCGGCTGCCGTTAAGTTGCCTGTTGCAGTGGCGCTGCCAGTTGCAGAGCCTGAACCAGAATTTGGTGCCTATGCTGTTTATCTCGCTAGTTCCAATTCCCCTAAAGAGTTGAAAGCCAAGGTGGCAGCAATGGGATTGGCTGGTGAGGTTGATTATTACAAAAAAAATGAGGGTGAAAAGGTATATTTCTTTGCCGCCTATGGGAGTTTTACCAGTAAGGAAGAGGCTGGACAGACGCGGCTGGAATTACGTGTGCGCACAGAAATTCCTGACTTGTGGGTGCGTAAACTGGAAAACAGCCAGTATGTTGAAAATATAGATTTGGAGAAGGCTGTTGAAAAGTTTTATGCGGTTCAAGTGATGAGCGTCCCTAAACTTGAAGAGCTGCAAAAGGCTGTTGATTCATTAGGCTTGGCTAGTGATGTGGTTTTGTACAGTCAGGTAGTTAAGGGCAAGACATCGTATATTGCCTTATATGGGAAATACCCCGATTGGTCGGCTGGCAAAGCAGGTTTGGCGGAGCTAGAGCGGCTTACCGGAAAGACAGGTTACTGGTTGCGTAATATTGATAGCCGCAAAGTGAATATTGAGGCTGTTGCGCCAGAGATGGCGAGTATGTCTGCGGCAATTCCAGTTGTTGTCGCCAAACCATTACCCGTAGTACGTACGCCGCCTGCTGAGTCGAAGCCAATTGTAGTAGAAAGTTTTTATTCCATTCAGCTGATGAGTTTTGAAAAACTTGATCAGCTGCAGAAGGCGATTGATTCTATGGGGCTGACAGATGATGTGGCGCTGTATAGCCATGTGGTCAAGGGCAGTACATATTATATCGCCCTCTATGGTTATTATTCTGATTGGTCGGCAGGAAAAATAGGTTTGGCAGAGATAGAGAAACGCACAGGTAAAAAAGGTTACTGGCTGCGTAAGATTGATAGTAAAAAGGTGATAGCTGTAGATTAACAGCATGTTGGATATTTTTAGGATGGGACAATGCTAATAAAGACAAGAAGGAGGTCTGAGATAAAAGAGTGCGAGGTGACGCCGCAGTCGATCTTTGAGCAACGTCGGCAGTTTATCAAAAAGGCTGCTGGATATTCGATTGCAGCGGC
>CBFCYE010000056.1:0-10877 GCA_965602225.1 uncultured Gammaproteobacteria bacterium | reverse complement strand
CGAAGATATGAAGCATTGGATGCAGTGTGAGAATTTACACACCCAAGGTATTCCCGCTGAACAGATCAAACGTGTTCAGGGGTTGACGCATGTTGTTGAATATCTGGATGCGATGCGTGGCAAGCCCTGATGGGAATATGGGCTCAGGTTGAGTTTTTCGAGTGTCAACGCAGTCGTATTCCATTGTTTTTAGCTACGAAAAACAAGCCATTGTAGCCTCCGTTGGAAACCGGACATATAAGCCGCGCTGGTTTATGCTATAAATATTTGTAACCATATGATATATATGAAATATAAATAGAAGAAAAGCGGACTTATAAGCGGACATGAAACCGGACACAGAAAGTATGGCTGATAGAGGGGAGTCCATCAGTATGATGGAGCCGTTGATAATCTCTGGCGGCTCAACCCACCGGGGAGAATTATCAGACCTTGCCGTAGAGCTTACCGCTCATGCAACAGGCTTTCGCCGCAGTCTGCCGGAAGGGATACTTGCCGCGCTTGCCAATCTAGTTAGATCAATGAACTGCTATTACAGCAATCTCATCGAAGGTCATGATACCCATCCTATTGATATAGAGTGCGCGTTAAACGATGACTATAGTGCTGATGTCGAAAAACGAAATCTTCAATTAGAGGCGACGGCGCATATCTCTGTTCAAAAGTGGATTGATGAAGGCGGGCTAAAAGACCGAGCAACCACTAAAGATGGAATTATTGAAATTCATCGCCGCTTCTGTGAATTACTGCCAGAAGAACTTCTATGGGTTGAAAATCCTGATACCAAGGAACGCATGGAAGTGGTGCCAGGTCAGTTAAGACAAAATGATGTAAAAGTTGGTCGGCACATTCCCCCAAGCCCCGGTGCACTCACACGATTTCTTGATAGATATGAAAGAGCGTATGCCAATTTAGGCAAAGCTGAAGCCATCATTGCCACGGCTGCGGCACACCATCGTTTGGTTTGGATTCATCCTTTCCTTGATGGAAATGGACGTGTCGCACGCTTGGTTTCTTACTCCATGTTTTTGGATACGCTTGATACTGGCGGAGTATGGTCGGTGGCAAGGGGACTTGCTAAAAATGTTGATATTTATAAGAAGCACCTGGCTCAATGTGACTTAAAGCGTCGCAATGATCTTGATGGTCGTGGCAATCTCAGTGAAGAGGCGCTTGCCTCTTTTACCAAATTCTTTTTGGAAACTTGCATAGACCAAGTAAAGTTTATGGAAGAGCTGGTACAGCCTGATAGACTTCGTGCTCGGATAGTTATGTGGGCAGAGGAAGAGATTCGTTTAAAAGAACTTCCGCCAAAGGCGGAAAAGATACTAGAAGTAATATTATATCGAGGTGAGCTTCCTCGTGCTGAAATCCCCGATATTGTTAACGCAGGTGAGCGTCATGCTCGTCGGATAGTATCCGCACTCACTGAACGGGGCGTATTGGTTTCTGAGAGCACGCGTGCCCCTCTGCGACTGGCATTTCCAGCCAAACTTGCATCTCGTTGGATGCCTGGGCTATTTCCAGACAGATAGACTTAACTGGTTCTTACAGTTAAAGCATCATCCCTTTTGTATTTTTTACGTGCTTGAACAGCACGTGAACTTTCTCTTACGGGCTGTGACTCGCTACAAAATACCAAAAGAAGTTGTTAGCTGAATTCCTGCAATTTCTATTTCATAAAACCAGTTAAAACACATAACTAAAATACACCATTTAAACTTCTTGGAATTTAACTTTCCTTGAATTACCCTACGCGCCTTCTTAAGTCGGGGTCGACTTTTTTACACTTCATATTTTTATATTTTCCTTGTTTTCTATTTTCCCCTATTGTATTATTTGTTGTGTAGGGGGTCGGTCATGGTTAAAAATCCACGCACAGCGCGTGTATTAAGCAAAGCAAATAGCGCGTCAGTTATACGTTTATCTACAGCTGATCGTGCGTTTCTTCAAGATCTATCCAAAACCCTCATTATTGATGAAAAGAGTGCTGATCAGTGGCATTACGCTGATCGTAAAAGCGGTGCGCGTCGTCGTTTAGACAAGCTGGTTGATGCCGGAATTCTGGAGCGGCTTGATATCGGTGCGCCGAGAGGCATGAAGAAAATCACGGCATGGCAATTTGCGAATAAAGAAGTAGCCAGGGCCTGGGGTGGAAAGTTGCCTGGTGTGGGTACAAATCGTGGTCATTACCATGAGCTGTTAGCAGGGCAGTCTTATTTTGAAATGGGGCGACCTCAAGAATTCCGCATTGCCAGTAGTTTTACCGCTGACGACAAACTCCTGTTCGGTGGGACGGCTCCTGATGCAATTGCGCGTGGTTCAAATGGTGAGTTGGTATTTGTTGAGGCTGATAGTGGTCATTACACCAAGCGCCAGATAAAACAAAAGCAGCAAGCGTGGCAGAACTATAGGCAGTTCTGGATTCAACCACGAACAGCAATGGCCAGAGTGCCTGTAGGCGAGGGTGTTTCAGCTGTTCGGATATAGATGAATTAGCACCATGAGTGCGAAATGCTTGTGAAATAAAAATGAATGAAGGTAAGGGCATGAAATGTTGTCCTGCCAATAAGACTTAATGGGGTATGTAGGATGAGTCTGGAAAAACAAATCGCTGCAAGGCGAGAAAAAGCCGCAGGACAAAATCAGGGTGTAGTTATTAGCGGGGAAGGTACTGATGCTTCCCTAGATACACCATTCCAATCTAGTTCAACGATTGAAACCTCTGAAGAAACAGAAGCGTTAGATGATCTCAGTCGTGATCCTGACTCAGTTATTATCCAAACCGATCTTATTGATGTGAATCTCCAGGTGCGTGAATCCTTTGATCCACAGCGCCTGGAAGAGCTTGCTGATGATATTGCAGCACATGGCCAGGATTCTCCTATCTTGGTAAGACCCGCAGGAAATGGCCGTTATGAGCTGGTTGCTGGCGAGCGTCGTTTTCGGGCAAAGAAGATACTGCAAGCACGTCAGCCTGATCACATTGAACATCGCCTGATTCGGGCAACAACAAAGTCACTTAATGACGAACAAAAAGAGAACCGTCAGCTAGCCGAGAATATTCATCGAGATGATCTCATGCCGCTTGAACTGGCCAAGGCCTTGGCTCGACAAAAAGAGGTGTATGGCTACACCGATGCTCAGTTAGCTGAAAAGATCAAAAAGGATCGCAGTTACGTCAGTCGGCATTTAGGTCTGCTGAACCTATCTCCTGAACTGCAGTACTTAGTGTCTACTGATGAGGTAAAGCCCAGACCCGCCTTAAAGAACAAGGATAAATTGGTAGCCGATATTGTTTCTGCCATGCCTCAAGGTCTACAGGAACAAGTAAAAGAGGGTGCACTAACCACTCTTGAAGCACTTCAAAAGCGGGATAGTTGGCAAGCGTCTGAAGAAGAACTTGGGCAAGGTGAGGGTGAAATAGCGCCTAGTAATAAAAGTAAGGTCACCGCGCAATCTGCTATCACCACATCAAAGCCACAGATCCAAAAAACGCCCAAGGTATCGGTATCGCTGGATACTGCTGAGGCCATGGGTGACTTGCTTGCACATATAGCCTCAGATCTGGGATTAAACCCTGTTCAAGTCACAAAACAAAAAGGGGTGTCGGTTCGTAAGGAGCTTTTAACAGCGCTTGATAGCCGGGCGCAAGATATCTTGCAGGCGTATAAACAGCGTTAAGTCTGATGCCGTCTCTATTTAAAGAAAGAGAATTGGATGCACTGAATGTGCTGGGACGCTTGATGTATGCGACCCCCGGCCAGCTTGATCAATGGGGCATCCCTCAATACGCTGTTTCTCGGATGCTGCCTAAGCTTGAGAAGTATGGTCTGGTGCAGGTTATTCGCGAGGCACGGCCAAACATCATTGCGCTGACTCATAAGGGTGGCAGTGTGGTTGATAGGCCTTTGCCATCGGGTAAGAGCTATACATCCTGGGCAGTTATGGCACACCGTTGTTATCGCAATGAAGTCGAGTTGGCGTTGCGCAAGCATTACCCCCGTTTTACCTTCTTTAGTCGTAAATACGCCTATGCAAGAGGCCTTAACCCGGCCAGAAGTGAGCATGGGGCCTCAGACGAAAACGGTAAGACATATCTGGTTGTCCTGGATGATTATCTGATGCAACCACGTCGTATCGCGCATTGCTGGACACGACCCCATAGCCCGAACACACGTTATTACAATGAAACGGCGAGTCGCCGCTGGCGCGATGTGGCCGATCATTTGATCGTAGTCAGTAATGACCCTTTCCAGCTTAAGCGCCACCAACATTTTCTGGAAAAATGTGCGCAGATACGACGCATGGAGGAAGAGGCTGTTTCAGCGGCTGAAATTCGTGATGCTCATGGATTGAAGAATATTGAGACTATCGCGACCTACATGAGTATCCCTGAGAAGGTGAGTCTCCATCATCTGCCTGCACTGTGGGATCTTCGCTGATGCGAATTATTGCGTTGATTCTGCTGGGTGGCTTGGCCCTGAATCTCTTTCTGATGGCGGGAATCTTTTCATCCTGGTCAGGCTTTTCCTTGGCGGTTGTTGCGACATTATCTTTTTTCTATCTGTTGCGGCGCTGGTTCAAAAAGACACCGATTCAGTCTGAGGCGTTGGGGTGGAATATTGGTGATGCCATTGAGCTGAGTAATCCCAATGCCCCGTATTTGGTGCCGGGGGCCGTGCTGCCGGATGCCTATATGGGGCTGGGTGCTTTGTGTCTGGGTTCGCCAAAGGCTGGAAAGACCGAATCCATGTTGCTGGGCATTCTCGATCAGATGGCTGGATTTTGGCCGGGTTCCGGTTATGCGGTGTTCGAGGGTAAGGGCGATATAGACATATATAAGAAGAAGGTGGCCAGTAGTGGTGCTCCTGATTTCTTCTTCTCGTCTGAATTGCCAGGCACTCACACCGTCAACCTGATGGAAGGTGAGGCTGGCGATGTAGTGGATCGGTTAAGCCATAGTCTGATCGGTCACACCCAGTCCACCTCCTTTTATAGTGATGAACAGCTGGCCAAGTTGTTATTGGTGGTGCCTATCCTGAAGGGGTTAGGCAAACCGGTGAACCTGCGTGACCTCTATACCGCTGTTGCGGTTGAGGATGCCGAGACTGACCTGTTGCGCCAAGCCAAGGCCGCCAATGCAGATCCAGTAGCTCTGTCTATGTATGAAAGCTGGATTAAAAGTGAAGATCACGAGAAACGGCGTAATGTATTGCAAGGCTTGCTGAATCGCCTGTTTCCGTTTGTGTATGGCCCTCATACCGACCGCCTCAATGCCTATGCCCCAGATATCAATGTGGCTGACATCGTGGGGCAGGGCAGGAGTGTCTATTTTCATCTGCCGTTGACGAAATTCTCCAAAACCGTAGCTGTGGCCCTGGTGGAAATGTTTAATGTTGAAGCACGGCGGCGTCAGCTGGCCGGTGCTGATGGCTCGAAACCTTTTCCCTTGTTCATGGATGACTGGGGCGACTTCTTTCATGAAAACTTTGACCCTTTTTCAGCCCGTTGCAGAAGTGCGGCTATGCCGCTGTTCTTCTCGTTCCAAAGTCTAGGCCAGCTGGAGTCGGTTTCACCGACCTTTAAAGACATTCTCGATGACACGATTGCCAATAAGATTGTGTTGCGTGTTATGGGCGATAGCACTTCTCACTACGCAGTGCGGCTGATGGGTGAATACGAGCGTACCGAGCTTGGCTCATCTGACTTGGATGGTCGGGATGGGGTGAGTTTTATGAACAGGATGGTGCCACGAACAACATCTCAGGACTTTAAACAGTTGCGTCCAGGTGAGGCTTATATCTCTACCCTAATCGATGTTCGGGGCGACACCATCAATCCAATCTTTAAAACTAGGTTACCGCTGGCTGATTTTTCAGGTTGGCAGGATATTGCTATGCCTCATCCAGGTCGTACTCAGCCAGAAGGTAAGGGGCTGAATTTCTGGGCAAAGTACATGGATGCTAACGCCATGGCGGCGATCCAGGCCGAAGCCGAACGCATTGCTAACCCAGAACAGTACAGGGAGGTGGTGTAATGCTGACCTGGATACGCCTATGGGTGATATGCCCGGCACCATTTTTCCCAATCTTTCTGATCGGTTGCTTTCCCTCATTTGAGTTCATGGGCAATACCGTCCATGGCGGCATTATTCGCCAATGGTTTTTGAATCAGATTGCTTTGCCTGTTTTGCCACAGGCCTGGGCTGTGCAGCTGGTTGAGTGGTTTGAGCAGGCAAGTTTTGCCCAAGAGCTGTTACTGCATTTGATTATTTCGGTAGACATCACCTTGTTACTGCTACCGCTGATGTTTCTGATTGGACAAGTGCTGATATCGATCAGCGCATGGGCATCGACGACGGATCATTCTTTGAAAACCAAGCAAGTTAGACAATAAAAGGAAGGAAGTAAAAATGAAAAATCTATTTTTGGTCATGGGGATTGTGGGCGTTTTGTTCATGGCAATGCCTGATGCGGTAATGGCGGAAGCAAAGCTGCCAAGCTATGCCAGCAGTGGTTCTGCTGATGCAACGGCGCAATCTGTGGGTAAGAAAGTCACAGACTTTTTGTCTCTGGGTGTAGGTATCCTGGCCATTATTGGCATGCTGGCCGGTGCGGGTTTCTTTTCTGTCGGTAATCGTGAGCGTGGTTGGCAGTTGGCGTCAGGTGGTTTTGTGGGCCTGGTGGTTGCAGCCATGGTCTATGGCATTGCAGGTCTAGCTGCTTAAGTCATGCCTGCTTTTAACGCCCGACTCCGTCCAAAAGAACTGTTTGGGTTACCCCTATGGGGTGTCATCAGCGGCCTGGTGGCGCTGGCCTGTGGTTTTATGGCGATGGTATTTCCTGTCATGGTGATAAAGGTTCTGATGGGGCTGATTGCCATTGTGGCGTTTGTGGCCATGGTCATTATGTTTGCCCTGGGTGAAGAGTTGGTATTTTTGCGTGTTCGTTTACTGTCCAAAAAAGAGGACAGGGATGTGACCTACGAAGTTGGGTGTGATCAGCAATGAGTTATCACAGTCACTTCACCTGGAGTCATCCACTGACCTCGACAGTGATTGCCCATACTGATGGCGCAGTGTCGTTGATGGTGGAATGGGACGGGTTGGATAACGAGCTGTTGACGGATACACAGCGTCAGCAGCAGTTTTTTAATCTCTACCAGCTGCTAAATCGTTTTGATAGCGGTTATGTGGCCGAATTCCATCTGTGGCGTGAATATGATGCCAGCCTTGCCCATGAGTATATCGAGAAGGGTAGGGCGATGAGTCGTGGTCAGGCATTTGCCGAACCATTGCGTCAGGATATGGCTAATCACCTTGGGGCGATGGCCATGTCTAATAGTGTTGCCTTGGTGGTGACCAAGCGTCCCACTTTCAAGCCTTTCTTTATTAAGAAGTCCCTGGTGAATCAATCCAAGGATGCCTTGGCATTGGAGAGCTATGTTCAGGACTTATTGCGCTATTTTCCTGGTGGTCGCCTAGCCTCTATTGATGAGTATGGCGCTCGTGTGCAGCAGAGCTTTTATCGCCCTGCCTATATCGCGGGTCGTAAACCAGCACTGGATGGCCGTTTTTCATTGCATGAGCAATGGGTGAGAGAGAAGCCAGCCGCTAATAAGACTTTGGTGTGTGACGATCAGCATACCAAGGTGCTGTATCTCTATATGTACCCGGATGCGATACCGGCCTGGTTTACAGGCATGGCAGCAGTGTCATGTCCGATGCATGTTGTACACATCGTCGAGGCCCTGGATACCAAGGCGGCTATGCGAAAGAGTGAGAGTGATTCTGATATTGCTGAAGGCCTGATGTCTCGCCGTGGTCGTGATTACTCGGCCAAGGGGCTTAATGACCTGGCTGCTTTTCGTCAGTTTGTGGCTGACAATAATTTAGGTATTTATAAAAACGCCTACATTATTCATTTGCATGGCACTGAGTCGCAAGTGACAACGGCGGCGAACAGCATTAGCGACTGGATAGAAACTCATGGTGGTCAGGTACGCGCTGCCGATTATATTCAGCTGCCGTATTTTCGTGTTGCTCAGCCCGGTCAGGGTTATCGCTCGCCTATGATGCGACCTGATGACCAGATGCAGGTGGCTGATATGTTGCCGGTTCAGGTCTACGCTCAGGGTGACCGACAACCCGAGTCTTTACGTATTGGTGCAGCGGGGCAGTTGGTCGGCTTCAACTACACCACACTAAAGCTATCTCATGGTGTTACCAGTGCCAAGACAGGTATGGGTAAAGGCGTGGATAAGGTCGCCACCATTCTGGAAACCTATCCCTTTGGAATTGATTGGTATATCGCAGAGATTGGTGAAAGCTATCGCTGGGTTGTGGAAGGCTTTGGCGGTGTTTATTCAAAGGTAGATCCCAACGAAACAGTGATTAACCCGTTGCCGCCATACTCAATGGCAGCGGATTCTTCGGCCAGTCTACCGCTAGACGCCACTGTTGCTGGCAGTACGGTACAGGCATTGGCCTTTATTCTGGCGGATGGAAAAACATCACTCGATATTCATCAGGAAGCGGCGGCACAAACTGCCCTGCAATTGATGTATGCCATTCCTGGCGATACAGATGCCCCGACACTGGATAAGCTGCTGCTGGAACTGCAGGATGCGGCGAACTATGGCAGTAAGCCACAGTTACAAGCTGCCAGTGAGATGGCTAATAACCTTGAAAGTTTTCTGCACACCACTGAAGGGCGACTGTTTACCCGTCAAGACAATCTGATCTTGAGTGAAGGCATTACCGGGGTGGATTTGAAGGATGTCGATAAGGCCTCGCCAAAATTATTACAGTTCTATCTGGTATTCCTTTCGCTACGTTATTCCCATTTAGCCTTTGCCAGGCGCCGCCCAGCACGGGTATTGCTTGATGAAATGCACAAGTTTGTCCGTGTGGCTCCCGAGGTAATGGGGCGTTTGATTTCTGAATTGGCCCGTATGGGGCGTAAGGATGCAGGGGCGATTGACCTGGTGACACAGGGTATTAGTGAGATCGATGCGATTGAGTCCGAAGTGCTGAACTCCATGTCGTTGCGTTCGCTGCTGTACCGCGAAGATGAGCATGACGAAATTGCCAAACGCCTGAATATGCCTGCGGGTGCTTCACAGGTCTGGCGTGATTATCCCTTTCCGATGGAGTTTGATTGGCGTCCTGCCATGAGAGCGGTAGGGGATCAGTATTTTAATCTGCACTTGAGCTTTCCTGAACGGGTATTGGATTTGGCCAATACTGATCCGGCGATTCTGGATCTTAAAGCCTCCATTGGCTTGCATGAGCGTGATCCGCTTGCACGGTTGGAACTGCTTAAAGAAGCAAATATGCAGACAGTAGAGATAATTAAGGAACGTCGTGATGTGGCTTAGTCGGCAAAGCGTGATTGCTGTGGTGTTGTTGCTGGGGAGTGGTTCTGTTCAGGCCAGTATTTTTGGTGAAGAGAATATCTCTCTGGCCAAGATGATCACCCAGCTTGAGGGTATGTACACCAAGATGGTGGAAACAGTGGAGGAGGCCAAGGCTCAGAATGCAACACTCTCCAAAATGAATGACGCCATCAAAACTGTGAAAGAGGAAACGGATGCGGTGGAGAATACCTTTCTTCGTAATATCGATGAGGTGTTTAGACGTGACCTGGAGGGTGTTACTGAACTGGACGCACTTTCGGGTATGACCATGGAGCAGAAACTTTTGACTCTCAGTCGTGAGTTTGACCGACGTTTGAGTAAGCCGCTGTCAGAAGAAGAGCGTCAACACATCGAGTCACAAAAGAGACTGGTGGATAAGGAACAATATCTACTTAGGCTGGAGCAGGCCAGTCAGGAGAACCTGGCGAAGGCGGCGGATGGCGTGACTGATAAAGAAGCGTTGCAGATTTCAGCTGAATCAGCTGCGATCTATGCGGCATTGGCTGCGTCTGAACGTAGCAAGCAGGCTGAGAATGACCGTCGCAGACTGGATGACAGTATCCAGCATGACAGGGTTATGAATATGCAGTCGGGAATTTTCGGTGCTGCCGCCGAGCGTGAGAGATAGTCATGGATTTTGTTGTTTCCCTTATAGAAATGTTCAGTGCAACGCCGATCTACAAAAACGTAGAGGCCTTGTCTGTTTGGATGCTGACGCATATCACGCCTGTATTGGTAGTGATTGCCATGTGGGTGAGATTGATGGAAACCCAGCTGGATGGTTTCTCTGGTCAATCGCGCTATGCCACCGCTGTTCGTGATTTTCTCTGGTATGGGTTCCTGCTGTCTGCCTATATGGCATTGGGTGCTTTGGTGAGTTACGCCTTTAACAACTTCTACGGGATGTTGGGTGAGAAGGGTTCTTTCCAGGTGGTATTTGCTCAAATGCAGGCCTTCATCGAGCAGATAAATCAGATGGATAAGAATAGCGATGTATTGGGTGCTGAGGCATTCAGTTTGCTAACTGCACCTGTGACTGGCATTTCATACCTTATATATTACATCTCGCTCATCGTAGTCGTTTTCTTGTTGGTGATCATGCGTCTGGCGCTGGCCGTGGGGTATGGCCTGGTCTTTGTCTGGGGCCTGATTGCGATCCCGTTGACCATGACCAGTAAGTTTAAGCTGTTACGTGGTTGGGGCATCTTTGCCGCTGGTATTTTGTTATGGCCGGTGATTGAGGCCATTCTAATTTGGTTTTTTTCTCCAGTGCTTACCGCTGCCGCCCAGGAGTTTGTGTCAGGTGATGCGAGTACCTTCTTGCTGGAGAAGGCCGGTATTTATCTGCTTTACACGGTGCTTAACTTATTGATCGCGGCCATCATCATTGCTTCCCCGTTGATTGCGGGCGCATTGGCAGCTAATAACAGTGCGATGAATAGCCTGGTGATGCCGTT
>CBFCYE010000055.1:0-11243 GCA_965602225.1 uncultured Gammaproteobacteria bacterium | reverse complement strand
GGCTGATCAAGTCACGCCATCATGGTTGATTCAGCGCTGATTTAGATGGGCCTCAAAAAAGCTGTTTAAACCATCACGGTAATAATCGATGCCGCTGGCGTAGATACCTTCATTATGGCCGCCCTTGAGTTCAAGAAACTGTTTCGGTGGCTTGGCCGCGGCAAACAGGTCTTGGCCATGGCTGAACGGGATGATTTCGTCATCACGGCTATGGACTATCAATAGCGGTGCGGTGATCGATTGCAGGTAGTCGAGGGTGTTGTAATCAAAGCGGCTCAGCCAACGTACCGGTAACAGGGGATACAAATCTGCTGCAATATCTGGCACTGAGGTAAAGCTTGATTCCAGCACCACTGCCTTTGGCTGGTGCCGATGCGCCAGCTCTGCCGCCACCGCGGCACCCAGTGAGCGGCCCATGATGATGATCTCGGATTCGTCATAACCCTGGTTGCGCAAATATAACCAGGCGGCCTCGGCGTCACGATAGGTGCCAGCTTCTGTGGTTTTGCCTTCGCTGCGGCCATAACCGCGATAGTCGAAGATCAAACTTGAAAGGCCCAGCTGATTGAATAGCTTCAGGGTTGAAATGCGATTGCTGATTGTGCCGGCATTGCCATGACAAAACAGGATTACGCCGCGTTCGTTGACGGCAGGTAGATACCAGGCATTGAGTTGCAGGCCATCTGTGGTGGTGAGCTGGACGGTGTTGAAGCTGAGCCCTGCTGCCGCTGGCGTTGTTTCACTGTTGCTACCTGGGTAGTCGGGCAGATAGAGCATGCCAGCCTGATTGAAATAGAGATTCAATAATATTGCCGCATATCCGGCTATCAACAGCAGCAACAGACTGGCTACAGCACCTGATTCTAACAATCTTGACATGGCAGTGATCACCTTTGCTTAAGGCTATACTTTTACTGTAGCAGTTAAATTAAGGTGGTCTGTCTAGTTTAATAAATATTGAGTTATAGTTTTATTTTAAAATTTAAATAATTGGGCTCAGAGTCAGTTTTATCTAATATTCAATAAATACTCACTCGCCACTATTTAAAGGGCCAGCGCCTTTTCACTGGAACTGAAAAAATGAAAGCCTTATATGAATATCAGAAGAATAAGATTTGGATAAAGGAATATCCAATTCATTATGCCGGCACCCGGTTTAATTCAAGAATGACGCTTGTTCGTCTGTCGAATGGCAATTTATTGATTCACTCACCTTGTGAAATAGATCAGCAGACAAAGGTCACTATCGAGACCTTGGGCAAGGTTGAGTTTATTGTTGCGCCTGGTTCATACCACCACTTATATATCAGTTCTGCGCAGCGGGCATTTCCTGAGGCGGAGACGTTTATTTGTCCCGGCATTGAAACAAAGAATCCGCAGCTTGAATTTGATTGGCTGTTAGGCGATAGGGCTGATAAAAGGTGGGCTGATGACTTTGAGCAGGTTTTGGTGCGGGGCAATAAGTATATCTGGGAGGTGGCTTTTTTCTATAAGCCCAGCAGGACTCTGATTCTGGTTGATATGATCGAAAACTTCACAGATGAAACTGATAATGTGAATTGGCTTTTGAAACTATGGTTTAAGCTTGTTTATAGGATGTGGGCTAATCCAAAACCCGCACCGGAGTATCAGATGGGCTGGAAGGACAAACAAGCTGCGGCTAAGTCGCTAAACAAAATCCTGAGCTGGGATTTTGAATCTATCATTGTTTCTCATGGTGAGCTGATTGAGGCCAAGGCCAAGGATGTTGCTCGGCAGGCCTGGCGACGGCCGTTGGCGGGGTAGGGTATTCAATGATCAATTCAATAAAATTCAGGTTGTTTTTCGCATGCTCAGAACGATAATAAAATTTCCGATTTTTCTAGTGGCTGTGTTTATGGCATCAATGTATGTGTTTGATGTAATGGCTGTGGTAGAGAAATATAGCTTTCCGTATCAGGAAATCGTTGCGTTGTTAGTCTTTATGGTTGGGATTCTGATTATTGCGATTGGTGGTTATTCGTTTAGACAAGCCAATACAACCGTTAACCCGTCGACACCGGAAAAGACAACTCAGTTAGTCAAGAGTGGGCTTTACACACATTCACGCAACCCCATGTATATTGGCTTTTTTGCCTGGCTGATTGCGGCTTCAATATTTATTGGTAATCCGATCAATGTATTGTTGTTGCCTGTGTATGTGGTGTTGGTTAATAGGCTTTATATTGTCCCCGAAGAAATGGCCTTAGAGCGTTTGTTTGGTAATGATTTTGTGGAATACAAGGGCAAGGTTAGGCGCTGGTTGTGAAAAGCCGGGTAGGCTGCGCCGTGCGCAGGCGGAATGTTAAATAAAAGAGGGCAACACCCTCTTAAGGTAAATTAAACGGATATGTATGAGCCATTATTAACCCCTGCTGGTTTACCTATTGATGCTAGCGCGGCAAGGATTGAGAGCGATAGGTTGCGTTTGCGGCCAGTGGTGTTGGCCGATGCTGCGGCGATACTTGAATATTTTACTGACGATATTGTTCACTATATGTTTCCGGCCGCGGCGAAGCGCATTGAAGATGTAGAGAGTTTTATCAATCAGGCGCTGGTGGGTGAAAAGAGCAGTACTAACTTCCAGTTTGCCGTCTGTGATAAAAACAGCGGTGAATTCCTTGGTTGTTGTGGTTTGCATAAAATGAAAGATGAGGTCGCGCCGGAAGTGGGTATATGGATTAAAACCACTGCCCACGGGAAAGGCTATGGGCTTGAGGCGATTGCTGCGCTTAAGAGCTGGGTGGGATCACATTTGCATTACCGCTATCTCATCTATCCCGTTGATAGGGATAATTTTGCCAGTCGTCGCATTCCTGAAAAACTTGGTGGTGTAGTCGCTGAAAGTTATAGCCGGAATAATGCTGCGGGTAGAATGCTTAATATTGTCGTTTATCAGATACCTTTGGATTAAGTAAAAAGCTGAATGATTAAGGGCTGCCCGAAGATTTTGGTAAAACCTACATCTAAAGATCAGGATATAAAGATATGAAACACATTCACAGTTATTACTCGCCGAATGATTTGTATAACAGGATTGTCGATGGGCTTGCTGTTGCTGGCAAGGAGCTATCCGAGCTGAAGCTGGATGATCTTCAGCCGGTGGATGAGTTTCATATCCGCGGTGATGCTGCAACAAAAGAGCTGATTGAGCTTTCCGGCTTTAGCTCAGATATGCATATCCTTGATGTGGGTTGTGGTATTGGCGGATCTACCCGTCGCTTGTCGCACCAAACCGGCTGTTGTGTCACCGGTATTGATTTGAGTGATGAATACATTGAAACCGCAGCAAGATTGACGCAGTTACTGAGTATGCAAGAGCGGGTAAAGTTTCATGCCTGTAGTGCGCTTGATTTGCCATTTTCGGATAATCACTTTGATGGTGTTTGGTCGCTGCAGATGAATATGAATATCGAGGATAAGCTGGCCTGGTTAAAGGAAGTTTATCGGGTGCTTAAACCCGGCGGGCGGGCTGTTTTATATGAGGTGTGCGCTAGTAAAAATACACCGCTTCATTTTCCAGTGCCCTGGGCGCAGGACAGTTCGATGAGTTTTTTGCTGCCGCCGGATTCATTTCGCGATGTTGTTACATCTTCCGGTTTTGATATTGATGTTTGGAAGGACAAGACTAATCTTGCTCAGCAGGCCTTTGCCTCTGTGACGGAACCCGTGGCTGAGGCGGTGCTGCCGGCACTGGGTGTGCATCTGCTGGTGGGCAGCGATATCAAAACCAAGGCCTATAATCTGCATCGTAATCTTGATGAGCAACGCGTCAGTTTGATTGAGGCGGTTGCGGTAAAACCTGATGTTTAAAGCCGCTAGCAGTTAAGCCGGCTAGGGTGCGCTGTGCGCACGTGGAATAGAGAGGATGCAGTAAGTCTTCTCTAAAATTAAAACAAGTGCTGGGTACAGAAGTTTAGGCATCAAAAGGATTAAATAACATGGCACAACGATATGCTGAAATATCAGATAAGCTGAAGCAGTTTATTGAGGCTCAGAAGATATATTTTGTCGGCACGGCAACTGCCGATAGCCGGGTTAATATATCCCCTAAAGGGATGGACAGCTTGCGAGTCCTGGGTAAAAACAGAGTTGTTTGGCTGAATGTAACCGGCAGCGGTAACGAGACGGCTGCTCATGTTCAGGAGCAGCCACGCATGACCATTATGTTTTCAGCCTTTGAGGGCAACCCAATGATCCTTAGGCTTTATGGTAATGCAAAGGCTGTACATAGAAATGATCCTGAATGGAATGAGTTGATTGCTATGTTTGGTCCAACGCCTGGTGCAAGACAGATTTTTGATCTGTCGGTTGATCTTGTGCAAACTTCTTGTGGTATGGCTGTTCCGTTATTTGATTATATTGAAGAAAGGGATCAATTGAAAAATTGGGCGATCAAAAAGGGTGAAAAAGGCATAAGTGAGTATTGGCGCGAAAAGAATCAGCTTAGCCTTGATGGCAAACCAACGGATATTGTGAGCAAGAATGCTTAACCAAGATTGTAGCTTGGCTGCAACCTACATCTAAATAATAATTTAGCTCAGAACAGGAAAAAGGCCCGCAAATGCGGGCCTTTTGTTTGTGTCACTTAGCGTTGGCTGCTTAGAACTTGGTGCTAAGACGCGCCCACACTTCTCTGCCGGGTTCATTGACCTGAACGGCTGTGGGATTGAATGGATCTGAGTTGGCACGATTAACATGGTAGGCGTAGGCCTTATCCATTAAGTTATCAACGCCGAATTTGATGCTGGTATCTTCACCAACAACCGTGGCGGCATAAAGATCAATTGTGCCAAAACCTGGTGTTTGTCCTGAGTCCAGGCCGCTGCCGGTCATCATGCTGTCATCAACGCGGGTTTGATTTTTGGCCCAGTTGAGTTTGGCGCCAGCCTTCCAGTCATTGGCGTTGTAATCGGCGCCAAGACTACCCTCTAGCGGTGGTGTTTGTGCGATTGGACGGTCGTCGCTGCTGTTGGTGGCTTTGACATAGGCGATATTGAAGTTGCCTGACCATGCCGCTGAAATTTGACGTGTCAGACCGACTTCAGCGCCATACAGTGTTGCATCAACATTGCGATAGATGGTGGCGTTGTCACTGAGTAGAATTCCGGTTTGACCATGGGCGCGATCACGGAGAATGTAATCACTGACGTCGTTGTAGAAAACCGAGCTTTGCGTCTGCCATTTGGTACTGTTCCATGACAGCCCTACTTCTGCCTGATGATGGGTCTCTGCTTCGATATTGGGGTTGCCCACCCAACGCATCATTGAAGACGGGTTGGCGGCAGCCATGTAACGTTCGGTTGCATCGGCACTGCGGACGCTGCGACTGACGGAGGTAAACAACAGCCCCTGGCCATTGGCGACGCCCTTTTCGTATCGGACAAAACCGCTGACGTTGTTGTCATCTTTTTCAGAGGCGGTTACACCGTAGTACATGTTGTAGAGGTTGTTTGGTGTGGTGCCTGCTGTGGCGGCCTTGCCTGCGGTGGAGCTGACCTGGTCATAACGCAGACCCAGCTTGAGGCTGTCTGTTTGATTGAGTTTGTTTTCAACTTCGCCGAACAGGCCGGTTTGATCAATATTCACATCTGGCCAGATCAATGATTGCACCGTAGTGGGTGGTACCATCATGCCGGAATAGCGGGCGGCGTCGCGGCTGCTCATTTGGGTGTCTACACCGACGGTCCAGGCCAGGTTTTCGCCGCTGAAAAATTCACCCGTGAGACGGCCACCGGTGGTATCGGAGGTTGATGGGGTCTTCATTTTCATGCCGCTGTTGGGGCGTAGAGAGTAGTTGTCCATGACGTGATCTACCTGAGACTGATAAACCTCGCCTTTGACTCTATTGAAAACGCCGACTTTATTTTTTTCAAAGTTCAGGCGAACGGTGTCGTTGTTGCTTTTAGGTGCATCCATTCCGGCACCGGCGTAGAGCATGTCTTCTTCGCGACTGGATTCAAGCCCAACTTCGACGCGGGTATCGTGATTCGGGATGTAGCCTAGCAGTAGCGAGCCGGACTTTTGCTTGTAGGCAGAAAAGACTTCAGTGCCGTTACCATCTTTGTAGTTGCCGGCATCAGTGGATTGAACGATGGCACGGGCGTAACCTTTTGAGTTGCCTGCGGTCAGGTCGGCAAAGACATCTTTGGTTTTGGAGTTGCTTTTGTAGCCCAGTCCAGCCTTGCCGCGAAAGCTGTCTTCATCGCTCATTGGATCGGTATAGCGTTCAAACAACACCGTGCCACCGCTGCCGCCGGCACCATAAAGTACTGTGTGGGCACCTTTGATAACAGTGATGGCATCGTAGGTTTCTACCGGCGAATAGGCGGTGGAGGGGTCCATGCGGTTAGGACACGCGCCCAATATGGTGGCGCCATCAAGCAGGATATTCAGACGCCCCTGGCTCTGGCCACGGATAATAGGGTCTATACCATGACCACCCATGCGTACCCCTGAGACACCAGGCAGATTGCGCAACAGATCGCCACCATCAGCATTCACGCCCTGTTGCAGCTGATCTACAGTGATTTTCTGTTCGGCTGGATCGGCCAAGGTGCCGCGCGTAATGTCGATAACAACGCTTTGATCATCTTCAGCGTGGGCAATGCCGGCGGCGAGTACAGCGACCAGGGTGGCGATGGTTGTTTTTTTCATGCGATCCTCATTACTAATTGCTTAGGAAATAGAGCTTTCTGGATGTCAGAAATAGTAAGAGAATTATAAAATGTATGGGTATTAGATCAATGTGGCAAATTGTCGCACCAAACAATGCAGCTTAAAGGCGGCGTATTCCTTTAATGAAGCCCTTTAATGCATTAATGTAAGAAAAAGGCTCCATTATCAAATTGTTATTGATTTGAGATAATGCCTAAACACGAGGTATTTAATGCCTAAGTCAATAAAAGCCGCCTTGCTATCAGCGCTGGTATTTCCTGGTCTTGGCCATCTTTTCTTAAAGAAATATGTTGCTGCGCTGCTGTTGGGCGGCACTGCGTTTGTCTCGATCTATTGGTTGGTTTCCAGGGTGGTTGAGAGGACGCTGAAAATAAGCGAAAAGATCCAGAGTGGTGAAGCTCAACTCGATGCGGCGGCGATTACAGAGTTAGTCTCAAATCAGGCAGGCGGCGCTGAGGCGCAATCCCTTGATGTGGCGACGGCGGTTATTGTGATTGTCTGGCTGGTTGCTGTTGTCGATTCGTATCGGCGGGGTCGTATGCAAGACAAGCGTGATGCTACTGATCGTTTGCTGGATAAATTCAAAAATATTATTTCTGATGAGCTTAAATAGAGCTGTTTTGCTAGATTGATATTTTTTAAGTTGCGCGAAAACATTAATTACGGCAATGACTATTTTATAATTCCTTTTCTATCTATGAGGCTTTGATTCTGCGGGATCCAGGCTAAGTCGATTTATCTTTTGTTTTATTTCTTTGTTTTTTCATCACTGCATTAATCAGCTGCCATCGGTGTTTGATCTGCGGATGCTGCTACGTTTTAAAATCAAATGTTAATTAGAATTTCCTGTTATGGTTGCAGGGGTGGTTGCGTCGATTCATAAATCCCATATGTGGCCAGGGTTTATCGCTTTCGCTATTAGAAGTTTTCTTGGCTTGTGGTTGCTAGGGTCGTCCGTGCAGTATTTGGCACATCAATGTGGCTTGGTTTAATTGGTGATTCAACAACTACCTTTGTCTAAACTATAGTAGTTATGCTGATGATAAATAATTTTCACAAATCGAAAAATATTGGTGCGCTCTGGTTCAGTATGACCATGAGTGCGGTTCTGCCGGTGCTGCTTGGTGTTGTTATGGCCGTGTTTTATTCTGACTGGCGCTGGAGCAATTATCCTTTTCATGCGATGTTGGAAAGTGTAGGCACGCTCTGTGCCCTGATCATAGCCAGCTTGATGATCAGCCTGATAAAAAATGGTTATCTTGCAAGGCATTATATTTTTGCTGCCTGTGGCCTGATTGGCATGGGCCTGTTGGATGGGTTTCATTCAGTTCTGCACGCCGGGGCCTCGTTTATCTGGCTGCACAGTGTTGCTACCTTGATTGGTGGTGTTTTGTTTGCAGCGATCTGGATCCCTGAGGCATTGCTGACTGAAACACGGCAGCGATTGTTGTTGGTTGTGACGGTTGCTGTATCTCTGCTTATAGGAATGGTCTCAGTCAGTCTGCCTGATCTTATTCCGACCATGATTGTTGATGGTCAGTTCTCTATGCTGGCGATCAGTATTAATATAATTGGTGGTTTAGGTTTTCTGTTTGGTACTGCGTATTTTGTTTATAGCTATCTGGTTACGGCAACGGGCTCAGATTCAAAAGCGCTAAGTCGAGAAAATCTGGTGTTCGCCAACCACTGTCTTCTTTTTGGTATTGCCGGTCTCCTTTTTGAAATATCTGTGCTTTGGGATGCGGGCTGGTGGTGGTGGCATATGCTGCGGTTTGTTGCATATCTTGTGGTCTTGGTTTATTTTTTTTCGCTGATGCAAAAGGTGCAGGAGCAGTTGAGAATTAGTGAGGCTCAACTGGATCTTCTTAATATGGATCTTGAACAACGGGTGCAGGATCGTACTCGGGAACTTGAGATTGCCAGTGTGGCTAAGTCTGAATTTCTCTCACGTATGAGTCATGAATTGCGCACACCGCTTAATGCCATCCTTGGTTTTGGTCAGCTGCTGGAGATTGATGATGAGAAACCTTTAAGTGAGCAACAGGCCGATTTTGTGAATGAGATAATGGTTGCTGGTAACCACTTGTTGGAGTTGGTCAATGAGGTACTGGACCTGGGCCGTATTGAAAGCGGGCAGATTGAGCTCAAGCTTGTAACGGTTAAGATTGCGCCATTGCTGGAAAATTGCGTTAGTCAGCTTAGGCCTCTCGCCAATGCGCGTGGCATTAGCATTGAGATGAGGATTGATGCCCGCTTTGAGGTGGTGGCAGATGAAAAGCGCTTCAAACAGATAATAATCAATCTTCTTTCCAATGCCATTAAATACAATCGTGAAAATGGTTCGATTAAGATTTTTTCTACGGCGGTTGATTCGGAATGGATCCGTATTTGTGTAGAGGATAACGGTGTCGGAATTGATGCTGATGCACTATCAAAAATATTTAGACCGTTTGAGCGCTTGGTGTCCGCCACTCAGGATATTGAAGGCAGTGGTATCGGTCTTGCTTTAACCAAGAAGCTTGTTGATGCAATGCTTGGTGAGTTGGGGGTTGAGAGTGTGCCCGGCAAGGGTAGCCGCTTTTGGTTTCAATTGCCTGTGCCGTGTAGTCATAACCCATCGATCAAGTCGGAGATTTAGTGGACAGTTCATTATGCGCAGTGCTGTATTTGCTGACTGCGTTTGGTGAATGATTTGGCCTAGGCCACTAAGTAGGGGGAAAATATCTCATTAGAATATTAGGAGGGGCTCATGTGTGAGCCCTTTTTTTGTTTTTAGTTGTTACGCACTAAAGCCCTTACATTTTGTGCCGTTACCAAAAATGACCACACTTACTGTGCGGCATTGGTAAGAAGAAAATATTAGACGCTGAAGGCTATGGGGGCTTAGCAATGAAAAATAATTTACCAGTAACAGGGCATGAATTGGACTATCCGGAGCAGACACGAATCATCTCGTTGACGGATATCAAAGGCAGCATCATTCAAATTAATCAGGACTTCGTTGATATTTGCGGTTTTAGTAAAGAGGAGTTGCTAGACAAAAACCACAACATCGTCCGTCATCCAAGCATGCCGGCGGCGGCCTTTGCTGATCTCTGGTCGACCTTGCAACAAGGCCAGGCCTGGATGGGTGTGGTGAAAAACCGTTGTAAAAACGGCGACCATTATTGGGTTAACGCCTATGTGACACCGGTGCAACGGGACGGTGAGGTTGTGGCGTATCAATCGGTGCGAACCAAACCCAAACGCGAATGGGTAGAGCGGGCTGAAAAGCTTTATGCCGATATCAACTGCGGCAAGGCAAAGCTGAAACTGCATGCCTTCAGTACTGCGCATAAATATATGTTGAGTGGCATGGGTTTTATGCTGGCATTGGCGGCACTTGCGCTGCTGGCCGGTGCAAATCTCACTGTCTTGGTTCCTGGCCTGCTGCTGATGCTGGTGGTGGCTGGCTGGTATTTTCATCGGCTTGGCAAGCCGCTGCAAAAGCTGACCCGTGAAGCACGTAGTCTGTTTGATAACGGGGTTGCGCCGCATGTGTATGGTGATAGCCCAGATGATGTGGGACAGATTCAATGCGCCATGACGGCGCAGCAGGCACGCATTACAACTCTGGTCACGCGGATTGGCGATGCCACCGAGGGGCTTGCCCAGGCCGGAATGGATACCACTGAAGTGGCGCGTTGTACCAGTGAGGGTTTGGAGCAACAACGTAAAGAGATGGGGCAGGCCAGTGCCGCAATCAAAGAAATGGTGGCAACCATTGCCGATGTGGCACAAAACACGCAGCACACTGCCGATACCTCACTGCTGGCCACCAGCCAGGCCAAGCGGGGTGGGCAGCATGTTAATGAGGTAGCCGAAGCTACAGTTGTTCTTGCTAGCCACATGCAAGAGACGGCGGTGACTATCGGTGCGCTCAACGAAAGCAGCAAAAACATTGGTGGTCTGCTGGAGGTGATTCGCAACATCGCCGAGCAAACCAATCTGTTGGCGTTAAATGCTGCAATTGAGGCGGCCCGCGCCGGTGAGCAGGGGCGTGGTTTTGCGGTAGTGGCTGATGAGGTGCGATCATTGGCAACGCGGACACAGGGTTCAACAGTAGAGATTGAAACGATGATCCAATTGTTGCGTTCTAATGCCCAGACTGCGGTGCAGACCATCGAGACGGATCACTCTGAGTCACAGCGAATTGCGGAACAGGCGCGTCAGGCGGCGCAGGAGTTTGATGGTATCGAGTCTGGCATCAATACCATCGCTGATATGTCGATACAGATTGCCTCAGCGACGGAACAACAGACGGTGGCGGCCAATGATATCAGCAGAACCATCGATGCCATCCATAGCCTGGGGGAAAGCTGCGGTGCAGCAGCAAAAAGCAGTTGTGAAACCAGTCTTAGCCTGAATCGCTTGACCGAGGATATGCGTAACACTGTGTTGCAGTTTGGATAATTATTCTGACAAGCTGATGGGTTTTGCATCGGAGTAGGTGTTATCCATTCTTGGGCTTGTATTCCAAAATCATAAAAAAGCAGTGTTTTGAAAAG
>CBFCYE010000054.1:0-11417 GCA_965602225.1 uncultured Gammaproteobacteria bacterium | reverse complement strand
GACTTTTTCAGCGCCGCCTCAACCGCATGGATTCCAAACGCTAAACTCATGACTCTGTTTTCTTCTTAGGACGCCGTCTACGCTTGGCCTTCTTTTTAACTGGCGTTGTTTCAGTCTTGGGTTCAGCCTTTTTTTCGCCAGCCTTGGCCGCAGGTTTTCTACCGCGACGAGACTTGCTCTTGCTCTTTTTCTTTACTTCGCCAGCCGGCACATCATCAGGCTTCTCAGAATCAGCCAGATCGAAATCGATTCGTTTTCGATCCAGATCAACCCGCACCACCTTGATCTTGATAGGGTCAGCGAGACAATATTTTTTCTTACTACGCTCGCCGACCAGGCGATGATGAACTGGATCAAATTCGTAATAATCTTTTGCCAGCGAGGTAATGTGTACCAGGCCCTCGACATAGATATTCTTCAACTCAACAAACATACCAAAGCCGGTAACGCTGGTGATAATACCGTCAAACTCATCGCCAACATGATCCTGCATGTACTCGCACTTAAGCCAGTCAACCGCATCACGGGTGGCATCATCGGCACGGCGCTCGCTCATGGAGCAATGCTCACCAAGGGCCACCATGTCAGACACGCTATATTTGAACTGCGACACCGGCTTGCCACGGACAATATGACGCAGCGCTCTATGCACCAGCAAATCAGGATAACGTCTGATCGGCGAGGTAAAGTGGCCATAGGCTTCAAAGGCCAGACCAAAATGGCCGGCGTTCTCCGGCGTATAGACCGCCTGACTCAGACTGCGCAACAGCACGGTTTGAATTAGATGGGCATCATCACGGCCGGCAATCGTTTGCAGAATTGTTGCGTAATCTTTTGGCACAGGCTCATCGCCGCCACCGAGAGTCAAACCAACCGACGCCAGAAACTCACGCACTTTAGCCAGTTTATCGACAGACGGGCCTTTGTGAACACGGTACAAGGCCGGAATTTCATTTTTAAGCAAGAATTGCGCAGCGCAGACATTGGCGGCAATCATGAACTCTTCGATCAGCTTATGGGCATCGTTACGCTCCACAGGCACAATCTGCTCAATCTTACGTTCACTACCAAACACAATCCGGGTTTCAGTGGTTTCAAAATCAATCGCGCCACGACTATCACGCTTGGCACGAAACACCTTATATAGATCATGCAGATCTTCCAGATGCGGCAGTATCGCAGCGTGCTGACTGCGCAGCTCTTGATTTTTCTCTACCACCATCTCGGCTACTTCGGTATACGTCAGCCGTGCATGAGAACGCATCACACCTTCGAAAAAGCGATGGCTCTTCACCTGCCCTGTGGCAGTAATGGTCATCTCACAGACCATGCACAAACGATCAACTTTTGGATTCAGCGAACAGAGACCGTTAGACAACACCTCAGGCAACATTGGGATAACACGCCCCGGAAAATAAACCGAGTTACCGCGATTACGGCCTTCATTATCCAAAGCAGAATTGTATTCAACATAGTGGGACACATCAGCGATGGCCACCAGCAAACGCCACTCATCACCCTGGCGTTCACAAAAAACAGCATCATCAAAATCGCGCGCATCCTCACCATCGATAGTTACCAAAGGCAACTCACGCAGGTCTTCGCGATTAAGCTTGTGCGCGTCTTCAACCTCTTTGCCGAAGATCTTTATCTCTTCTTCAACAGCAGCCGGCCAAGTGCGCGGTAGGTCATGGGCACGGATAGCGATGTCGATTTCCATGCCAGCGGCCATATGGTCGCCGAGAATCTCAGAAATCTCGCCTATCGGCTGAGAGCGGTTGGTAGGTTGTTCTATGATCTTTACGACAACAATCTGACCATTCGATGCTGCACCACGTGACTCGGGTGGAATCAGAATATCCTGGGTGATGCGTTTGTTATCCGGCACCACAATGCCGATGCCACGCTCAAGTGTAAATCGACCGACCACTTCGTTATGGGCGCGTTCCAGCACCTCAACAATGGCACCCTCACGGCGACCACGGCGATCAACACCCGAGACTCGCGCCAGGGCACGGTCACCATGTAGCAGGCTGCGCATCTGCCGTGCAGAGAGGAACAGATCTTCACCACCGTCATCCGGCACCAAAAAGCCAAAGCCATCAGCATGACCAATCACTCGACCGGAAATAAGCTGCATCTTGCTTACCAGGCCATAACAATTGCGGCGATTACAGACCACTTGGCCGTCGCGCTCCATGGCTCGCATGCGACGACGCAAAGCCTCAAGCGTCACCTCATCATTAAGATTAAGCTTGGCAGCCACTTGATTGAAGGACATAGGCCCTTCCTGCTCGCCCAGCAGCTCCATGATTAACTCACGGCTAGGAATTGGGTTTTCGTACTTCTGCGCCTCCCTCTCTGCGTGAGGATCGGTCAGATTGTCTTTGCTCATATTTGGTTTGGTATTCCTTGATCTGATTTTATTTAGAACTTTTTTGAAAATAGGCAGCATATTGTCTTTTGTTATAATTTAAAAAATTGCAGCATATTGTACACACCTACTGATTGACGGGGTGATTTTATCTTGATAAAGTGCGCGGCCTCAGACGCTGAGACGTCGTTTTACCCCTATGCCTGGGTGGTGAAATTGGTAGACACGCTAGCTTCAGGTGCTAGTGGGGGTAACCCCGTGGAGGTTCAAGTCCTCTCCCAGGCACCATATCCCAGACCATCCCAAGCAAACAATAGACCACATAACACGCTTATTGAATAGTGTGGATTCTACTGTGCGTTGAACTTAGACATACTGCCTGAAACCGCCCCCGCTCTCATATATAAATATTCCATCCAACTCCGCCCAGTCGCAACCCCCGATTCACAGACCAAATATTGCGAAATAAACCCCCATCCCAACCCAAGTTAAAACCAGCAACAGCCATGGCAACCAGTGTTGTTTGTATTCGACAGCCTGCTGCGGCAACGGCGATATCGTCGCCGCATTCTCAACCTGTTGAGCCAGCTGTTTTATAGTTTGTTTACGTTTTTTATCTAACTCTCGGGCTGTCGTGTTTTGTTGTTTTTTATATAACTCAATCCCTTTTTTAATACCTTGGGCAATGAGCTTAGTTTGCTCCTTGGTTTGCCCAGGCTTTTGAGTGCCACGCGCTATTGCTCTCGCCTCTTCTTCAGCCTTAGGTGCAACGGCTTGGGCTTTAATAGATTTAGACATAATGGTTCCAGCTATTCATAGATTAATGCTCGGCTTGATTAGCACAACCAATGCACAAGGTTGCAGTCGGTTCAATCAATAGACGTTCTTGAGAAATCAGCTCCTCACACTGCAGGCAATAACCGTAGTCCCCGGCATCAATTCGCTGCAAGGCACTAGTAATACGTTTCAACTCCAGCTCATCACGTCGTTTGGTCTCTTTTGCCATCTCCTGACCTTGCAAGGCATCCATACGAGATAAGCGCCCCATCTTGGCCTGATCCAACTCAACAACTTGATTTGACTCGTCATGCACCGCCTCCAACTCAAGAATTTCTTGACGGTGCTTTAATAGAAGCTCGCGCATCTTATCCAGGTCGACATGACTTTCACTCATATGCTTACTCGCAAATTATTGTGTAAAAACCATAATACACGGATAAACAACACCAAGGACAAAGGCAACTTAGGCACCGGCAACGAATTACTGGCTGTGCCGCCACCAAACGATCAGGTTGTTTTCCGTCGGGATTTGAGCCTCAGCATGAAAGGCAACAACGCGCGGAGTAAAATCGGTGGCTGGTCGCTGAGTGCTTAGCCTGCCCTGGTATAGGTAAGCATTCACCGCACCGGCTATGTTGGCTTGGCATCCCATAACCTGCACTACCGCCTCGCCGCCATCGACTGGCTCGGCATAGAGCTGCACTTGCACGAACTCCGCTGGAATCTCACCTAAATAGACCTGAACCTCAAAACACCAGCCATCCGTCGCCTCAGCAATTTCCAGGTTACCCCAATGTATTTTTTGCCATTGATGTTGCAGCACAGATTCCCAATTGCGCAGTTCGCGGGCCAGTTGACCTTGTTCTGCACAGCGGCGTTGATAAGCCCCAGCCGCGGGAAGATACATCGCCTCGACATAATCTTGCACCATACGATTTGTACTGTACTGCGGTGCCAGCCGCGACATGCTAGCGCGTATACGGGTAACCCAATCACGCGGTATACCGCTGCTATCGCGGTTATAAAACATGGGCACGATCTCATCTTCTAACAACTGATAAAGCTGCCCTGCTATAACACCGTTCCAATCTTCTTGCGGGTGATCATGACCATCGCCCAGCGCCCAACCCACGTCATCCGCATAGGCCTCGGCCCACCAGCCATCCAACACGGATACATTCAAGCCGCCGTTAACCAACACCTTCATGCCGCTGGTACCGCAGGCCTCCCAGGGACGCTGCGGGGTGTTAATCCAGAGATCCACGCCTTGCACCATCTCTTGCGCCAGTGAGATATCGTAGTCCTCCAGAAATACAGCATGGATGCGCACCTCCGGGTGCTGAACAAAACGCGCCCATTCCTGAATATAATGTTTGCCCTGTTCATCCTGGGGATGGGCCTTGCCAGCGACAATAATCTGCACCGGCCGATCAAGATTGGATAACAAGCGAATAAAACGCTGCTGATCATGTAATAACAGATTAGGACGTTTGTACTTGGCAAAACGCCGCGCAAAACCCAGCGTCAACACATTGGGGTCCAATACATCCCCTGCCTGAGTAACAGTCTCCGGATCGGCACCGCGCTGTCCCACCTGCGTCGCCAGCCGTGCCCGTGCATGCATCACCAGATCCGCACGTTCCTGGCCTCGGAATGTCCATAGCGCCTCATCGCTCAACTCCTTAATCGAGTTACTCAGCTCTTCCGGCATACCGAGCCAGCGCCCCTTGCCGCATGCCTTGGTCCAGATTTGATCGGCCCAAGGTGAATCCCAGGAAGGCACATGAATACCATTAGTTATGTGACTAATGGGCACCTCGTTCTCGGGCCACTGGGGGTATAGATCGCGAAAGATATGTCGACTGACCTCGCCATGCAGCCGACTGACAGCGTTGGTCATTGCACAGGTGCGAATGGCCAGATAGGCCATATTAAAGGGCTCTTGAAGATCGTGAGGATTCTTGCGTCCCAGGGCGATGAGATCGTCAGGTGCAACACCTATCCTTTCGGCATAAAGCCGACCGTATTTCAACAACAGTTCGGGTTCAAAAGTATCGAAACCAGCCGCGACTGGCGTATGGCTGGTAAACACATTGCCCGCACGGGTGGCCCATAGCGCCTCCCAGCAATCGACCCTGTTAGTTTCCATAAATCGTTTGGCTCGTTCCAGCGTCACGAAGGCAGCGTGGCCTTCATTGAGATGACAGACATCAATCTCCAGCCCCATTGCTTCCAAGGCACGCCAGCCGCCTATACCCAGGGCAATTTCCTGCACCAGACGCAGCTCCTGTCCGCCACCATAGAGTTTGCTGGTAATGCCACGATCACTGGGACTATTAAGCGGATCATTGCTATCCAGCAGATATAAACTGACCCGCCCTACCTGTGCCTGCCAGACACGCAAGCGCACCGGCCGCCCGGGAAAGTCCAATGTCACATACAGCCATGCCCCGGATTTTGCCTGTACCGGCTGGATGGGCAAACTGGTTGAGTCGTTGTAGGGGTAGACCTCTTGCTGCCAACCATCGGCATCCAGGACCTGGCGAAAATAACCTTCCTGATAAAGCAGGCCAACGGCGACCACTGGCACCCCCAGGTCGCTGGCTGCCTTGAGATAATCGCCCGCCAGGATGCCAAGGCCACCAGCATATAAAGGCAGGGCCTTGCCCAGGCCAAACTCCATACTAAAGTAGGCGACCCTTTTTAGTTCAGCCTTGGCATGGATTTCGCCATACCAACCTGATTGGCAACAATAATCCTCATGGGTCAAGGCAAGCTGTCTAAGATGCTTTACAAATTCTGAATCGTTAGCCAGTTCCTCAAGCCGTTCCTGACTAAGGTTTTGCAAAACCACGTGAGGGTTTTCTGTTTGCTCCCATATAACTGGATCCATAGCCTTCCACACAGCATCGCCCGCATGGCTCCAGGACCAACGCAGATCGGCAGCAAGCCGACTGTAGGGAGCAAGGTTGTCCGGTATTTCTCGTGTGAGCAAACCGTGGTTAACTTTCATTACTGATTAACCCCTTAACCGCGATAATGACAAACAGCCACTATAGCCAATAATAGAAGAGCGAATGCCTATACGCCATAAACAAGCCTTGGAATTGGATTGTAAAAATCAGCGTAGATAAACAGTGCGACTAGTGTGCTAATGATTAAAATTTGCCGCGAGGATCTTGTCTGCTTTCTATTGGAGCAGATGACTTCTGATACCTACCTAAAACAAGCGGTGTTTGTACGTGCCTGACGACTACGTATTAGTCATGGACAAACGCACCAGCTCAACCAACGATTTCACTTGCATCTTTTCCATGATGTGGCTGCGGTGGACATCCACCGTCTTAGGGCTGATGCCAAGTTCTGAGGCAATCACCTTGCACTGCTTACCGGCAACGAGTGTTTCCATCACCTGCCTTTCTCTGGGTGAAAGACGGCTGACTCGCTCACGAAACTTGGCTTGCCCGTTTTGCTGTTGCTGAATTTCAAGACTCTTGGCAAGCGCCTTGGCAATACTGTCGAGCAAGTCCTGATCATGAAATGGTTTTTCAATAAAATCCACCGCGCCCTCTTTCATGGCGCGCACGGCCATGGGCACATCGCCATGACCGGTAATGATAATCACCGGGATCTTTATTTTATGTTGAACCAGCATCTGCTGTAGATCCAGGCCACTCATTTCAGGCATGCGTACATCAAGCACCAGACATCCCGCTATGGATGGATCAAATGAATCGAGAAACTCCCTGGCAGAGGCATATGACCTTGCCTTATGACCCACTGAATGCAACAGCATCTCCAACGAGCGTCGAATAGCCGCATCATCATCAACGATATATACCATCACATCTGAGTTCATCTTTTTCATAATCACTTACAGGTCTTGTTACAAAATACAGCCTTTCAATAACAGTCCAGCGACAATAACACACAGCACATCAGGCGCATGCTTTCTCCAGCAGCCCCGGTGGTCGAACAGCATACCCCTGAGCGTAGTCTACGCCAATCTCTGCCAGGCGTTCGATAATGGCATCATTCTCAACCCATTTGGCAATGGTACGAACACCCATACTGTGACCAACCTTATTAATGGCCTCGACCACACTATGATCGACAGGATCATTGAGCATGCCAAGAACAACGCTGCCATTGATCTTTAAATAATCCAGCGGCAGTTTTTTGAGCAGGCCAAAAGATGATACTCCGCTGCCAAAATTATCCAGCGAAAAACGGCAACCATCCTTCTTCAGTTCAACAATAAGTCGTCTGGCTTGCTTAAAGTTTTGCATTACAACAGTCTCGCTGATTTCAAAACAGACCTGCTGTGGTGGTATGCCCGACTCAACAAACTGCTGGCGCACAAACTCCGGCAATGACTCATCGTTAAGTGAGTTTGCCGACAGGTTAATGGTGATCTCGGTATGGGGTGTTGTAGCGAATATCTCACTATAGTGTTTAAAGGCAGCATGTATTACCCAGCGATCAACAGCCACCATCAAGCCAGAGCGTTCGGCAACAGGAATAAACGCCCCCGGCAACACAGTCACACCCTCGGCATCCAGTAACCTCACCAGCAGTTCGTGATGCGGCACATCCTTGCGACCAGCCAGCAGAGGCAGCATAGGTTGAACGTAGAGCCGCAGGCGTTGCTGTTCCATTGCAGTGGACAAACTGGCGGCGCGCATAATCCCGCTCTGCTCACAAGTCGGTTCACCAGCCGCTGACTGATAGACATGTACCCGGTTGCGCCCCTCTGCCTTGGCTGAATAACAGGCCTGATCAGCCTGGCTCAAAAAGGTCGCTGTGCTGTCAGCTGTACCGGCAATTGACACCAGGCCGATACTGGCGCCAACCTGAAAAGGGCGTCCCTGCCAAACAAAGCCGTAGTCACACAGCTCTGCGATGATGGCTTTGGCGATCACCAGGCCTTTTTCCAGTGGGCAATTGTCCAGCAACAAACCAAACTCGTCACCGCCAAGCCGGGCCAGCGTATCCCTATCACGCACCTTCTCCAGAAACAAGCTGGCAACTTGCCGCAATAGTTCATCGCCAGCGGCATGGCCGACGCTGTCGTTGACGATCTTGAACTGATCCAGATCAATAAAGCACAAGACGTGTTGTGTCGCGGGTAACTTGCTGTTCGCCACTGCACGTTCCAACCGTTTCACAAACTCGCGCCGATTTACCAGCCCGGTCAGGGCATCGTGGCCGGCATTGTGAACCAACTCTTTGGTCATGAGACGCTGTTTGGTCACATCCTTGAAAACAATGACAGCGCCCAGTAACTCACCCTGACTACCGCGAATTGGGGCAACGCTGTCTTCAATGGCAAACTGCTGGCCATTGCGACTGATTATGGCGATGTCCTGTTCCAGCCTAATGGTCCACCCCTGTTGCAAACAATGACTGACCAGGTCATCAATCGGTTCATGACTAGCGTCATCAATAATCTTGTAAATTTTATCTATCGACTGACCGCGCGCCTCGGCCTCTGTCCAACCAGTCAGCTGCTCGGCGATTGGATTTAGGTATTCAACAATACCGCTGGCATCGGTTGTAATCACCGCCTCACCAATACTACGCAAGGTTACCTGGGCCCGCTCTTTTTCCTCAAACAGAGAGGCTTGCGCCTGTTTACGTTCGCTAATATCCTCTATCGCCAGCAGAATGCATTGCGGCTGATCCTCTCGCTGTTGCAGGCGGCGGGCATTAAGCAGCAGCGTCTTGCTACCAACCCTGGGCAGGTCACAGTTAATCTCGAAATCACGCAGCTCGCTGTTATTGGGTATGATCGCACTGATCCGTTCTCTTAGCCTGGGAACAGACCATAAATACTGGGCAAATTCAGCAAAGCGTTGTTTCTCTGCAGCCTCCTCCGAGACCAAAAAGACATCATAGAATGATCGATTGGCTGAAATAATATTGAGCTGTTCATCCAGCACCAGCAACGGCTCGCGCACGGTATCTACAATGCTCTTGGCGTAGATTCGGGTGGCATCAGCCACGCTACTGGCCAATTCCTGGCGATAGCGTAGATCCCAGGCAATGGCCTGCTGCACACGTCCCAATAACAGTTCGTTATCAAACGGTTTTTCAATAAAATCGAAGGCGCCAGACTTGATTGCCCGCACCGATAGCGGCACATCACCATGGCCGGTAACAAAGATGATCGGGATACGAATCTGTTTTTTGGCCAGGGTCTGCTGCAACTCCAGTCCGCTCATGCCGGGCATTCTGATGTCCAACACCAGACAACCCGGACTATCACCTGAATAGGCCCTAAGAAATGCCTCGGCGGTGGCGTAGGCCTGCACCTCGATTGCTTGCGACTTGAATAATAAGACGATGGAATCACGTACCGCCTGATCATCATCCACTACAAAGACTGTGGCCACCTTATTCACTCCTGTGTCGGCCGTGCGTTTAGCGGCAGGGTCAAAACAAACCTTGCCCCCTGACCAGATTTGGACTCTGCCCACAGCTGCCCGCCATGGGCCTCGATAATGGAATGAGAAATAGATAAGCCCATACCCATGCCTGCGGCGCCCTTGGTGGTCACAAACGGTTTAAAGAGATTACTGAGAATTTCGGCGTCCATGCCCGGGCCATTATCGGCCACCTCAAGCTGTAACCAGCCATCACGGTTCAGGCTGGTATGAATGCTCACCTCGCGCTTTTTATCAGCGACAGCTTGCAAGGCCTCAATGCTATTGCGCACCAGGTTTAACAACACCTGCTCAAGCTGAATGCTATCAATGGACACATTAGACAGGGTTTCATCTAGTTGCAGCGTGACTTGAATGTCATGTTTACGTGCCTCGAACTGGATGAATCCAACCACGCCAGCAACCAGCGCGTTGATATCGACCTCGGTCTTCTGCGGCGCCTGTTTGCGCACCAACTGACGCAGGTGGCGGATGATCTCGCTGGCGCGGATGGCTTGCTGCCGGGCACCCTGTAATGCCTCTTCCAGCAACTCAGGCTGTTTGTTGTCGGCGCCCTGCAGTCGCAAGGCAACATCGGCATAGGTGGCAATCGCTGCCAGCGGCTGGTTTAGTTCATGAGCCATGCCCGTAGCCATCTCGCCCATCATATTCAGCCGCGCCATGTGGGCCAACTCGGCCTGATGTTGGTGGGACTGGTGGTCAATGCGATCACGTTCGATGGCGATGCCGGCCAGGCGTGCTGTGCCATAGAAAAATTCCAGGTCTGTAGGCTTTGGTTCAAAGACCTCGCGGCTATAGCTAGTAAAAACGCCCAACACCTCGCCAGTAGCCGAACACACAGGCTCGCACCAGGCGTGTGTCAGATTCGTCTGACAGCTAGCATCATGACAAACATCACAACTTGGCTGCAGCATAATGTTTTCGATTAACCGCTGTTGATCGGCAAACTCAGCCGTTGCGCAGAAACCACTCTCGGGCGGCAGCGTTAAACGGCCCCCGGTGTCGGCATAAAACTCCGCCAACGCCGGGCTGGTGTAGGGGTGAAGCTGGTCTTGCCCCGGCTGTTGCACCAACACCGCAAACAACATACCGGGATAAGTTGCTTCGGCCTTGATAACCAGGCGGGTCAGCACCTCGTCGAGGTTCGCGCCTTTGCTCATCAGTTCAAGCACTTCGTTGCGGCCTGCCAAAACAGTTTCGGCCTGTTTGCGCTGGCTAATATCCTCGACAATGGCAATGTAAAAATCAGCCACTTCGCCAACATCCCACATCGGTGACACGGTTATGGCCACCCAGACGATAGAGCCATCTTTTCGATAGAGGCGTTTTTCCAGTGTGAATTCACGGATCTCACCTGCCTGCAGCTTTTGCGTATTATTCAGATCAAGCGGTAAATCTTCGGGATGGCTGATTTGCATAAAATCCAGCGTCTGCATCTCTTCAATCGAATAACCGCTAATGTCGGAACATTTCTGATTGACGCGTTGAAATTTGCCGCTAAATGAATCAATCAGAGCAACGCCGACAGCGGCCTGCTCAAAGATGGCGCGGAATCGCAGTTCACTTTGTTTTAATGCATCCTCGGCCTGGCGCTGCTGACTGATATCGACCAGTGCGGCATGACAGCTATAGGCGGTGGCGTGCCTAGACTTTTCTGCAACACTATATATCCGTACCACACGGGACCGGCCATCGACGGGCTTTAAGCGCAACTCATGCACCGCACTTGCTGTTGTTTGAAACACCTGCGCCAGATGTTCAAACAGAATACGGCTTTCACCAGGTGCCAATAACGGTGCCAGCGGCAGACCGACCAG
>CBFCYE010000053.1:0-11472 GCA_965602225.1 uncultured Gammaproteobacteria bacterium | reverse complement strand
CCTGTCATCATGCCCGGCAACGAGACCAGGCCGACAGCAAACAATGAATTGATAACAGGGATCATTGCCGCGCGCAACGCAATCACTCGCGCTTTGGCATAACCGACATTGCGCTCGATCTCCGATTCCATCCGCTCCACCGCCAATGCCACGCTGTTCATGGCATTGGCGAAGACCATACCCGCCAGCGGTATCATCTGAGTGGGCTGATACCATGGTTCCACTTCCAGCACAGCTACCGTCATCAGCACCAATACCGGGCTGCCGCCCAATGCTATAGAGTAAAGCGTGTATTTATAGAGTTCATGACGTCTGCTGGGACTAACGGTTTGCAGCGCAATCCAGCTGGAGACAAAGACCATCATCAGCAAGACTGCCACCACTACCCACTGGCTTTGTGCCTCAAAGATATAGCTGAGCAAATAGCCAATCAACAGCAACTGCACCAACATACGAATCACGGCATAGACAGCATTGCCACAGGCCAATGACCAACGGTAAAGAATAACCAGCACAACGACGACTGGAATAAAGGCCAGCACGAGATTGTTAAGTGGAATGGTCTGAATGGAGTCGTTAATCATGCAAGGAGTTTAACTGAAGAATGTTGTTTTGGCAGTCGCAGCACAACTCAATATTAAAGTGGGCATGCCATCCTGTGTCTGGAACTATTGATCAAGAATTAGGGCACAAGTTTGGTCATGGCCAGACGTGGAATAATCGTAAGGGTAAAAAACGGGGCTATATAACGGTAACCCCGACTGATGTTTAACCCTGGGATTCGAGAGCACTCAAATCCAGTTTGCCGCCCTTCATCGGCGGGCACCAGTAATAACCGCCAGAGATTGGACGGGTGAAGTTAAATAAAGCATCGGCAATGCCATCCTCTACGCCGACCATGCGCTGTAACATCACCTCGAAGGAATCAAGTGATTTAACGAACGCAACGAAGTTCAGACCGGCTTGATTGCCTTCAGCCCATGGCATGGAACGTCTAACCATGAAGGCTTCAGGATCAAAGCTTTCCTGGGCTGTACGTTTAACATGGGCTGACTTGGGGGCATCAAATTCTTCGTTGTCACTTTTTCGACGACCAATGGCATCGTCCTGCTCTGTTTCTGCCATGGCATCAAAAAGATCGAAATCATGAGTCCACTGTTGGACTGCGACAAAACTGCCACCATCAAGACCGTCGCCCTGCCCCGAAACAATGGCCGCTTCAACCGCCTTCTCACCTTGCGGGTTTTCAGTGCCATCTACATAACCAGTTAGGTCACGACTGTCTGCATACATAAATGCATCCAGCACTTCTTTGATCTGAAAATCCATGCCCAGGGCATGTTCTATTTCACGCGAACGGTGGTGCAACTCACCACGGTCATCACCGCGCAGCCAGAACCATAAGGAATTTTGGGTAGAGGGTATATCAAAACCAGGGCCAACCAGGCTTGGAAATGGACGCAAGCCGGGAATCTGAGTATTGAGCGCAGCAAGCAGTGATGGGCCAATGCCGACAACTGTGCTGTCACCATCAACCAGCTCCAGCAGGGGTGTTAGTGCCTCTGCCGCATCTATGACGTCAGACTCATAACTAAACATTAGATAACGTGCGTGTTTGGGGACAGGGCCAAGAATTCCATTTTGCATATTCACTGCAATCTCCTTATTGGACACAACACTGTAGAACAATATTTAGCATGTCAATGATACATATCAACTGTAGCTGATCCGCGCACAATCAACATTTTAACATTCAACCATTGCTTAAAAAGCACTGACGCGTAAACCGACTTTATGGACATCTATAAAGTTGATGACGCTAACAGAAAATTATTATTTCCACTTCTGCAGCGAAGCCTTTAATGACGACAAGCGAATAGGCTTTGAAATATAATCATCCATGCCTGCATCTAAGCATTTTTGCTCAGCACCTTCCAATGCATTTCCTGTCATGGCGATAATTTTAAGGTCTGTCCTGTAGTGGTTAGTGTCTTTTCTAATTTCATTAGAGGCGGTGTAACCATCCATCACTGGCATTTGGCAATCCATGATCACTAATTCGATATGCTTGTCTGAAGACAGAATATCCAGGGCCATCTTTCCATTCTCGGCCAGCACAGCCTGATAACCAAGCTTTTTCAGCATTATCATGATTACCCGCTGATTAACCTCATTATCCTCAACAACCAGTATCGTTGGCTCTTGTGTGACTGTAGCAGAGGCAACTTCCGGCTGCTGATTATCGATTAAAGCAGAGTCAGCCTCCCCCTGAGATATATCAATAAAGTTTTTATAACGTAGAGGTAATAAAATCTTTGATAGCTTTTTTCCAGCCTCATTGTTTAATGCATCAAACGCTTGTAAATTGTGCTGGTAGACCAGTACGTATATCTTATATTTTGATATTTTCGACCAAAACCCTGATGCTCTCACTGCTTTGAATTTTTCAAGGTCTATCAAAAAGACATAGTCATCTTCACCCGGAACAAAGAAGCCATATTCAGGCTCAGAAAGCCATCTATAGGACTGATTTAGCTGGTCTGAAAAAGCCTTAAAGATGGATGATTGCAGTCTATCATTGCCAAGATAGATATAATTACGATTGAAATACAGTTTTGGCAATTCATTAACTAACTCAATTTCTGGCTTGATTGCTGCTAGCGGAATAATGACTTTAAATATAGAACCGCCACTTGATTCGGAATCAAGCTCAACTCGGCCACCAAGTAACGTACTTAATTGCCTTACTATAGATAGACCTAAACCCGTACCACCAAATTTTCTTGTCGATGATCCATCAGCCTGTGCAAATGAATCAAAAATCTTATCCTGATCATTGATATCAATGCCAATACCGGTATCAATAACTGATAAAACAAGATCCTTATTATTTGAGTCAATAGCGGCCTTTAGAATTACATGCCCCTTCTCGGTAAATTTGACCGCGTTACCAGCAAGATTTGATAAGACTTGTTTTAACCTTTGCGGATCAGAATTTATTATTTCGGGGACATCAAAGGACATGTCGGTATAAATCCGTATGCCTTTTTCATAAGCCTTACTTGCAAATAGCTCGACCACATCTTCAATCAATGTTCTGAGAGAAAAATCGGTCATGTTCATCTCGAGTTTTCCAGCCTCGATTTTGGAAAAATCAAGCACATCATTAATAACGCTTAAAAGCTGATCACCTGAACGAAGCGCAATATCAGAAAAATTCTTTTGTTCTCTATTCAGGTTGCTATCTGCAAGTAACTGCAACATTCCCAGCATGCCATTCATGGGGGTTCTGATTTCATGACTCATATTGGCTAGAAACTCACTTTTCACCCGTGAAGATTCAAGTGCCGCATCTCTAGCCTGTTGCATAGCAATCTGTGCATTTATTGATTCACTATCATCCATGCCAATGGTTAATAGTGTAACTGTAGCACTGTCATCAACGGGACTTTCTGAAATGATTTTCACCCCATTAAATTGATATGGCACTTCACCATCAATGGTAAGAATGTTGGCATGCAGCTCATAGCTACTATGCTTTAGACCATCTGATATTGCCTGTTGTGCATCTACTTGAAAATCATTAGTAACTAATTTAGCCAATGTTATGTTGGAAAAGTCATCCTTGCTCAGGCCAGTTACCTGCTCTGCCCGCTTGTTCCACCATAGCGGCTTTCCGTGTTCATCAAACTCAATAATAATGCCTGGTATTGTCGAAACCACAGCCTCATGTTGGGCCAAAATAGACCTAAGATGGGACTCACTATCCCTCAACGCACCTTCAACGCTGACTCTTTCATTGATCTCTTCCAACAATGATTCATGTTGTAGCTCTGCATATTTACGACGTTGCTTAAGCGATTGCATCATTGTGTTAAAACCGCGCGCCATATGTTCGATCTCTATTGGACCCTTTATCTCAGCCCTAACGCTGTCATCACCCGCTTCGGCCTGTTCCAATAATGAAACAAATTGATACAGAGGCTTAATCAACTTATGGGTTACCAAGGCAGAAATAATAATCAGAAACAGCGCAATGATCATTGATATAAATAAGTTATTAACAAGCAGTTCTTGCTGTGTTTTAAACAGGTTGGTTCTATCAATAACTACATTGACATGACCTAACAGACTTGGTGCTGGAGTGAAAAGTGAATCAAAATTCTGGTTCTTTTTCACTGTAATATCTGAGTCGTACACCGGCGCCATAAAAACCCAGAAGGAACGGCTTTCACTTACCAGTTTTGCATTAAAAGCCAGATCAGTTGCATTGATGCCACGTGGATAAACATGCTCTTCAAGTGACTTTGAACCAACCAGTAATTCACCACTTTTTTTATAGATGCCCAAGGCATGGATATTTTTATATGCCAGAACAGACTCAATATCATCGCTGGCGCTATCACCATCACCAGAAAGCAATGGCAGGATACTCAAATGTGCAAAACTGGAGGTGACCTGTTGTGCCTGGTCATAGACAATATCGGAGACTTTTTTATTGACAAAATACCCCGCCGTAAGGCTACCAATAATGGCGAGTGAAAATATTCCGGCGGATAATAATAAAATTATCTGCCAGTGAATATTGAGCCTAATCCGATTATTTTCCTGTGCCGTCATTATTTTTTATTTGAGGCCATCTAGGTCACTGGTTGGGCGTGGCGGGAATTTTGCCAGCACCTCTTTTAATTCGTTACCGCGTTTTATCGTTACGGGCAGCCAAGTGCCAAACTGGGTAGCCTGGACGATTTCTATGACTTGTGAAACCTCTGTTATCTCGATTCCTGCCATTGAGGTGATTACGTCATTCGCCTGCAGCTCAAGCTGCTCGGCAATGCTGCCTGAAATAATTTTGCCAACTGTAACGCCAGCGTCTGAGGCTTCAAGATAGACCCCCAAACGTGGTTTATCGGCTTCTTTATCTTGATCTGAATAACGAAATGACTTTAGGCCTATTACCGCGTCAGCAAACCCCTTTTGAATATAGCCACACTCAAATTCCTTATCCCAGGGAATCAACACACTTGGTTTAGGCATATCTAATGCCGCAAGTTGCTCTGGCACACCATAGCGATACATCATATGGCCGCTGCCTAGCACTGCTAAAAATTGCGCTTGGGAGTGTTTGTCGGCGCCATTGGCAATCGCTTCAGCCATCGCCCTATCCCACACTTGCTGGCTTTCTACAAACCGATTAAAGCCTGGTACAGCCATTGCTTTGGCTATCTCTTCCTCTGAAGGTGTTTCTGAGTGATTCTTACCATGCTTCATAAAAACACCTGCCAACATTTGCCGATAGCCATCACTGGCTGGGCTAGGGTCTGAAATTCCCTCACGCTGGTCAACAGCAATGTTTTCCCAACCCTTTTTGCCTACCTGGCGAATCAGTGAGCGTTCAATATTGAGGGCATAGATTGGAATCCTGTTCATGCGCGCGTAGTGAAACATGGGCATGTACAGGCTGGGGTCAAAGCTCCAGTAGGTCTCCCAGTCAACCTGTTTCAGAAACTGCCGCTCAGTCAGCTCACCGTTTACCCACTGATCTAGTACTGGCTGGGCCTTACGCGGAAACATTTCAAAGCCCAACACGACATCTTTATTTAAGGTATGTAGCGCAGTGATCATCTGTAGCTGCCAACGATGGTGCTCCATATTGTCGTGGTGTTCGCCCAGCAAAACGATTCTTTCGCCCTTACTGGAATTGATGAGTTTTGCTGTATTTATCCAGGTATTTGTTTTGGGCTGTAAAACTTTGCCAACAGGCACACAGTCATCCGCCTTAAGCGATGAGTGGGCAAAAACCAAAATTAAAATGGCTAGATAGCCGAGTAATTTACCCAGACTAATGCTGTCATCCTTATACAAACTGAACCCCCCAAGTAACAAACAAGCCCCCAGACTCAGGCACCTGCGTATATAAATCGTCCTGATAATTCTATATTTTAATCAGTGTAAACCGTATCTAAATCTGTAGCAAAACCAACAAAACATCAAAATAATTAAAAATCATAACGTTACATGGCAATCTTAATATTAATTAGGGCTATTAGAAGCTAACTTTTCTATTAAAAATCAAGTTACCCACAACTCAAGACCATATTAACCGCAGGATGATTAAGGCTATTTTTCATTTTGACAAACCACCCGACTATGATATTTAATCATTAATAATCAATGAGTTATAAACTGGTTATTTTTTAACCAATTTGTCACATAGCCCGTTTTTAGTGCTGTTCCACGGTCATTTTTTGATTTAATCCACAAAGTTATCCACAGCTTTTGTGAATAAATAATCTTTCACATTAAAAACAATAACTTATTTAAATTATTGAGTCGTGGACAAAGTCTGCGACCACGAAATTGACTATCTTGCAACCAATTTTACTTGAACCTGCCGACTCTCACCCTGCCGCATGTAGGCAATCGCGACCACCTCAGCCACTACCATATTTCTAAGCCGCTGAGCGAAGTCCCGTAAGTCAGCCACAGCCTGTTCATTCACCGCAATAATCACATCCCCTTCAGTCAAACCAGCCTGTGCAGCAGGTGAACCCGGCACCACCCCGGCTAGTCTCACTCCTGATCCAGTAAAGCTAAAATCAGGAACTGTCCCCATGCTGACTTTACGTCCCTGCTTTGCCCTGGACTGATTATTGCGGCCTGTTTTTTGCCCTGCCAGGGTGACGCTCAAAGGTTCAGGCCGACTACTGAGGTAATCAATTGTCTCTTTCAGCACGCTGGCCACCTTGACCATTCCGGCTGCATCGACCTTGTCGACTGTATCACTGGGACGATGGAAGTCTTGATGAACCGTACCAAACAGCTGCACAGCAGGCACGCCAATATCAAGATAGCTACGTTGGTCACTGGAACCGAAATCGTTAGCCACCGCCTTTACCTTCAAACCTGTGACAAAACCAATTCCCCTGAAAATGTGCTGCCATTCACTGGCCGAGCCCGTGCCAAACGCAGTCACAGGGGCATCCCCCAGCCGGCCGACAGTATCCAGGTTGACCATGGCAATCACCTTTTCTGCCGGCAGGTGTTGATAATTACGGACAAAATACTCAGAACCAAGTCGATCAGCCTCTTCAGCGGTGAAGGCAACAAACACGATGCTGCGCTGTGGTTGCCCGCCCTTGGCGACAATACGCGCTAGCTCCAGCATCACCGCAATACCACTGGCATTATCGTCAGCACCGCTATGTAGCTTGCCTTGATTGCCTTCCCGCACATCCGGCCAACCCAATCCCAAATGATCATAATGGGCACCGATAACCACGCTTTGTCCGGCCATGGCTGGATTGTTCCCAGGAATGTAACCGATGACATTTTTCATTGTCACATCGCGGCCAAGGCCAGCAACATATTCAGTCCATTCTTGAAAATAACTGCCTGAACCAGGAATACCGGGCTTAAGGCCAGCATCGAGAAATGCTGTGGCAATATACTGGGCAGCCTTTTTCAACCCCTGCGTGTCCAGTCCACGCCCCTCCATCTCTGGCGCAACCAGGGCACTAACGTCGGCCAGCATGCGCTGCTGATCAAACACAGCAGGCAGCTGCGCCAGTGCTTGACGTGATTTCAGAGCTGCCATTTTGGACACCGCGCCATCCAAACCAATACTCATTGGTGAATCCAGCACCGGCCATTGGCCTTTGACCACATTGCTCGGCTCATCGCCATCAAACACCAAATAACTGTATTTACGGTAATGCGGCAGTTTACGAGCCAGGCCTGGGATAGCCTGTGGGCGATCTGCAGCCAACCAAACCATGGCATGCGGATCATCCTTATGGCGGCGGGCAGTCAGAACGATACTGTGTTGCGCAGAGTTAAACGCCCCCTCCTTCAAACTGATAGTGTCTATTTGGCGAGTAACCCCTTGCCCCCTAAGTGCCGCGACAACTTTATTAGCGAACAGGTTTTGCCCACCCAACAGCCATACCGTGCGGTCAACAGGCAGAGCAGCCATAGTATTGTCATACTTCACTTCAAGATTGCCGAATTGAGAGGTGTTCCATGTCTTCGCCAGCGTTTCATAGGCTGCACGAATTTCTGTCGAAGCGTTGGATGGCAAGACAAGCAGGACACGTTCTGCACCAAAGGCCTGCGACAGAGCTGGCGGAATCTCAGCCCGACTGACGCGGCGAAACAGATCAAACTCAGGATCGATATCCAGGCGGATTGGTTTAGCGGCCAGCTTAAGCGAAAACGCCTGCTGTTTTGTGGCCAACACCAGATTGGTTTGAAAGGCCGCATCTTTACCTTCGAGGCTAATAGCCACTGGTATAGTCAGCTGGTAGGCATCGCCCGCTTGAACCTGTTTCAAAACGCCATGCAACAACCAACCATCCGTGTCTTTTTCCACTGCAACATCATCAAGCTGAAGCGCGGGTGCGCCACTGCGCTGAAGCCATTGTAGAAACAAAGGCCTTAAATCATCATCGCTGAGCGTTTGAAACACCTTGAGAAAATCATCAAAGCCCGCTTGTTTAAACTGATATTGACGATAGAAACGGTGTAGACCGATGACAAAGGCTTCGTCCCCCAGTACCTGGCGCAGCATATGGAAAAACATTTGCGACTTGCCATAACCAATGGCCTCACTGCTGGAACCGTGCCTGGAGGTAAATTCAGCCAACGGAAAATCACGGCCCGCAGAAACAAAGTCGGCATAGTTTTGCAAAATATTGCGCCGAAACACTACCGCCTTGCCGCGCTGCTGTTGAATCAGGTGATCGGCAAGATATGATGTCAGTCCCTCAGCCCAGTTGCCCTGTTGATAATCGACATAAACGCCATTACCCCACCAGTTATGCAAAATCTCATGTGGATATGAGGAATGCAGAATAAACGGCATACGAATGACCTTGGGGCCTAATAACGTAAACGACGGCATGCCATAACCGGTCTCCCAGAAGTTTTCTACCAAGGCAAATTTGTTATATGGATATGGCCCGAGCAGGTTGCGATACATCTCTATATATTGGGCCGTCACCTCAAGGTATTTATTGGCCAGCGCAGTATCTGCCTGCCTGAGAAAGGCCATTGCCTCAACCTTGCCAACAGCCTTTGTATATTCATGAAATGGAGCCGCAATCAGGTAAATCTCTTCTTGCGGATTCAGCTCTTGCCATTGCACCGAATTGCTCTGGTCATCATCAGTTTGTTTAAGGCGATCGCCCTGGCTAACCACCCTCCAGTCCTTAGGAGATTCCACAGCCATAGAAAACGACACTTGCGCAGCCTCTATATAGGGATACCAGATAGATGACCCCGCCAAAAACACACCCTCGGCCGAAACCATTCCAGCTGTTTCACTAAAGCTTCTGGCGTACTCCTCGCCCTGGCTTGTCAGTTGATGATGCAAAGAACCTGAATAGCGCAAAACAACAGATGTTTCACCCTTCTTTAAAGACAAACGGTAGGCCCTGACAGGCACAGGAAAACGTTTATTATGAGAAATTATTTTTGCATTAATGTGTGTGGGGTCAAGCGTTAAGGACTCATGCAGATAAAAGATTATCTCCGCGCCCTCCAACAGCTCGCCTGGTAAAGTAAGCGTATCGCTTACCTCAAGGCTGTGCTCAGCAGGATTCAGTTGTACATCAAGGTCATGGTGAATATTGATACCGGCAAGGCTTAAAGCAGGTGTCATACAGCAGAGAAAAAATAGAAAGAAAAACTTCCGGGGCAAGCTCATCCATGATCCTTTAGAGGGGTTTAAAACACACCCAACTCTAAACCAAGGCCCTGATGAATAAAAGCGACTTAAATTTATTCGCCAATAGCCCAACAAGCATCAAATGATAGTGAATGGTTTTTCTATTGGCTTGCTAGTAGGAGGGATAAAACAAAACAATCTAATGGTGCCCGGAGCCGGAATCGAACCGGCACGACCGTTAAGTCGAGGGATTTTAAGACCTCGTATACTTACTTAAGTATCAGTAACTTATCTAATTTTATGAAACAAACAGGGCATTTCTTGTGCCTTTATTTTTCAATTACTTACGGGGTTTTAATCAGCTTTTGTTACAATTTTTAGCTCCAAATACACCTAACAAGTAAGTAAGCTGTCACGGCCTTTAGTAGACTATAAATTCGAAATTAATTAGGTATACATTTTGACTACAAAAAAACCAAACGCTGTGAAAATCATCAAGTGCGATACCTTTGATGACTTTACCAAAAATGTAAGGTCTACCCGCTGGGGTTTAGCAAGGGTTTTTAGAGGTCAACGGGATATCTCTTGGCCCCTATCATCAAAATGGGAGCGAATGCTGAAATGTATGAAGGATGGGTTTCATCCTCCAGGTCAAAAACCACTTCATGGTGAACGTCCTGAAATGAATTTAGATTCTCTCTTTAGTAAAGGACGTGAAGGTCGAAACAAATTTCGAGATGCGTTTCTAGAGCGATTCCGTGCATCAGCCATTCGACTTCCAGGCATACGCGATGAAGATATTCTTGATGACAAACGTGCGTGGGAAATGGGAAGACATGTTGGATTAGTTACCCCCCTCTTGGACTGGAGCTACAGTCCCTTCATCGCCGCTTATTTTGCCTGTATTGGTTACGCAGAGCACCAAAACCCAGGTCTTACCGAAGGCCTCAGAGGTTTAGGTGGCAGTATCAATTTCATGGGGACTGCGGATAAACCTGCAGAGCCGATTTCAATCTGGGAATTGGCATTACCCGAGGCAATTATTGTGGATGAGGAATTCGAGATTGTATCTGCAAAATATGCTCTCCCACTTAGACAGAAGGCCCAGCAAGGACTTTATACTCGCCTTGAACACCATACCTACATCGATCTCGAGTCATATCTTCGCAGTCGTGATATGGCGCACTACCTTACTCGCTACGATTTGCCTGGCCAGGAAGTAGGAAGGGCCCTTCATAATCTATCCCTCATGAATTTTAGTTATGGCAGCCTTTTTCCTGATTTGGAAGGTGCAGCACTTGAAGCCAATACAGTGTTTGCACTAGGAGGGCTCATACAACAGTACCCACTACCTGACGAAGAAATTGACGACGAAGCTTGAACTAGGTGTGGTCGCTTTACCGAGAAAAAGAGATTAAAAAATAATGGTGCCCGGAGCCGGAATCGAACCGGCACGACCGTTTCCAGTCGACGGATTTTAAGTCCGTTGCGTCTACCAATTTCGCCATCCGGGCAGCGCGTTTTGTTTTGTTACAGGCTTTTACAAAAAACCCGAAATAAAACCTTACAATTCAACACTTTACAAAATCCACAAAGGGTTTTTAAGTCCCTTGCGTCTACCAATTTCGCCATCCGGGCTAAGATACTGAATGCGTTGCGGGGATTATTTTGTTATCAAACAATCTGCAACATCATGCGATTTGATGGGCAGTGATTGTACGGGATTTGAATCTGATAATAAAGAGTAAGATGGAGGCTGAGGGCGGAATCGAACCGCCGTCCACGGCTTTGCAGGCCGCTGCATA
>CBFCYE010000052.1:0-11473 GCA_965602225.1 uncultured Gammaproteobacteria bacterium | reverse complement strand
GCAGCGATATCATTACCCGAAGTTCTGCAATGGAAGAGCTGCTAAGTCAGGCGCATATGATGGCCAACAGTAATGCCAGTGTCTTTATCCATGGTCAAAGTGGTACCGGTAAAGAACTCTTGGCCCGAGCTATTCACCGTGCCAGTCCACGTGCAGATAAGCCGTTTATTGCGGTCAACTGCAGTGCCATCCCGGAGCAGTTGTTGGAGTCCGAGTTGTTTGGTCATCGCAAGGGTGCCTTTACCGGCGCCACTCATGATCATAAGGGGCTGTTTCAGGCGGCCCATGGTGGCACGCTGTTCCTTGATGAAATTGGCGATATGCCAGCAGCGTTTCAGGCCAAGCTGTTGCGTGTGTTGCAGGAGCACCAGGTGAGGCCGGTTGGTTCTGTTGAATCGATTGCTGTTGATGTGCGGATTATTTCAGCAACGCATCGAAATCTTGAGCAGGTGACAGAGAGTGGTGAGTTTCGTGAGGACCTTTATTACCGGCTCAATGTGGTTAATCTGGAAATGCCTATCCTGGCCGATCGGCGTGAGGATATCCCGCTGTTGGCCAATCATTTTCTGCAGAAGCTGAGCAGTGACGAAGGCCGGGTAAAAGGCTTTTCTAGCGAGGCGATGGAGTTGCTAATGTCAGCTTCATGGCCGGGTAATATTCGCCAGCTCTATAATGTAGTTGAGCAGGCGGTAGTGTTGGCAACAAGCTCAATCATCCCCGCTGCATTGATCCAGCGAGCACTGCGAAGTAAAGATGCCGGCATTGTGCCTTTTGCCGAAGCCAGGCAGCGCTTTGAACGTGATTATTTGACCAAGGTGTTGCATATGACCGATGGCAATGTGGCGCAGGCAGCACGCCTGGCCCAACGTAATCGAACAGAATTTTATAAGTTACTCAGTAAATATCATTTGGCTCCTGCCTTGTTTAAGTTGTAATTGCTGTCGTCGTTTGGCGACAGCTTTGATTTATATATTTTTCAATGAGTTACATCCCCGGTGCGGATTTGTTTGTCGTCATTAGGCGACAGAACAGCTGCTGTTAGAATCTTTGTTTTTGTTCTGGAATTCGTAACGTATTGATTCTTAGGTTAATTTATTAGTTGGCCTGGTAATTGCCATAGTTTGCCTGGGAGTCAGTTAAACCAGGGAAGATAGTGCATTGAGTAATATAGTGCGGTTTTTTTATAAGTGTTTTGAGGTTGTTCATGCCAATACGCCTGAGTTGATCGATGAAGCCTATAAACTCAGATATCAGGTTTATTGTGAAGAGAAGGGCTTTGAAGATGCAGAGCAATTCCCCGATGGCCGAGAATTTGATGAATATGATCGTCGCGCTGCCCATAGTCTGATCAGGCATCGTGACAGTGGGGTTTTTGTCGGTGTGGTCAGGTTGGTGTTGCCAGATAGCTCGGACCCTAGCAGCTTGTTGCCGGCAGAACGGTTTTGTCGCTTAAACTCCCATCCTGAGTTGGCCAAATTACCGCGTCACTCAATTGGTGAAATATCACGTTTTTCCATCTCTAAAACATTTCGTCGCCGGATTGCTGAAGCGAATTCTATTTCAGGCATCTATCAGGAAGAAGGCGCGAATGCGGCCAGTGTTCATCCGCGTTTTGATCGTCGCCTTCTACCACACGTCACCGTTGGCCTGATTGCCGCTCTGGTTCAGATGTGTAAGGAACATGGGATTCAGTATTGTTACGCAGTGATGGAACCAACCCTACTCAAATTGCTTGGTCGTTTTGGTATCTATTTTCAATCTGTAGGAGAGCCGGTGGACTGCCATGGACTAAGGGTGCCATCCTTCTTTGCCGGTGATGACCTGCTAGCCATGATGCACAAGCGGCCTGAAATTTGGTCATTGCTTGGTGCTGATGCGCTTTCTTTTTCTCAACCACAAGCCAACAAAAGTCTCGCTGTGAGTTGACCCGTTAAGGTCATATCAAAAATTTGCACTAATCTACGCGGCCTGCGTGATTGGCCCGTCGTGGCGTGCGAATAGTTCCGTGAACGTCTACTATTGATAAAGTGGCCTTGGCATAGCATTATTATTCAGGCTCTACCTGGGTTCGCAATTATCAGAATAGTTGATGTTATGAATGATGTTCATGGCACACAAACAAGGAGTCTGATGTGAAAGCTGTATCTATAGGTCTGATTGTTTCCGTATTTCTTTTTGTTGGTGCTGCACAGGCAGGTTCGTTGGGCAAATATTCCAGCGAACAACAGCCGGCGCCACTTACGCAAGATAAACCTTCAGCCGAGCAAGTTAAGCAACGCTTGAATAAAAAAATAGCGCGGGCGATTGAGATTGTGAATTCGCTCGATGAACAAGATAAGGCTCGTTGGATTGAACGCTATACGCAGCGTTACAACAAGGCATTGAAAAATAAAGATCATTTCGAGGCGGCTTATTACCAGGGGATTTTGGCTGGGATTAAACCGCAGGAGTGATGCCGAGATGAAACAGTTTATTGTTTTAATATGTGTGTTGCTGCTGCCTCTAAATGCCTATTCTCAGGCAGATGACTTGGAACTGTTGAACCAGGAGGCGGAGCTTGAGTCGCTAAATTTTGGTCAGGCCATGAGCGATGTGTCCACCAATAATGGCGCCGCAGTTTTGAACGCAGCTGCTAATCCGGCGCAGGTGGAGAATGAGTTTTACTATGTGATCATTCTTGCCCTATTGTGTCTGATATCACTCAGCATCGTGCTTACATTTTTGACGAAATTGAAACAGGAGACCCGGCCCAAGGATATTGTTAGTGGTGCCGGTTTAATACTGATTGTGTTTGGCACGATTATTTTGGTATTGATTGTTGATACGTCGGAGCAGTTAACCGCTGCGATTGGGATATTAGGTGCGATTGCCGGGTACCTGTTCAGGTCAGCCCAAGAGAGCCCAGCAGGGTAACAAAAAATCAGCTATTGAACAGGAAACCGGATTATATTTATCGGCTTGCTGGCGAGTCTGTTTTGTCGTTCAATAATGTCGGTCAGGCTGAAGAGCGATAAAACCTCCATAAAACTGTCCTGGGCGCGGTGTAATACGTGGCGAAGTACGCAGTCTGACTCAAGCATGCAGTTGCTACCTGTTTCAAAGCACTCAACCAAGTCCATATTTTTTTCTGTATGTAGGATGACATCAGCAACGGTGATGCTATTGGCAGGCATACCGAGGTTGAGTCCGCCATTTCGGCCTCTTGAAGAGCGGATAAAGCCAGCCACGGAAAGACTGTGAACAATCTTCATCAGGTGGTTACGTGAGACGTGGTAGTGGTTCGCGAGGTCATCAATGGTGACGCGCTTGTCCTGATTCTGGGCCAGAAACAGGAGTACACGCAGGGCATAGTCTGTGAATTTTGTGAGTTGCATAAGCCTCTTTCACCACAGTCGGTATGTGTAATACCCTTATAAATTGTAAATGTATATCCAATCTACATTATATTACTGGTTTGAGGAAGTGATTTGAATCTTCAAGAATGCCCGTCGTTACGTCGCTGGTCATGCGGATGATGGTTTTCTGGGGTACATTGTTCCGAAAAATTGATGGCAATCAGGCTTGGGTAGTGAATGTTTGTGATGTTATGGAGACTAGTTTCTGCTGGTAAGCGGTTTTTCCCTGCCCTCTATGTATGCTCTTAATTCGTCAATTTCTTCCTGTCGAGACGGTAGAAGTGGTGATCTCAATTTGTCTATGGCTTCAGCTTTATTTAATTGGCTTATCGCCGCGTTGAATACGTTTGCGCTGATAAGCAGGCGGGCCTGTCTAAGGGCAACTGTTACGTCTGGATTCATTTTTAGCGCTTCATCTAGAGATTTTAATGAGTCTCTTAAATTATTATCTTTTACATATAGCTCTGATTGTATAAGCAGTAGTTTGGAACGTATTTTTAGGCTTGATTTTGAAATGTCGTTTTCTGAAATCTTGTCGATTAAAGCAAGCATCCCTTTTGCTGTTATTTGGCTGCAATCTTCTGTTATAACCTTTTTTGCCAGGTTTGGAAGGCTGACCCCTACGTATGAATCAAGCTGTAAGCTTGAGCTGTTTTTGTAAAGATCCATAAACTGATCTTTGCTTAAGATTCCTTGCTGGCAGTAAGCGTCGATGTATGCAATTGCAACTCCCAACGATTGTGGAAACCGCTGCTTCGTCTTCTCAAGCTGGTCCATGGCCTTACTGTTATCACCCAGCCTGAATAATTGTTGTGTCTGAATAACTTGCGCGCGAAGAGAGTTGGGTTGGCTTTTCACTATTTGATCAACTAGTTGAGTCTTGTCTCCCCAAACATTGCTGTTTTGCCAAGTGGTTATTGCCAGGACAGAAATGATGATTGTTCCAGCGATAATTAATGGCTTTCTATTGGCAGTGGTTAGTTTTTCGGCGTAAAAGGCAATGGCCAGAATAAAACCTAACATGGGAAGGTAGTTGCGATGTTCGAAGTAGATCTCCAGAGCTATAACTGAAGATTCCAGTAGATGACCAGCCAAAAACCACAGCACAGCAAAGCTTAGTACCGGCAGTTTTTTTCTAAAGATTAGACTGGCGATTAGTGCGGCTAGAAGTGAGAAAATCGATAGCAAGGTCGTAACTGGTGATAATAGTGATTTTGATATCTGGAAATCATCAAAAAATAATCTGGGGGTGTGGGCAGGGAAAATAATTTTGCCTATGTAATCCAGTAAAACTCTTGATTCAGTGAGCAGTCGTTCATAAAGGCTGAAGTCTCGATGGGCAAACCTGGTGAGGTGGCTGTCTGTGATGTAGCCGAGGTATAACATCAGGAATACGACTGGTACGACTAACATGGGAATTGCCCAATAGCGCCAGTGTTGTGGGCGGGGGAGACTGCGTAATAATGTGAACTCAATAACCAGGATGTAGAGCGGTAGAAGAACGCCATTTTCTTTACTGAAGGTTGCCAATAGACCAAATATAATCACCGCTACCGACATCCAAAGATAGCCAGGCCCGGGTGATGAGAGTAGTTTTTGTCTGCCGTGCAGGTAACACCAAACCCCAATAATTGTGAATAAAGCAACAAGCTCGGTCATCCTTTGGATGACATACAGTACTGTAGATGTCTGTAGCGGATGTACTGCCCAGATGGTTGCGCAAAGGAAGGCGATGATGATTGCGCTTGACTCTTTCCGACCTATCATCTGAAAAAGTTTATAAATGACAGCAAATATCAGAACGCTATTTAAGCTATGTATTAAAATATTTGTGCGTTTGAATGAGAACGGATCAGTCGGCCAGGATTGACCATCGATCAAGAAACTGAGTAAAGAAATAGGTCTTCCTGTTGGTCCTGATACCCCCTCAAAAATAAAATATCTGAGTGTAAAAAGATCATCTACACCGCCATATTTCTGCATGGCAATTAGGTTAGGGGTGTCATCGAGAATAAAACCTCCTGTGGTGCCGGGCCAGAATGTCAGGATGGACACTATTGCGAGGAGAGGGATGGCGGCGAGCTGGATTATTTTTTCTAGTTTGGTCTGCATGCCAAAAGTATAAGGTTTTTTGTATGGTTTATTAATGTTTATTTGGATGAGGCTGGGGGCTATCGGTTTTTTAGGCTGGTCGTTCGATAGCGGGGAAGAATGTTAATTGCCAGTTCGTTGCTGTGGTGAAAGCCTGGGTGCATAGCGGTGTAGATTGATTAGAGCTATAAACAATTGTTGGTCAATGTTGTGATGTTGGTTTGAGATCAAAGCCAAAAAGTTTGAGGTGCGTTCTTTATTCTCAGCCTGCCTTGCAAGTGGGTGTTTGAAGTTAAACGCTGAAATATTTACAGACTCTTATAGGGCCAAGCAATAGCCAGTGGACTCTGGTTCATGACCAAACATAGTGATCTGTTTGGTCTACGGCTGAAGGCTCTCTGCTACATAAAGTGTGTTTTGCAATAATGTCGCAATCGTCATTGGCCCAACACCACCGGGGACTGGTGTGATCCAGGCGGCTTTTTCAGCAGCGCTGCCGAACTCAACATCACCAACCAGTTTGCCACTTTCCAGGCGATTAATGCCGACATCGACGATGATCGCACCTGGTTTGATCCAGTCACCGGGGATGAAGTTTGGTTTGCCTACCGCAACGACGACTAGATCAGCGCGGCGGACATGTTTTTCCAGATCTCTGGTGAAGCGGTGGCAGGTGGTGACGGTGCAGCCGGCCAGCAGCAGTTCCAGTCCCATTGGGCGGCCGACGATGTTTGAAGCGCCGACGATGACGGCCTCCATGCCACGGATGTCTTCACCTGTATGCTCCAGCAAGGTCATGACCCCAAATGGGGTGCAGGGGCGCAGTTTGGGGATGCGTTGGGCTAGCAGGCCGATGTTGTAGGGGTGAAAGCCATCCACATCTTTGTCAGGGTGGATGTGCTCGATAACCACCTCGGTATCGATATGATTGGGCAGCGGCAGTTGCACCAGGATGCCATCAATCTCGGGGTCATTATTGAGCTGCTCAATAATATCCAGCAATTCTTGTTGTGAGGCGTCGGCGGGCAGATCGAAAGACCTGGAAACAAAGCCAACCTCGGCGCAGGATTTGCGTTTGCTGTTGACGTAGACCTGTGACGCAGCATCAGAGCCTACCAATACCACTGCCAGTCCGGGCGGCCGTTGGCCGTTGGCAAGACGGAAGTCGACGCGTTGTTTGACGTTTTGGCGAACTTCGGCAGCAATGGCTTTGCCGTCAATGAGCTTGGCTGTCATGGTGTGGCCCTAATCCCGTACTGGAAAAGCGGCCAATCATACCAGAAATGCGCTCTTGGCTGAATGTGTGAGTCCCTAGAATAGTGGCTGCCTCAAAGACTATTTTTCCTGATGAGCTGGAATTCGCCACCACAGCAGCAGGGCAATGGCGACCAGGACCATTTGTCCCAACGCCAGGTGGCTGGGCTGCTGGCTGAGCAGAGGCACCAACAGGCTGGCGATCAGGGCATTGCCCAGCATTTGTACAAAACCCTGCATGGCCGAGGCAGTACCGCGATTATTGGGAAAACAGTCCAGCGACATTACCGTCATTGCCGGCATGGCGATACCGATGCCGAAGGTATAGATCATCAGAGGAATAGCTACGCTGACAACCATTGGCGTTAGCCATAGCGCCTGAGCCAGGTTTAATAAGGTGCCCAGCGTCATTAGCGTGAGTGCCAGTGTCAGGGTGCGAGCCAAAGGCCAGCGGTGGGCCAGTTGACCACTCAGCCAGGCGCCGCAGATCATGCCTGTCACCATGGGAATAAATAGCACGCCGAAGTCAGTGCTTTGCAGGCCCATAAAATCAAAAATCAGCGTTGGGGCGGCGGCGATATAAAGAAACATACCGCCGAAATAGCAGGCCACTATAAATACCAACGACTGAAAGCGGCGATGTACCAGGGTGTGACCGTAAACGCGGGCAACCTTTGCCGGGTGAAATGACTGACGTTGAGATGGGCCAAGGGTTTCCGGTATGAGAAACAACACCAGTAAAAAGACAACGACACCAAAGAGGGCCAGAAAATAAAACACGCTGTGCCAGCCAAAGGCGTCGTGCAGCCAGCCGCCAATAATCGGTGCCACCGCCGGAGCCAGGCCGAACATCATCATTATCCGTGACATGGCCTTTTGTGCATCTTGAGGATTGTAGACATCGCGAATCATCGCCCGCCCGGCCACCAGACCGCCACCGGCAGCTGCACCCTGCAACAGGCGAAACAACAGGAAACTGCCATAGTCATTTGCCAGGGCGCAGCCGATAGAGGCGGCGATATAAAATAGTAGTGTGCCTAGCATGACTGGACGTCGCCCCAACCGGTCGGCTAAGGGCCCCAGCACCAGGGTCGATATGGCAAACGCCGCCAGGTAAAAGGCCAGGCTTTGCGACAATAGGGCACGGCTGACACCAAGATCTGCCTCAATCGCGGGAAAGGAGGGTAGATAGGTGTCGATGGTAAACGGGCCGATCATCGACATCATGGCGATGATAATGGTCAGGCCTTTAGCAGGTGTGGACTTCATTATTTATTTTTTATTGCAAAGATAATGATAGTAAGTCAAAAAGCTTTAACTACAAATGATTGCTGCGGTCTTGGGAGCCGATACGCTGGTGATGTTACAAGGATGCCTTCGGCATCGGTATATAAAAACGCCATCGATCGACTTGCCGCTATTGCAGTGGGATTTCAGTACAATCGTTGTTTTTGATAATGCTATTTCCTGATATGACAATGCGACGCCTGAGTTTCTCTTTTTACCTGTTTGTTAGCACCTGTCTGACAGCCACTGTGAGTATCGCTGGCGAGCCGGCCGAGCTGTTTGCCAAGATCAAACCCTATGCTGAGCTGGCCAATGCCGCTTATCTGCCTGAGCAGGAGGCCAGGTTGATAATTGAGGCACAGGGTTATCGGCTCGATCAATACAGCAGTGTGCCAGGGGTGGAGGTGAACTATTTTGTCGCCACCAATGACGCGCTTAAACATCAGGTGGTCGCCGTGCGTGGCACGGCCAATGTTGAAAATGCCATCGTCGATGTGTCACTGAAACTGTTACCAGACGAACACGCCAAGATTGCCTTGCACCAGGGTTTTGCACAAGCGGCAGAGGGTGTCTACAAAGCGCTGCTACCTAAGCTCAATAAGGACTATCAGATCAGCACCACCGGGCATAGCCTGGGTGGGGCGGTGGCCGTGATTCTGGCCATGTATCTCGATATCGATAACTACAGCCTTGGCCCCATCATCAGCTTTGGCCAACCCAAGGTCACCAACGTCAGCGGTGCGCTGGTGTTCCGACATCTGGATGTTATGCGGGTTGTCACTGCGCAGGATCTGGTGCCGCTGGTGCCGCCGCTGGATGTAATGGACATTAACAATGTTGATATCTATTGGCATCTAGGCAAGGAGATTGTCTTGCTGGAGGGGAATGACTATGCCGTGCTGGAGGGCGTGAAAAGTATGATGCGCGCCACCAAGGTAATCAACACCAGGCTGAGCCAGGAGAATCTTGAACATCACAAAATGGCCGGCTACCTGGCGCAGGTCGAAGCTAAGGCCGAGGCAGCCAGCCTGGTGACTTATGACACCAGTGTTGATTTGTTGAAACTGTTTGGCCGATAAGCTCACCAGCTCCGATTCTGTTATCTCTTTTTTCCGCTGACCACAAATACCCCTGCAATCACCAGTGTTGCACCTGCTATCTGTATGGGCGTGAGTTGTTCATCTAGAATCAGGTAGACGAGAAAGATGGTCATGATCGGCCCAAGTCCACTAATGATAGAGGCTGGGCCGGCGCCGAGATGATGGATGCCAGCGTTCATCAGAAAGGTTGGTATGACGGTGGAGACAACGGCCATTAACAGCGCCAGGCCGTATATTTCCATCGGCAACGTGGTCACTGTTGCATCAAATTCAAGGCCAAAGTGAAACAGTGTGGCAAGGCAGGCAATGGTCATGGCATAGGCGGTGAAGCGCATGGCGCCAACGCGTTTTACCATTTGGCCGCTGTCGATAAGATAGATGGCAAAAGCGGTTGCGCTGGCAAGGATAAATGCTGAACCTAAGATGATATCCGCACCGGCTATGTGTAGCTCTTCGTAGAATACCGTGACGATGCCGATGTAACTGACGACAAGTGCAATGGCCTCCCTGGATTGGATTCTTTGTTTAAAGAAAATCGCCGAGAGTAAAATCACCAGCGTTGGGTAAAGCAGTAATACCAGGCGTTCAAGGCTGGCGCTGATGTAGTGCAATCCGACAAAGTCAAAATAGGCGGCAAGATAAAAACCTACTACACCCAGGCCAACAAGGTTGAGTTTGTCTGTTGTGCTAAATGCGGTGTGAGTGCTGTTTCGTTCGATCAAGATGATCGCAGCGACAAAAAAAGGCAGTGAAAAGAGCATGCGCAAGCTCATTAACATGATCGGTGTGATGTGCGCGCCATAGCCGTAGGCAATTTTTATGATCACTGCTTTGGCAGAGAAGCTGAATGCGGCAATGATGACGAACATCAAACCGAGATATGGTCGTGGCTTTGCAATGATGGATTGGCTGCTCACTATGATGGTTTCTGGTTGAGCAGACACAAATCAATAAACGCCTTGGCGGCATTGCTAAGGGTGCGGCGTGGGTGATGCACAATCCCCAGTTGACGTTCGACCGATATCTGCCTGCCTGTGTCGGGACGCAGTTCTTGATCGACCATGTTTTCTGGTAGCAGGCTCCAGCCCAGCCCAACTGTAACAAGCATCTTTATGGTTTCCAGGTAGTGGGTTTCCATTCGGGTTTCCAGTTGCCCAACGGCCAGGGTTTTGTCGATTAGTTCGCGAGTGTAGGTGCCGGGGCCAGGCAGGATGGCTGGGTGTTGGGCTAGCGATTTTGGGGTGATCTTGGGCTGTTGTCGCAGTGGGTGCTCTGGACTGATGGCGAGTACCAGTGTGTCGGTCCAGACTTTGATGCCGGTGAGCGCGATGCTGCCTGACGGTGGCAGGGTCACAACGGCCAGCTCTAATTCGCCTTGTTCGACAGCGCGGTAGGCTTGTTCTGAATCCATAAAACTTAGGTTCAGTTGTACCTTGGGGTAGTTGCGGGTAAAGGTCTGCAGTACCGGCGGCAGTCGATGCAGGCTAATGTGATGACTGGTGGCCATTGTCAGCGCACCGCAGGTTTCGCCGCTGAGGTTGTTGATGGCGCGGCGGGTGTCATCCACCTCGCTGATGATGCGCTGGGCGTGCCCCTTTAGGGCGTGTCCGGCCTCGGTCAGGCTGACCTGGCGACTGATTCTATCGAACAGACGGCTGTTGAGTTGGCCTTCCAGCACGGCGATGCGTTTACTGATAGCGGGCTGGGTGAGGTGTAGGTCTTCCGCCGCCCGGGAAAATGAGGCGTGTTTGGCAACGCTGAGAAAGGCCTGTAGGTCATCAATATTCATAGAATTAATTGTATTCCAATATGGAATGATTTTCATGAAAAATATGAATTGGAGTTATTTGTGTGAAAGGCCTAAGATTGCCCCATCTGAACAAAGCCGGATGCAGCAAAGGAGAATCAAATGATTGGCAAGACCTTGTATGACAAATTGTGGGATGCCCATGTGGTACGCCAGAGCGATGATGGTAGCAGCCTTATCTATATAGACAGGCAGCTGGTGCATGAGGTGACTTCACCGCAGGCCTTTGAGGGTTTGCGTCTGGCGAATCGCAAGTTATGGCGGGTGGATGCCAACCTGGCGACGCCGGATCACAATGTGCCAACCACAGGTCAGAAGGCGGGTGTGGCCGGGATTGTCGATCCGATTTCACGCTTGCAGGTGCAGACTCTGGACAGCAACTGTGATGACTTTGGTGTCACGGAGTTCAAGATGAATGACATCCGTCAGGGCATTGTCCATGTGGTCGGGCCAGAGCAGGGCGCGACCCTGCCGGGTATGACGGTGGTCTGTGGTGATTCGCATACCTCGACTCATGGTGCCTTGGGTGCCTTGGCTCA
>CBFCYE010000051.1:0-11905 GCA_965602225.1 uncultured Gammaproteobacteria bacterium | reverse complement strand
GCCTGTCCTGCTCCAAGGAGAGACGCATTATACGTCCTATTTCTTGTTCGTCAACCTCTTTATAACAAATTGTTTTTCAAGAGATTTTCGCTTGCTTCACCGCCAAACGAGCTGCGCATTATACGGTTGAATTTTCCTGCGTCAAGACTTTTTTATCCAACCGCTTTAATCCCCTTTCAACTCGCCACTCTACCTATGTATTAGCCGAGCCACAGCACTCAAAATGGAAGACATCAGGCCTTACCCACCCCCCTCCCTTGCCGCTCATCACCGCCTCACGCAACGCGCACGACAACTTCAGCACCCCATTAGCTTCAACTTCCGCTCCGCAGCGCACTCTTCCATCATTCCGACAAGGCTTGCCTTGAACCCTTTACAAACCTGCCACATCAACCAGTCTATCTATATAATATTCATCAGCTGCAATAATCACCCAGCTACTCTCACCCATATCTACTTCAGAAAGATCTGTGACACGCTTAATCCGCCGCCTTTCTCCAAATAAGGCCTTACACGGGCCCTAAAAAGCCTTTTCACGCCTTTAAATAAGAACCTCATCCCGCCCCCTAAAATTTATATGGCGATTCTTGTTTGAACAGAGCGCGATACAAACGATCATCAATATCAATCCAGCAGACAACTGAAACTGTCTTACCTACATATTGTGACTTCTTATCGCCCAGCCTAAGCATTCTTGCCAAAAAACGTTCCATAGCAACGCTTGTAACTGCCACATAACGCTTGATGCCATTCTATATTGCAAGCATATAGCCCTCCCTAAGCATCTCTATCGTGACAGGGTGAATACCTGCTTGTATCCCCTCACCACCATCTGCCGGCATTACGGCAAAACGACTTACCTCCCAAATAGCCGGATCACAAGACAACTCCTCACCCCGCAACAACATTGGGAACACATCATTAAGCATATAAGGGCCAGTAGTCGGTAAAACTCGCCTGCAGCCTTCTACAACATCTTTTTCATCTTTCACCAACACATAAGTAGGGTCTAACCCATCAAAATAATCTCGCTCCATACCATCATCACTCTTCACATCCCAACCCAAACGCTCACCAAACACCCTATGCCGCAATGAAACATGCCATTCATCGCCATAACATTTCCTGCCAAGTCCACTGAATTTCCCGTCAACACAGCGCTAATCCTTCAACCCTCCCTCACCTTAAAAAAACAAGAGCAAGTGAAAACCAATCTAGTGGAACGCATAACTGTCGAATCGTAAAGGGTCTATTTCAGCCAACTCCGTGCTATCAATTTGTATTCATAGATTTAAACGGAAGAATAAAATGCTTGATGCAAAATCACTTAACTGGTCAACACCTAATCACAATCAAATCAAGCAAACTCCAAAACAACTACCGTCACTAGGTTCCGCACTAGCATTCGGAAAGGACCCGCTAACTTTTCTTGAGAGCCTCTCAGGGGACACAGAGATTACCCAGTTTCGACTCGGCAAACTTAAGATGCACTTAATCAGCTAACCATCGCTTATTGGCGAACAGCTTCTCAGCAAGGATAGCCGTTATTCAAAAAGTGATTTCGCCGATGAACTTCGGCAGATTATCGGCAACGGTCCGGTCACCAACGAAGGTGATGAATGGCTAAAAAATCGTAAGACCATTTCACCCGTTATGCAACACAAACACCTTGAAGCATACGCTCCAGCAATAGCAAAAATCGCCCAACGCTACTCTCGTGAACTTCAAGATGGTTAACAGGATATTCATGAGCACATGATGACACTTACTTTAGAAATTATTGCTGACACGCTATTTAAAGCAGAAACATCAGATTGCGATCACACGGTGAGTCACTCACTAGAACAGGCCACACAGCACAAACTCGACTCGATCCACACCGTCCATGGCGGCAAACCAAAACACTACCCAAACCATACATGCTCTTCAGCCTCAGAGATAAAGCCACTCCAGGTCAGCCGAACAAACACCGCGACACACTTTTCAGCAACCTGAGCCATACTGCAATGTTTTTCACTGTAAACAAAAGAGGTCATATTTCTCACACAAAAAAGCCGACTTTAAAGCCGGCCTTTCGCATAAAACAACAATATCTGAGCTAACTCAATGTTACCCTGGCAAAACGGCGCTTACCCACTTGAAAGACAGCTGTACTGCCAGCTTGAATTTCCAACCCCTTGTCATTCGCCTTCACACCATCAATCTTGACAGCCCCTTGTTTGAGCATGCGCATTGCCTCCGATGTGCTGGCGGTCAAACCCGCCTCTTTCAGCAGGTTGGCAATTGCCAACTTTCCATCAGGAGCAGAAAGCTCTACTTCAGGCATATCATCCGGCATCGCGCCTTTTTGAAATCTGGCAATGAAATTCGCCTGCGCCTGTTTCGCTGTCGCCTGATCGTGAAAACGGCTAATAATTTCTTCTGCCAACTGAAATTTCACGTCGCGTGGATTCATGCCCTCAGCAACCTGATTTTTCAGACCTTCAATCTCAGCCCAGGGACGAAAACTCAGCAATTCAAAATAACGCCACATCAGCTCATCAGAGATAGACATCAACTTACCGAACATGTCGTCCGGCGCATCAGCAATACCTATGTAGTTATTCAAAGACTTGGACATCTTCTGCACACCATCCAGACCTTCAAGGATAGGCATGGTAAGCACTACCTGCGGCTTTTGCCCATGCGCCTCTTGCAGCTGACGTCCCACCAATAGATTGAATTTCTGATCCGTGCCACCCAATTCAACATCGGCCTTCATTGCCACTGAGTCATAACCCTGCACCAACGGGTAGATAAATTCGTGGATAGCGATGGGCTGACCACCGTTATAACGCTTATTAAAATCATCCCGCTCCAACATCCGCGCCACGGTGTGTTTGGCGGCGAGCTGAATCAGATCTACAGCACTCATTGCCCCCATCCAGCTGGAGTTGAACATCACCAGAGTCTTGGTAGGATCAAGAATCTTAAAAATCTGCTCTTCATAGCTTTTGGCATTATCGATTACCTCATCGCGAGTCAGTGGCTTACGGGTAACATTCTTGCCGGTCGGGTCACCGATCATGCCGGTGAAGTCGCCAATCAGAAACATCACCTCATGCCCCAGATCCTGAAACTGGCGCAGTTTATTGATCAATACGGTATGACCAAGATGTAAATCCGGTGCCGTTGGGTCAAACCCAGCCTTGATGCGCAAAGGCCGCCCCTCTTTCAAACGCTCCACCAGCTCTTCTTCGCGGAGCACCTCATCAGCACCACGTTTGATCAGCTCAAGCTGCTCTTCTACCGCGATCATCATCACCCTCTATATATATGTAAAATTCTAAGCCTGACTCAGCAGGGAAAAGCAGGCATTATAAATGGGAACAGCCCATGACATCGACCAAATCCACATTTTTTCATTGACGAGGTTACAATGTAGCGCTAACGTTTTAATATGTGGGCGTTTTTTTGTGCGCCAAGTCGGGTTTTTTACAAAATAAGCTTCAATAAGGACGAACAAGTGCCGAAAACAATAAATATGATGGTCGGCAAAAATCTACATTGGCTGCTAGTGTTAGCTGGTACAGCAATCCTGGGAATCGTAATCGGTATGTTGCCGGACGATGCTGAGGCGACTCGTGCGCCCGATTCCAGCGTCTTACAGACCGTCATCGAGACTCCGACAAACCTGGAAATCCCGAGCCGCCCCAGCAATGAGGCCGCACAGCTAGCCGTCACACCAGAACTCCCCGGACAATGGCAAACCGCAACGGTCAAATCAGGTGACAATCTTTCGCTGCTGTTTGACCGCAACAACCTGAGCCCACAAGAGCTTTACAAGGTCACCTCAAACAAGACTGCCGCCAAACAGTTCAAGCGCCTTTACCCCGGAAACGAAATCAAGCTGCGCATTGATGAAAACAAATTAACCGAACTCAGCTATGAATTCGATCTTGGCAAAAGCCTGCATATGGTGCGTGTTGATGACAGCTTCGATGCAGAAATCATTGAACGCCCGCTGGAATACCGCACCGCACAGGCCACCGCCACCATCAATGACTCTCTCTTTTTGAGCGCCCAGGCAGCCGGACTATCTGACAAACTCACCATGGAACTAGCTGGCATTTTTGGTTGGGACATCGACTTTGCCCTCGATATTCGCCAAGGTGATAACTTCGCCGTTATTTATGAAGAAGTCTTTCTTGATGGTGAAAAAATCCGTGACGGCAACATTGTCGGTGCCACATTCACCAATCGCGGCAAGTCCTTCCAGGCCATCCGCTACACCGACAGCAACAATCGCACAGATTACTACTCAGCCGATGGCCACAGCATGCGCAAAGCCTTTCTGCGTACTCCGGTTGATTTCTCACGCATCAGCTCACGCTTCAACCTGAAGCGCAAACATCCCGTATTGAACCGAATTCGCGCTCACAAGGGCGTCGACTATGCCGCCAGCCGCGGCACCCCCATCAAGGCCACCGGTGACGGCAAGATCGTCCACCGCGGCAGAAAAGGCGGCTATGGCAGCACAGTCATCATCCAGCATGGCAGCAGCTACAGCACCCTGTATGCCCACATGTCCAACTATGCTAGAGGCATTCGTACCGGTTCACGGGTCAAACAAGGGCAGATCATCGGCTATGTCGGCAGCTCTGGCCTGGCTACTGGCCCACACCTGCACTACGAGTTTCGACTCAATGGCTCAGTCCGCAACCCTCTAACGGTAAAACTGCCAGATGCGCAGCCGCTGTCGAAAAAATTCTTGGCCGACTTCAAGCAACAGGCCAATCGACTTATGGTCAGCCTGAACCTACTCAATCAGACCAGTTTTGCTTTAGCCTCTAACCCCTAAGCCATGGCTTATTACATCGGCCTGATGTCTGGCACCAGCATGGATGCCATCGATGTCGCCCTGCTGGATTTTAGCAACGGCAACTGTAGGCTGATTGCCAGCCACAGCCATGCCTTTCCTAACGGACTAAAGCAAAAACTACAGCAACTGATTCAGTCAGAGGCCATTAATCTACGCGACTTCGGCAGACTGGATGTTGAGCTGGGCAGAGCATTTGCCGACGCGGCAAACCAACTCATCCAACAGCAGCAAATCAATAAAGACGAAATCACAGCCATTGGCAGCCATGGCCAAACCGTTTTTCATGCGCCGGACAGCACACCACCGTTTACCTTACAAATAGGCGACCCCAACTGCATCAGCCAATTCACAGGTATTACCACGGTGGCAGATTTTCGTCGTCGAGATATTGCAGCAGGCGGACAGGGGGCACCACTGGTACCTGCCTTCCATAATGGTTTTTTTCGCTCACAGCAACACAACCGGGTAATACTCAACATCGGCGGTATCGCCAACATCACAGTGCTGGCAGCAGACCAAAATAAAGCTGTCTCTGGTTTTGATACCGGCCCGGGCAACTGTCTGCTAGATGAATGGTGTCAACAACACTTGGGGCAAGCATATGACAAAAATGGCTCGTGGGCGGCAACAGGACATACCAACGATAAACTACTACAGCAGCTGCTGGCAGATAACTACTTTTCTCTACCCGCACCGAAAAGTACTGGCCGCGAATATTTCAATCTGCACTGGCTAAAACAACATCCAGCCGATGATAGTCCAGAAAACATTCAGGCTACGCTGACACAACTCAGCATTGAAAGCATTGCCAGGGCAATCGGGGAACATAGCCACGACTGCGATGAAGTATATGTCTGTGGTGGTGGCGCCTTTAACGCCCGCCTAATGCAAGGACTTGAGAACCGCTTAACCCATATCAAAGTAAAAACAACGGCCGAACTGGGAATTGACCCTGAATGGGTAGAAGCGGCAGCCTTTGCCTGGTTGGCAAAACAGACCCTGGAAAACAAACCCGGCAATATCGCCGCCGTCACCGGCGCAAGTGAAAATCTAATCTTGGGTGGAATCTACCCGGCCTAAAACGAAAAACGCCAGCCCCCTAAAACAGGGCTGGCGTTTTTTTTGTAGCAATTAAAACTTAATATCAAACAGAGAAGGACGAACCACAACCACAGGTTGTTGATGCATTTGGATTACGGATCACAAAATGTGCGCCCTCCAGGTCATCCTTGTAATCAATCTCGGCACCAATCAGATACTGATAGCTCATCGGATCGATCAACAGGCTAACGCCGCCCTTCTCAACAACCGTATCGCCATCGTTGACATTTTCATCGAAGGTAAAACCGTACTGAAACCCGGAACAACCACCACCGGTAATATAAATGCGCAATTTAAGCGCCTCATTGCCTTCTTCATCAATCAGCTCACGCACCTTGTTTACGGCACTGTCGAAAAAGGTTACCGGAGAATCGTTTTCTAATTCTGCTGTCGCTATAGTCATGGAATCAAACCTCTAATGTATTACTTGATTGGCTAGATTATACCCCAGAACCGTAGTCAGGAAAATTCCAGCTATCATTGAGACAACAACAGCCAGCCTCAGGTTCAACAGCACAGATTACGAAGGGTTTAGAATTTCGGCCACCGACTCGCTTGGCTCTGCCTGATGGACAAGATTGCCATTGACCTCGGCCCCCATCGCCATCTCAATCAAATTGTAATAAACATTGCCAATCACCTTGGCATTAGATGCCAGCTCAACGCGCTCACTGGCGTAAACATCACCAATCACCGTACCGTTAAGAATGATATTCGGCACATGCACATCACCTTCAACCACCCCCTGATCACTCAAAGTCAAAAGCGATGAAGGCTCAACCGCCCTGACACTACCTTTGAGCTTGCCATCAATATGGAATCCCCCACTAAACTCCACATCGCCACTCAACAAAGTGTTTTGGCCAATCAACGAATCTATTTTGGCGGACTTGCGTTTTTTGCTCGAAAACATAATTTTTAGAACATCCTGTAGATAATCATCCTGAGTAATATAACTTATCGGTTTACCTGAGCAGGAAGTTTAACCACTCCATAAAAAAAATTCCCTTGACCCCATATAACCATGTAACTTCAAAGCATTAAGTATTATTTACTAACGCCGATACAACTCTAGGTAGCATAAAATATTTGATGCAACCGTACCATGTGAGTTAGCGGGAAACAATCTTGCTAATACGGAAATAACAGCCAAAACACGCAGTTATCTCACAACCAGATCGCTATAACGGATTATAGATACTAGTTTGATAAAGAAAATTATTTTTGCCGGATTACTACTCAGCCTGACCGCTATCAGTCAAGCTGCAACTCTGTACGTCGGCGATAATTTGCGCGTTGGCGTCAGAAGCGATCACAGCAGCCAGACATCACCATTCAAGGTCATAACCTCTGGAGAAAAAGTTGAGTTTCTAAAAAATGATGGCGACTATTCATACGTCCGTATTGCAGATGGAAAAAAAGGCTGGGTGCGCAGCCTCTATCTAAGCAAAACACCACCAGCCAAAATCCTGCTGCAGGAAATGGAAATTGAATACAAAAATACCCTGCAAGAACTAAAACAACTTCAGCTAAAGCTAAAAACCACGGATAGTGAAAAACAGCAGCTCAGACACAGCCTTGAGTTGCTCAACAAAGACATAAAGATCCTAAATAGCAAACTCGCTGAATTGACCCCAGATAAAGATAACACCCTGTTTTTTCTTGCCACCACATTCATAGCCTTTTTAGCCCTGGCATTTACACTTGGCATCCTCTGGAATAAGCAACAAGTAGCCAAAAAACTCGGCGGCCACAGCCTCTAGCAACGAAACCCCAAAAAAAGACTCAACACATTGAGTTTTTTAGAAAAAACACGGTAGAATCACTAAATTCTAAATAACATACAAGCAAAAACAAATGCTGCGCCAAAGCCTAATAACCTTACTTCTAGTACTGGGAAGCAATGTCAGCTGGGCAAGCTCGGTAGACGATATCCAGAAACTCCTTAGTCAAAACCGCTTTCAAGAAGCCCTGCCAAAAATTGAAAGCTTGTTAAGCAACACTCCCGACGATGTTGAGCTTCGCTTTTTACATGCCACCACCTTGTCTGAGCTGGATCAGCCAGAAAAAGCCATCAATATTTACGAAGCGATCATCTCTGAATACCCAACCCTGCCCGAACCACGCAATAATCTGGCGGTTCTATACGCCAAACAACAAGGCTTCGAAAAGGCAGAGGGCGCTCTTCAGTCCGCCCTTAATACCCACCCCAGTTATGCAACTGCCCATGAAAACCTGAGTGATATATACAAGGCCCTGGCCAGCGTCGCCTACAACAAGGCCTTCAATGACGGCAAATCAACAGCCCCGGCAGCGGCAGCCCCTAATCTTCGTCTGGTCACAGAATTGCTATCGCTGCAAAAAACTGAACAGCCAACCATAGAACAACTTAGCCCGGCCGAAATCATGCCGCAGGTACAAAAACAAGAAACTGTTACAAAAACAGCTGAAGAAGTCGATATAAGTAGAGTAGAGAGCAGAATCGTCGCCTGGAGTGAAGCTTGGTCGGAGCAAGACCCTGACAGCTACCTGGAATTTTACAGCGCCGATTTCAAACCATTAGGCAGCAGCTCTCTGGCAACATGGCAGAAACAACGGCGTGACCGCCTCAAATCGCCAAAGTTTATAAAGATAGGTATCAGCAATATGCAAACTACCATTCTCAGCCCAACCGCCGTCGGCGTTAAACTCAAACAAAGTTACAAATCCGATCGCTTTGCCGAAAAATCAATCAAGCTGCTACTGCTCAAACTAGAGCAGGATCAATGGCGCATCGCACTGGAAACTGAAGTAGGCAAATGATCCAAGATAAACACATGCTAGCAGCCAATATTAAAGGGCAAAAGATCTGGCTGGGCCTAGCCTTATCATTAGCATTAAACATCCCTGCTCAAGCAAACACCGTCTTGCCCAGCACTCAGGAACAACTTCAAAACCTGAACGAAGACCAGCTGATCACTACACTGCAAGACATTCAAAATCAGCGCTTTGATGGTGCGATGGAAAAAATCGAAGGCCTGGTCCAGAACAATCCAAAATTCAAACTGGCACAACTGATATATGCTGATTTACTGTTAGCCAAAACAGGCCCAATCAATGACTTTGGCAATGCCATTCTGGGTACAGGCTCGGCCAATGATTTATCCGGACTAAAACAGGAAGCACAGGCACGCTGGCAGCACCATTTAAGCCACCCTGGCAATGACATCATACCAACCAACCTGATAAAACTTGCAGACGACACCAAGCATATTGTTATCGTCGATCTCAGCAAATCACGCCTCTACCTTTATGCCAACGACCACGGAAAACTCAGCCTGGTCACCGACTATTACATTTCCATTGGCAAAAATGGTGCCGTAAAAGAGCGAGAGGGCGATAAAAGAACCCCTATTGGCGTTTATCACGTCACAAAGTTTCTTGATCCAGCCAAATTGCCCGACTTTTACGGTTCAGGCGCCTTTCCTATTAACTATCCAAATGTGATCGATAAATTGGCAGGAAAGACTGGGCACGGCATCTGGCTACATGGCACGCCACTAAACACCTACAGTCGCAGCCCACGGGCATCCGATGGCTGTGTCACGCTCAGTAACAACGACTTTCTTGCGATTAAACCACTTATCGAGCCAGGCAAAACACCTGTCATTATTACCGAATCTATCGACTGGCAAAATCCCGAAACCTCTGTCCAGAAAAGCGATGAATTCAGCACCGTATTAGATAGCTGGCAACAGGACTGGCAAAGCCTCGATGTCGATCGTTATCTGAGCCACTACTCAAATAATTTTCGCTCCAAGAAGATGGGTTACAACCGCTGGTCCTCACACAAACGCCGCGTCGGGAAAAACAAATCTTTCATCAATGTTGGCCTCACTGACGTCAGCGTCTTTGCCTATCCAGGCCAGGACAATCTGCGAGTGATCACATTCACACAGAATTACGACAGCAACAACTACAAACAAAGCTCACAAAAACAACAGCACTGGCGTCAGGAAGAAGACGGCATCTGGCGCATCGTCTACGAAGGCCCAGCCTAACCAGCACTAGCCTCTTGCCAATCAAACGTTTTAGTTAGCGCATTGCGTTTTTGCGGCTTCATCTCAATCATCACGCTCCTGGGAACAAACCCCTCTGGCAGACGAATCTCCCCATCCATTCGTTGAAAATAACGAAAACTGAGATTACGACCAACACTTTTATTCGGCGAGATATCTCTAAAATCAAGACTTAGCGGCTCACCATCCTGCACCCCATGCACAAACAGCTTTACCACCCCTTTAACAAAGCGTTCATTCTTCAACACCTGACTCATAACTAACTCAAAGTGATAAAGCCCTTCTTCGTCTGCCGATTCTAGTTTAAAAATTTGAACCGCCAAACCCGCCTGGCGATCACTCGGAGAAACAATACCACGATAAAATTCCACCTCTTCACGCAACTCCAGATTTTCTTCCTGCAGCTGCTTGAGATCATTGCGGACAACATCATAGCTCTGGCTATCGATAACCTGAGTCCTCTCTAACACCGTTACCTGCTCACCCTGCTGCTTGGTTTTATCTTTCTGCTCGGTCAACGCTTGCTGAAGAGTTTCACGTTCATAGGCAGTCTCAACAAGGTTGTAACCGGCCTGAATCTGCCCCAGCCAATAACTAAAAAGAGCAACGGCAAAAACACCCACCCAGCTACCGATCAACATCAGCCAGCGCTGCCAGGGACGGTGGCTCTTGACTACCAACTCACCCGTTTTCATCTATCCCACCCTTGATTCAACAGCGCTATCATCATGGCAACAAAGCAATACTATTCAGACCCGCACTTTCGTCCAGGGCAAACATGATATTCATATTCTGCACCGCCTGACCCGCAGCCCCTTTAACCAGATTATCAATGACAGACAACACCACCACAGTATCACCACCCTGAGGTCGATGAATGGCAATACGACATTGATTTGCACCTTTAACGCTACGCGTCTCTGGATGAGAACCAGCCGGCATCACATCAACAAATGTCTCATCTTGATAACGCTGTTCATAAAGCGATTGCAAATCGACATCACTCTTTAATGTTGCATACAGAGTGGCATGAATACCACGAATCATCGGCGTTAGATGTGGCACAAAGGTAAGACCAACATTTGCGTCCGCCATCTGTCTCAAGCCCTGACTAATTTCTGGCAGGTGTCTGTGACCCGCCACCGCGTAAGCCTTAAAACTTTCACTGCTTTCACACAGAAGCGCACCGACATTGGCCTTGCGGCCTGCACCACTAACACCCGATTTAGCATCAGCAATCAGATGATCAATATCCACCAGACCGTTTTCCAGCAAAGGCATAAAGCCCAGCTGCACAGCGGTGGGATAACAACCAGGACAGGCAATCAAACGCGCCGACTTTATTTCATCTCGATTTACCTCAGGCAGACCATAGACCGCCTCGGCCACCAATTCTGGTGTGGTGTGCTGCATGCCATACCACTGTTCCCAGGTTGGAATATCCTTGATACGAAAATCAGCACCAAGATCGATAATCTTCACACCCTTGTCTAGCAACGCTGTAGCACCTGCCATGGCGACACCATGCGGGGTGGCATAGAACACCACATCACACTGCGACAGATTTTCCAGCGTTGGCTCACTAAAACAGAGATCAACTTTGTTACGCAGATTGGGAAACATATCCGCGACGGGCATCCCTGCTTCAGAGCGCGAGGTAATCACCCGCAACTCAACCTCAGGGTGCATCGCCAATAAGCGCAGCAACTCCACGCCGGTGTAACCCGTGCCGCCCACTATGCCTGCCTTGATCATGCTCTCAATTTCTCCAACATTTGTTCTTAACAATAAAACTGATTCAAAAAATATAATAACTCAGATTTGTCTTCGCCTAGCGAAGATCTTTATCTATAAAAACCTGCATGACGTAGGCGACAACAGCATC
>CBFCYE010000050.1:0-12377 GCA_965602225.1 uncultured Gammaproteobacteria bacterium | reverse complement strand
CATCAATGCATAAAGACTTTCACCACTGGTGTCACGTGCACAGCCCCAAGCCAGGTGAAGCATGGCTGTGGTCGGCAGCAGATGGGGTGCGCATTGCGAACCTTATTACACAAGAAGGGGGTTATGGCCACGGGTCACTGCCCGGCAAGGCGAGCATCAAAAATGTGACTCATGCCTTACGAGCACTGAAGAAAATGGCTGTAAAAGAAAAATTTACCTCTTTAGCCCTGCCCCGCCTGGCGACTGGTGTCGGCGGCCTGAACTGGACTGATGTGCAGCCCTTAATTAAAGAGCAGCTGGCTGACCTGGATATTCCCGTCTACCTTTATTCTGTATATCGCCAAGGTGAAAAGGCTAAGGAATCCTGAAGTTAGCAACCCTGAGCCTAAACACCTGAAAGAACATAGGCCCCGCTTCGGCGGGGCTTTTTATTGCCAGCCTTAACGCTTTACCATCAACTGTAACGCACCGTTCGGTTGTAACGTTCAACATAAACATTGCAAATGTCTTCTTTCAGGAGTGTCTTTATTGCAGGTAGAGCTCTAAAACCGTATCAATCTATTTTCTGATCAAACTGGAATTGGCTGCTTTGGGCGCTTTACCGCAATATCAGATACACCCTCAGCCCTAGAACCTAGCGTTATTAATAAAACTCCAAGTGATTAGCTAGGCACCACTTTTACCCTCCAACAATCAGATTCATGTGCTGGCCAGCAACTACTCCCCCCACAATCATCATTGAGCATCCAATCACACAATCTGAGTTTAATTACACCGCCCCCGAGGCACTCTAAATATATGGGGGGCATGGCATTCAAAAGAGAGGCATTCTATTGAGGTTAGGTGTAAACTGAAATGGCCATCTAGTTTGTGCGTGTAAATAGAGTAGATCATTCGTTTTATCTCTGTCGGCGCACTGTTTCAGTACCAGTTAGGATCAGTAATTCATGAATTTATCCGCTATTCTCGTTGTCACTGCCCCCGCCGGGGTAGAGGCCTGTATCGCTTTGCTTAATAGCCAGCCTGGCATCAGCGTCCATCATTCCGATCCTGTCACGGGCAAGATCATGCTTACCCAGGAGGCTGAGTCGATCGATGCTGAGATTGAGGGTTTAAAGCGCATCAAGGCGCTGGCCGGGGTATCGATGGCCGAGATGATCTCTCACTATTTTGAAGACGACGAGGGCGTAGAAACCAGCATCCCCGCTGATCTTGATTCATTTCAAGGACTGGGTGAACTGCCGGAATTTTTGAACAAAACCACCGAATAAACACCGAATAAACACCGACGCTGCGCGCATTCACAACAGCGCGGCGCTTAGAATATTTTTGATTAAAAGGAGTCATACATGAGCATTACTCGCAGAGACTTTTTAAAAACCAGCATGGCCGCGGCTGCCGCTGCCAGCGTTGGCATCCCCTTGAGTGCCACCGCCAAACAGGCGGCGGCCAAGGTCGATGAAGGCTGGCGCTGGGACAAGGGCGTGTGCCGCTTTTGCGGCGTTGGCTGCGGCATCCAGATTGCCACCAAGAACGATCGCATCGTCGCCACCAAGGGTGACCCTGATTCCCCGGTTAATCGCGGCCTCAACTGCATTAAGGGTTATTTCAACGGCAAGATCCTCTACGGAGAAGATCGCCTGACCCAACCGCTGCTGCGCATGAAAGACGGCAAGTTCGATAAACAGGGTGATTTTGTGCCGGTGTCATGGGATCGCGCCTTTGACGAAATGGAAACGCAGTTCAAGAAGACCTACAAAGAACTCGGCCCTACCGGCGTTGCGGTGATGGGCTCAGGCCAGTACACCATTCAGGAAGGTTATGCGGCATCCAAGCTGATGAAGGCTGGTTTTCGCAGCAACAATATCGACCCCAATGCCCGTCATTGCATGGCATCAGCCGTGGCTGGTTTCATCCAGACCTTCGGCATCGACGAGCCAGCCGGTAACTATGAAGATATCGAGCACACCGACACCATGGTGCTATGGGGCGCCAACATGGCCGAGATGCACCCAATCCTTTGGGGCCGCATCGTCGATCATCGCTTAACTGATAAAAAAGTACGCATCATCAATCTCAGTACCTATAGCAACATGTCGTCCGATATGGCTGATCTGGAGATCATCTTTAAACCGCAGACCGACCTGGCGCTGCAAAACTACATCGCCCGCGAGATCATCAAACGCGATGCGGTCGATTGGCCGTTTGTCGAAAAACATTGCGCCTTCGCCACCGGCCCTTACGATATCGGCTACGGTATGCGCGGCAACGACAAGTTTGCCTTTGATGCGGAAAAGGATACCCAGGCCAAACAACTTAACAACCGCCTTGATGCTGACGAGGCCATCGGCCAACGGCGTAAGGATGGTGATGAGGTAGAGCAGGCCAACAGCAAGTCGGCGGGCAAACACTGGTTAATTGAGTTCGAACATTTCAAACAGGCTGTCGAACCCTACACTCTGGATTATGTTGCTGAACTGGCTAAGGGTGATGCAGACGAATCTCTAGAACAGTTCAAAGAAAAACTACAACAGCTGGCTGATTACTACATCGAAGACCAGCGCAAAGTGGTGTCTTTCTGGACCATGGGTTTTAACCAGCATCAGCGTGGCACCTGGGTCAACGAACAGGCCTATATGAACCACCTGCTGCTGGGCAAACAGGCCACCCCTGGCAACGGCGCCTTTTCACTGACTGGTCAGCCGTCGGCTTGTGGTACTGCCCGTGAAGTGGGCACCTTTGCCCATCGCCTGCCTGCCGACATGGTGGTAATGAATCCTAAACATCGCGCCTTTGCCGAGGATGTCTGGAAACTACCCGCCAAGACGCTTAATCCAAAAGTAGGCAGCCACATCACCAAGATCATGCGTGATTTGGAAGATGGCTCGGTGAAATGGGCCTGGGTACAGGTCTGTAATCCATTCCAGGGCACCGCCAATGCCAATCACTGGATCAAGGCGGCACGCGAGATGGACAACTTTATCGTTGTCGCCGATGCCTATCCCGGCATCTCAACCAAGGTGGCCGATCTGGTCTTGCCGGCAGCGATGATCTTTGAAAAATGGGGCGCCTACGGTAACGCCGAACGTCGTACCCAGATGTGGCGTGAACAGGTCTCACCGCCCGGAGAAGCTCGCAGCGATGTCTGGCAGATTCTGGAATTCTCAAAACGCTTCAAACTGAAAGATGTATGGGACGAGAAGTCTATTCCTGGCCTGAAAGACGCAGGTTTTACGCCTAACACCTTGCCTAATGTGCTTGATGAAGCGAAACAGATGGGCTATTCACCTGACGACACGCTGTATGACGTGCTGTTCGCTACCAAAGAACACAAAACATTCAAATGGCCCGACTCTACGGCCAAGGGCCACGAAAATCACACCGTTGATCTGCTTGGCGATGGCTGGTTTGTGGAAAAGGCCCTATTTGAAGAGTACGCCAAATTCGGTCGTGGCCATGCCCATGATCTGGCACCGTTTGATCTCTACATGCACGACGACGTTCGCGGCCTGAAGTGGCCAGTCGTGGATGGCAAAGAGACCCATTGGCGCTTCAATGAAAAATACGATCCCTATGTCAAAAAGGGCAGCGGTTTTGATTTTTACGGCAAGGCGCTGAAGTCTATTCCCAGCGGTGACCTCGATGGTGTCACCAACAAGGAAAAAACCAACCTTGCTGGCAAGGCCAAGATCTTTTTCCGCCCCTATGCTGCCCCAGTGGAACAGCCAGATGCAGACTACAAGCTGTGGCTTACCACTGGCCGGGTGCTAGAACACTGGCACAGTGGCACCATGACCCGCCGAGTGCCCGAGCTGCATCGCGCCGTACCTCACGCCATGCTCTATATGCACCCGCGTGATGCTGAGTCGTATGGTCTGAAGCGCAAGGACGTGGCCTGGATCGAATCACGCCGCGGCAAGATCAAGGCGCTGGTAGAGACTCATGGCGGCCGTAATCGCATGCCACGCGGAACGGTATTCGTACCCTGGTTTGATGAAGGTGTGTTTATCAACAAACTAACCCTGGATGCGACTTGCCCGATCTCAAAACAGACTGACTTCAAGAAGTGTGCGGTCAAGGTCTATAAGGCCTGAGGAGGAGAACAATATGAAAAATCAAATCATTACAACAGCACTGACGCTCTGCATGACTGGTTTAATGGGGCTGGCACAGGCAGAAGATAGCATCGTCCCTAGTGAGACAGGCCTAAGCAACCAGAGTGTGTTTGAGGTACCCACCCCTGAACGCTTTGACTATCTGGGGGTAATGCCAGGTACTGATCCGGTCTACAAACGCGCCTACCCCGGCGCGCCACCGCAGATCCCGCACAACATCGAACTGATGACGCCAGTGAAGGCCGCAGTGAACTATTGTTTGAGTTGTCACGGCAACTCGGCTGAACTCAGCCAACCATTGCGGGGCAAACCAACGCCTATCCCTGTCAGTCACTATACCGATCTGCGCAACGCTCCCGACAAGGCAGTTAAAGAATTGGTTGGAGCGCGTTATGTCTGCACCCAATGCCATGTACCGCAGGCCGATGTAGCACCGCTGGTGAAAAACAAGTTCTGATCACCTGCGCATGTCAGCAGATGGAGTAGACAACAACCGCCGCGCGTTTCTGCGCGGCGCGTTTCTCACCCGTGAAGGTCGCGAGAACTACGAACAACAGCAACACCCTTTAGGGCCAGCACCACCCTGGCACCAGGATAAAATCGATCCTGATCACTGCCGTCGCTGCGACGCCCCATGTGTAACCGCATGCACAGCCAACATCATTAAACTTCACCCCAACGAACACCAGTTCGCTGGCACGCCTTATCTAAATTTCGAAGAGAATGGCTGCACCTTTTGTGGTGACTGTGTCACTGCCTGCCCGATGGATCTGGATAAGACAACAACGCCAGCCAAACTTGGCTCGGTGCAATTAGACACACAAACCTGCCTGGCCTGGAACAATATTTTTTGTATGAGTTGTCGCGGTCACTGTGACCATGGTGCCTTGTCATTTGATCAACAACGGCGCATGCAGCTGGATACAGAGGCCTGCACTGGTTGTGGCCGCTGCCTCTCTGTTTGCCCCAATCAGGCTCTGAGTTTTCATTTACCTATCAGCTAAACTGATACCCCATACCCCAACGTGCATAGATGATGTAATATAAATTTTCGCCTAGCCACTTGGGGTCGATATGAAACAAGACAATCATTATCCACATCATGACAGCCTGGCCTTTCTGAATCGTCGCGGCTCACTCAAAGATAAGCTCAGCACCATTCACCAACTCATTCAAAAAAAATCACCCTTTATTGCCCGCGTCTCGTTAGCCCTTTACGACCCAGAAACCAAGATCCTCAAAACCTACATCCATAGCAGCGGCGATGACAACCCATTGGAAAATTATCAGACCCTGCTCGATAACGCGCCATCATTAAAGGAATGCTTTGAACGCGGCCAACCCAGGGTGATCAACAACATAACCACGACGGCAAAAAGTGATCAGAGACATCATCAGAACCTAGGCAAGCAAGGCTATGCCAGCAGCTACACCATGCCCATGTTCAGCAATGATGAGTTCTTCGGCTTTCTGTTTTTCAACTCCTTCGAAAAAGACGTCTTTGATGAAGATGTTTTGGAATCACTAGACCTCCATGGCCATCTCATCGCATTGACCATCATCAATGAAATGAGCTCAATCAAGACCTTGAGCGCCATCATCAAAACAGCCTCACAATTCACCCATCAACGCGACCCCGAAACAGGCAGCCATCTCGAACGCATGTCACGTTTTAGCCGCCTGATTGCCCAGGCCCTGGCAAAAAAACATGCGCTAGACGATCACTACATTGAACATATCTTCATGTTCGCGCCACTGCACGATGTCGGCAAAATTGCTATCCCCGACAACATCCTTCTCAAACCTGGCAGACTTTCCGGCGATGAAATGGAGATCATGAAAAGTCATGCCATCAAAGGCAGGGAAATGATTGATGATCTGCTTAAAAATTTTAACCTGGGCAATATCAGCCATACAGACATTCTGCGCAACATCGCTGCCAGCCATCATGAAAAGATCAATGGCCTTGGTTACCCCGAAGGTAAAGCGGGTGATGCCGTGCCACTCGAAGCCCGCATCATTGCTGTGGCCGATATCTTTGATGCCCTCACCAATGAACGCGTCTACAAAAAGGCCTGGAGCAATGATGATGCCTTTGCAACGCTAAAAGAGATGGCCGGTGAAGACCTGGATGAAGACTGTGTTAATGCCCTTATTCAACAGCGTAAAGAGGTTGAAGAAATACAACACCTGTTCAAAGAAGTAAATTCACAATAGAACACGCCACTAGCTTGCTACCGTTTTTTTCTCACCGCAGCGTGTACACCGATACAAGGTAACCAGCTTACCCTGCTTCACATCAAACTGTTTTTCTTGCACGATTTCCCACTTGTGAAAACCGCTTTTACACAAAGTCTTACCCTTATGTTTTTCACTCAGCTTTGGCTTTTTAAACTTGACCACATCACCCATGGTGTCACTGCCTTCTCAATTATTTGTCATCCGACACAGCAAGCAACTAAATTAACACATGCTAACAGTCTATCGTGAAAGGAAAACCCTTCTTAAAGCAAGCTTGACCTTAGCAGCACATATGTTTATAAAAACAGTGGGACACCGAATTTTTCGGTACGTTACCTGACAATCCAGAGGGAGATTCTAGAAAATGAAAATTAGAAAAGAAGTACTCGCAGCAGCACTCTTCGCTATTGGTTCATCTAGCGCCATGGCCGACAATGTTGGCTCATGCGGTTGGGGCTCAAAAGTGTTTGATGGTCAATCAGGCATTGCGCCACAGGTACTGGCAGTAACTACCAACGGCACATCAGGCAACCAGACCTTCGGCATCACCTCAGGCACCTCAGGCTGTACTCAAGACGGTGCCGTGAGCACTACCTGGCAAACGGCCATGTTCATTGACGGCAACAAAGCTGCCCTGGCGCGTAACACTGCCGCTGGTCAAGGTGAAGCCTTAGAAGCACTGGCCAAGCTGATTGGTATTGATGCTCAAGACAAGGACGCCTTTGCCCGCCTGACTCAGGAAAACTTTGCCCGCATCTTCACCAGCACCGATGTCACTGCAGCCGAGATCCAGGTCTCTCTGCGTGAAGTCGTTGCTGCCGATGCCCAACTGGGTAAATACGCAACCGCCATCTAAAGTCTTATTAGATAGCTGACACACCATGCCTGGTGGCAAAACCACCGGGCATGTTTTTTATCTGGCATTATAAAAACTGATTTTCATTGACACTGTCTCGCCAAGAGACATCCGGGACATTTCGTATTGATGGTGGTGGTTAGACTTCGGCAATTTTTTCGCACTCTATTTCTGGTTGTTGTAACAAACCTGATCATTGCGCCGAGCGCACAAGCCACAAACCAGGATTATCTTGCCAACCTCATCCAGCAGGCACAGGACCAACAACTGCAACAACGCCCCGAATGGCACAAACTGCTGCATTATAAGGCTGGCCTAATCCCCGGCAGTTTTAAGAGCCAGGTCGACGCGCCTGAGTTTTTCCTGGCCGAACACGGCAAGACCGAGCCACAGGCCGAGCTTGAGGCAAGCCTGGCAGGCTTTTTTCAGGCCTTGCCACAGAACCGTGACGAACAACACTTAAACCCGCAGTGCCGCTTTGTAGCCCGTTATCAGTGGCTCAGCCAGCAACTGAATTTTGACCCAACTCGTCTGCCTGAATATGACTGCTGGCGTTTTGATGAATGGCTGACGACGCTCAATCCGCAGGGGGTGACATTGATTTTTCCCACCGCCTTTATCAACAGCCCCGCCTCAATGTTTGGCCACACCCTGATCCGCATCGATGCCCGCGACCAGAATGAACAAACCCGGCTGCTGGCCTATGCCATCAATTTCGGCGCCGATACCGGTAATGACGGTGGCCTGGCCTATGCGGTCAAAGGTTTGATGGGGGGCTATCCTGGTGGTTTCTCAGTGCAGCCCTATTACCTCAAGGTGCGCGAATACAGCGACATGGAAAACCGCGACATCTGGGAATATCAACTCAATCTGACTGAAGCAGAGGTTCATACCATGCTGCTGCATGCCTGGGAGCTGCGCGGCATCTGGTTTGATTATTTCTTCTTCGATGAAAACTGCTCCTACCACCTGCTGTCACTGATCGAAACAACTAGGCCCGAACTACAGCTGACCGATCAGTTTGGTGCCTGGGCGATTCCATCTGATACCGTCAGGGTGCTGGACAAGGCCGGCCTGATCAAACAGACACATTACCGCCCTTCGCGTCATGCGGTACTGCAACAGCGCATGGCCAATCTACCGACCAAGCAGATAGAGGCCATTCAACAACTGGCCCAAGCCAAGCTGACACCTGAGGATGAAGCCATCACCAACATGCCCGTAGCGACACAGGCCGAGACACTGGAACTGGCGCATGAATATGCCGACTATCATCAGGATGATAATCAGCAACAGCTGCATCAACTGTTACAGGCGCGCAGCCAACTGAACATCATCAGCCCCAGCATCACCGTTCCTGGCGGTACACGCCCGGAACAAGGCCACGGCACCGGCCGCAGTTCATTGAGCCTTGGCCGGGAAGACCAGCATCAATACCAGCAGCTAGAACTGCGCCCGGCCTATCATGACCTGCTCGACCCCGCCCCCGGCTATGCCGGCGGTGCCCAAATCTCCTTTTTCAGCCTGGGCCTACGACATGACAACCATGCCGACACAACCCGCCTGCAATATTTCACCCCGGTAGACATTGTCTCACTGACGCCGGTATCGGACATCAGCCGCCCGACCTCATGGCAATTCAATTTTGGCCTGCGCCGTAAACATGGCCAACCTGGTAATCGCTTGATCTCAAGCATTAATGGCGGTGCTGGCCTAAGCTGGTCACTGTCACAAAACAGCATTGCCTACACCCTGGTTAACTTGGGTATAGATATCAGTAAGCAGGAGCTGCGCAAGGGTTATGCGGCTGGTGCTGGTGGTTCTGCTGGGCTACTGATAGAGCTAAGCGACAACTGGAGTACGCACCTGTTTGCCAAAACTACCGATTACAGCGCTGGCGACAAACACAGCGAAAAAGACATCGGTCTAGAACAGCGCTACACCATGAGCAAATCTGATACAGCCAGGATGCAGTGGAGTCGTCAGCGCCAGTTGGGGAATGACTTCAGCAACTTCAATCTCAGCTGGCAGCATTTTTTCTGATGCGCAAACTCATTCTTCTTGGCATTGCCTTGGGCAGTCTGTTGCAACAGGGCTGTAGCAATATGTTTTTCATTCCGATGTCACAACATGTGCGCACACCCACCGACATCGGACTTGAGTATCGCGATATTTTGTTTGAATCCAGCGATGGCACAGCCCTGCATGGCTGGTTTCTGCCGGCCAAGGGTAAGGCGCGCGGCTCGGTTCTATTCCTACATGGCAATGCCGAAAATATCAGCACCCACATCGGCAGTGTCCATTGGCTGCCTGAGGCGGGCTATAACGTCTTGTTATTTGATTATCGTGGTTATGGCAAATCAGGGGGCGTTGCTGAACTGCATGGCGTAATGCGTGATGCTGAAGCGGCAATCAAACAGATGATCGAAATGGACGAGACCCGTGGCCTGCCTGTAATTGTCTATGGCCAGAGTATCGGCGCCGCCATCGCCAGTTATATTGTAGCCCATAGCCACTATCGCGACCAGATTGATGCGGCAATCATAGAGAGTGGTTTTAGCAGTTATCGGCAAATTGTGAGAGAAAAGCTGGCCAGCTTCTGGCTCACCTGGCCGCTGCAATACCCTCTGTCCTGGACAGTTTCGGATGACTACAAACCAATCGATGCCATTCCGCTGATCGCTCCGATTCCACTACTGTTGGTCTATAGCGAGGAAGATTTCATTATCCCGCCGCATCACGGCCAACAACTGTTTGAGGCAGCCAATCAGCCCAAGCAGCTTTGGTTGGTGCCTAATGGTCGTCACATCAGTGTCTTTGCCCGGCCAGAGCAACGACTACGTCTACTGGATTATCTAAACTCAGTCAGCAGGCAATAAAAAAGGCCGACCTTTTCAGGTCGACCTTCATCAACAAAAACAGCTTTGATTATTCAGTACGGCTAGTCACTTCCAGCAGGTGATAACCAAACTGTGTCTGAACTGGGCCTTGAACTTCATTCAGCGGCGCAGAGAAAACCACCTTATCAAATTCTGGCACCATCATGCCTGGACCAAATTCACCCAGATCACCACCCTGCTGACCTGAAGGACATTTTGAATGCTGCTTGGCTTGATCAGCGAAATCAGCACCGCCCTCAATCTGGGCCTTGATTTCGTTGCACTGTGCTTCAGTTTCTACCAGTAAATGTCTTGCTGTTGCTTTTGCCACAATGGTTCTCCAGTTAATTTAAGTTAGTCTATTTTGTCTGCCGGATATTTATTATATATCGCAACGAATGATTCCACATTATCGAGGAAGATATCAACCAACGCAGGCTCAAAGTGCTGGCCACGTTCTTCCTTCATCAAATCGACAATCTTTTCAATCGGCCATGCCTCTTTATATACCCGCTCTGAAAAAAGTGCGTCAAATACATCCGCCACCGCGATAATACGGCCAAAGAGATGAATCTCCTCACCCTTAAGACCGCTAGGATAACCTGTTCCATCCCACTTTTCATGATGCTCAAAGGCAATAGTACCCGCCGCTATCAATATCTCACGCTTGGAATGCTTCAGCATTTCATGGCCAATACTGGAATGATTCTCCATCACCCTGCGCTCTGCATCATCCAGCAAACCCGGCTTTAACAAAACCGTATCTGGGATGCCCAGTTTACCTATGTCGTGCAGAGGTGATGCCGCAGTAATCAAATCCACCTGCTCTTCATCCAAACCTAGCTTCTGCGCCAACAATTGACTGTAAAGAGAGACTCGTTTGGTATGGTTGGCGGTTTCTTTGGAGCGTTGCTCCTCAATGACACCCATAGTGTAAACAGTCTCACGCAAGGTACTTTCAATCTCATCATTCAATGCCAGCAGCTGCAGATTCTTATCCTTCAGCTCGTCCTGATGAGCGATGATCTCGGAATTCAGCAAATTAAACTCATTGGCCACGTTAGTAAATTCACGCGTCTTGAATTGTTCCGCAGGAACCGGCAGGTGATTTTTATATGCCAGAGCAGCATCATCCATCAACTCTTCAAGCGGCCGCTGAACGTATTGACGAATGGTTCTTGAGGTATTAAGCAACACCAGTATCAAGGCAAAAAATGACAATACAAAAGTACCTGCCAACACAATCGCGGCATGATTACGATATTCGGAGACGTCCATCTCAATATCCACCGCCCCCAGCACCGCCCCCTCATCCACACTGTGGCAGGCAAGACAATTAAGCGCACCCTCAGATGAGGCTACATAGGGAATAATCACGCGGATGGTCGGTTCGAGGGTGAACTCGTCCATAATAAATACTGGCTCTCTGGAATTAAATGCCTGCCTAGCCGAGGCATCCTGCTCGGTTCGTTCCCATACAGGGTTACCCGGTCCAAACTGAGCGGAAACATTTTCACCACGGATAATTTTTAATTCATTGATGTGATGGAGCTGCTCGATCTCTGAGAGAAAATAATCGCGCAACTCCATGATGCCCGCCTTCATGTGCGAAGTCAGCCCGGCCTTGACCAGCTCAGCATGCGCCAACGCCTGATTTTCAATTGCAGTTTTAGATAAGGCGCGGAAGTTATAACCAATAATCAACAGAACCACGATAGCAGTGCCCAACAGGACATTGATCAGGTTTCTAACGGTTATGGTTCTTATACTGGGTTTCTTCATAAATAATCACCAACAATGAAGGCTGCAATTATACGCGATACACCATTAGACAGGCAGATACTAAAAAGATCTAGCCCCGAAGAGCTAAGTCCTTGAATAGACTGGAGCTGACGATAAGATTCGAACTAACGACAGGCAGATTACAAGGTGCTATTTTGGGCGTTTGGTGAAACCTGACATTCTCTGATAATCACCGCAAACCTATTGTTTTATATTGAATTTTTGCTTCAATCAAACATACGCACCATGCAGGTATTTTACTCAGGGAGGCTGCATATTCAGTTAAATTACCGCCAGATTTCGTAATGCACAAGCCCGCTCACCATGATTATTTCACCCAGGCCGATGAAGCTTTGTTTCAGAACTATTCAGAAAAGGGCCTGACTGGGCTGGCCCGGTTCTGCCACTAAATCAAAACGCAAACTTACTATGTGGGAAACTTCTGCTATCGGCTGCGGTTTCAACCGGTCGATGCAACACATTGGTTAAATCGTTCTGCAGGTG
>CBFCYE010000049.1:0-12447 GCA_965602225.1 uncultured Gammaproteobacteria bacterium | reverse complement strand
AGGTCAAGCCTGCCGGCACAGAGGGCTATCGCACCGCTGAGGTCACCACGGGTGGCGTCGACTGCGATGCGATTTCCTCAAAAACACTTGAAGCCAATAATGTCCCTGGCCTGTATTTCATCGGTGAAGTGCTGGATGTGACCGGCTGGCTGGGCGGTTATAACTTCCAGTGGGCCTGGTCATCAGGTTGGTGTGCTGGTCAATATGTCTAGTGAACTAGTTATTCAAAGCTCAGCAGAGTGATAGACGTTCTGCACATCTTCTAAATCATTCAACATATCTAAAAACTTTTCAAACATCTCCATATCGTCAGCGCTTATAGGGGCGGTGGTCTGTGGTAAAAATTGAATTTCATCAACATCAAATTCAATATCAGCAAAACTATCTGTTAATGCTTGTTTAGCCTTAAAGTATTCGGTGTGCGGCATAAAGATGGTGATTGTCCCATCTTCGGCTTCAATGTCGGTGACATCCACATCCGCCATTAACAATGCCTCCAGGGTGGCGTCTTCATCATCGCCCTTAAATGCCAGAATGGCGGCATGATCAAACATGTGGCTGACACTGCCCTGGGTACCAATCTTACATTTTGTTTTGGTAAAACACTGACGCACATCACCAAAGGTACGATTGGGGTTGTCGGTGAGACAGTCAACAATAACCATACAGCCGCCTGGGCCAAAACCTTCATAGCGGGCCGAAGCAAAGTCCTCACCGCCACCACCTTTGGCTTTGTTGATTGCTTTTTCAATGACATGGGTTGGAACCTGGTCTTTTTTGGCGCGTTGAATCAGTCCACGCAAGGCTAAATTACCTTCTGGGTCGACACCGCCAGATTTGGCGCAGACATAGATCTCGCGGCCGTATTTGCTGTAGACTTTGGCATTCGCATCAGATGTTTTAGCCATGGATTCTTTGCGATTCTGATAGGCTCTGCCCATGTGTTACTGCTCCATTGATCGACATGAAAAGACAAATTCTACAGATAAGTATTTGTACTGGGAACCTTTTAGTCAAATTATCCAGCAGTATTTCAGCGGCTAAATTGACTGACTATCCTTGACTCCCCAAACTGGGCATATGTATAACAAGCGCCAAGATCGTAGGCCTGGCCTGGCGTTATGTTTTGACAATTTTCAGGATATATTTCAGTGGCAATAAAACCGACCATTTATAAGTTTCGAATTTCGTTATCCGACCTCAATCGTAACTATTACGACACGCTTAATCTGACCATTGCCCAACATCCTTCAGAAACACTTGAACGAATGATGGCCCGGGTGTTGGCATTTTGTATCAATGCCCAAGAGCATTTAACCTTTACTAAGGGGATTAGCGCTGTTGAAGAACCCGATATTTGGGCGCGTACTTTGGATGACCAAATCTCTTTATGGATAGATGTCGGTGAACCGGCGGTTGATCGAGTCAAAAAGGCAACGCGGCTTGCCTCTGAAGTTAAGGTTTACAGCTTTAATTCAAAATCAGATACCTGGTGGCAGCAAGGGCAAGCAAAGTTCAGTAGACTGAAGGCATCTTTTTATCAATTTCAATGGGAAGAGATACAGGCGATGGCGGCGCTGGTGCAGCGCACTATGGATCTATCCGTCACCATCACTAACGATTCGGCCTATGTTGCCGCTGAATTAGGCGAGTGCGAGGTCTCTTGGCTGTCATTACAAACGCCATAGTCAAATATTCCCATTCTCGTGAACCTAGTGTCGGCACACACCTTAGTTTGTTGTTAAGCCTTAGGATGTCTCCCTGGGGGCCGTGGTAATAAAAATACCTGTCTACTGCATTCCCTTTTTAAAGGCATCAAGACGAACCATTTGGGTGGCTTGAACTTGGGAGTGGCTATCCGTCCAGGACTGTCCTTGAGTATTAATGTTTGTGCTGGATTTTGAACCGCTCCCGCCACATCCTGTAATACCCATGATAAGCAATGCAGAAATCAGTACTTTGAGATAATTATTTTTAATAGCCATGATTTTCACCTCGGTTAATGTTTATTACTGTTCACTATTGCTGCGAGCTTCATTATTTCTAAGATGACGAGCGAGTTGCATTCCAGTTCTAAAGGCTTTGAATTGGGCTAGTTGCTGCTCATCAAGTATCGTGCTGAGTTTGCTGATGGTTTGTTTGTGCATTGCTTCTCGTTGCTCACGTCGTGCCGACTGACCCTGACGTTTTAACTCGCGCATTGACACATACTCAGCCTTAAGAATTTCGGCAACGGCAGCTGTCTGGTTGTCACGAAGGGATAAAACTTCTTTCATAACATCTCTGGATGCCTTGCGTTGTTGTTCATGAGAGTGCTGTTGCTTGTTGTTTCCAGCGTTATTGGCCATTTCCTGTGGTGGCGTTGCAAAGGCTGGCAAGGCAAACAAACTTAGTGTGGCAATGATGATTTTTCTATTCATGGTGATGCGCTCCTTATATATTACAAAACTGTAATTGGTAGTGGCTTTTTTGCCGTTCATTAATATTCTAGGGAGCGAATGTGTAGGCACCGTGGAAGAAATGTGAAGAAATGTAGGATATTCGTGATGCCAGGCTGTTTTTCTTTGATTTCAATCCCTTAAGAGCATAAGCTAGATTCAAATTAGCCTTGATAATCCACCCAGATAGCGTCGCAGAGCCTGAAATCGGGGCAAAGATTTTCCCCAAGCGGTCGAAAGAGGTCTTATGAAGAACCGTCTTACGCTTAAATTGTTTCTTATTTTTTCGCTGACCATAAGTGTCATAGTGATTGCCATGCTGTTGCTGACGCGCTGGAGTTTTCAGCGCGGTTTTACGGATTACCTCAATCAACTGGATGAGACCCAGGTGGTTGAGGTCGTTGAGCAGCTGGAGTCCTATTATCAGGACAATGGCTCATGGCAGGGGTTGCGGGATAGCCGCCATCTCTGGCGTAACCTCAGTCGTAGTGGTTCTGCTGAGCTACCTGATGACGCATCAACAGCTTTCCCTCGGCGCAATGAAATGAGACCGGATCTTCTATCTGGTCGACCACCACCGCGTCGTGGGGCGAACAATGGCCCCAATGCACTGGATATCGGTCCTCGGCTAAGCCTGTTTGATGCCCAGCAGGGCCACATTATTGGCCGCAATAATAATATTGATGACTTAAGCCGCCATGCTCTCAAGGTAGAGGGTGAAACAGTTGGGTGGTTGGGCATAGCGGGGCTTCAAGCACCAAAAGAAGTCCGTGATATTCAGTTTGTAAAACGTCAGGCTGGCAATCTATATCTCATTGCCGGTGCTGTGATTACATTGTCGGCCCTGGTGGCTTTTCTGCTTGCGTGGCGATTATTGATTCCAATAAAAGCGATTGCCAAAGCAGCCAGAACGCTATCAGAGGGAAACTATGATATTGAGGTGCCGGTAAAGAGCCGCGATGAGCTAGGTCAACTTGCCGTTGATTTTAATCATTTGGCGAACACATTGGCTGACAACGAAAAAGTACGCCAACGCTGGATCGCCGGTATCTCGCACGAGTTGCGTACACCACTGGCGGTTTTGCTCGGTGAGATAGAGGCGATGCAAGATGGCGTGCGTGCTTGTGACGACCAATCGCTGACATCACTGCATAGCGAAGCGAGTCAGTTAAATAAACTGGTCAATGATCTTTATCAGCTCTCTTTGTATGATTTAGGTGGAATGGATTATCAAATTGGCAAGATCAACCTGATTGATGTAATAGAGCAGCTGGTGGATAGTTATCAGGCACGCTTTGCGACAGCAGGCCTGGAGATTATATTTAAGAGTGATAACCCGATTTATGTGCTTGCTGATGCGGAACGCCTGGCGCAGCTATTTCATAATCTATTGGAAAACAGCCTACGTTATACAGATAGCGGTGGTGGTGTAATGATTAGTTGTTCTGAAAAGGCAGATCATGCCCTGGTCGAAATTGATGATAGCGCACCAGCTGTTTCAGAGCAGGCCTTACCAAAATTGTTTGAGCGGCTTTATCGTGAAGAAGGTTCGCGTAATCGAGCCAAGGGGGGCGCCGGCCTGGGCTTGGCCATTGTGCAGAACATTATTAATGCTCATCAGGGCAGTATTGAGGCGTCACTGTCTAACATGGGTGGAATTAAGATCAGCATGACCTTACCTTTGGTGGCTAGATGAACGAAAAACCTAAAAAAATTCTTATTGTTGAAGACGAACCAAAGCTTGCCGCACTGCTAAGGGATTATCTGCAACAAACCGGCTATGACACTGACATCATCGATCGCGGTGATGCGGTTATTCCCGCCTTACAGAGTGATCTGCCTGATTTAATGTTATTGGATATTATGTTGCCGGGTAGGGATGGCATGGATATTTTACGCGAACTGCGTAGTTTTTCTCAGCTGCCGGTCATTATGGTCACCGCCAAGGTAGAAGAGATTGACCGGCTATTAGGTCTGGAGCTGGGAGCTGATGATTACATCTGCAAACCATATAGTCCGCGAGAGGTAGTGGCGCGGGTAAAAGCAGTGCTGCGTCGTCAGGAGCCACAACAGAGTACGAATTCGCCACTTAGTCTTGATGTAGCGCGATTTGAGGCACAGCTCAATGGTGAATTGCTCAAACTTACGCGCACAGAATTCAAATTATTGAAGCGCCTGACTGAACACCCAGGTCATGTCTATTCAAGAGATCAGCTTATGGATGAGATTTATGATGACAATCGTGTCGTAACAACACGGACAGTTGATAGTCATATAAAAAATCTGCGCAAAAAAATGCTTGATGCTTTTCCAGAGCAGGAGCTAATACAATCAGTTTATGGCGTTGGTTATAAGTTTGAAAATTGAAACGGTGAATTATTATGCAAGCGACCATTGAGTTACAAGTCGTCCCAATTGGCCAAGGGGTCTCAGTCAGGCAAGAGATCAGCCGTGTTGTTGAGTTGCTAGAGGCCTATGACTTTATTATTGAGACACATGCTTCAGGGACCAATATTGAAGGTGAGTTGGCTGACATCCTCGCCGCCGTTGAGAAGATTCATGAGGTATTGCATCAAGAAGGCTGTATTCGTCTGCTGAGTTACCTGAAACTAGAAACCCGCACAGATAAGGTGCCGACACTTATAGGTAAGCGTCTTTAATATTGGTATTTATAAGTCCACAAAACGGGTTCATAATGAGAGCGTGTTTGGCATTATCTACGGAGAATTTGAAATGGACCTCGATAAAGAACAACTGCTCAAAAAACGTGACGAGCTGCGTCAACGGCTCGATGATATAGAAAAAGACTATCGTCGAGGCTTGGATGCTGACTCTGAAGAACAGGCCATTCAGCTTGCGAATGCTGAGGTGCTTGAGGGTATCGCCAAGTCTACCTCTGAGCAGTTGCAGGCGATTGAGAAGCAATTGGCAGAATTAGCCTGATCTTTGCCCATTTTCTCAGACCGCAGCTGTGATTCGTGTCTGAATCAACCCCGAGTTCTGTAGATCTGAACGAAATTGCCAGGCTGACGCTCGATTATTACAATCAAAAAGCCGACGCATTCTTTGCCGGCACAATTGATCATGATGTAGAGCAGAATATATCAGCGCTGTTGCAGCACATAGAAGGCGTATCACCGTTCACTATTCTTGATGTTGGCTGTGGCCCTGGGCGTGATCTAAAGACATTCACCGAGCGCGGCCACATTGCTGTGGGTTTAGAGGGTGCCGCGCGGTTTGTTGAAATGGCGATGTCATATAGCGGCTGTGAAGTTTGGTTGCAGGACTTTATTGAACCGAGCCTGCCAGACAACCATTTTGACGCCGTCTATGCCAATGCCTCCTTGTTTCATGTCCCTAGTCAGACCTTGCCTGCTGTTCTACAAAAATATCATGCCGCGCTTAAGCCCAACGGAGTCTTATTTAGCTCTAATCCGCGCGGCACGAATGAGGAAGGTTGGGTTAATGGGCGTTATGCTGTTTATCATGATTTACCGAGCTGGAGCCGATATATGAAGAGAGCAGGGTTTGTTGAGTTGACGCATTATTATCGCCCAGAGGGCAAGCCGCGTGAGCAACAGCCATGGTTGGCAAGTGTTTGGCGGAAGCGTTGATATATTATCCCTTTATACAAACAAAGCAGGGGGTTTACTTGTTTGTTTTAACATTAAAAGAACCACTCAACTCTTTGATACGTATAGATTCAGTTGATTCCTGACCTAGGCTTTGTGTTATGAATCAACAGATGCTTTTTGGCACAGTTTTAATTGTTTTCTTGAATGTATTTAACAGTGCATTTGGCCAGGAAGAAGCTGTTAAACCCTCGACTTCCAACAAGCTTGAAGCCCCCACATCTGAAGCCTCAACACAAACAGATTACCCTGAAATTTCTGAAATAGAATTAGAGGGGATGATGTATACAGTTTTTGGTCATTTGGATAAAACTCATACCTCCATTTCAAGCGGCCTTGAAGAGACGGTTGTCTCAATAGACACATTCTTCGCCGATGACAAAGTGTTTGAGCAGGCAAACAAAAGTTATCTGCGAATCGCGCTGGATATGGTGTCTAGAGAGTACGAAGGCACGGGATTTAAGGGGGACTTGAAACTAAAGGTCGATCTACCGCGATTAAAAAAGCGCCTTAAATTATTGATTGAAACTGACTCACAACGCGAATCCCAGGAAAACCTAAGCCCCCAAGCCACCGATGTGGTGCAAGAACGAGATTTCTTTATTTCACTTGAACGACAGATTAGCCAATCAAAAAAATGGGACGTACGTCCTGCCTTAGGTATAAAGGCGCGTAGACGACTCGATTTTTTTGGACGCATACGCTCATATAGATATATTCCGCTCGATGGCTGGTTATTGCGTGCCTCCAATAACCTCAATTGGTTTGAATCACGCGGGTTTGGCGCCAATGGCACTCTTGAGTTTGACCGGCCAGTGACCAAAAACCTGCTGTTTCAAGCGACCTCGTCACTAAACTGGCAAGAAGAAGAAATGTTCAGGCGTTTCAGCCAGGGATTCTCATTTTTTCAAAATATCGATGCGCGTCGGAGTTTGGCCTATCAGATTGCCGGTTTTGCAGACGATGAGACTGATTGGCTAGCAAAAGACTATTTTATGCGTGTTCGATATCGTCAGGATATCCATAAAAATTGGATGTTTGGCGAAATCATTCCCCAGATAAGCTTTGAAAAAGAATCTAATTTTCATCCCAAGTCTTCGATTACCTTTCGCCTGGAAATGGTGTTTGGCAAGCGTGATTAAGAATCTATCTGTAGCCACCTAAATCGGCATGAGTGGCTCAATATTATTTAAAAGAACCCCAATGGCAACATACAAGCCTGGTAACGGCTTGTTATAATCACGCCTGACTACAAACAAAGACTTAAATGAAAATACCAAAGAGATTAATTCCACTTATCGACGATGGCCTGATTGACGAGGTCATTTGTCAACTGCAGAGTGGTAAAGAGGCCCAGGTCTACATGGTTCGCTGCGGCGGAATCATACGTTGCGCCAAGGTCTATAAAGAGGCCAACAAACGCAGCTTCAAGCAGGCCGTGCAGTATCAGGAAGGCCGGACAACGCGCAACAGCCGCCGCAACCGCGCCATGCAAAAGCGCACCAGTTACGGCCAGAAAGAGAGTGAACAGGCCTGGCTCAGCGCCGAAGTCGATGCCCTCTATAAACTCGCAGCAGCAGGTGTGCGGGTGCCTGAACCCTATGGTTTTATCGATGGGGTGTTATTGATGGAACTCATCACCGATAGCAATGGTCATGCCGCCCCGCGTCTAAGCGAGGTCAGCTTTAGCCTTGAACTGGCGCTGGAATACCATGACAGACTAATCACTGAAGTGGTGCGGATGCTTTGTGCTGGCCTGGTTCACGGCGATCTATCTGAATTCAACGTGCTTATCGACCACACCGGCCCCGTCATCATCGATCTACCTCAGGCGGTTAATGCCGCCGGCAATAACAGCGCCCTGGCGATGCTGGAACGCGACGTCAACAATATGAGTAACTACTTTGGCAATTATGCCCCTGAACTGCTCAACAGCGCTTACGCCAAGGAAATCTGGGACCACTACGAAAGTGCCACGCTCCATCCCGATATCAAACTCACTGGCAAGTTTGCCGAGAGCGCCATTGCCGCCGACGTTGACGATATATTGATGGTGATTGACGCCGCCGAAGAGGAAGAAATGTACCGCCGCCAAAGAGAACAAGAAGCGCGGGAAGGGGAGTAGAGCCAAAACGCACAATCCTTAGGCTCTTTTGGATTAGCCACTAAAATTCAAATTGAGCCTTTTGCCAGGTAAGTGCTATTCCCCCGGTTTGTTAAGAGCCAGCCTTGTAGAGGAATTCATCAATTGTCTCAAGCAGGCTTGGGACATCAATAGGCTTGGTGGTGTAAGCGGCAAAGCCTGCTGCAAGCCCGCGTTCTTTGTCACCCATCATTGCATTAGCTGAGATAGCTATCACGGGAATATGCATGGTCTGCGTATTGTTCTTCAGTACTTTGAGTGCCTCATAGCCATCCATTCCAGGCAGATTTATGTCCATCAGGATTAAGGCTGGTGAATCAGCCATGGCTATCTCAATGCCTAACTCAGCTGTTTGGGCATCAAGTAACTCCATATCATTTCTTAAGGTGAAGATATTCTGCATCAGCCGTAGATTCAGTGGATTGTCTTCAATGTAAAGAACCATTGAGCAGGCCGTCTGCGGCTTGTTTAATTTAACTGCGTCATTATTCATCAGCGGCAGATCAACGGCTTCGGCAACAGGAAACTCGACCCAAAAAGTACTTCCTTGTCCTGCTGTACTCTCAAAGCCAATTACACCATTCATCGCATCGACAAGGCGCTTAGTAATGGTCAGGCCAATTCCTGTGCCTTCCACTGTGCCAGCTTCCCTACCCAGGCGATCAAAGGCGCTGAATAGGCGTGATTGTTTATCTGCGGGGATACCCGTTCCGGTGTCGATAACACTGATGCGCAGCTTGTTATCATTAATGCCGTAAGCAAGACGAACACTGCCATGTGGCTGGTTATACTTGATGGCGTTAGTAAGCAGGTTGATTAATACCTGACGCAAGCGGACATAGTCAGCCCGCACAGTATCACTGCCAAGCTCTCCTTCGGCATCGACAAGCTCAATGCCATACTTGGTGGCGATGGGGCTTACCATGGCAATACTTTCCTTCACCACTGATTTTACAGGCACCGGCTCAATAGACATTTCAAGCTTGCCAGATTCAATCTGGGCCAGATTAATCACGTCGTTGACCAGCGCTAACAGATGGTTGCCGGCTTGTTCTATTTCACTGACTTGGTCCTTGATAGGCTCGCTCAAATCATCTTCCATACCCAGCAGTTGCGAGAAACCAAGAATGGCATTCAACGGTGTTCTCAATTCGTGGCTCATGCTGCCGAGAAATTCACTCTTGGCTCGGCTGGCTGCCTCAGCAGCATCTTTCGCGCTCACTAATTCCAGCGTGCGCTGCTGCACGCGTTGTTCAAGATCAATATTAAGTTGCTTAAGTGCTGTTTGCGTCTGCATAAGTTCGCTGGTTCGTTCTGCAACCAGCAATTCAAGATTTTCGTGGCTTGATTGCAGGCTGCTGGTCATACTGTTAAAAGCATAGGCGAGCTGTCGAAATTCGCTTGCACCCTGGATCGTAGCCCGCTGACTTAGATCGCCTTTGGCAACCAACCCGGTAGCCTTGACCAGCTGCCGAATTGGAAAAATCAGGGAGCGCCCCAGTAACCATGCAATGCTGCCGGAAATCAGTAACAACACTGTCAAGCCAATCAGACTGTAATTACGCAGCGCGATGGAAGGCGCAAATACCTCAGCACTATCCTTCTTAACCACCATGCCCCATTCCAAAGCAGGTAAATGGCGCCAGGCGGCGACGATCTCATTACCTGCATAGTCATATCCTGTTCCCTTACCGTGCTCACCAAACAACGCGGCGATGACGGGGATAGCATTACCATGAATTGAATTGGTATAACGAAAGCTAGCATCAGGAATATGCTTCAATGGCCCTACAAAAAGAATTTTGTCACCGTCCTGTTGTGCCAAAACAGTTTCCCCGGTTTGGCCCATCCCGGTGGTATCACTGGCGACGGCGGTGAATTTATCCATATCCAGCTGCATCGCCAACGTACCAAGCAACTTGGCACCATTCATAACAGGTGAAACGATAAAGATTGCCTCTCTGTCAGCGGAAGGAGCATAGGGCTGCGCCTGTGTAATTTGTGACTGCATTAACAACACCGCATCGCGGTGTGCGTGCGCAAGATGGCTATCACGATAAGGGCCGGTATTGAGGTTGCTGCCAAAATCGGCCTCATGCAAGTAAGTCAGCACAACATTACCGTCTGTGTCGCTAAGAATCAGATCGTAGAGATGCAACTCTTCGAGTAATTCACCGAAATACTTGCGATAGGGGTGTTCCAGGGTCTGATAGTGTGGTGAGGTGACACCTTGATTAAATATGGCCGGAAAGGTGCTCAGGGCCTCATTTACAAATATAGTTTTTGTCAGCGTTTCATTGTTAGCTATGCGTTCGTTAAGATAGGTATTGATCTGCTCTACCTTTTTATCGGCGATTGCAGAAAGGCTAGACACGGCTGATATTTGTAAACTGCGGTCATATTCAAGTGTGTAAAACCAGGCCAGCGTGGCCAGGGGCAGAGGCGAGAGCAATACAAACCCCATCAACAGACGTGGCACAATTTTCCCGAACATCATCAATGCCCCGCCGCTATCATTGCTTGCCACTGCCTATGACTACGATAGCCTGGCCAGGGGAAGGGTCGCACCGGTCTGTCCGTAAAGAAAACCTGCTCAAATTGCGAATCAGCTTGTACCTTACCAATACGCACATAACGCCACACATGACGATTAGTCGCATCCACCGCCATCACTCCGGAAGGGCTGGCGATGCTTTGCAACAGCAGGGCCGGATTGACTATCTCAGGATCACTGCTATTTACATCTTCAACTGCCTGTGCCCAGAAATGAACACCGACGTAACTGGCTTCTATCGGATCATTGGTCATCTTGTCTGCACCAAAGCGTGCCTGATAGGCGCTGATGAAGCGCTGGTTTTCTTCACCGGGCAGAGACTGAAAATAACTCCAGACCGCATAGTGCTGCTTCAACTGATTGCCACCCCAGCGCTGCATCCCGGCTTCAGCAACACTAAAAGACATAATGGGAATATTCACCAACCCGGCCTTTACCAGGGCTGTAAAAAAGGCAGCGTTGCTGTCACCGTTGAGCGTGTTAAGCACAATGTCGGGGTTGGTCATGCGGATATCTTCAACAATGCTGGTAAACGCATCACTGGCTAGCGGTACATAATGTTCAGCAACAATTTCGCCATCATTAGCATTGACCAGATCAGTAATAATGATATTGGCCGTGCGTGGAAAGACGTAATCAGACCCCACCAGAAAAACCCGTTTACCAAATTGGCTCATGGCCCATCGAGTACCAGGCACGATCTGTTGATTAGGTGCTGCGCCGGTATAAATGATATTCGGCGATTGTTCCATGCCTTCATACTGCACCGGATAAAACAGCAGATGATTGTGCCGCTCAACCACTGGCTTCACCGCCTTGCGACAGCTTGAGGTCCAGCAGCCAAACAGTACGTCGACTTTCTCCTGACTAATCAGCCGCTCGGCCTCGCTGGCAGCAATGTTTGGCTCTGATTGGCTGTCGGCCACCACCATTTCCAGTGGTCGTCCAAGCAGGCCGCCCGTAGCGTTGATTTCTTCCACCGCCAGTCGCACAGCATCCACCAACTGCGACTCATTCAATGTCATGGTGCCAGTAAGCGAATGCAGCAAGCCGATACGTATAGGTGGTTTGGTATTAATACTCAGACGCCAGGTCATTAAACTGCCAATTAGAAAAATGGCGAGGAAGCACACGATTGCGTAAATTTTTCGGGTGCTATGCATTACTGTCACTATTTCCTTTGAGTAAAAAATTTAGTCGCGTGGCAAGAATTAATGGTTTACAAGATCATTAATCAACGGCTATTCATTGACATGCAAAACCCCGATTCCGTTTAAACAACAAACACATTTTATTACTGGTATTGATTGCTAGGTAACCTTTCAATACTTCCTTATATAGCGGCAAAAGACTAAAAAAAATATAGTTAAGGCAACAATAAACAAACACTGATAGTGTTAAATTTTGTGTCTTATTTCCGTGGAATTAATAATGTTTTTTTATTTTGTGGATTAGTGTCAGACAGACAATAATTTTTTGATGTGTGTTTACAAGCGGATTACAAATTAAGCAGCTTCAAAACCCCCTTATCTAACTGCGCTGTGTAGGGTTCAAACACCTCTCTGAGGCGTAGATAAACATCCACGCCGGAAAATGCATCATCACTGGCATACGAAATCTGTAAGGGCGACAACGTCTCAACCGCCCAGTTAGACATGGTGGCCTTTTTACTCTTGCGTA
>CBFCYE010000048.1:0-13524 GCA_965602225.1 uncultured Gammaproteobacteria bacterium | reverse complement strand
CTTTACCAGATAGTAAAAAAGATCAGGGCAGTGACTTTGAAGAGTTGCCTATGGAAATGCTTTGATCTGAGATCGATATTTCTAGATTCCTGTTGCTTTAGGCGTATATTTTCAGGTGGTGGTGCAGTTGTGACTGTTTATTGCCGTGACCAGACTAGAGGATTTCCATTTTAATCCGATAGTTATCTATGGATTAGAGTGGTTGGTAAACGACTGAATGTGGCATAGGGCTAGGGAGAGCGCGCTGTTATGGGTTTGAAGGCATGGCTGGTGAGCAAACTGGTCAAATGGCTTAATACCGAAGATGGTCATTGGGATATTCCGCCCTGTGATTTTGACCGTCTGACTGTTGAGATCAAACCCTGTGACGTGGTGCTGGTGGAAGGCCGCAACCGTATCAGCAGTTTTATCAAAACTATCACCCTCAGCTCCTGGACCCATTCGGCGCTCTACATCGGTCGGCTTGAAGATATTGAAGACCCTGAGCTGCGCGCTGAAATACAACGTCACTATGATGGCGATCCAAACGAACAATTATTGATTGAACCCTTGCTGGGGCAGGGCACGGTGATCTCGCCGCTGTCGAGTTATAAAAATGATCACCTGCGTATTTGCCGCCCCAAGTCCTTGTCTGTGCGCGATGGTCAGCAAGTGATTGCTGAAGCGGTAAAATATTTCGGCCGTGAATATGACATCCGCCAGCTGGTGGATCTGGCCCGGTTTGTATTTCCCTATGGCGTGCTGCCACGACGCTGGCGCTCAAACCTGTTTGAACTAAATGCCGGCGATCAGGCCAAGACGGTTTGTTCCACCATGATCGCCGAGGTTTTTGCCGCAGTGCATTACCCGATATTGCCGGTAATTCATCGCGACGAGGCCGGTGGGCTGCGCATGTACAAGCGCAATCCCCGACTCTATACACCGCGTGATTTCGATTATTCGCCTTATTTTGAAATTATTAAATATCCCATTCTTGGCTTTGATAGTTCTGATGATATAGAGCTTTACCGTCAGTTGCCCTGGGATAAGGACGGTGTGGTCTGCCATGTCCGGGGTGAGTGTTATGCCGCGGATGGCACGCGGGTGGAGCAACAGGATGTTGCAGTTAATAAAGATTAGCTAGAGAAGGAAACGTTATGGCAGTGCTTTTTTGTTTGGTGATGGTGGCGGCAATCTGGTTCATGGCTTACAACCGCTTTGCCTTATGGCAGTGGAGTGCGGCGCTAGTTGGGCTGATGCTGGTGGTGAGCTTATTAGGCGTCCATTCGACAGCGGTGTTGAGCTTGCAGTGGTTGGTGTTGCTGGCCGTGATAGTGCCGCTGAATGTTCCGGCGCTGCGTCGAGGTCTGGTCAGTGATCGTGTCTTGCCGCTGTTGCGCAAGGCCCTGCCACCCATGTCGCAGACTGAAAAAGAGGCCCTCGATGCCGGCACGGTGTGGTGGGATGGTGATCTGTTTAGTGGCCGTCCCGACTGGGACAAGCTGCATGCCATGGTCTTGCCGCAATTGTCTGCCGAAGAACAGGCCTTTATCGATGGCCCGGTGGAACAGCTGTGTCAGATGCTGGATGACTGGCACATCACCGAGGAACGTCGCGACCTGCCGCCTGAGGTCTGGCAGTTCATCAAGGACAACGGCTTTTTTGGCATGATCATTCCCAAGTCTTACGGCGGTCTGGAATTCTCCGCCCTGGCCCATTCATCGGTGGTAATGAAGGTCTCCAGCCGTTCGGTTTCCTCCGCGGTGACGGTGATGGTGCCCAACTCGCTCGGCCCGGCTGAGCTGTTGCTGCATTACGGTACCGATGCACAAAAAGATTATTACCTGCCACGGCTGGCCAAAGGTCTGGAAGTGCCCTGTTTTGCCCTGACCGGTCCAACGGCTGGTTCAGATGCGGCCTCTATTCCTGACAACGGCGTGGTTTGCATGGGCGAGTTCGAGGGCAAACAGGTGCTCGGTATCCGTCTCAACTGGGACAAACGCTATATCACCCTCGGCCCGGTGGCGACTGTACTGGGTCTGGCCTTTCGTCTCTATGATCCGGATCACCTGATCGGCCAGACTGAAGACATCGGTATCACCTGCGCCCTGATCAAGACCGACACCAAGGGCGTCACCATCGGCAATCGCCATGCACCGTTGAATATGGCCTTCATGAACGGTCCCAACCAGGGTAAGGATGTTTTTATCCCCATGGATTGGGTCATCGGCGGGCAGGCCCAGGTGGGTCAGGGTTGGCGGATGTTGATGGAGTGTCTCGCCGCTGGTCGGTCTATTTCCTTACCTGCTCTAAGTGTGGGGGCGGGCAAGCTGGTCTCACGTGCCACTGGTGCCTATTCGCGGATACGCAAACAGTTTAATACCCCCATCGGCATGTTCGAAGGGGTGGAAGAACCCTTGGCGCGCATCGCCGCAAATACTTATTTAATGGATGCGGCACGGGTAATGACTGCCGCGGCGGTGGATCTTGGTGAAAAGCCATCAGTGATCTCGGCCATCGCCAAATACAACATGACCGAACGGATGCGTAAGATTGTTAACGACGCCATGGATGTGCAAGGTGGCAGTGGTATTTGCATGGGGCCGCGTAATTTCCTTGCCCGCGTCTATCAATCCATACCGATCAGCATTACCGTCGAGGGTGCCAACATCCTCACTCGCACCATGATCACCTTTGGTCAGGGCGCGATTCGTTGCCATCCCTATATTTTGAAGGAGATGGAAGCGGCGCAGGATGAAGATCAACAGCGCGGCGCGATCAATTTCGACAAGGCCCTGTTTGGTCATATCGGTTTCACTGCCAGCAATGCCGCACGCACCCTCTGGCTGGGGCTGACCGGGGCACGGTTGCAGTCGACAGCCAAGTCGGGGCCAGAGGCTTATTACTATCAACAGGCAACGCGCATGAGTGCCGCCTTTGCCCTGGTGGCGGATGTGGTCATGCTGACCCTGGGTGGTGACCTGAAGCGCAAGGAGAAGTTTTCTGGTCGCCTGGCGGACATGTTGAGTCAGTTGTATCTGATTTCGGCGACGCTTAAACGCTTCCACGATCAAGGTAGCCCTAAGGAAGACTTGCCGCTGTTGCAGTGGGCCTGTGATGATGCTCTGTATCAGATGCAGGAAAGCCTGCGTGGTCTGCTGCGTAATCTGTCATTGCGGCCGCTGGGTAATGTGTTGCGCTTTATGATCATGCCTTGGGGCAAGAGTTATCACCTGCCGGAAGATCATTTGGGCCACAAGGCGGCCAGCCTGTTGTTGTCGCCATCCGAGGCGCGCGACCGGTTGACCAAGGGGATTTTTGTCCCCACTGGTGAAAATGAGGCCTTGGGACGTTTGGAGTCTGCTCTGCAAAAGGTGATAGATGCCGAGGTGGTTGAACGCATGCTACGCTCTGCGGTGAAGAGTGGCAGACTGACAAAAATGCGAGAAGACGAACTGGTTGATGCAGGTGTGGCAGAGGGCATAATCGATGCCCACGATGCCGAGCTGGTTAAGGCTGCCATTGCCGCAAGGCGTGAGGTGATCAAGGTCGACGATTTCAGTCCGGACTATTGGAACCGGGATAATCGGAACAAGGAGTCATAAGATGGCAACACGAGATAAGAGAAGATCGGTTTTTGTAGTTGATGGCGCACGCACACCTTTTTTTAAGGCGGGTAAACCGGGGCCGTTCCGGGCCTCTGATCTGGCGGTAGCCGCCGGCCGGCCATTGCTGGCCAGGCATGGATTTGATCCGGCTCAGCTGGATGAGGTGATCCTGGGTTGTGTTATGCCCGGCCCGGATGAGGCCAACATCGCCCGCATGCTGTCGCTACGCTTGGGGTGTGGCAAATCAGTGCCCGCCTGGACCGTGCAGCGCAATTGCGCCTCCGGCATGCAGGCGCTGGATTGTGCCTATGGCAACATCGCCTCAGGTCGTTCCAATCTGGTGTTGGCCGGTGGTGTTGAAGCCATGAGTCATGCGCCGGTATTGCTGAATAACAAGATGGTGGCGTGGCTGACCGACTGGTCTAGATGCAAAACCATGGGCCAGAAATTAAAGGCGTTGAGCCAACTGCGTGGTGGTCATCTGGCGCCCATCATCGGCCTGCTGCGCGGCCTGAGTGATCCGCTGGTTGGTCTGTCTATGGGACAGACGGCTGAGATTCTGGCGCATCGGTTCAATATTGATAGAGCGACCATGGATGCCTACGCCGTCGACAGTCACCAGCGTCTGGCCAAGGCCCAGGATGAGGGCTGGCTGGATAATGAAATAGAAGCGGTCTATGACAGCCGCGGCAAGCACTATCTGCATGATGATGGCCTGCGGCGTGATAGCAGTATTACCCATCTGGCCAAATTACGGCCGGTGTTTGATCGTCAATTCGGCCGTGTCACCGCCGGTAACAGTGCCCAGGTCACCGATGGTGCAGCGTTGCTGATTCTGGCCAGTGAAGAAGCGGTTAAACAACATCAGCTGCCGGTGCTGGGACGGATTGTTGATAGCGAATGGGCCGGCTGTGACCCGAGTCAGATGGGCCTGGGGCCGGTGCATGCCATGACGCCTATCCTGAAGCGCAATCGCTGGAAGCTGGATAAGGTCGATTACTGGGAGATTAACGAGGCCTTCGCCACTCAAGTGCTGGCCAATGTTGAGGCCTGGAAAGATGAAGACTATTGCAGTAGCGAGCTGGGATCGAAAACGGCCATTGGTGAGATTGATCGCAGTTGCCTCAACGTCGATGGTGGTGGTGTCAGCCTCGGTCATCCGGTGGGTGCCAGTGGCGCGCGCATTGTCTTGCACCTGTTGCAGGTATTGGAGCGAACCAAGAGCAAGCGCGGCATGGCCAGTTTGTGTATCGGTGGTGGCCAGGGCGGCGCCATGGCTGTTGAAAGGGATGCGGGGTAATTGTCATGACAGAACAACAATATAAAAACTGGCGTCTGGAACGTGATGATCACGATATCGCCTGGCTCTATATCGACAAGGCCGATTCGGCTGCCAACACCTTGTCAGCTGAAGTGTTAGAAGAGCTGTATGAGATTCTCAGTCATCTGAAAGAGGAACGGGCACAGGGGCTGGTGATCCTGTCGGGCAAGGCCAGCGGTTTTATCGCCGGCGCCGACATCAAAGAATTTACTACCCTGACTGGGCAGAAAGATGCCGAGGATTTGATCGGTCGTGGTCAGGCGGTGTTGGATCGACTCGCCGCCCTGAATATGCCGACCGTAGCCCTGATTCAGGGTTTTTGTCTTGGCGGCGGCATGGAGCTGGCCTTGGCCTGTCGTTATCGGATTGCCGATGAAGACCCCAAGACCAAGTTGGGTCTGCCGGAGGTCAATCTCGGCATTCACCCCGGTTTTGGCGGCACCGTGCGACTGCCTCCTTTGATTGGTGCGCCAGCGGCGATGGACATGATGCTGGGTGGTCGTGCCCTGAGTGCGCGGGCAGCGAAGAAGATTGGTCTGGTGGACTATGCCGTACCGGCGCGGCATCTGCTGGATGCGGCCCGCAATGTGGTGTTGTCATCGCCATCGCAGAAAAAACTGAGCGGCTGGAAGGTCTATACCAATCACAAACTGGTGCGGCCGCTGCTGGCCCGCTATCTGGAAAAACAGGTGGCCAAGCGGGCACGTAAAGATCATTACCCAGCCCCCTATGCGGTGATTGATCTGTGGAAGGCCCACATGGATGATCCGCGCCGCATGATGCGCGAAGAGGCGGCATCGGTAGCATGCTTGGTGATGGGCGACACGGCCCAGAATCTGGTGCGGGTGTTTTTCCTGCAAGAGCAGATGAAGTCGCTGGGCAATAAAAAAGAGATCGATGCCAAGCATGTGCACGTTGTTGGTGGTGGTGTGATGGGTGGCGATATTGCTGCCTGGTGCGCCATGAGCGGCATGACCGTTACCATCCAGGATCGTAGCCATGAGACCCTGGCGCGGGTGATGAAACGCGCTCATACCTTGTATAAACGGCGTCTGAAACAGCCGCGCCTGATTCAGGCGGCGATGGATAGATTGATGCCGGATATCAAAGGCAGCGGTGTGCCCAAGGCTGACGTGGTGATCGAGGCCATCTTCGAGGATATCGATGCCAAACAAGCGCTCTATAAAGAAATAGAGCCACAGCTGAAGAAGGATGCGCTGCTGGCCACCAATACTTCAAGCATTCCGCTGGAGGTGTTATGCAAGTGTCTGAAAAAACCCAGTCGGCTGGTCGGGTTGCACTTTTTTAATCCGGTGGCCAAGATGCAGCTGGTTGAGATTGTCCGCGGCACCCAGACCTCGGAAAGTGCAGTTAAACAGGCCTCAGCCTTTTGTCGTCACATCAATAGGCTGCCTCTGCCGGTGAAGAGCGCACCGGGTTTTCTGGTCAATCGTGTTTTGATGCCGTATCTGCTTGAAGCCGTGACCCTGGAAGAAGAGGGTGTGCCGGGGGCGGTGATTGATAAGGCCGCCTTGGATTTTGGTATGCCTATGGGGCCGATTGAATTGGCCGACACGGTTGGCCTGGATATCTGTCTGGCGGTGGCGCGCACCCTGTCACAGCAGCTGGATGTGCCAGTGCCAAATCGTCTTGAGCAGCTGGTTGCAGCTGGTCGCCTGGGACGCAAGAGTGGCGAAGGTTTTTACAGTTATAGCGATGGCAAAAAGGTATTTGCCGGTGAGAGCAAAGAGTATACTGCCGCAGCCGATATTACCGACCGGATGATGCTGCGTTTCCTCAATGAAGCGGTGGCCTGTCTGCGTGAAGGGATTGTCGATAATGCCGACCTGCTTGATGGTGGTGTAATCTTTGGTACCGGTTTTGCGCCGTTCCGCGGTGGTCCCATGAATTATATTGAAAAGACGGGCACAGCATCGCTGCGTCAAACCCTGGAAGTGCTGGAGCAAAAATACGGTTCACGTTTCAAGGCAGATGCAGGTTGGTCTGGCCTAGAGTGATGATTTGATTTAGAAAGGAAGTTTTACCCGTGTCTGATGTAATTAGCCCGGATGTTGCGCAAGTATTACCGGGGTTGTTCTGGGAGCGTGTCAGGCGCAGCCCCGGCGCCATTGCCTATAGCTGTTTCGACAAACCGACAAAACGTTGGCTGGATCTGACCTGGGCGCAAATGGCCGAGCTGGTTTCGCGCTGGCAGGGCGCACTAAAGGCGGAGTCTTTACAGGTCGGTGATCGCGTTGCGGTGATGGCCAATAATTCACCGCAATGGCTGGTGTTTGAACAGGCCGCCCTTGGGCTTGGTCTGGTGGTGGTACCGCTGTTTGCAAATGACCGGGCCGAGAATGTCGCCTATGTGCTGGCCGATTCCGGCTGTCGCCTGTTGCTGATTGAAGGGCTTGAGCAGTGGCGTGAATTGACCTCGGTTGCTGCCGAGCTTGATGACAGCATGCACATCTGGAGTATCAACGACTGCGGTGATCAGCGGATTCGTTATGTGAAAAAGTTGCTGCGGGACTCTGAAGAACCCGCCGAACTGTGTGTCAGTGATTCCGAGGCCTTGGCGACGATAGTCTATACCTCGGGAACCACCGGTCGCCCCAAGGGCGTGATGCTCAGCCATCGCAATATTTTATGGAATGCCTACGCCGGACTGCGCGCGGTAGATATTTTCCCCGATGATGTCTTTCTCTCATTTTTACCTCTGTCTCATACGCTGGAACGAAGCATAGGTTATTACCTGCCGATGATGGCCGGTGCCCGAGTTGCCTATGCTCGTTCAATCCCACATCTGGCAGAAGACCTGCAAACTATTCGTCCGACTGTTTTGATCTCAGTGCCGCGTATTTATGAGCGCACCTTTGCCAAGATTCAGGAGCAGTTGAACAGCCCTGTAAAACGACGACTGTTTAATCTTGCTGTTGAGACCGGCTGGCTGCGATTTCTGCATCAACAGGGCCGGACGAAATGGCAGGCCAAACTGTTGTTATGGCCGCTGCTGGAAAAACTGGCGGCAGACAAAATCATGGCCAAGCTTGGCGGGCGGCTGCGGATAGCCATCTGTGGTGGTGCACCAATGCCAATCGATGCCGGCAAGGCATTTATCGGTCTCGGACTGAATCTGTTGCAGGGCTACGGCATGACCGAATTGAGTCCGGTGGCGGCAGTCAATCTGATTAAAAACAATGACCCTGCCAGCGTTGGACCACCGTTGCCTGATGTGGAAGTGCGCATAGGTGACAATGATGAACTACAGGTGCGCAGTCCAGGTGTCATGCAGGGCTATTGGAATAATGCCAAGGCTTTTGCCGAGACGGTGGATGCTGATGGTTGGTTGCATACCGGTGATAAAGCCAGGCTGGAAGATGGCCGCGTTTATATTACCGGCCGCATTAAAGATGTATTGGTTCTGGGCACGGGTGAGAAGGTCTCGCCGGCAGATATGGAAATGGCCATCAGTGCCCATCCAATGTTTGAACAGGTGATGGTGATAGGTGATAACCGTCCCTGCCTTGCTGTTCTGGTTGTGTTGAATCAGGAAGAGTCACATCTTCTATATACTGATGATGCCTTGTTGGTAATGATCGCTGAGTGCATTAGCTCATTTCCTGGTTATGCCAAGATCAGAACGGTACTGACAGTAAATGAACCATGGACAGTGGAAAATGACATGCTGACGCCAACGCTGAAATTAAAGCGCGAAAAGATTCTGCGCAAACATGAAAAAGAAATCGACGCCATGTACGCGAGGCGTAAATAATGAACGAGACAACTCCCTCCAGCGATGATGTGCCTATCATTCGCCTTGTGGCAATGCCGGCGGACGCCAACGCGGCGGGCGATATTTTTGGCGGTTGGATTATGTCGCAGGTGGATATTGCTGGATCTGTGGTGGCAACGCGACGGGCCAAAGGGCGGGTGGTAACGGTTGCCGTAAATTCATTCGAATTTCATCAGCCAGTTTTTATCGGTGACCTGGTTAGTTGTTATGCCGAAGTAAGTCGTGTCGGCAATACCTCATTGACAGTAAATGTGAAGGTTTACGCAGAACGTAATCGGCTTGCCACGCCAATCAAAGTGACAGCGGCGGTGTTAACCTATGTTGCTGTTGATGATCAGCGCAAACCACGTAAAGTAGACAAGGATTAAGTTGTCTGCCATTTTGTAAAAGCTCAATATCGCGTTGCAAAATCATAAAAAAATATTGAGTCATTAATAAAGGGATTATCTGAATGAAGTCTGCAGTTTTATTTGCCCGTTCTGGAGTTGTTGCCATATTTATATTTATGCTGGCAGCGTGCTCTATTGGTTCGCCAACAGGTGAAGTGGTTGAAAAAGAGGTCGAAGGATTTTATAAGGCGAGGCAAGAGCAGAATGTTGATCTTGTGCTTGGTTATTATTCAAACAAACGTTCGGCTGAAGAATGGCAGACTCATGTTGAACACGTTGCCTCCAGTCTGGGGCAGGTGGAGTCTTTTCGGAAAATACGAATGGAAGTGAATACCGTGTTGAGTGGTCGTTTTTATATTTTTGATTACCAAGTTAAATATACTTCGGGCAAGGATGCGCTAGAGACGATAACGTTTTTTGATACAGTTAAAGAAGACGATAAATTCGGTATTGTGGCGCATGTAATATCCGCAGATGGATATCGTTAATTATTTTATGAGCCCTTTAATCTGTTTGTGACCAGAAATATTTGATTAGCTCCGAACGGTTACGTACGCCCAGTTTTTTAAATATTTGTCCCATGTGTTTTTTAACTGTGACTTCGCCTATGTCAAGACGAGAGGCGATAGTGCAGTTTGGTAGTCCCTCTACGGCGATAAGTGCAACTTCACGTTCGCGCACACTTAGTTCTGACAATGTGATGGTTGGCGGTTTTTTTGCTGACTGATCCTGGCGGGCTTGTTTTTGTGGGTTCGGGATTGCAGCAAGCAATGAATCCAGCGGCAGTTCCATGTCGCTGCCCCCCGTCTGTTGTTGTATCAATTGTCCCAGATGCTGGCTGAGTCGTTGGCCGCGCAAATCCAGTTCGAAAAAAGGTGCGGGTCGGTCCGAGCCAAAATCATATTGTGATGGCAGATCAAGCTTGCTGAAGCCGAATCGTGTCAGGAGTGATTGATATAGGTCCAGCGGCGTTGTGGTGATGAAGCGGGCGGGTCGTATCAGCAGCGAGGTCAGGTCCCTGAATAGTGCGCTCCTGCTGTTATTGTCGCTGGGGTCTTGGGTGTCTATTAGTCTCACAAACCAATTCACGGTGTTGTCGACAGTTGTTGAAAGTATAGTTGTTTGTTGCTCTGTTAGTGCTGTGAAGTAGTTGCGCGTGACCGGTTGTGCTTTCAGATAGCCAATGCTCTGTCCGTTGATAGGCAAAACTATTGTCATGCCTTTGATGCGGCTCTTCTCATCTTTAAGTATGCGAATGGAGCCAGGAAAGAGAGTAATCAATTCCGCGATATTGATGAATTCCGGTTCTCTTGGTTCAGAGACAATATGTTGCTGAATATTTTCATTTCTGCTGTTATCGAATAGATTGATGTCGGTGTTAGATAAGACGCCGCGTTCCATGCGCCAGTCATGCATGTATTGTTCAAGTGCCGCTATGTCTTGGTGGTCGGCACTGTCTATATAGCGCTTGTCACTATTGTCGGTCTCTTCATAAAGTGCCGCGCGTACCAGGCTGTCGCCAAGCAGGTAGAAGAATTCATTTAATGCCAGAGGGCGGTCGAGTCCAGGCGTTTGTTTTATTGCTGCATGGGCAAGGCTTTGCAGTGCGCGCATGCTCAGGCGTACGTATTTTTCAGGGTTGCGCTGTGACAGCTCTCTCTCAAGTGCAATTCTGACCATGCTGTGAATAGCCCAGCCGGTTCGCCGTTTGCGTATGAATGAGCAGTTTTGCAGTTGGTGAAAATCTGTTTCGCTGATCGGCTGTTCGCTGATGCATTCGAGCAGGTTCTGATTGAATATTCTGACAACGCAGGCGGCCTCAATCAGGGGGCGTAGGCTTTCATCGGGAATCTCACGCAGCCAGCGTTGCGTCAGGGTGGTGACCATGTCGATGCTGTTATGGTCAGCTGTTACCAATGACGGATCATTGCCTGTGGCCAGATTGATGCTCAGGGAGAGGGCAAGCGGATAACCGCAGGTGCTAAGCCAGGCCTGTTCGATGGCGCATTGTTGGGTGATGCCATTGAGTGTCAGGTAATGGCTGGTCATCTCGTGATCAAAGTTATCGAGGCCAAGGGGCTGGATCAGGTTGCGCCACTCAGGCTGCGATTGCCACAGATCTATCAGCGGATGGCGGCCGGCAATCACGGCCAGACATATCTCGGGTAGGTTAGGCAAAAATTCCTGCCTGAGCCAGCGGTTCAGATTGCCAGCTTCCTCAAAGGTATCGATGGCAATAACGAGGCGTCTTTGTTGCGCAAGCTTGTGAATATGATCAATAAGCCCGTCGCTATTAATCTCTGAATGAGTATCCAGCATCTTGCCAAGCTGTGATGTGAACATTTCAACAGAACCGCTAAGATCCTGGCAGTCGATATATGCGAAATAGGCGTCAGATTCCTCGGCGCTATAACGAAATGCATCCAGCAAGCTGCTTTTGCCCACCCCGCCCTGGCCATGAACATTAATGATCAGACTGTCGTTGTCCGCCAGGGCCTGTTTAAAAAATTGAAGCTCTTTCTCTCGGCCGACAAACTGTGTCTGTCTGGCAAGTTTTAGTTTGTCGGCGAAGGTTTGGGATTTAACGCTGGGCACGATTTTTAATCATCATTAAGTAGCTATCAGGTATACCAAAGGATAATACCGCCCTAGGTTTGAGTTTGCTACGCTGATCTTAGCTTAAATGGGGGTCACCTTTTTAGGCTTAAACGGGGGTTAACCTAATACTTTGATCTGACGTTCGCGTCTGGTCATGAAGCGTGTCCCCTTCAACACGATAGGGAATATTGAAAATGAGTCAGGAACAATCATTCGAGCAAGCCTGTAATGGTTATGCACGTTGCTATGAGAATCTAGGCTTGGCTCGAACTGAGCTAATGCGTCTTGATGGCGTGATCGGTGTAGGCATTGGGCCAAAACAGCGTGACAATAAGCTGGATACCAGTGAGGTATGCTTTTTGGTGTATGTAAAAACCAAGCGGCCTGCCGCCGCGCTAGAGGCCAATGCGTATATACCTGTTGAATTCGAAGGTGTAATGACTGACGTTGTTGAGCTTGGTAGTCGCAAGATGGATGTGCACAATGAATTTGACATGCGTTGGTTAAATGTAACGGGCTGTGTTCATGCTGATGAGCAGCTAGCAGGATAGGTTAATAATCTCTCGTTAAAGGGCGGCTTCGGTCGCCTTTTTTTATGCTTATTGGTGTGTCTGTCTTTTTCACTCGATTTATATCCCCTCGCTTCAAACAATCTTAAACTTGCATTTGTTATCTATCTTTTATTGCTGCGCTGTTTATTGAAAAGTCCTAGTGGCCAGTTTTTAAATGGTCTATTTTATATGCATCTTTTTTAGAGCTTAAAACCTAATATTTTTTCTACCTCTTGATTTATATGAGGATTATTTTGCCCCTCTGTAGAATTCGCCCGATTTATATTTCTAAAAAAACTTATTGCTTTGATCGGGTTTACATTTGTTGATTGCATGTGTCAGGATTGCCGCAGGGTAGCGCAAAGAGACTCAGCTGAAACCACATACATGCCGATAATATAAATAACAGGCATGAAAACTTATTCACCACTTTTGGTGGAAAGTATTAAACAAACCCGGGGGGGATTGTTATGCAGCTTGCGCAAGAACTAGATCTAGATTTAGAAGTAGCGATAAATCCTGTTTGTAATGAGCCACTGGTTCAGTTCGAACATGATGGCGTATCTATTACTATCCTCGGCACTGCACACGTCTCACGCAGCAGCGCCGACACAGTTAAGTCACTGATTGCCACCGGTCGTTATGATGCCGTAGCACTGGAACTATGTGAAAACCGATTGAATGGTTTGATGGATCCTGATGCCATTACCAAAATGGATATCATGCAGGTGGTGCGAAACGGCAAGGGGCCGATGGTGATGGCCAGTCTGGCATTGGGTGCGTTTCAGAAACGCATTGCCGACCAGCTCGATATTGAAGTCGGTGCCGACATGCGCGCCGGGGCTGAATCAGCTGAAGCCAAGGGTTTGCCGCTGATGTTGATCGATCGTGACATCGGCATCACCATGAAACGCATCTATCGCAATGTGCCATGGTTCAAGCGCGTCAAGGTGCTGTCCGGTTTGTTGGCCAGTGTGCTTGCCCGCCGCACAGTCACGACAGAAGAAGTTGAACGCCTGAAAGAAGGTGATGTGCTTGAAGCGACCTTCAATCAGTTTGCCGAACACTCAGAAGAAATCTACACCCCACTTGTTGATGAGCGTGATCAGTTCATGGCCTCACGCCTGATAGAAGAGGCAAAACAATCCGGCTGTAAAAAGATTCTTGCCGTGGTCGGTGCTGGCCATTTAAAAGGCATTAAGTCCTATATGGACAAGGCGGCTGAAAAATATATCAGCCAGCCCGAGCAAAGACAGCAACAGCTCAATACCGTTCCGCCAGC
>CBFCYE010000047.1:0-14549 GCA_965602225.1 uncultured Gammaproteobacteria bacterium | reverse complement strand
ATTCGAAATAGATTGATTTGGGCCATTCTACAGGGAATGGGCGGGGAGGTTGTAGTTGCTAGTGGATGCTAGCCAGTGGCAAGTCCGCCAAAAGCTAGTGCAGCGGCTTGATTAGCCAACATGAAGATCATGCCAAGGCTTGCTTTTCAATAGCTTTGCCATTGTTACTAAACGGGCGCACCAAAACAGTCAATATTGTTGCGCACGCAAAAAGGGCATTGTAAAAATTGCTCGCTTCAAATTAGAGCGAGTTTGTTTTTCTATATCTAGAAAACAACATTTGATTTAACTATTTTAGGAGTAATCCCTTTGTATATAAAGCTCTTAGTTAATTCCACATTAAAAGGCATAGATCTTGCGACATAAATAATTCTATTGTTCTGTGGTAAAGAAAATGACTGAAAAATATGACGCGGCCAAAATGATTGATTTAATGCCGCAGGTAAAAACCTATCACACCACACTCAGCAATCTGGGGCTGTGGTGGCAAAAAGTCACCTTGGTAGGGAAGATCAACAGCCTTGAAATTGCCGCCACACTGATTGATGACATGGATGACACCCGCCGCAAGCTGGATGAGCTGAAAAACAGCCTGCTCGATAATCTGGTGCATGAAAACATGCGCAAAGTCACGCGAGAGCTGGGTTCCAATGCCCAGGTTGCCATTGACATACTGATTCGCAATCTGTTTGAGCGTACTGCTGATGTGGGTTTTCTTGCCACCGACGAAGACCTGCGCAGCTTTTTGAGGGCAACTGACCCAACTCCTGAACACTGCTCCGCCATTGTGGAGCGGCTCAGCGAATACACCATGAAATACAGTGTCTATGATGAAATCATCCTGCTTAGTCCTGAAGGCCAGGTGATGGCACATTTAGATGAGACTAACCCCATCTCATTCTCATCTGATCCGTTGATAATCAAAACCATTACTAGTGATGAGCCTTACATTGAAACCTTTGGCTACTCAGACCTACAACCCAACCTACAACACTCATTGATTTACTCGGCACGGATAACGGACTCTGATGAACCAAACTCACGCCTGTTAGGGGTGCTTTGTCTCTGTTTTCGGTTTGATGATGAAATGCTGGGCATTTTCGAAAATTTGCAGCAGGGCGACGAGCTGATCGCCATTCTGGATCACGATGGTCGTGTCATTGCCAAAAATAGTCAGGATCTGAAACTGGGCGATGATGTTGCCATCGCCCTGGGAAAGCAGGTAAAAACCGTCCATCACAATAGAAATGCTCATTTTGTAAAGTCGGCAAAAACCTCCGGCTATCAAGGCTTCTATGGTCTTGCCTGGCAAGGTCATGTCATGAAACCAGCCAAAACAGCTTTGAGCGTTCAAAACGATGCACAGACAATGGACAAGGACTTGGTGACAGGATCAAAGTTTTTTTCTGAGGATCTTCGCTACATTAGCCATGCGGCGACCACCATTATAGACGACCTTATTTTAGTGGTGCTAAATGGCCAAATCATCTCTGCCAAGCGTAACGCCAAAGAGTTTATGCCGGTGCTAGATGAGATTCGCAATATAGGTAAACAAACCAAAGAGGTGTTTGATAATTCAATCACTAACCTTTACGGCACCGTCATATCATCACTGCTGAGTGACGTTCAGTTTCAGGCGCTTTTAGCTGTTGATATCATGGATAGAAATCTTTATGAACGTGCCAATGACGTTCGCTGGTGGGCGCTGACCACAAAATTCCGTGAGTTGATGGCAAAGCCGGGCTTAAGTGATGATGATCGTGTATCGCTAACGACCATTCTTACATACATCAACAATCTCTATACGGTCTATACCAATCTGTTTCTTTTTAATACATCTGGTGAGATTGTAGCGGTATCCAATTCAGAGCAAACAGCCCTGGTCGGAACCAGCTTGCCCTTAGAGGGTTTTATTCAGGCCGCACTCAACGTTCACGAAACACAACAATATGTAGTTTCACCTTTTGCATCTACGCACCTCTATGACAACCGTCACACCTATATCTATAACAGCTCGATTCTGAAACCGGGCACAGATAAAGTCGTAGGGGGTATTGGTATCGTTTTTGATTCTGAACCAGAGTTTAACGCCATGCTTACTGATACCTTGCCGCGAGACAATAACGGTAAAATTATTGAAGGTGCTTTTGGAATTTTTACCGATAGCAATAGACGGGTTATCGCATCAACCAATCCAGAGTTTTCAGTCGGTGAAGAATTGTTATTGGATAAACAATTCTTTGCCCTAAAGTCGGGGAAATGTACTTCATGCATCCATACCTTCAATGGCCATCACTACGCCATTGGTGCCGCCATGTCGCAGGGATACCGGGAATATAAAACCACTGGCGATTACACAAACGATGTGGTGAGCCTGGTGTTTGTTCCCATATAGAAGACTGGAGCAAAAAGCTCAGAGGCTTTAAGAGCGGTGATAGGCTAGGTGTTTTCTGATGGTGTTAAACAGATGATCTGTTTCTAAGCGAATCGTCTCATGGCATCGAGTGTTAGCCCCATGCCGACACTGCCAAAGCGGTCACCTTCTACAATTTTGCAATTCGGAAATGCATCGGTCACTGCTTGGCGCACTGATGGTAGACCCGTAGTGCCACCAGTGAGGAATACGCTGCTGATTTGCTCGGCGTTTATCTGGGCGCTGGTTAAGCTCTGCTGGATGGTGTTGGCGATGGCTTCCACCTCGCGCGCGGTTGCTTCATCAAATTCTTCGCGTTGGCAGTCCAGGTAGAGCTCGCGTTCGATAAAATCAAGATTTAGCTTGGTCGCGGTTGTGCTGGCCAACTCGATTTTGCATGCCTCAACCTGGCCAATCAGCCTGTGGCCATCCTGATTTTTTAGCAGATTGATCATCCGCTCAATCAATTCTGGTTGTTCGGCATGTTGCAGCAGTTCTTGCATACTGTGGATATTGCTACGTTGATATTGATTGTGGATCAAATGCCAGGTGGCAAGGTCAAAGTAGGGTGATGATGGCAACTCAAGGCGTTTTTCTGACTTCATAAAGCTGCGCATACCAAGTTCAGGCATCGCCTTGGCAAGATTGAAGCGGCGGTCAAAGTCGTTACCACCAACGTGAACCCCTGTGGTAGCGAGAATATCCTGGTAACGTTCGGCCTTTTTTCGATTTTCTGGTGCCAGCCGAATGATGGTGAAGTCAGAGGTGCCGCCACCAATATCAACAATCAAGGACAACTCTTCGCCAGTCAGTTGTTGCTCATAATCCAGTGCCGCGGCAATCGGCTCGAACTGAAACTCGACCTCTTTAAAGCCTATCTTGCGGCAGATATCAGCCAGGCTGTTTTGTGCGCTGTCATCGGCGTTTTTGTCACCATCGACGAAGTGCACCGGACGGCCAAGCACAAGCCGTTCCAATGGCTGATCCAGTTGTAATTCTGCGCGGCGCTTCATTTCAGCTATAAATTCGCCGATGATCTGGCTATAACTAACCTGGCGCTGCTTGATGTGAGTCTTTTGGTTCGCCAAAGAGGTCCCTAAAATGGTTTTCAGGGAACGCATAAAACGACCAAACTCACCATCAATATAATCATCAATGGCGGCGCGGCCGTAGCTTACTGTGTTTTCATCAAAGTTAAAAAATAGCGCACTCGGCAGAGTTCGCTGATCTTGTTCCAAAGGCAGCAGTTGTGGGCATCCGTCCGCTATTATTCCAATAGTGGAGTTGGATGTACCAAAATCAATGCCGCAAATAGGAGCCATATAAGCGTTTCACCGGGCCAAAAAAGGGCGGTAAATATACGTGATATTGCTGGGCAGGTAAAATGCAGTAGGGCTTATGGCTGGAGTCCGGAGGCGTTCACGGCAATCCTTTAAGCGTGCTAGCTCAGACTTGATCATACAGACACTGTCCGATTGAGCTTCCGAAAAGTGCCCACAGCCGCCATATTTCCTCGGCTCACATTTGCATTTCTCTATCACTAAATAAAGTCAACTTCTCCATAGTCGATGAGTTCGACTGCCAAGTGTCAGCATCACGCCTAAAGGCTCATCAAGTGCCGTTAGACTATCTGAATAAGGGGCGGGTAGACGCCTGGTTGCGACAATTTGTCACGCTGTGCGGTACACAATATTACGATATTCTTGCATCAATAAATTCGATAATTATTAATTAAATTGCAGGAGAAATCATGAAATTAGTTCGTCTGGCCTTTGCAGCTGTTGGTTTGTGTTTTGTTGTTGTAAATGCCAATGCTAATACCAGTGCAATGGGGGGAATTAAAGGGCTTCATGTTGTGGACGCCTATCTGACCCTGCCACCGCCAATAATGAAGATGACAGCGGGTTATATGGAGATTCAGAATCATAGTCCGCAAGATTTAGTGCTGGAGGCTGTATCCAGTCCTATAGCTGGTAAGGTCGAGATGCATCATTCTACAACAGATAACGGCATGGCGAGTATGAGCAAGCTTGAGCAGCTGGTTATCCCTTCTCACTCCACTGTTAGGCTGGCGCCAGGGGCTATGCATCTGATGGTGATGGCATTGAAAGATAAACTTAAAACTGATCAATCAGTTTCGTTAATACTGCACTTCTCAGGTCAACAGCAGGTGGCAGTTGAAGCCGTAGTGCGTGATATGCGCGAGCAACAAGAAGCTCCGATGAGCGGCCATGATCACCACCACTAAGTCAGCTTCAATGGATAACACCGCAACTATTAATCTCAAGCGTCTGCTGCTACTGCGCAGTATCGCCATTAGCTGTGAGCTTCTGGCTCTGGCATTGGCAAGTTGGTTGCTGCAGATGAAGTTTCCGCTGCTGCCGATGTTGCTAGTGATAGGCCTGCACGCAACGATCAATATCATTACCTGGTTTCGGCTCAAGCGTGCGCGCCAGGTGTTTTCCGCCGAGTTTGCTTTGCAGCTGGCGCTGGATACGGTGGTACTGGCGCTGTTGCTCTATTTTGCGGGTGGTTATACCAATCCTTTTGTTACCTTATTTCTTTTGCCGCTGGTGATTACAGCCTCGATCCTGCCACAGAAATTCACCTGGTTTATGGCGGCGCTCACTGTTGGTTGTTACACCGTTCTGATGTTTTACTACATTCCCTTACCGCAAGCTCATAGTATGCACTCCATGCAACATGACAGTGAATTCAGCCTGCATGTACTGGGAATGTGGTTTAGCTTTTTGCTGAGCGCAGGATTGGTGGTGTTTTTTATGGTACGTATGGCTAACAGTCTGCGTGAGCGCGATCAGGCCTTGGCCAATGCAAGGGAGAAGGCCTTGCATGATGAACACCTGGTTGCTTTAGGGACACTAGCGACTGGTGCGGCTCATGAACTGGGGACACCGCTGGCAACCATGGCTGTGCTGGCGGGTGAGTTGAAATACGATCACGGTGATGATCCTGATGTTGTCGAAAAGGCCGATATTTTTCGTACTCAGTTGCAGCGCTGCAAGGCAATTATTTCAGATATTTCAGCCACCACCGGCCAAGCGAGGGGCGAGGGTGGCGGGAGTGTTGCCGTCGATGATTATCTGCGTGAAGTAGTTAACCAGTGGCAGGTAATTCGTCCTCTGGCACAGGTGACACTGGATTTTCATGGAGAAAATCCAGCACCTCATATATTGACCGACAAGACCCTGACCCAGGCCATTATCAATATTCTCAATAATGCGGCGGATGCCTCGATTGATCATGTTGAGATTGAGGCGAACTGGAATAGACAGCAGTTAACCCTGGATGTGCGTGATCAAGGTAAAGGCCTGGATGCAGTGGTACAAGGTTCTGCTGGCACACCGTTCTTTACAACCAAGCCAGAGGGGCATGGTCTAGGTCTTTATCTGGCCCGGGCTGTGCTTGAACGCTATAAAGGTTCGCTCGAACTTACAAACCTCCCCGCAGTCGGTGCCCAGGCCCGTTTGTTCTTGCCATTAACCGCACTGGAGATTTGACAAAAAAATGTCCGTAGATGAATTCAATGAGAATCTGCCCAGTTTGTTACTGGTGGATGATGATGAGATATTTGCTCATGTTATGAGTAAGGCTTTGGCCAAACGTGGATTCGCCGTAAAGGTCGCTCACAATGTTGATGAGGCTATTAAGTTAAGCAGGGAAAATCCGCCGGAATATGCCACGGTGGATTTAAATATGCCAGGCAAGTCAGGACTGGAGCTGGTCAAGCATTTGATCGGCTTGGATGGTAATACCCGCATCGTCGTGTTGACCGGCTATGCCAGTGTTACCACAGCGGTTGAAGCGGTGAAGCTGGGCGCAACCCATTATCTTGCCAAGCCTGCCGATGCCGATGAAGTGGTTGCGGCATTTCACAAGGAAGAGGGTGATGCCAGTGTTTCGGTATCAAATCAGCCGTTGTCCGTAAATAGACTGGAGTGGGAGCATATCCAGAAAGTGTTGGCTGAGTGTGATGGCAATGTCTCGGCCACTGCCCGCGCCTTGGGCATGCATCGTCGTACTCTGCAGCGTAAGTTGCAGCGACGACCAATGGCACAATAATAGTTTGCTGATGACGGGACTGTTGCCTTTTTCGATTTGTCTTTGATTAAGATGCGACATTCTGTCACGCGACACTGTGTCACATTCACATAAAGCGATCTTGCCGTTATTCTGTTCACAGCATTGAGGTAAAAGTTTCCCTCCCATACCTTTGATGTTGATACATCCCTCCAGCTGAATCTTTCAGCACACTCACGGTAGACGGACATGGCTACCGTGAGTGATTTTATTTTTTGTGTGCGTAAATTTCTGTTTTTTCATAATTGAAAATGATTGGCCTGACTTCAATGCTCTGATTTTTATCAAGGCATAAACACCTGCTGGTCTAACTGTGACACTTTGTCGCGCGGCAATAAACCACATTTTCAATATTCATAAACGCCATTATGATTCCCCTGCCATAAAAATATGGTGTGAGTTCCATCGATAAAAATTGGATAAAAGCGATGGCTGTCACTTCGGAGAATAAGACAACAACGTGGTTTAGTAGTGCATCGGTCATTGATTTGATCATGCCGTTTTTATTAAAGCATTGTTGAGGTTGTTAGTGTTTAGGGGAAGAAGATGAAAGTATGTAGTTTTGTAACAAGCGGCACTCTGTTAGGGCTTTGTTTTTCAGCAGTGCCAGTTGCGCATGCGGAGGATATCGTCAAACTTGAGACTGTTGTCGTCAAGTCGTCGACGATCACAATTAACAAGCAGTCGAAGAGTGAAGCCTCAACGGTGAGCACCGTCGATGCGGAGTTGATTGAAGTCATAAGTCCTAAACACCTAAATGAAGTGTTGCAGACTGTTCCTGGGCTTAGTGCCGATGTACGTGGTGGTGAAGTTGCCGAAATCCATATGCGTGGTGTTGGTCAGCAGGAGTTCATGTCTGAGGATACTGGTGTTGCCGTGGTAATCGATGGCGTGCCTGTGATGCAAAATGGTGGCAAGGTCAGAATCAATCTTGAAGCGATCGAAACCATTAAGGTGATTAAAGGTAGTGCCTCTTATCTTTATGGTAATACCGCCAGATCCGGTGCGGTGATCATTACCACCAAAAAGGCCAAAAACAAGAATGAGTATAGCGCCAAGGTTGAAGCAGGTAGTTATGGTTACCGTGATGTGGTGGCATCAGCGAATAAGGGTAATGAAAAGCTGGCCTTTAATATTAATGCCAATCTGCGTACTGATGATGGTTTCTGGGAAGAGTCGGCCCTGGAAACAAAGTCTATCAACGGTAAGTTGCAATATTACATCGATGACAGCAGCGATATTACCTTTGCGGCCGATGTAACCAATAAATATGAGGAATCTATCAGGGGTAATGTCAGGGGCGTAACAATGGCCAGACAAAACCCGGCGGGTGTTTCAGATGGCAATATTAGTTACACCAAAGATAATGATGTCAGTCTTGATAAGTATTTTTTAACCTATGAGAAGTCCTTCGATAACGACTCTAATCTCATGGTGAGTACTTATCATTACAGCGACTTGTTTGATTTTCAGTCAACACCTTATGATAGCAATGCTGATGGCAAGGAGGATATGCACGGTACAGTGAGTCAAGAGGACCTGGTTCAAACGGGTATCAAAACCGAATATCGCTTAGGCAAGCCATCTGTAGCCATTATGATTGGCCTGGATGCTGGTAAAACAGATTTTCAAGATCGTATTGATACCGTTGCAACTTATAGTGCCACCGTAAGGGGTAGAACCTCAAACTATTATGATGGCGAATATACAGACTTGAACAGCGATGAAAGTAAGTATGCTGTTTACGGTGAGTTGCGAAATGCTGTTTCTGACAAACTGACCACCACATTGAATGCTCGCTATGATATTCAGGATTTTGATTATTCTGTACAGGTCAATGATTACGATGGCAGCGCCTGGAGCCTGAATACTACCAGTCGTGATGACAGTTTTAAAAATGCATCATATCGTGCTGGCCTGGCTTACGGTGTTAGTGATGCCTCGGTGATTTTCTCCAATATCTCCACCGGTTTTCGTGTGCCGACTATTAGCCAGAAATACTGGGGCGACTTTGATTCCAAGAAACAAAATAATCTTGGCCTCGATGTTGAAACCGCAATAAACTATGAGATTGGTTTGCGTGGTGACATGTTTGTTAGCGACAACAAAATGAACTATGAAGTCTCTCTGTTTCAGATTGATACCAAGGATATTATCAGCCGGAACCTGGGAACATATTACCGAGACTCATTGATATACGATAACGTCGGTGACGCCAGTAATCGTGGTCTGGAACTGTCAATGGGAAGTGATCGGGCCAACAAAGTATCTTTTAATCTGGCCTATACCTACCTGAATGCCAAGTATACGAGTCATGATCCATTTACTTCAGGTTCAGATGCCGATGCTGACGGCAATGACGATGTCTATGATCTGGTCGGTAATTATTTGCCTAGAACGCCCAAGCATAGCGTCGAGATTATGGGCTATTACAAAGCTACCGAGCAGTTGACCCTTATCTCTGAGCTGATGATGAAGTCCAAGTCTTATGCCGATGAAGAGAATCAGGTGCAGATGCCGGGCTATGGCTTTTTGAATCTGCAGGGACGATATGCAACCAAACTGGCAGGTAATGAACTGGAATTTTTCGTCAAGGTAAACAATGTTCTTGATAATCACTACTTCCGCACCGCTTATGTGACTCAGGATAGAAATGGCGATGATGTGCTGACGCAGGAAGACGCCAGTCTCTTCGTTGATCCAGGCCGGGTTTACTACGCCGGTGTCAACTATGCATTCTAGTGTTAACAAGCGGGGCATCCGTCCAGCACAGTTTGTGCTGGCGGGTATGCTTTTGTTTTCTGTTCAAGGTGCGGCGCAAGCAATGCTGGTGTGGGAGCCTGCACCGGTGAAGCATAAAAAAGATCATGCCCCCGATCGCCGCGCCCCAAAGTCTTATGTGCTGAATGGGGGGGCAGCGGAAGCGGTATTGTTGAAGCCGGATCTTGAAAAACAAAATATCGAACTTGAGGATGGTGTGGTCAAGGTTCGCTCCACCAGCATGGACAACTATCATGCCCTTGTTGCTGAGTCGCAGCCGGATGACAAAACCATAGAGTCTGCCGTGCGTTATCTCTATATGCGTGGCAAGCCTTCCGGCTACAGTCCGAGTCTGATCAATAAGGCGGTCAAGACCCGCTTAGAGATTGTGCCGGCGCCTTTACCGCGTGAGCACAGGCACTACAACGCCAATCATGATGCCGTCTTTATCCTGCGTTATTTGGGTAAACCGGTGGCGGATTCGAAATTGATACTGCGCACTGCCAATGGCACGGAATTAACCGCAACATCCGATCGTGCCGGTGCGGTGCGTTTCACCTTTCCGGATGACCTTCCCGAGGTTAAAGAGGGCCGACGCAACAATCGCCCGGTTGAGTTTGTGATCAACAGTCAGTTGCAACGCGATGACAAGACTTTCACGACCACTCTCAGCGCTCAATATCATGCCGATCCGGCTCATTGGCAATCGCTTGGCCTTGGTGTGGCAGTGCTTGGGGTTGGCTTTGTCAGTGGACTGGCGCTTAATCGCCGCGCTATCCGCAACTCAGATCAACAAGCTAAAACAAATAAAAAAGGCAGGGTAGGATAATGCCACTGTGGAATAATCTTTCGTTGCTTCGCAAGCTGGTGCAGGTGTTGTCATTCCTGTTGCTGGTCTACGGTTCTGCGCTGGTGGGATTCTTTGCTGCCGACAAGTTGAGCCAGGCGCTACCGGCACTGGCCTGTGCCTATGATTCGCAAACTGCTGACTACTGCATTCTGATCCGTGCTCAACACCAGGTGGGGCATCGTATTGGTGCTGCTGTGCTCGATGGTGGCGATATCCTCAAGGTGGCGCTGCCATTCTTTACCTCTTTCGCCACTTTTCTGATGTTGTTTGTGGTCTTGAACAAGGCCTTTTGCGGCTGGATTTGCCCGCTGGGATTTTTTCAGGAAGTGTTCAGCATGCTGGGGCGCAAGCTTGGCCTGCAGCAACAGGAGTCCCTTTCCGCCACAACTGTGAATAAGGTGCGGCCGGTGAAGTGGGCAATGCTGGGGCTGTTGGTGTTTGGCTTTCCGTTTCTCTCCGGTCTTAACCTGGTTGATCATTCGCTGGGCAGTCCGTTTTGCAGTATCTGTCCCAGCCGTATTATGACCACCCTGCTGACTGGTGATGTTTCGCAACTTTATGTTGATACCTCTAGCACCGGTTATCTGGTGTTGTCGGTGATTGCGGATTTTCTGTTTGGTCTGATGCTTGCACTGGCGCTAACCCTGCGCCAGCCGTTTTGCCGGATCTGCCCGATGCTTGCCTTGCATGCGGTATTCCGAAAACTGGGTTTGGTGCGACTGATGAAAGCAGCCAAACCGCGCTGTGAAAAATGCGGCCTGTGTGCCAAGGCTTGTCCCATGGATATTCGTGAAATTCACACCGACATGACCAGCAAGGATGTCACCTTTCCGGACTGCACCTTGTGCGGCCGTTGTGTTGAGTTTTGTCCCGACAAGGATGTGCTGAAGATTAAATATGCAGGCCTGCCTGTGTTCAGTTCTGACCCTGCCTATTTCAAACAGCGCAAGAAGGCCCAGACCAAGTGGGAAAAGGCCAGCCTGTTGGCGTGGTGGCGAGGGCGTCGTAATACGCAAAAAACCGCACCGCAAAGGGAAGGCTGATTATGTTGTCAGGCCTGGAAATTACAACTCTTACCATCCCTATGGCGCTGGCGCTGGGTCTGGTGTTTGGCGCTGGTCCATGCAATATCACCTGCCTGCCATATCTGGGGCCGGTGTTTGTCGCCTCTGATAATAGTCGGCGCCAGGTTTGGCTTACAGTTGCACCGTTCTCAGCTGGTCGGCTGACGGGGTATGCCATGCTCGGTGTCGCTGCGGGTGCGCTTGGCCAGGCATTGGAAAAATGGCTGGCCACACCGCTGATTGGCTGGCTGTTGGGTGGCGCGACCATCGTCGTCGGTCTGTCGCTGTTGTGGCGGAGTCGGCGTTCTCAGTCGATTGGCTGTAACAAATCAACATCAACAACGGTTTCCGTACCGCTAGGCAAGCTTAAGGATGCCCCAACCCCCTCCGGACCTACTTTGCCCGGCGGTCTTTTTTTTATGGGAGCTGGCATGGCCTTTAATCCCTGTGCTCCTTTGGGCACTGTTCTACTGGCTGCATCGGCCACGGGCAGTGCCGCTGGTGGCTTGAGCCTGGGCTTGGGCTTTGGTGCCGGAGCGGTGATTATTCCGACCCTGTTGTTTGGTTTCGGTGTGGCTCACTTTGGTCGCCAACTGCGGCAGCACATGCAACACTGGCGGCCAAGCCTGGAAGTGGGAGCCAGTGTCCTGTTGATATTACTTGGACTGACGACCGCGTTGGGTTGGGTAAAGCCATAGTTTTTTGTTTGTCCGAAAGTTCTCATTGTCCGCATGGTTATTTTTATACTGGAAACAATAAGTTGTATCTAATAGGATGTGCGGTAAGTTTGGGCTAGACATGAAAATATAGCTGGAGAAGCAATAGATGAAAGAGGACTCTGTAACATCGGTTGAAAGGCGTAATCTGATTCTTGGCGCCGGCGCATTACTGGGTGCAGCAGCTGTGGGGCCGGCCTTTGCTGCAGGAGATGCGCACCACCATCATGGTGGCAATGGCAATGATGCACTACTCAAGAGCGCCTTGGAGTGCATGAGTACCAGCCAGATTTGTTTGGCTCATTGTTTGACCGAGTTCAAACAAGGTAAAACCGATATGGCTGATTGTGCCCAGACAGTGCAGGAAAGCGCGGCAATGTGTGAAGCTTTTTTCACAATGGCGTCACTGAGTTCCATACATATCGCCAAGGTTGCCGATGCCTGTTTGGCAGCATGTGAGAGTTGTGAAAAAGCCTGTGACGAATTCGCCAAAAAGCACCAGGTTTGTAAAGACTGTAGAGATTCATGTAGGGACTTGATCAAGCGCATTAAACAAATGGTTTGATTTACCTCTGATCATTTAGCCCCTTGCGGCCCCGGAAGGAGCGGCAAGGGGCTTTTGAAGGGCAGCTTTTAGCATTTTAACGGCTACTTGATGTTGATTGGAAAATTGAGACGATTAGGATTCTCATAGATCGGTCAGCGCCTGTCAGATCAAGTTTGAGCTAGTACACTTAAGCGTGCTTTATGTCTTTATTCAAATTGATATCCCTTTGGTACAACGACAACACCATTGGCTGAGATTTCAAAACGTTCTCTATCCTCATCCTCATTGACACCAATATGCATGCCTTCTGGGACGATGACATTTTTATCGATAATGCAGCGACTAATCTGTGCGCCTCGACCGATGCGCACACCTTCAAACAAGATTGAGTCATGTACCTGGGCTTCATCATCGACAAAAACATTATTAAACAGGATTGAGTGCTGGGTGACAGCCCCGGAAATAACGGCACCACTGGATATAATAGAGTTAATGGCGATGCCTTCACTGCCATACTGGCCGGGTACAGTTCGGGCCGGCGGGTACTGACCTGAATAGGTGCGTATTGGCCAGTCATTTTGATAAAGATTCATCGGTGGCACCTGGTCTAACAGGTCCATATTGGCCTGATAATAGGCGTCGATGGTTCCCACGTCGCGCCAATAACGATCGGGTGTCACGCGCCCCGAGTCACCACCAAACTGATAGCCATAGACTTTTCCTGAATCAATCATCTTCGGAATAATGTCGTTCCCAAAATCATGACTAGAGCTCTCATCGTTGCTGTCTTGTTTTAGAACTTCGAGTAATTTCTGGGTGGCGAAAATATAGATGCCCATCGATGCCAGCACGCTGTTGCCATCATTGCTTATTGAGGCAGGGTCTTTGGGTTTTTCAATGAAGCTATTAATTCGCTGTTCATTATCCAGAGACATCACCCCAAACTGTTTGGCATCTTCCAGGCTTACATCCATACAGGCAACGGTCATTTCAGCTTGGGTTTTTTGATGAAATTTCATCATTGGTGCATAGTCCATGCGATAAATATGATCGCCAGGCAGAACCATAATATGCTCAGCACCGCTGCGTTCGAGCAGGTAAATGTTTTGGTAAATGGCATCAGCCGTACCTGAATACCAACTATCACCGGTACGCATTTGTGGCGGGACGAGGGTGATATATTCGCCAAGCTCGGGATTAAATATGGACCAGCCGTCGCGCACGTGTTTTTGTAGTGAATGAGATTTGTACTGGGTCAACATCAAAACCCGTCTGACGCCGGAGTGAAGGCAGTTGGTAAGTACAAAATCGATGATGCGATATTTGCCACCAAAGGGAACCGAGGGTTTGGTGCGATCATCAGTGAGTGGATGAAGACGTGAACCTATACCGCCTGCAAGTATTATCGCCAGTGTTTTAGAAAACATGGTTTGGTGGGCCTCATTGAGTTATCTGCTTTTGAATCTATGTGAGCATGAACTGTGCCATGTTGGTGCAGGGTTAAAGCACAAGGGTTTTGATAGTCGTTGGCTTTTCAGCTCAGCTCATTTTTATGTTGCACGCACACTAGTGGTGCGGATTGAAACAGGACAACTCAGGCCTGACCATAATCAGGGCAGGGCGGAACGGTCTGACCAGCAAGTATTGCTTGTCCTGTTAGATTAACCAAAAAATGCTGTTTAATTTTTGTATATTCAGTGCAGATTACACACTTAAAAGCGTTTATATCTGCCGTTCATTGGCCTGTTTCCTGCGCAGATATGGGTGTTTCATGAGGTCCCGATAAACGAAACTCTGGGCGTAATATAATGCCTGCTTATGCGGTATATAATTTGTTGCTTGTATATGTCGACGCATACGCTTACCCTGCCGCCTTTTGCCGCAATTGTATTAAAGAATGCCCAGTATGTTCAGGAGTAGGTTATGCCATTAAATAAAGAATCCCTTGAAGTTTGGCCGGGTAATCCCTATCCACTGGGTGCCACCTGGGACGGCGAGGGGGTCAATTTCGCTCTGTTCTCTGAGCATGCCGAGAAGGTTGAGCTATGTCTGTTTGACGCCACTGGTGAACATCTGCTCCACACCCTCGATATGCGCTGGC
>CBFCYE010000046.1:0-14589 GCA_965602225.1 uncultured Gammaproteobacteria bacterium | reverse complement strand
CTTGTCTCATACATATTTTAGGCAGGCACATTAACCATGCTTGTCGTGGCAGTATTCTCTAATGGTCTACACTTCACAGTAAGCAGTGCCACAGCATGATCTGAGTGTGTCACTAGGACCAGCAATAGCGGCTTTGTTGCTGGCATAAAACGGTTTGACATTAATAGTGCATTAGAGAAAGATATTCCTAGTCATTGTTTATCAACCAGGATAAGTATAAAAATCAAATGCCTCTAACAGCCAAGGAAGTAATTGATAGTGTAGGCGAGCTGGTTTCTTTGCCAGAAGCCTGCGTCAAGGTTAACGCCCTTCTCGATGATCCTGAAACAACCGCTGAGGATTTAGGCAGAGTGATCAGCCAAGATCCTGCCCTCACCGTCCGCATGTTGCATATTGCAAACAGCGCTTTTTATGGACTGTCTGCAAAGATAGACAACGTTTCAAAAGCCGTGCGTGTTATCGGTATGCAAAAAATACGCGAGCTGGTGCTGGCAACCTCAGCTGTCAAGGCATTCGATGGTTTGCCCAATGACTTGGTGACATTAGAAAACTTTTGGGTTCACAGTATCTACTGTGGATTGATCGCAAAAGGGCTAGCGGCTAATTGCAAGCAGGTATCCACCGAAACCCTGTTTACGGCCGGTATGCTACATGATATTGGTCAGTTGATTATTTTTAACAAGTTTCCCGAGCAGTCCCGCAAGATCTTAACGATGGGCATTGAAGATCCTAGTGAACCTGAACTTTATTCATTAGAGCGTGACCTCATTGGCTTCGACCATTGTGAGGTGGGTAGCGAACTTGCAAAAAAATGGAAACTGCCCGAGCTATTACAGGAGTGCATTGAATTTCATCATGAGCCTGATCGGGCTCAAGATTTTTCTCTTGAGGTGGCGATTGTATATATCGCTAATCGTCTTGCTGTTATTGCTGAAATAAATTCGTCAGATTTGAACGATGCACCTGATATTCTTTCATCCGCGATTGAGACTGTTGGCGTTTCTCCTGATAGTTTCATTCCAATCATTGAAGAGGCGAGATCTCAGTTTATTGAAATGAAATCAGCTCTTCTTTCCTAGTTTATTTTCAGAAACATTTAACATCATAAAAAAATGGGGACAGGCCTATTTTATAGGTTCTATCCCCATTTTCTGATCAGTACTTCTTTACATTTATTATCTGGTTACGACTTCCGGCACGAATGAAACTAGAAAACACACCACTTCCTGTATTTCGTTATCGCCATGGCCTAGCCCTTTTAATACACTCTGGACGTCTCCTCCTGCTGCCAGAAAGTCTTCGTGGGTGATGTCCATGTTTTGGTGGATGCCAGCCATACTTCCACCCATGTATTGTCCGCCACCGCCAGAGTTGGCAACAACAAAATTAGTAACATTCTTTACATTTGTTTCTTCATTAACATTTGCGAATAAATGACTTATTTTTTCGTTCGCTTTATGGGCTGCATAGAGGTTGATGCTAAATTTCTCTATACCCTCTCTTTCACCAAGTCTTGAGTAAAGCAATTTTTCTTCCTGGCTTTTTTTCATGGCGGCCATATTTTCACCACACATTTTTTCGATTCCTGCGACTTGCTCTTTGGCCGTCAAAGTTTGCTCTGCCACATTTGAGCTTTGTTTTTCTGTTGTTGAACAAGCAACAAGACCTGAAGCCAGTAGGATGGCTAGCGTATGTTTAATCATTTTTGTTTCCCCCTTGTTTGAAACTATATGTTGAATTAGTAGCTGAATAGTAAATACTATCCAGCATCATAGATAGTTCATTATCTGTACTTAGGTGGAATTAAAGGAATCACTAATATGCGGCAAAAAACAAACAGCTATGGCCAGTTTTGCCCTGTTGCTAGAGCAGCTGAAATAGTCACCACACGCTGGACCCCTGTGCTGTTACGAGAACTGATTGCCGGTAGCACTAAATTCAATGATCTGCGCAATGGCGTGCCGTTGATGTCACCCTCGTTGTTATCTAAGCGATTAAAAGAGCTGGAGGAAGTCGGGGTAATTACTCGCAAAAAACCTGACAAAGGTCGCGGCTGGGAATACTTTATTACTGACTCTGGTAAGGAGTTGTGGCCGGTTGTTGAAACGCTGGGGATTTGGGGGCAAAAGTTCATTTTGGCGGAGTTTGAAGAATATGAATTGGACCCTACTTTGCTTATGTGGGATATCCAGCGTCGAATTGATTGCGAGAATTTCCCCGAAACAGGCTCATTTACAGCTCACTTCACCTTAAGGGGTGCGCCGAAGGAACGGGCAACCTGGTGGCTGGTTATTAAAGACCGGCAAGTTGATTTATGTATTCACGATCCTGGTAATGAAATCAATCTATATGTGGATGGTTGCTTGAAACCGCTAACAGATGTGTGGATGGGCCGCCTTGCTATTGATAAGGCAATGAAAAACAAGGATGTAATTCTTGGCGGTGAGAGTAAATACGTTAAATCTTTTCCAAAGTGGTTTTTGCTTAGCCCGTTTGCTGCTTATGCGGAAGGACAGCAACAAAAATAATAAAGGGAACATAGCCATTTTCCATTAGACGGTTCCCATTCAATGGCATCGTTGCATGGCACACATTGAACCGGCATGCACAAAGCTAATCTGCCACAAAGATTCGTTTCGACTCGAACACAGTTGGCGCCAGGCTGGCGCCCTTGATGTTCAGGCGTCGTTTGAGCAGAAAATCAAACAACAGTGGGTTATAACGCCGAAGCAGGGATAACACACGGGCCTCAGACTCAGGCAGATATCCAGCCTCGACAAACCATTGTAGATTGAAGACGGGCATAACGCCGGGTAAGGGATAGTCAGAACCATTGATTAGCCGCGGCTGCCAGGCCTCAGTTTGATAAATGCGTTCGATTACCTCGAGTTTGCGATTGACCTGGAGGATGGCAGAGATATCACCAAACAGCCTACCCTCGTATTGCTTTTCAGCCATCAGCCGGGCAAACAGGTCCAGGTTGTGCCGCCTAAGTTTGCTGTTGCTCTCAACATCCTCGCTCTCACCAATGGAGGCACAATGGGCGATGATGACTTTAACGCCCTGCTCCAATGGCCGGCGTAACAACAACGGATTGTTGAGCCGTTCACCGCCTTCAACATTGACCGCCATCTCCATCCCTGCATGGCTGAGCAGCGGTAGACCATGCTTGGCTAGCGCTGCATAAAAGCGGTCGCACTGTGGTGATGATGGATCGATGCCCATAGCCCCTGGCAACCATTTCACCGCCCTCGCCCCTTGTGACACCGCCTGCTGCAGCGCCTCGACACAGTCTTCGCGATAGGGATGAATAGACGCGATCCATTCAAACGATTCAGGATGACGACGCACCAATTCAGCCGCATAGTCATTGGGAACATGGAAAGGGCTGTGCGACTGATGCTGCTGCCCCTGCTGGTCGTGATAATGATCAAAGGCCAGCAGCATCAATTTGGAACCGGGACGGAAATCGTGATGCAGGCGCATCAGCCTGTCGACATAGGAACGATCGACACTCTGACCATCGGCGACACAACTGGCGTTAAGATAAAACCTGAACTGGGTATATTGAATCGGGTGCAGCAGTGACTGCATCTCGGGATTGACCCAGACACCACTGCCACTATCGCCAGTCCCAATCAGGTGGACATGACAGTCCCACATCAAATCAGGATCAATCCCCTGCCAGGCAGATTGCACAATTTCATGCTGCAATAACTCGGCGGGGGTTGCCTCTGGCAGGCATGGATTCCAGATGCCCGCTTCGGGCCAAAAACGCCAGCCCACTAGGCCAACGCTGCTAGCACCTATCAGTGAAACAAATTGTCGTCTATTCATAGATTAGCCCTGTAGGCTGGGCACATGTTTTGTGCTCACATTTAGCTCTATAATCACCTTAACGCAGACAAAAACAATAGCCAATATTGGCGAATAAATAGGTTTGGGGTGACTCTGGCATGTTATTAAAAATAATACTCTTCACCCTACTCAGCATTGTTTCGTTTAATAGCCTGGCTTTTGATATCAACCCTGAGCGACGCAAACAACAAAACCCAACCGTACCCGCCTATTTTCTGGTTCCCCTGCCCTACAGCAAGCCAGGCATTGGTAGTGGCGTGCTGTTGCTGGGCAATATTGCCAATGTCGGTGGCAGCACGGCGGACTTAAATATCGTTCAAGTCACAGGTGATGCTGGCGGTACATTTTTGCATGGCGAAGAGGTACCGCTGATATCCGACTGGTTGAGCCTGGAATTCAATTATCAGGATATTACCCGCGCCGACATCAACAACTATTCAATCCGGGGCATGAATGGAACCAATAAAGACGACTTTAATATTCTTGAGGTCGGCTTTGTGAAACAGCTCGACGCAACCTTGATATTTAATTTTTATGATAAACATCTCAATTTTTACTACGCCCACAGTGATGGCGATTTTCGTCTCGATGCCATTAAAGACAACAATGGCAATCTGGTTGAAACACTCAATTATGAGGCATCGAATAAGGAAAAGTCGATTACAGTTGAGCTGGATAATACCGATGACTTTCTCGACCCCAGAAATGGTTTGCGTTTTGGCATTACTTATCAAGACCAGGCCGCCGGCGACGCCAACGATGTGGACTTTTATAAAATTGATTTCAAAGCCCTGGCCTATATCCCTATGGGTAAGAGAGATACCCTGGTGTTTAACTTTCATCGCTCTGATGCGCATGTTAATAACAAGGGCAACATCGCCCCCTCTGCAATCAGGGCCGAGCTGACCACCAATTGCGCCCCGGCTGATTCTGCCTGCCTGCAAGCAGAACAAGAGCTGGTAGATAGTTTTATCAATGAACGAACCTATGGCACCGCCAGTACGCTGGGGGGAGATCTGCGCCTGCGCTCTTATCCAGGTGATCGGTTCAAAGGCGCCCATAGTGCTTTTTTGGGTGCTGAGTATCGTTGGAATATTACAGAGGAGTCGACCCCATTTGATTACCTAATTTGGAAAGATGTGCGTACGGGTATTCAGGCAGCCTTCTTTGCCGAGGCCGGGACTGTAGCTGAGGTAAGCTCTGAGCTATGGCAAAAGGTACGTTATAGTGTTGGCGTAGGTATGCGCTTGATCACCGGCTCAGGCGGGGTTTACCGCGCCGAGATTGCCTCTGGTGATGAGGGTACTGAGGTGATCATTATTTTTGATTATCCATGGTATTAAAAAATATTAGTCTCCAACTAATTTTCACTATCCATTCTTAGATTCAACATTTAAACGCTCAGCAACAGTCCCAGACTCCCTTAATCCATACAAAACCAGCAGCCATGATTTAGCTACAATCACGCTATACTAAACGCCCTATGTAAGCCTGAGCTGTTCAGGCAAGTGACCGGAATAGAGCATGAGTGATGAACATCAAACCACAGCAGAAGATGAGAAAAGCAAGGTGGCAGGAAAAGCGTTCATAAAAAAATTGATCATCGGTAAGGTGATCTTTTTAATCGTGATGGCTGGCGTTGGCTACTACCTATATCTGACGATCTAGCTGGTTTTATATTATTGCGCCAACTAAGAACCGTGTGACCGCATGAAACAAATAAAAGCCTCTGTAAGCTAGTCAGGCAGGTTTAAGGGCAACTAGAGGTTGGCCGATTTTCATCATAAGACCAGATATTGGTTACGTCGCAGGTGTCCATGTAGGCCTCCCAGTTGGCGTTTTCATAATCAAAGCCGCCAACGCCATCAGCATAGCTGTATTGGCCGTTAGCATTGCCGATAGAGGCATCTCCACCTGAATAGATATATTGTCCGGCATCAACGTGAGAGTCGACTTTGCCTGAGCCCCTGCCACCATCTGGATTTTCAATTGACCAGTCAGCCACAGGTGCAGAACCGGGGCCGGTTCTGTCAAAGATTAATGTATTAACCACCGTCATAGCTGAATTATCAAATTCGTTATAGCTATGTGCCTGCATGTCGATCTCTACCAGGCTTGTCATTTCTGTCGTTCTGACTTCTTGGATGATTTTTGGTTTTTTACTGAAACTGCTTTTGATAAATTCCTGCGTCATCTCACCATCATCCAGCTTTTGGCGCATGATGACTTTGTTGGGATTGCCAGTACCGTTGCCTGATTCTATTGGCCCGTAGCTGGAGTGATTAATATCTTTTAGTGGCGAAACACCGTTTCCCGGCACCATGTTACTGCCAAGCACTATCCACCTATCCATTATTGTGGTGCCTGCGCCTTTTACATCTGCGCTGCCCCCGGAGGCCGATCGCCAGGTTTCAGTCAGGCTGCTACCAATAGCCTGATTAGGCGCCCAGAGATATCCTATGGTGCTTGGATTTGGAGTGCGCCAGGTCTCCTCAAAATTCATCGTGTACCCAAAGGGGATGTAATACTCCTGCACAAAGCCATCGGCTTCGTCACCAACAATCACATGGTAATAATCAGTAGTACCGTCGGAAACGATTTGTGGTCCCTGCCAATGTTCATTAGAACTCCACCAGGCATGCTGGGTTAGAAACTTAGATGTCGTATGTGTTGGGTGAATATCACCACGCCAGGTATGAATGGCGCTTTCCATGGTGCAGGCAGGGATATGTCCCTCGCTACCACTGGGTTGGTCAAGCGGCTGGAAGTTAAGGGTAAAGCTGGGGTAATCAGCAAACGTAGGCGGCCCACTCTGTGGCGGCCGCGGAATACCGCTACTGCAGGAAGCAAATGCCATTTCTGATGCGAGCGCAGAAAATATAACCGCCCCACCGCAACGCAATTTATGACCCACCAACATGAAGCCGACCCCAAAACAAGTGATACAGCACAATCACTACAGTGTCCTGAAGCATTAGCATCAAGACTTGGTGTCATTTTATCGCAACCTTAGGGGGTTATTAAGGCATTTTGGCAGGCACGACTACCACGCCCCATTCATCCCTTTATATTCAATCACTTAGAGCCCCTCCCTAAAGCAAGCTTCAGGCTACTGGTTCCGTGTGAATTTCTATGGATTTCCCAGGCGTAACACAACACCGACAGCTACAACCCAGGGACGGCCAGCCTTCGACTAATCAGCATCCATTACCACAGTGAACTAATAACCATTTTTCCTATGGAATATAAACTCCACAAGCTCATGCTGACCTCTCTGCGACCGTTATATTGATTATCGCCTAACAACCCGAATATAGAACTTTAGCCTTATAACCAGCATGACAATTAAAACCAAAACTCCAACCGCAAAAATAATAATCGTCGATGATTCCAATACGATTCGTTCCGTACTTCGTAGTCTTTTAGCCAGCGAAGGCCATGAAATACTTGGCGAATTCAGCAGCGGCCGCAATCTTATCGAAGCCGTAGGTGAATTCGAACCAAATATCATTTGCCTTGATTACAACCTGCCTGGCGTGAATGGTCTCGATCTATTAAAGGAAATCCATACCGCCCACCCTGGCGTGGCCGTGGTTATGATTACGGGTAATGAATCATCCGCCCTGGAGAAAGCGGCGGCTGATGCCGGGGCATCGGGATTTATACGCAAACCCTTTACCCAGGCAAAAATCATCAAAGATATCCACCAGGTCGTACTTGCCCAGCGGATTCTTTTAGCTGCACAGCAAGCAAAAAAATCTAATACTGAAGGGGCGGCACATGCAAGCGTGGTGATAGCCGATGACAGCTCTGCCATGCGTATGTTGCTGGCAGCCATTCTAGCGGATGCCAATTTTAATGTAGTTGGCCAGGCCTGTGATGGCAAACAAGCGGTTGAGCTGGTCGAAAAACACTGTCCAGATTTTGTCTGTCTTGATATAGAGATGCCTGTCATGACCGGCCTTGAGGCCTTAAGCGAAATCAATCTCGCCCAACCTAATACAAAAGCACTGATGATCAGCTCAAGTGCAGATCGAGATCGAGTTATTTTGGCCAATGAAATGGGTGCCAGGGGCTACATAATCAAACCCTACCAACCAAGCCGGGTTATCGATGCCATAACAAAATTGATGCCGTGAGCAGCCATCCAGGCTGGGTAGCTAAACAACAAGCCTAGCCTTCTTTACGGTGTAAATAAGCCACCAGGGCGGGCTAATAGGCTTGATGCTTCTGTTCTGCTTTGCTGTCTATTGCCAGAATTTCCACCATGACTTGCCTTCTTGCTTAGACTCGCCTTGGTTTTCTTTCATGTTTTGTTCGCGCACTTCCTTGCGCTCCTGTTCCATACCACCGTCATCCTCGCCGGTCATTTGTTTACTTTTTTGTTTTGACTTTTGCACCATGCCGTCATCAGACTCACCATGATCCCTGTCACGATCACGATCCATATCACCTTCCATGTCCCGATCCCGGTCACCGTCCATGTCTCGGTCACGCTCCATATCCCGGTCGCGATCTCTTTCTTCCATTTCGTCATCAAGGTCTGATTTGGCGATAAGCATTATTTCGTTGTTAATCGCCGCCGCCTGAGCATGGCTCAAAATGAGGGGCGAAATAATGATGGCAAGGCTTAATAAAATGACTTTGTTCATGATCTACCTCCTTTTAGAATCCGAATTGCTGTGCCGATTTGTTTGATCGCTTTATTACCACTTCACCTAAATAACGAAATGGATTGCCATTTAGTTCCAATCATAGACCATAATTTTGGCAGGAATTTTCTCTATATTTATACTGTTATTCATTAAGACTATAATCATCCCACCATGCACAGACACAACATCCAAAACCTGACAGACATCCCCAACATCGGCAAGGCCATCAGCCGTGCCCTTGAGTTAATCGGCATCCACCACCCCAATGACCTAATCGGTAAAGACCCTTATCAGATGTATCACCAGCTGTGTGACATCACCGGCAAGCGCCAGGACCACTGCATCATTGATGTCTTCATCGCTGCGGTACGTTTTATGGAGGGGGCAGCGCCACAAAAATGGTGGGCCTATACCGCGGAAAGAAAAGCAACACTGAAACAGAAAGCCATTAAGGAGACGCTGTAGTCACGGCGATATTGGCCGTCGCTGCTAGACTGGTCTTTGTTAGTACGGTTCTATATACTTTTTGGCTCGAAAAGCTTTTTCATATAAGTTGCATGCGTGACTAAAATTCGCCTAAATCAGACCTTGCTGTTTCTGCTAATCACTGCCTTCCTGGCAATGCAGTGGTCAACGGCGCATATCCATTTAGCCGAATATCACGATCACGATGGCAGCCAGCATCAGCATAGTATTGAGGCCCACGCTCATCAACAAGCTGGCCACCACGCCGACTCAATTGATTCGCCGCACCAAAGCGCTGACCTAAATATTGTAGAGCTTGATCCCCCGTACAGTTCCTCAACCGGAAAGAATAAGACGCCGCATACCTCGGCTATTACAGCCTTTTTATGGCCGCTATCATTACCTCAATCGGTCAGCATTGAATTACCCATTGTTCTCAATACCAAACTTAGTTTTTTTGATCGATCCACGGTCAAGCTGCGCGCCCCACCCCGCCTCGTTTAAGACTTCACATCTCAAAAGTTAATCTTTTAAGACGCCAGACGTCGTCTTAAACAAAATCAGATTCGAGGTATTTATGTTATCTGTGATCAAACAATCACGCTGGCTTCTGGCTGGCTTAGCAACGTTGCTAACAAGCCAGGCCTTTGGCCATGGCATGTCTGAGGCTGAGAAACAAATAATTCTGGAGGGTGGCAATCTACGCTACCTGTGGATTGGCGCTACGCATATGCTATCCGGCTATGACCATTTGCTGTTTGTATTCGGCATCATCTTTTTTCTTACCCGCTTCAAAGACATTGTTAAATACATTACCGCATTTACTCTTGGGCACAGCGCCACCCTGATCTTTGCCACGTTTAATGCTATTCAGGTCAATTATTTCTTAATTGATGCGGTGATCGCCTTGAGTGTCTGTTATATCGCCTTTGCCAATATTGATGGTTTTAAAAAATACCTGGATATCAAAGCACCCAACCTGTTGCTGATGATTATCGGTCTGGGCCTGATTCACGGACTGGGTTTGTCTACACGGTTGCAACAACTGCCCTTGAGTGAAGATCAGCTGCTGATGAACATCATCTCCTTCAATGTTGGAATCGAGGTGGGGCAGATTATAGCCTTGAGCGTCATGTTGTTACTGTTGGCAGGCTGGCGTAAGGCGAACTCGTTTAAGGCCTTTAGCCTGCTATCCAATTACGCTCTGATCTTTGCCGGGCTGTTTCTGTTCATGATGCAGATGCATGCCTATTCACATGTCACCGACCCAGATGAATTCGGCTTTAGCAGCGACAATCACATTCATGAACATATAAAAATGGATGAAGAACAGGCTGCCAAAATGATTAAAGAAACAACTCATGACACTCTTGACTAAAGGAAACCACTAATGCGTAAAATATTTCTAACACTGGCAGCGAGCTTTATGCTGATTTCAATCTCAGCCTGTTCGGATCACGGTCACGAACATGATGAATCAAACACCCATGACGCCCCACAACACCACGATTCAATCAACTAAACTCATTCGGAGGATTTATGAAAACTCTAATCACAACACTATTTTTAACATCATTACTGTTTGGCGTCCCTGTGATGGCTGGTTCTGGTCATGACCATGATGCTAATGGCGGACATGCACATGGCCCAATTTCCAGCGACACCGCTGTTAACAAAGCCTCAAAAAAGCTAAACCAACTGGCTGAGGCCGGAAAAATCGATGCCAGCTGGTCTGGAGTAAAATCTGCCAGCGTTGAACAGAAAACCTACTCCAAGGGGCCTGAATGGGTAGTTACATATAAAAATGACAAGGTAAGCGATGCCGCCAAACAAACCATCTACCTATTCTTTAGCCTGGATGGTCACTACATCGCCGCCAATTACACTGGCAATTAAACGACTCAGGTGAGCACGTCATCGTGCTCACCTTATTTGAACAACCAGAACTGGGTGCAAGACAAGCAGACATCCACAGTCACACCAACGTATCTGCCACACAGCGTGCATTTCCCTAACACTACTGAAAATAGTACCCTGCCCGCAGCACACAAATCACAGACAAGGAACTCTTATGATTCTCAGCGAAGACTACATCGACCTCGACACCCCCAGCGGCACCATGCGTACCCATCTGGTTCGCCCTGCTTCAGCTGGCACATATCCTGGGCTGGTGATGTTCTCTGAGATTTTTCAGGTCACAGGGCCAATCCTGCGCACGGCTCGGATACTGGCTAGCCAAGGTTATATCGTGGCTATTCCTGAAATCTTTCATGAATTCGAACCACTTGGCTGTGCCTTTCCCTACACGCCGGAGGGGACAGACAAGGGCAATCGTTACAAGATCGAGAAAGAACTATCACACTATGACAGCGATACCCGCGTGGTGCTCGACCATCTCAAGAATCTGCCGGACTGCAACGGTCGACTTGGTACTGTGGGTATCTGCATTGGCGGCCATTTGGCCTTCCGCGCGGCGATGAATGAGGATGTGCTGGCAACGGTCTGTTTTTACGCCACCGATATCCACAAACGTTCACTGGGCAAGGGCATGAATGACAACAGCCTCGATCGCATCCCAGAGATCAAGGGGGAATTGCTGATGATTTTTGGTAAACAGGATCCGCACATCCCACAGGCAGGCCGCGATCTGATCTATCGCCACCTGACCGATGCCGGCACCAACTTCACCTGGCACGAGTTCAATGCTGAACACGCCTTCATGCGTGATGAGGGGCTGCGTTATAACGCGGCACTGGCGCAGATATGTTATTCCATGAGCTTTGAGCTATTTCATCGCAAACTCTATGCCGGCGAGTTAACCGTGGTGAAGGAAGGCACCGAGGCACGGCATTAATCCCTGCCCGTGAGCCAATCTGAATAAATACGCAGCATGGGCAGATGATCTGCCCATGCTGCAGCCAGTTACTCCTGTGGCCGACGCTGACGCTCGTAGAGGAACTTCAACACCTCGGCGCGATACTTGTTGTACTGTGGGTCATCCGCCAGCTCAAGGCGATTACGCGGCCGTTCCAGCTCGATATTCAAGATCTCCCCGACGCTTGCAGATGGGCCATTGGTCATCATCACAATCTTGTCTGACAACAACACTGATTCATCAACATCATGGGTAATCATGATGACGGTGCTATTGAGCTCTGCCTGGATCTCCATCACTGAATCCTGCAGATGGGCGCGGGTCAATGCATCCAGCGCACCGAAGGGCTCATCCATCAACAGCACTGTCGGCTCCATTGCCAGTGCCCGGGCAATGCCGATACGCTGTTTCATGCCGCCGGAGATCTCGGCTGGATATTTGTGCATGGCATGATCCATATGCACCAGATGCAGGTTGTGCTCAATCCACTGCTTCATTTCCTGCTTGGTCTTTTTGCCTTTGAAGATCGCCTTTACTGCAATCTCAACATTCTGATAACAGGTCAACCATGGCAATAGTGAATGGTTCTGAAACACCACGGCCCGATCAGGGCCGGGTTCGTCCACCTCTTTACCATTGAGAATCACACCACCGGTAGTGGCCTTGTAAAGACCGGCAACGATATTAAGCACCGTTGACTTGCCGCAACCCGAGTGGCCGATAATGGATACGAACTCACCCTTGGCAATCTTCAGGTTGACATTATCCAGCGCCTTGTAAGGCCCCCTCTTAGTTGGGAACTCAATAGAGACACCACTTAGATCAAGGAAAGATTTTTGAAACTTTGTGCTTGGCTTATTCATTATTTCATCAACTATTGGTTCTGGTTTCAACATTTGAACTACTGACATTTTGTTGTCCTCTTCAGTAATCCCCCCTCCCTTTAAGGGAGGGGGTTAGGGGGAGGGTAAAAACTTAAATTTCGTAACAGTATTAACTACCCCACCCCCACCCTAGCCCTCCCCCTAACAGGGGGAGGGAATCAATTTTTAGCTCCCGGCAGTCTTGTCATGCGACAACATCTTTTGCAGCGTCATCATCAACCAGTCCAACAGAAAACCGATCAGACCAATGCTAACCACCGCGACCATGATGCGGCCAAGTGAGTTGGAGCTACCATTTTGAAACTCATCCCAGACGAACTTGCCCAGGCCCGGGTTTTGCGCCAGCATCTCTGCGGCAATCAATACCATCCAGCCGATACCCAGCGAGATACGCAGACCAGTAAAGATCATTGGCAGTGCAGCCGGAATGGCAATTTTGAATACCTGTGTCAGCCAATGCAGACGTATAACCCGACCAACATTGATCAGGTCTTTGTCGATTGATGCGACAGCGACGGCCGTGTTAATCAGCGTTGGCCACAACGAACACAGCGTGACTGTGATGGCCGAGGTGATGAAGGCCTTATCAAACATAGGATCGTCCGTGACATAGACGGCACTGACAATCATGGTGACGATCGGTAGCCAGGCCAGCGGTGATACGGGTTTGAATATTTGCACCAATGGGCTGATGGCACCATAGAGTTTTTGACTCAGACCACAGGCAACACCTATGGGAATGGCAATCAGCGCACCGAAAAAGAATCCTGTAAAGACTGTCCCCAGGCTGGTCCAGATCTGGTCGATAAAAGTGGCACGACCGGTGTATTCACGCACCTTGATTTCTGCATCAGGGTTCTTGGCCAGTTTCTTGGCATTGCGCGCATCCTGGCGCTCGTAAAAGGCGGCTTCTTTTTCCCGTTCGGCTACATGTTCATCATATAAGCCCTGTGCCTGCTCCCAGACCTGGCTCGGGCCAGGCAGAACACCAAGACTGGTTTTAACCTGTGATGCGGCACCAGCCCAGACAAATAGAAAGAAAGAGATTGCAATCAGCGGCAAGCCAATCACCGTCATCATCTCGTTGAGTTGTTCGCGTGGATTTTCACCTGTGCTCAAGCGCACCACTGGCACCAGCCATGAGAGACCGGACATTTCGAGAGTGTTGATAATCTTGGTTTTCATACTTTTACCCTAATCTCAGGAGTTTGGTTTTAAAACTCCTTCCCCCTGTGAGGGGGAAGGTTGGGATGGGGGTGGTCACGGAGACACCCCCCCCCTAACCCTCCCCCTAACAGGGGGAGGGAATAATTACTTAGATCTTGTCGCTACCCTTCAGACCAATGCTGAATTTCTTCAGATAGTCATTAGGTTTTTTACCGTCATAGGTAATGCCATCAATGAAACCTGTTTGTGGTGCACGAAAGCCATCTTCTGTAACAAAGTTAGGGAACTCAGCTGCAGGAATCTTGCCTTCAGCAATCAGCTCTTTCGCAGCAACGGTATAGATGTCAGGACGATAAACCTTCTTGGCGATATCCATGAACCAGCTATCTGCTTTCTCTTCAGAAATTTGCCCCCAACGACGCATCTGCGTCAGGTACCAGATTGCATCTGAGTAGTAAGGGTATGTAGCGTTGTGACGAAAGAAGACATTGAAGTCTGGCACCTCACGTATGTCACCCTTCTCATACTCAAAGGTACCAGTCATGGAATTGGCAATCACCTCGTAATCTGCACCAACATAGTTAGATTGAGACAGGATCTTCACCGCTTCAGGACGATTGGCATTATTGTTATCATCCAACCACTTGGCTGCACGGATCATGGCTTTGACCACAGCAATGTGAGT
>CBFCYE010000045.1:0-16121 GCA_965602225.1 uncultured Gammaproteobacteria bacterium | reverse complement strand
AAGGTTCAATTTGATTGATTAAGGCTGAAACCGTGGGGGCGGTGTAGTAATGGATAGGCGCGTATAAAGCGATGTTGCTGAGAAGCACTGTTTGGACTGTGTTGTTGGTACTGGGTATTTGTGCCAATGCTGACGCACGTCTGCTGCTTTTGGCTAGTCAGGACTCCGGCCTTTACCGTTCTTTTCAACAGGGCTTTGAGGGGCGGCTTACGTCTGTCAGTCTAGAGCAGGGTGTTGCGTTTGTTCTGGCGTCTGATTACCGGCCGGCTGCCCAGGCTGATTCCGGTAATATCATCATCGCTGCAGGTGTCGAGGCGGCTAAAAAAGTAGCGACATTTAATATCGGTGATAGCCGGGTGATTTACACCATGTTGCCGCTCAGTAGTTATCAATGGTTGCGCGAAAACAATCTTCTGATTGAAAGACATCAGGTTTTGTTTATTGACCAGCCGCCTTATCGGTTTGTTGATTTGGCCCGAATTGCATTTCCTTCAATCAAGAGTCTGGGCTACTTGCATGGTGAAGTTTCTGCCAAACATATAAAAGGCCTAAGGCAGGCCGCTTCTGAGTATGAAATACAGATAAATGATGTCAGTCTGCAGTCAGGGCGGCGTATGGTGAAAATCTTGAATGAGTTGGTGGTTGATAGCGATGTGGTCTTGGCCCTGCCCGATCCTTTTTTGTTTAATCGTCGCACAGTGCAGTCATTGTTGTTGGCGAGCCTGCGCCGCAAAACCCCATTGATTGCCTATTCTGAATCGTACGTAAAAGCTGGAGCCTTGTTGGCCTTGTATTCCTCGCCAGAACAAATTGGCCGGCATGCGGCCGAGCTGGTGAATTGCTGGGTGGAAGAGTGTGGTGTGGGTGTCCAGAAAAATCACCCCAGATATTTTTCCGTGCAGGTCAATAATGTTGTGGCTCGGAAGCTGGGATTAAAGTTGGCGCCAGCCGATGAGTTGCAAGGTCAGCTTGAGATACAGGATGCTAAACATGTTGAGTGATATTTAGTCGTAAAAATTGAGTGCAGCCGTTCTTGAAATACTGCATATATTTACTATGGTAATTGCGGGTGTTGCAGGTTTATGCCTAGGGGGCAGATTTTTATTGATGAATTGCTGTAACTCAGGAGGAAATTATGTCTGAACTACGTGGCGCCGCAGATGATGATTTAGTCATCGTTGTCGGTTCAGGGCTGATTGTTCTGGTGCTTTGGTTTGTCGCCAACGCGTTGTTTTAATGTCTTGTTAGACGTTTTTTTTATATTTAATGTTGAAATAACAGCCTTGCCAGTTTGGTAATGCTGACTTTTATAAGGGTCGCAGCTTGCGGCCCTTTTTTTATGCTAGGGTTGGCATTGGTTTAAGAATCAGGTCGTTATGGGATTTTCAGTCGAGCCTATCGGGGTTATTCACTCCTGTTTTAAAGACAAATTTGGTGTGCCGCGTCAACCGGGCTTGGTCAGTGTTGCCAATGCTTGGCTAGAGCTGTTTGTTCCATATAACCGCGCCGAGGCCTTTAGCGGACTTGATGGCTTTTCTCATATCTGGATTACCTTTGTGTTTCACCACTGCCTTGGTCAAGCGGCGCGCTTGAGTGTCCGACCACCGCGTTTGGGTGGTAACCGAAAGGTGGGTGTTTTCGCCAGTCGATCCACACATCGCCCCAACCCTGTTGGGATCTCGGTGGCTGAGGTGGCAGGAATCGAGCAGGATAAGGGCGGCTTGCGGCTGCGCTTGCGGGGGCTTGATTTGGTTGATGGCACGCCTGTGTTGGATATCAAACCATACGTGCCCTATTCGGATTCTATTCCTGAGGCCCGGGCCGATTATGCCCCGCAGGCACCAGCTACCAGCTTTGATGTGGTGTTTTCGGTTGAGGCTGAATCGCAATGTGAGAAGCATTCTCAGCGCTGGCCGGAGTTGCGTCAGTTAATCGTCGAGGTGCTGGGCTTGGATCCGCGGCCGGCCTATCTGGTCGGACGCTCGGTTGAAAAAGAGTTTGCCGTCAGATTGTATGAGCTTGATATCCATTGGCGGGTGAGGGGTGAAGGTGTGATTGAAGTGATATCGATTGAGCATGATGACAAATGTGTATTTGATTGATATATATAGGGTTTGGTTGGAATGTGGTGTTGAAAATAAAATTACGGCATTCTGAGGGGGCATTTCTGGTAATATGTTCGACCAATAATAGTAGCGTGGGGAAGGGGTGAGTTGCTTCGAAAAGCCACCCTTGATAATGTCCGCCGACAATCGCGGCGAAACAACAAAAATACAGTTAGATATGCAAAAACAGGAAAGTTTTACCCGGGATGAGCTGCTGACCTGCGGCCGTGGCGAATTGTTTGGTGAAGGTAACGCGCAGTTGCCGTTGCCACCGATGCTGATGTTTGATCGCATCACCAAGATTTCCAATGAGGGCGGTGCCAACGGCAAGGGGCAGATTATTGCCGAGTTGGATATTACGCCTGATCTTTGGTTCTTCGATTGCCATTTTCAGGGTGATCCTGTGATGCCAGGTTGTCTCGGCCTTGATGCCATGTGGCAGCTGATTGGTTTCTTTCTTGGCTGGAACGGCGGTCCTGGACGTGGCCGTGCTCTGGGCGTGGGTGAGGTCGGTTTTCGCGGTCAGGTCACCCCTGAGAAGAAGCTGGTGACCTATCGCATTGATATGACCCGCGTTATCATGCGTAAGCTCTATATGGGTGTTGCTGACGCCGAAATGGAAGTCGATGGCAAGGTGATCTACACTGCCAAGGATCTGCGGGTCGGTTTGTTTACCTCCACTGAAAATATGTAAAGAAGGGTGTGACTAGTGAGACGAGTAGTTGTCACGGGATTAGGAATTGTATCCAGTATTGGTAATAACCAAGACGAAGTTACGGATTCATTGAAGTCAGGGCGCTCGGGTATTGAGTTTTGTGAAGAGTTCGTCGAGATGGGGTTTCGCTCGCACGTGCATGGCTCGATCAATATCGATATTGAGGCACTGATCGACCGCAAGAAGCGCCGCTTCATGGGCGATGCCGCTGCCTATAACTACATTGCCATGGCTCAGGCCATCGAGGATGCCGGTTTGAGTGACGATCAGGTCTCCAATCCGCGCACTGGTGTGGTGGTGGGTTCTGGTGGTGCGTCACATGCTAATACAGTTGCAGGGGCTGATATTCTGCGTGAAAAGGGAATCCGTCGTGTTGGTCCTTACATGGTGCCTAAGACGATGGGTAGCACCACCTCGGCCAACCTGGCTACCGCCTTTAAGATTAAGGGTGTGAATTACTCCATGAGTTCTGCTTGTTCCACCAGTGCTCACTGCATTGGTAACGCGATGGAACAGATTCAGTTTGGCAAGCAGGATATGGTATTTGCTGGTGGCGCAGAAGAGTTGGGCTGGGAAGGCTCAATGATGTTTGATGCCATGGGCGCATTGTCATCCAAGTACAATGACACGCCAGAAAAGGCCTCTCGTGCTTACGACGCTGATCGCGATGGTTTTGTTATCTCTGGCGGCGGCGGTGTGCTGGTGTTGGAAGAACTGGAACATGCCAAGGCCCGTGGCGCCAAGATTTATGCCGAGCTGGTTGGTTATGGAGCTACCTCTGATGGTTTTGATATGGTTCAGCCTTCAGGTGAAGGGGCGGTACGGTGCATGGGCTTGGCTTTGGAAGGGGTTGAAGGCAAGGTCGATTACATCAATGCCCACGGTACTAGCACTCCGGCAGGTGATATGAAAGAGCTGCAGGCTATTCGTGAAACCTTTGGTGATGATTTGCCGCTGGTTGGTTCGACAAAATCATTGACTGGCCATGCCTTGGGCGCAGCAGGTGTTAATGAGGCGATCTATTCGTTGCTAATGATGAAGCATGATTTTCTAGCCGCTTCTGCCAATATCGAAAATCTGGATGAGGCTGCAGAAGGGGTAAACATTCTGCGTGAACGCAAGGACAATGCCGGCGCCAATATCATGCTTTCCAATAGTTTTGGCTTTGGTGGGACTAATGCCTGCTTGGTGTTTCAACGCTATAGCGGTTAGTGTCATTTTCATATTTTCTGCAACAACGGACCCGGATAGCGCACAGCGAAATCCGGGTTTGTTAATTCTGGCGGCTCAATAATGCAAACTCCTGTTCAGTTTTTTGTCACGGTTCCCAAGGGTATGGTGGCAGTGTTGATGTCCGAGCTGGAACAGCTGGGTGCCTCTGAGTTGCGGGAACAGCCCGCCGGGGTAGAGTTCAAGGGCAGTCTTGAAACTGCCTACCGTGTCTGTCTCTGGTCGCGTTGTGCTGGTCGTGTATTAATGCCGCTGGGTAAGTTTCCTGCTGATTCGGCGAATGCCTTGTATGAGGCAGTGCAGCAAATTGATTGGCAGCAACACCTGACGGGGCGCAGTACCTTGGCTGTGGATTTTACCGGCCGTTCAGATGCTATTCACCATAGCCAGTTTGGTGCCCTTAAAGTCAAGGATGCCATCGTTGATCAGCTGCGTGAAACCACCGGCGGGCGCCCCAATATTGATGTTGTGCAGGCGGATTTGCGCATCAATGCTCATCTGTATCGGGACGAAATTAGCATTGCCATCGATCTCTCCGGCGACAGCCTGCATAGGCGTGGTTATCGGCAGGAGGGTGGCGCCGCGCCGTTGAAAGAACATCTGGCCGCGGCTATTTTGCTGCGCGCAGGTTGGGCTGAAATCGCTACGGCTGGCGGCGGCCTGGTGGATCCTATGTGTGGTTCTGGCACTCTGTTGATTGAGGCGGCGATGATCGCCGCCGATATCGCTCCGGGCTTGCTACGGCAGCACTATGGCTTCCTGGCTTGGCCTCAGCATGATGCCGACTTGTGGCAGAGACTGCTGGATGAGGCTCAGCAACGCCGCCATCAGGGGCTGAAGAAGATAGTCCCTATCGTTGGTTATGACACCCACCCCAAGGCGATTCAGTTCGCTCAGGTGAATATCACTGCGGCAGGTCTGGAGGATCATATCCGCATCGCCAGACGTGATCTGGCTGAGTTGAGTTGTCCGGCGGCGGTGGCAGCGGGGCTGGTGGTGGTTAACCCGCCTTATGGTGAACGTATGGGTGAGCGCGATACGCTTGAACCTCTGTATCAGCTGCTGGGCGAACGCATCAAGCGCGAATTCAGTGGCTGGCAGGCGGCAGTGTTTACCGGCAATCCCGAGCTGGCCAAGTTGATGGGCATACGTGCTGTCAAGCAACACAATATGTTTAATGGCCCGCTGCCATGCAAGTTGCTGCGCTTTGATGTCCAACCGCAATGGTTTATGTCTGAGCAGCGTGGCCCACGCCCGGCCAAGCAGGAAGATCTTGGGCCGGGTGCCGAGATGCTGGCCAATCGGTTACGCAAGAATCTGAAACAACTGGGACGTTGGGCCAAGCGTGACGAGGTCAGCTGCTATCGTCTCTATGATGCCGACCTGCCTGAATATGCCGTGGCGATTGACCTGTATCAGGGTGAGCAGACCTGGGTGCATGTGCAGGAGTACGAGGCCCCCAAATCCATCGATGTCAAAAAGGCAAAGTTTCGCCTGCGCGAGGCGATGACGGTGATCCCTGAGGTGCTGGGGCTGCCACAGGAAAACATCTACTTCAAGGTGCGTAAGCAGCAGAAGGGTACGGCTCAGTACACCAAGCAGGCAGAAGAGAAGCAGTTCTCCGAGATCGAGGAATACGGCAGCCGCTTTCTAGTCAACTTTGCAGACTATCTTGATACTGGTCTGTTTCTTGACCATCGCATTACCCGCAAGCTGGTCGGTGAGATGGCTAAGGGTAAACGTTTCCTTAACCTGTTTGCCTATACCGGGACGGCCACCGTTCATGCCGCTCGCGGCGGGGCCAAATCCACCCTGACAGTAGATATGTCCAATACCTACCTCGACTGGGCTCGTCGCAATATGGAGTTGAACGGTTTCAGTGGTGATGAGCATGATTATCTACAGACCGATTGTCTGGAGTGGATGGAGCAGGGTGGGGTCTATAAAAGGGCCAAGTTCGACCTGATCTTTCTGGATCCGCCGACATTTTCCACCTCCAAGCGCATGAGTGAGACCTTTGATGTTCAGCGTGATCATGTCCAGCTGGTTGAGTCAGCCATGGCTATGCTTGAAGAGGGTGGTGATTTGATTTTTTCTAATAATTTCAGAAAGTTCAAGCTTGATCCTAGCTTGACTGAAAAATTTTCGATTGAAGATTGGTCAGCCAAAACCCTGCCAAAAGACTTTGCCCGTAATCCCAAAATTCACACTTGTTGGCATATTCGCCATAGATAGTTAGCGCCACTGGTTTCTATATCCTCGAAATATCAATGGAATAGATTGCTTATTCGTCTATTCTTGTAGAAGTCCACTTTAAAGCATTGTTAACTAAGGTCGATAGTCTTTTTGTGGACTGTCGCTGGTGTTGCTTTTAGTTGGGCTTTTACCGCGGCCGATGAATGGATTCATGTGGAGCCTCTAAATGAAATTTAGGATTGCCGTGCTGTTTTGGTTGGGGTTGTGGACAACGCCTTTTGCCATTGCCGCAGAAAATATGTCTGCAGAGACAGAAAAGGTCAGCGATGTTCGTGTTCTGATCGACATGTCTGGCAGCATGAAAAAGAATGACCCCCAAAATCTTCGTGTCCCGGCCTTACGTCTGATTACCCAGTTGATTCCCGAAGGCCAGCAGTCTGGTGTTTGGTCTTTTGGCCAATACGTCAATATGTTGGTCAAGCAGGGCAAGGTTGACGCCGCCTGGAAAGATAACGCCTATAAAGTTGCTAAGGGCATTAACTCAGCAGGTCTGTATACCAATATTGCCGACGCCTTGGAAAAGTCCACCTGGGACTGGAAAGAGCCGGATGACAAGCTCAATCGCAGCATTATCTTGTTGACCGATGGTGTAGTAGATATCTCCAAAGACGCTGACAAAAATTCCGAGTCACGCAGTCGTATCCTTACTGAAGTCGTACCGCGCCTGAAACAGGCTGGCGTCACCGTGCATACCATTGCCCTGTCAGATGATGCTGACAAGGCTTTTTTGCGTCAGTTGTCGTCTGCAACTGAGGGTTGGAATGAAATCGCCAAAGATGCCTCACAGCTGGAACGGATCTTTCTAAAACTGTTTGAGAAGTCGGTGCCGGTTGAAACTCTGCCAATGACGGATAATAAAATTCTGGTGGATGACAGCATTAAAGAGTTAACCCTGCTGGTGTTTAGAAAAGAGGGGGCGCAAACGGCCACTCTAATGTCACCCAAGGGTGAGGCGATTGACCATCACGCCAAACAGGAGGGGCTGCGCTGGCGTCATGAGGAACGTTATGACCTGATTACCATTGATAAACCGATGGCGGGCGAATGGTCTGTGGATGCCGAGCTTGATCCGGATAACAGGGTGATGGTGGTGACTGATCTGAAAGTGCGCGCCAGTCGATTGCCAAACCTGATATTGGCTGAGGATTCAGCATCTTTTTATGTTGAGCTGGCTGAAAAAGGCGAGACGATTCGCAAACCCGAGTTTCTTGATTTTGTTAGTGTCGCACTGGAAAGGTCGGGTCATGGAGAGCATCAAAAAACCATTCAAGTGACTGATGATGGTGCTGGCTTAGACAAAAATGCTCATGATGGTCGTTTCAGTGCCAAAGTTGGCGGTCAGCTGACGGCAGGTGAATATGTCTATGAAATGCAGGTCGATGGTATGACCTTCAAACGCTCTAAGACCAGCACTGTTCGTGTTGTCGATAAGCCCATTGCTGTTACGGTAAAAGAGGAGCATGCGGGTGATCCAGCACAATACTCACTAACCTTGACGCCTTTTGCCGAGTTGATAAATCCCGAATCACTGTTGCTTGATACCACAATAGAAAAACAAGGTGGGGCGGCCAAGGCAATAAACATTCCTCGTGCCGGGCCAGGTGAGTGGCGTTTGGATATGAAGGTTAAGGCGGGTGATATCTACGATGTAAAAATTGCCATGCAGGCTGAACGCAAAGATGGTCGTCAGGTCAGTTATGATCTGGGCAGTTTTCAACTTGGCAGTGGCTCGGTAGATGTGGCCTTTGATCAGTCTGATGAGACGCCGCCTGATGCTGAACAGGTAATTGCCAAGGCTATGGCCGATGCCGGTTTGAAACCGCCGATGGCTGAGGAACACCCTGCAGAAGATAAACACGCAGCTACGCCTGATGAACATGCGGCGGCAGCAGATGAAGAGGCCCCAGCCGAGGGTGATGGCGAACATGACGCGGAGTCACCCGACTGGACCATGACTGCGGTCAAGGTTGTTGGTCTGAATGGCTTGTTGGCAGGACTTGGTTTCTTTGCTTATCGTAAATGGTTCCGGACGCCTAAAGACCCTAGTTCGGAAGATGAGTCAGACGGCGATGATAAGGAGGCTAAGGGCGATGATAAAGATTGATCCAACGTTCCTGATAATTATCGCTGAGGTGGTTGCTGGCCTGGTTGCGATACTTGGTGCAGTCCTGTTTGTATTCATAAAACGTAGAAAGGCTGATAAGCAGGCGTTTGCTGAGCTGGAGAAGCGTTTAAAAATCAATTCAGCCAAACGCCAGGAAGTGTTGGAGGAGGGCATCGCCTTATCTTGTGGCGGCGGGGAAGATAACGATGAAGTGGCGGCCGAAAATAAGGAAATGGCAAAAAATTGGTGTGATAAAGAGAATGCTTTTTATAACCGTTTAGTTGCAATGTACATGCAGCGTGATTCAACAGCCTTGAAGAGCCTGGATAAGTTGCTTCATGAACATACCTCTTCACATCTGGATGCGATCTCAACAATACGTGAACGATTTGATGGGGAGCAGTCAGAGTTATCCGAAGGGCTGGGGCAACAACTAGAAATTTTGGAGCAGAATGGACAAAAGCTTGCTTCCGAGGTTGAAAACCTCAAGGGTGAAAATCAGCGTCTATCAGAAGAGTTGGAAAAGGCCTATGCCGAGATCGATCAGGCTATGCATGAATATAGTCGTATGGCAGTGACGGGTTCTGCCGGCAGTAAGAAGGCTGCAGCAAAAGAACCTGAGCCAATTGAAGAGCCTGTTGTGCCAGTCTTGGAGGATGAGGTTGAAAGCGGTTCTGTGGCAGATATTGATGCACTGGCCGCAGAGCTTGAAGGTTTTGGCGGTGATGATGTTGTCGAGTCTGAAATGGATCAGCTCTCCGAGCTGGAAGTGGATCTGCAAGCTGAACTGGAGCCTATTGAAACTGAAACTATGCCTGAGCAGGTGGGTGATGTTGATGAGGGTGAAGCTCTGGTTGATATGTCGATGCTTGAGGATATCGTTGCCGAACCTGAGTCTGTAGAAATCCCCGATGAGGTGATCGATGAGGTTGAGCCTGAAGAAGTCGAGATTCCTGATGAGGTGATCGATGAGGTTGAACCTGAAGAAGTCGAGATTCCTGATGAGATTATCGACGAGGTTGAGCCTGAAGAAATCGAGATTCCTGATGAGGTGATCGATGAGGTTGAACCTGAAGAAGTCGAGATTCCTGATGAGATTATCGACGAGGTTGAGCCTGAAGAAATCGAGATTCCAGATGAGATTATCGACGAGGTTGAGCCTGAAGAAGTCGAGATCCCTGATGAGGTGATTAATGAGGTTGAGCCAGAGGAAGTTGAGATTCCAGATGAGGTGATCGACGAGGTTGAGCCTGAAGAGATCGAGATCCCGGATGAGGTAATCGACGAGGTTGAGCCTGAAGAGGTCGAGATCCCGGATGAGGTAATCGACGAAGTTGAGCCTGAAGAGGTCGAGATCCCGGATGAAGTGATTGATGAAGTTGAACCTGAGGAGGTCGAGCTCCCAGATGTAGTGGTTGATGAAGAAGAGTCCTTGGAAGATGTGGTTTTACACGCAATGGCAGAGGAGAGCGCGGCTCAGCAAGCCGAGGCTGTGGTTGAAGAGCAAAACCCTTCTATGGTGATTGATCTGGCCAAAGATGATGAGATTATCTTGTCAGCTCCGCAAGAGGTTGCTGCCGAGCCGGAGTTGGAATCGCAGTCAGAAATTCAATCTATTGATGAAAGTGGTATTAATGAGGACGATTTGCTGGCGCAGTTGGCCGAGATTGAAAATGATGATGAATTTGGCAGTCTCGAAGGTTTTGGTGAATTGCCGGAAGCTGCTGAGGATGAAGATAAAAAACCTGCCAGTTAGATTGCTATAAAGGTTTTTTATAGGGAGCCTGGGCGATTTCTTCGACCAGTTGTGGCACAAGATAGCCTGGTAGTACTTTGCGGATTTCTGTAATTAAGTGCAGGGCTTTTTCCCGTTCAACTTCAAAATGAGCCGCTCCTTGTACCTTGTCCAGCTGGTGCAGGTAGTATGGCAAAACGCCGTTTTCAAATAATCTTTCACTGAGTTGACTAAGCGCTTCAATAGTGTCATTCACGCCGCGTAATAAGACGGTTTGATTTAGAAGTGTAACGCCAGCAGACTTTAGTTTTGTCATTGCTGTAGCCACTTCATCGTTAAATTCATTGGCGTGATTACTGTGTATCACTACGACGGTGTTTAACCGTGTGTTGGTCAGCCATTCCAGTAATGAGTTATTGATACGTTGTGGTAGCACAATCGGATAACGCGTGTGAATGCGCAGGCGTTTCAGTTGTGGCAATCGGTCTAACATCTCAACTAGTTGTGATAGCTGTGTGTCAGCCAGTGAGAGTGGGTCGCCACCGCTGAGTATGACTTCGTTGATACTGCTGTCCTTGGTGATTTCAGCGCAGATCTCTTGCCATTGCGATGGCCGACTGCTTTGTTCGCTATAGGGGAAATGGCGTCTGAAACAGTAGCGGCAGTGAATGGCGCAGGCGGCGGTAGTCATTATCAGAACCCGGCCCTGATATTTTTGCAGCAGTCCACGGTTGATAATGGCTGAATGATCGCCGACCGGATCAAGGCTGAAACCGGGCGTGTCTTGAAGCTCGGCATCCAGAGGTAGCACTTGTCTTAGCAGTGGGTCGTCAGGGTCACCTTTGCGCATGCGGGCGACGAAGCTGTGCGGCACGCGCAGAGGAAACTGTTTTGTCATCGCACTGCTGCTGGGGAGCAGTTTTGCGGGCAGATCCAGTTGTCTGAGTAATTCAGCAGGATCGCGAATTGCTTCGGCCATGCCTTGTTGCCAACTGTTTTGCGTTTGTTGGATAAGTTTGTGCTGTAACATGGGGCTGATTTTGTCTAAAATAGCGCGTTTTCCGGGAGCTAATCCGGTTAAGGCTGTGAATGGCTGAGGCAGTGAAGTATAGCCCGGTTGGTAAGTTTGATAAACGAGGACGATATGGCGACCTATAGCACCAGTGAATTTAAAAGTGGCTTGAAGATAATGATCGACAAAGATCCCTACGCGATCGTTGAAAATGAGTTTGTTAAGCCAGGCAAAGGTCAGGCATTTAGCCGGGTCAGGATTCGTAATCTGAAAACCGGCCGCGTCGTCGAGCGTACGTTTAAATCTGGTGAGTCGGTTGAGGCTGCAGATGTTATGGATACGGATATGCAGTATCTCTATAGCGATGGCGAGTTTTGGCACTTTATGGTTCCAGATAATTTCGAACAGTATCAAGCTACCAAAGAGGCTGTCGGTGAGGCGGCGCAGTGGATTAAGGGTGAAGAGACTTGTGTTGTGACCCTGTGGAACGATGTGCCGTTGGCCGTAACTCCGCCAAACTTTGTTGACTTGGCGGTAACTGAAACAGATCCTGGTCTGCGTGGTGATACTTCTGGTGGTGGTGGCAAACCAGCCACATTGGAAACGGGTGCCGTGGTGCGTGTGCCATTGTTTATCAATATCGGTGAGGTATTGAAGATTGATACCCGCACTGGTGACTACGTCTCTCGTTCTAAGGACTAGGTCGGCCAATCCTTGAACAATAGTTCTGACTGGCGTCCAACGGCGTCACTGGAAAATATAAAATTGCGTGCCCGGGTCTTGGCTGAGATCCGGACCTTTTTTTCTGCGCGAGATGTGATGGAGGTGGAAACGCCATTGCTGTCACTGTCAGGTTCAACCGATCCTTACCTGGAAAGTTTCACTAGTCACTACCAAGGACCGCTGTTTCCAGCCGGTCAGACTGTCTATTTACAGACCTCCCCTGAATTTGCCATGAAGCGCCTGTTGGCTGCCGGCAGTGGAGCTATCTATCAAATCTGCAAGGCCTTTCGTAATGGTGAGGCCGGTGGCCAGCACAATCCTGAGTTCACCATGTTGGAGTGGTATCGACCTGGCTTTGATCATCATGTTTTGATGGATGAGGTCGAGACTCTGATTGATACCGTTTTAAAGGTTGGCCCGGCTCGGCGGATTACATATCGTGAGCTGTTTCTAGAATATGTTGAGCTGGATCCGTTTGAGCTTTCAGCTGCAGATGCCCGCGCGTGTTTGCAGGCCCGTGATGTTAATCCACCTGAACTGGCCGATGCTGCTATTGATGATTGGCTGGCGCTGATTATGACTCACCTTATTGAGCCAGAACTTGGGCCGGGGCCAGTATTTGTTTATGACTTTCCAGCCTCGCAGGCCATGCTAGCCAGGGTCGCACCGACTGAGCCGCCGGTGGCACAGCGCTTTGAGCTTTATATCAACGGCATGGAATTGGCCAATGGTTTTTATGAGCTGAGTGATGCGCTCGAACAGCGACGACGTTTTGAAGCTGACCTGAAACAGCGCCAACAGCTGGGGCTGGATGCTGTGACGATGAATCAGGCCTTGATTGATGCTCTAGCGTCTGGGTTACCGGATTGCGCTGGTGTTGCCTTGGGCTTGGATCGCCTGCTGATGTTGGCGGCCAGGGCTGAGGAGATTAGTGAAGTATTGGTTTTTTCTGTCGATCGTTGCTAGTGTAGAGGTGTCGAAAAACTTTACAGGTTTTCATTGTATTATTAACAAATTCTTAAGAAGCAAAGACTTATTCATCTCGAAGCCGCTAGTAATGGCATGAGTTGTATACGAAATATTTATTTATAAATGTTTTTATGATTGTTTTTAGAACTGGGCGCGATTTTTGCTTAACATTAGCAGAGTGGCAGGGGTGTCAAAATAATAACAAGATTGGAGATGCGTCGGTGGAAAAACGTTGGGCGGCAAGGCGGGATGTGCAGATCAGTGTTGATCTGAAGTGTAGGGACGTCGAGGTTGTAAATTGCCTGACTCGTGACGTCAGTTTAAGCGGCGCATTTGTTCAGGTGCATCAGTTGCAGCCCCAGATTGATACGGCAGTTGATCTTGTGTTTCGGTTGGGTGAACCAGGGCATCACACTAAATACAAGGTGCAGGCCAAGGTGGCGCGAGCTACAGGTGACGGTATTGGTGTCATGTTTGAAGAGCTTGATGTCTCCTCTTTTCGTTCCCTTAGAGAAGTGCTGAGTAATTGATCAAGAGGCCGGTTTGATTTGACCGATTGGCTGCCCCATTTTGACTGTTTGATCCGCTTGTAGGCCCTTGTCCCAGTTCATGTGTCCGGGGCCGAATAGCAAAACCACGGTAGAACCCATATTAAATCTCCCCATTTCATCTCCTTTCTCAAGTGAGACCTGAGGCAGGTTTTTGCCGATGAAGTGTTCAAATGGGCGGAATGTTTGATCGCCGTAATTGCCTGTCCAAACCGTTTCGATTCCTGCAACAAAGATCGCTCCCACCAGAATCACAGCCATTGGCCCATGCTCTGTTTCATAAATTGTCACCATGCGTTCATTGCGAGCGAATAGTTCCGGAATTGCACGGGTAGTGGCTGGGTTGACGCTGAACAGTCGGCCAGGCACATAGACGGTTTCTGACAGGGTGCCAGTCAGGGGCATGTGAATGCGGTGGTAATCTCTTGGAGACAGATAGATGGTTGCAAATTGACCGCCAGCAAAGCGTTCCTGAAGGTGATCCAGGCCGCCTAACAGAGTCTTGAGACTGTAGTCATGGCCCTTGGCCTGATAAACCCGGCCATCCTCAATTGCTCCTAGCTGACTGACAGTGCCATCTACCGGGCAGGCGATAGCGTCGGCTTCGCTGGCAATGGGTCTAGCCCCAGGTTTCAGTGGCCGGGTAAAAAATTCGTTGAAATGCTGATAGCTGTCCAGGTCTTGTTCGGCAGCAATGCTCATGTCGATGTCAAAGCGTTTGATGATGAAACGCGTAAAGGCGAGCTTGAACGGCCGCCAGCGACAACGAGTCGCCCAGAACATCAGCTTGGATAGCAGATGATGAGGCAGTGGGTATTGAACCAGGGCGATTAAGCGATCACTTAGTGACATGATAGTTTGTGTTCAGGTTATTTGAGCTGGCGTATCCTACCCTATTAAATGGGATTAATAAAATTCATGGAGGCTTGGTGAGATGGATCTTCAGCAACAGGTAGAGCAGTTGGGCGAGGTCTTGGTAAGGCAGGGTTTGAAGCTGGCTACAGCCGAGTCCTGCACAGGTGGCTGGGTGGCTCAGGAGTTAACTGCGGTGGCTGGCAGTTCGGCTTGGTTCGAGCGCGGTTTTGTGACCTATAGCAACGAGGCCAAACAAGAAATGCTGGCGGTGTCTGCTGATACGCTGACGCAGTTTGGGGCTGTGTCTGAGGAGGTTGTACGTGAGATGGCGTCGGGGGCTTTACAGTATAGTCGGGCGCAGCTGTCAGTAGCCATTAGCGGTGTGGCAGGGCCAGGCGGTGGTTCGGCCGAAAAACCTGTTGGTACGGTGTGTTTTGGCTGGGCCAGACAGGCTGGCGAGGTCCTTAGTCGCATAGAGTGTTTTGAGGGTGATCGTGAGGCCGTGCGTCGTCAGGCTGTCGTTATGGCCATACAGGGTTTGCGTGACTTGATTGACGATGAGCGAAACTGAGCGACTCTTTTTTGCCCTCTGGCCTAGAGCTGAGCAGCAAAAGGCGTGGGCCGCGACGGCGAGTGAGTTGCTGCCTACAGGGGCGGGGCGGTTGGTATCCGCCGCGAACCTTCATATGACACTGCTATATGTCGGTGCAGTTACCCTAGAGCAGCGTAAGGCGTTGGAGGTAATGGCGGCTGAAATAAGCTTTGCTCCATTTGTTCTACGGCTGGATGAGCTTGGTTATTGGCGTAAACCAAGAGTGTTGTGGTGGGGGCCTACCCAAACACCAGGGGCCTTGTTTGAGTTGGTTCAGTCGCTGCAAGCGGGGGCGGGGCGTTGTGGGATTGAGGTTGATTCGCGGCCCTATAAGGCGCATATGACCCTGGCCCGTAAAGTAGTCCATGCTCCAGAGCAAGTTGTTGTTCGGTCATATGACTGGGCGGTTGATCACTTCGCGCTGGTGCGCTCGGTTTCGTCACCAGCAGGTGTCCGTTATGAGCCGTTGCGACAGTGGTCAGCAACAGCGAACGGCTGATTTGAATGGTGTTTTTTGAAACCTAAACCAGTCGTTGCCATTCGGATTGTTTGTTTGTATAGTACTGTACGAATGAACAGTTAATCTTGAGTTTAGTTAGCGGAGAGTAAATATGGATGATAACAAGCGTAAGGCATTAAACGCCGCCCTGGGTCAGATCGAACGTCAGTTTGGTAAGGGTTCCATTATGCGTATGGGTGATGAAGGTGCAATACGCAATGTCGATGCCGTATCTACTGGTTCGCTAGGGCTGGATGTGGCCTTGGGAATAGGCGGCCTACCTCGTGGTCGTGTGATTGAAATTTACGGCCCTGAGTCTTCTGGTAAAACCACCATGACCCTGCATGTGGTGGCTGAGATGCAGAAACTGGGTGGCACGGCAGCCTTTATCGATGCCGAGCATGCGCTAGACCCTAGTTATGCTGAAAAGCTGGGTGTGAATGTCGATGAGCTGCTGGTATCGCAGCCGGATACCGGTGAACAGGCGCTAGAAATCGTCGATATGCTGGTGCGTTCCGCGGCAGTTGATGTGGTGGTTATCGACTCGGTTGCTGCCCTGACCCCCAAGGCTGAGATCGAAGGTGATATGGGCGATACCCATGTTGGCCTACAGGCTCGCTTGATGTCACAGGCGCTACGCAAGTTGACCGCCAATATTCAGCGCTCCAACACGACGGTGATTTTCATCAATCAGATCCGTATGAAAATTGGTGTCATGTTTGGTTCTCCAGAAACCACTACTGGTGGTAACGCACTCAAATTCTATTCTTCGGTTCGT
>CBFCYE010000044.1:0-17434 GCA_965602225.1 uncultured Gammaproteobacteria bacterium | reverse complement strand
GTGATGGATATGTTTCCGCATACCACGCATGTGGAATCGATTGCATTGTTTGAACGGTAACAAGCCATCATTGTTTGCGTCACTCCGGCCTGCGCCGGAGTGACGAAATATATGTGCGCCAGAGTGACAGAAAAAAGTAAGATCGGCAATCAATCCATCAACAACACAATCTTACCTATCATCTCACCTGCCTCAATTAAACGATGCGCCTCGGCAGCATCTGCCAGCGGCAGAGTATGACTGATGTGAATCTTTAACCGCCCATCTTCGAATAGTTTCGCGCACTCGCCTAGAATCCAGGCGTGATGCATTTGCGCTTCACGAATGTGCTGATGCATAGGTGTTAGCATCAATTCCAGGCAGATACTTTGGTTGCGTAGTCGCGCTGTTTTCCAATTGATGTCCGAATCGGGCTGTAGCAGGGTCACTACATCACCGTAGAAACGCACTGCCTCAAAGGTCTGTTCCAACACCTTGCCGCCAATGGTATCAAAACCCAGATCGACGCCAGTGCCATCCGTCCAGTCATTAACGGCCGCTACAAAATTGGTTTGTTTGTAGTTAATTACACTGTCAGCCCCCAACTCGGTGACAAATCTGGTCTTGGCATCATCACTCACCGTAGTAATAACCCGGGCACCAGCCGCCTTGGCTAGTTGAATGGCGACGTGGCCGACACCACCAGAACCAGCATGTATCAAGACGCTCTCATCTGTCTCAAGATTGGCGCGATCAAACAAGGCTTCCCATGCGGTGATCAATACCAGCGGTGCGGCAGCGGCCTCGGCAAAACTGATGTTGGCAGGTTTGTGGGCCGTAAAGGCTTCGTCGATCACCGCCATCTCGGCGTAATTGCCGGGATGACCGCCAATACCGCCGTTGCAAAAATAGACCTCATCGCCGGGTTTGAAGCGAGTGACCTTGTCGCCTACGGCCTCGACAATGCCGGCACCATCACAGCCAAGGATGGTGGGTAGCTTTTTGGGATAATAAGTACCACGGCTGCGTAGCTTGGTGTCGATGGGATTGACGCCAGCCGCTTTTAGGCGAACCAGTACTTCTGTCGAACGCCGCAGCTGAGGCGCGCTGGTTTCTTCAAACGTCAGAACATCAGGGCTACCTGGTGTATGCATTTGTATCGCGTGCATAACTATCTAGTTTTTTGAACCGGAGTTTTCTAACTCGCGCCTTTTAGCTTCAGCGTTCGCTCGGTTGATGAATTCAACAATGAATGCCGCAAATATTCCCAGCATGCCACCTAGAATCACACCTAAAGCAATAATCTTGAGCGGTGAGGTGCGTTTGCTTCCGGATTTGAGGGTGAGGCTGAGCAAGGATGTCTTTGGTGTTATTTCAAGCTTGTAGCGAAGTTCATTGATAGTGCTCTGCAAGTCTATGGTCTTCATATTTGTCGACTGCTCTTCTTCAATGAGCTTGGACTGTAGAAATCTGAGCTCATCCTTGATATCCAACTTCAAATTGTCTGAAATATTGCCTGATTCCAGATATTGTTTTCTGAGATTGGCAACATCATTCCGCAGGGTGGTCAGGTAGGTGCTGTTAGTTAGGCTTTGCAGTGTAGCTTGCAGGCGATTGATCTGATTTTCAATGGCCGTCCGTTGAAGGTTTAATTCATTATTGTGGTCTGCTATGAATCTACCAGCAATTTTTTGGTGTAACCCTTTCACCTGGTCTTGGTTTTCAGTTTGGGTGGTGGTTTCTATAATCACCAGATTGCTGTTTTCCGGTGCCCTTACCTCGACACCGAGACCTTTCCTAATGTCTTCATCCACGAAACCATCCTGGGTGATAGGGATATAACTTTCTTTCAGTTTGGTCAGGGCGTTAGTGTTCGACTCTATAGGAGGATTGCCACCGATTTTGATGCTTGTTGCATAGGTGATTTTTTCCGCAGTCATAGGCGAAGTGAACGCAATGAACGCTGCCAGGGCTGTGCAGCTCAAAAGGGTTAACAGAATGACCAGCTTGCGCTTGAGAAGGACTAGAAAGATATCGATGAGACTGATTTCATCCTCTTTGTTGTCAATATAATAGGCAGGAATGGGTATGGCGTTGCTTGGTTTGATATCGTTCATATTTGGTTCTCAAAACTCAATAAATACTTGGTTCGGGTCATTGACGTTGCGTTAGTGTGTTTTCTCGCGAATATCCATTCAATCGATAAAGTCATGTATATTATCAGTTTTATGACTGCTCGGAAAACTTCTCATGGCAACTGAAATTGAACGTAAATTCCTGGTTACGGATGATACATGGCGTGCGGCTGTTTCTAAAGAGTCGTTTTATCGCCAGGGCTATTTGGCTAGTTCTGACGGCGCTTCCGTGCGGGTGCGTGTCGCCGATGGTAAGGGTTACCTCAATATCAAGAGCATGACTCTCGGTGTGAGCCGTTATGAGTTTGAGTATGTGATTCCTCTGACTGATGCTGAAGAGATGCTGGATGAACTCTGTCTTGGCCCCAAGATTGAAAAGGTCCGTTATTTCATCGATCACGCTGGTCATACCTGGGAGATCGATGTGTTCGAGGGTGATAATGCCGGCTTGGTGGTGGCCGAGATTGAGTTGGATTCTGAAGATGAAGCCTTTGAAAAACCCTCATGGGCGGGTGATGAGGTCTCCCATGAAGAACGTTATTACAATGTTTGCCTGGTCAAACATCCCTATAAAGATTGGCAGGATAAGGCGTAATTTTTACCGTGTTGTATAGTTTTAGCGAGACTCTTTCGTCGTTATTCCGGCGTATGCCGGAATCTATTCCCCCCGTAACTACGATGGACTCTGGCCTACGCTTGTGCCCGTTCTTTGGGTGCCGGAGTGACGGGCTAGTTCAGGGTGAAGGTATAGCTCGGCGTGGCGTGATTTTTCAGAATGTCTTAAAACTTGTATTTCTGTTGCTAGCCTTGTTTGTTCTCACTGCTTGCAGTAAACAACCCGACCAAGCCTTGCGCTTTGGCCTCTCCAGCGCACCGATCAATCTTGATCCCCGTTTTGCCACTGATGCTGCTTCATCGCGTATCAATCGTTTACTTTATCAGCGTCTGGTGGATTTTGATGATGCCTATCTTGCCAAACCTGCCCTGGCTAATTGGCAGGCGCTGACTTCAGTGCATTACCGTTTTCAATTGATTGATCAACAGCCCATGTTTCATAATGGTGACGTTCTAACCACTGCTGATATCAAGGCAACCTACGACTCTGTCCTTAATTCTGATACAGCCTCACCGCATCTGGCAGGTTTTAATATGGTTGAATCGATAGACATAGTTGACGACCGAACCATCGATTTCCATCTCAATAAGTCTGACCCTCTATTCCCCGGCCGGTTGGTGATTGGCATCATGCCTGCCAAGTTGCTTGCCACAAACCACGCATTTAATCGTCAGCCCATTGGTAGTGGCCCTTTTCAGTTTGTTACCTGGCCGGAGGAGGGTCGGCTACAGCTGCAACGTTTAACGGATGAGCAAGCATTTGAATTTATTGCGGTCAAAAATCCTACTGTCAGGGTGTTAAAGCTGTTACGTGGTGAGATCGATATGTTGCAAAACAACCTGCCCTCAGAGCTGGTGACTTATCTGGCTGAACAGGACGAGATCAATCTGCTCAAGGCGCCTGGCTCCAACTTTACTTATCTGGGTTTTAATATGCAGGATCAGGATACCGGCAATCTGCAACTGCGCCGCGCTGTTGCCTATGCCCTGGATCGCAAGGCCATCATTAAATATGTGATGGGTGATGCTGCGATACCGGCCAGCGCCCTGTTGCCGCCGGATCACTGGGCCGGCAACCCAGGACTGAAACCCTATGAATATAATCCGGACAAGGCACGCGCATTACTGAAGCAGGCCGGTTATGTTGATGGCAAACGACCACAAATTATCTATAAGACCTCCAGTGACCCATTCCGCATTCGTTTGGCCACGGTAATCCAACAGCAGTTGTCAGAGGTTGGCATTGATGTCGACCTGCGCAGTTATGACTGGGGCACCTTTTATGGTGATATCAAGGCTGGCCGCTTTCAGATGTTTAGCCTTAGCTGGGTCGGCATCAAAACACCGGATATCTTTCGTTATGTCTTTCACAGCGAATCGGTGCCGCCCAGTGGCGCCAACCGTGGTCGTTATTCCGATATTCAGGCCGATGAATTGATCGATGCTGCCGAGGCCGAACTGGAGCTACCGCAACAGGCAAAATACTATGCCCAGTTACAGGCGCATCTGTTCGAACAGCTGCCCTATGTTCCCTTGTGGTATGAAGATCATCTGTTCGCATCACGCCAGGGCATTAGCGGTTACACCCTGGCGCGGGATGGTAATTATGATGGGGTGATTCATGTCAGACGCGACTAGTCCTAAAGGACTCTGGATAAAGATCAGTATTGCAGATCAGAGCCTGTGCCTGCTGCGTGGCAAGAAAATTCTGGAAGTGTTTGACATTTCCACTGCCAGCAATGGCCCAGGTGAACAGTTTGGCAGTGAGTGCACGCCACGCGGCTGGCACAAGCTGCGGGCAAAGATCGGCGCAGGCCAGCCGGAGAACGCCGTGTTTGTTGGTCGTCGGCCGACGGGTGAAATCTATACGCCAGAATTAAAATCAGCCCAGCCGGAACGCGACTGGGTACTGACGCGCATTCTCTGGCTGAGTGGTATTGAACCCGGCCTCAACCGATTGGGCGACGTCGATACCATGCGTCGCTATATCTATATTCACGGCTGTCCGGATGAAGTCGAGCTTGGTGTGCCAAACTCACACGGCTGTGTGCGTATGCACAACTGCGATATCATCGAGCTGTTTGATGAAGTTCCGGTTGGGACACGGGTTTATATACATGAATAAGCTATTTAATTATCGCCACCTCGGCATAAATTTTGTTGTTACTGAAGGCCTATGCTGAGTTTTCTTTTTTCACGCCTTGCCAGCGCCCTGTTTGTTGTCTTTGGTGTCACCTGTCTGGTGTTCTTATTTATACATATGGTGCCCGGTGATCCGGTCGAGGTGATGCTGGGTGAATCTGCCCAACCCGCTGACCGCGAGGCCTTGCGGCATGCGCTGGGATTAGATCAACCCTTGCTGACCCAGTTCGGCCAATATATGGGCAATCTGCTGCAGTTGGATCTTGGTAAATCGCTTTATTCGCAACGGCCCATTGTCGATATGCTGATTGAACGCATCCCGGCCACCGCCCAGCTGGCTGTTAGTTCGTTGATCGTGGCCGTGTTGATTGCCTTTCCCCTAGGCGTGCTTGCTGCTGTTAGAAAAGGCAGTCATTGGGATCAAGGCGCCATGGGCTTGTCTCTGATTGGAGTATCTGTTCCAAACTTTCTGATGGGGCCGATCTTGATCTTGGTGTTTTCACTCTGGTTGGGCTGGTTTCCGGTCAGTGGTCGTGATGGTTTTGTCTCGTTGATCCTGCCGGCCTTGACCCTTGGCACGGCCATGGCCTCTATTCTGTCGCGCATGGTTAGAGCGACGTTATTGGAAACCCTTAACGAAGATTACATCCGCACTGCACGTGCCAAAGGTCTGAGTGAACGTCTAGTTGTCTGGCGTCACGCCATGCGCAATGCGCTGCTACCGGTGATCACCTTGTTAGGTTTACAGCTAGGTGTATTGCTGGGTGGGGCAGTGATAACCGAGGTGGTGTTCTCCTGGCCGGGGTTAGGTCAGTTGACTATCGAATCAATCCAGCGACGTGACTACCCGGTGGTGCAGGCCTGTGTATTGGTAATCAGCCTGACCTATGTCGTGGTCAATACCCTGACGGACCTGGTTTATGGCTGGCTTGATCCGCGAATCAGATTGGAGGCCGGTCGATGATTCGTCTGTGGTGGCCAGCGGCAACACTGTTTCTCTGGGCTATATTTGCTCTGTTTGGCGGCCTGATGGGCCTGGCTCCTAATCATATAGATCTGCCCAAGATTCTGCTCGAACCCGGTGCCGATGCCTGGCTTGGTTACGATGATCTGGGGCGGCCGCTGTGGGACAGATTGGTAGCCGGTGCGCAGACCTCATTTGTGGTGGCAGTGGTAGTGGTATTCCTGTCATCCATCATTGGCACTGTGATTGGTGCCGTCAGTGCCTATAAAGGTGGTTGGGTTGATCACCTGATTGTGCGCATCATCGATATCTTTCTCGCCTTTCCCGGCATTCTGCTGGCCATCGCCTTGGCCGGTCTGTTGGGGCCAGGTATCAACAACGTCATCATCGCCCTTAGCGTTGTCGGTTGGGTCGGTTTTGCCCGTCTGGCCCGCGCCCAGGTATTGACTATCAAACATCGTGAACACATCCAGGCGGCCAATTCGCTGGGCACCCGACCAGTCAGGATTATCATTTATCACATCCTGCCTTTAATCGTGGCACCGTTGATTGTTGAAGCCACCTTTGCCGTGGCCGGGGCGGTGATTTCTGAGGCAGGCCTGTCATTTCTGGGCCTGGGTGTACAACCACCCGAGGCCTCATGGGGCAGTATGATTCGTGATGGCGCGCGTTATCTGCTGGTAGCACCGCATATGGTCTTGGTGCCCGGTGTGATGTTGATGCTGGTAGTGTTGGCGGTAAATTTGTTGGGTGACCAGTTGCGTGACCGGCTCGATGTCCACAGCCGTCAAAGAGAAAAGTAGAAGGAATAGGTATGTCGTTAGGTCCAGTAATGGTGGGTCTGTCTGGCACACAGCTGACAGACGAAGAAAAGGAGATGCTCAACCATCCAATGGTCGGAGCGGTCATCCTGTTCACACGAAATTATGAATCGTCACAGCAGCTGCAAGACCTGATCGCTGATATCCACATGCTGCGAACGCCTCACCTATTGGTCTGTGTCGATCACGAGGGTGGCCGGGTGCAGCGCTTTCGCGAAGGGTTTAGCCGTCTGCCACCACTGCGGCGTATTGGCGAGGTCTATGACCAGGATAGAAAACGCGCCAAGCGTCTGGCCGAAACGGCGGGTTGGTTGATGGCGGTTGAGCTGCGCGCTGTAGGAGTGGATTTCAGCTTTTCACCGGTGCTGGATCTTGATTATGGTGTCTCAGAAATTATTGGAGATCGTTCGTTTCATCGCCAAGCCCATGCGGTGGCAGAGCTAGGGCAAAGTTATATTGCCGGCATGCAAAAGGCGGGCATGGCGGCCACCGGCAAACACTTCCCCGGTCACGGTGCTGTTGAGGTGGACACCCATGTCGGCATTGCCCGTGATGAACGTGCCTTTGTTGATATCGAAGCGGATGACCTGGTGCCTTTTGGGCGTCTGATCCGTTCAGGCCTGGCGGGGATTATGCCGGGCCATGTCATTTACCCTCAGGTCGATGCCCAACCCGCTGCATTTTCGCGTTTCTGGTTGCAAGATGTTTTGCGTAAGCGGCTGGAGTTTCAGGGCGCAATATTCAGTGACGACCTGTTGATGCAAGGCGCCGCAGTGATGGGCAGCGTTAGCGACCGGGCCGAGGCGGCGCTTGAGGCAGGCTGCGACATGGCGCTGGTGTGCGATAACTTCGCTGAGATCTGCAATACCCTCGAAAGGCTGGAACGCTTTGATAATCCAGCTTCACATCTGCGTCTGGCACGAATGCACGGCCGCAAACCGCTAACCCGCGACCAGTTGCATAATAATCCGCAATGGCATCAGGCCGTGCAGGTGCTGGACTCGTTGAATCAGGCTAAGCCGGTTGATTTGTTGTAAAATCGTTGCCCAGATTCACAGGAGTTAAGATGTAATGGAACAACTGCTGTCAGAGATCCAACAATACACCGGGCAAAGTGGCTGGATAGTGCAGGTCTTTGTGGTGGTGTTTGTCACCCTAATGCTCGATTTTATCCAGAAGGGTGTTCTGAGCCGTATCCATAAACGCCTGGCAAAGACCAAAACACTTTGGGACGACGCCCTGGTCGAATCCATCCGCGCACCGCTGTCGTTGTTGATCTGGATAGTGGGTCTGGCCTTTGCTGCCTCCATCGTGCAACAGGTCACCAATGCGGCAATCTTTGAAGCTGTCACGCCGATTCGTGAACTGGGTGTTATCGCCGTCATCGCCTGGTTTATATTGCGTTTCATCAAGAATGCCCAGGCCAACCTGATTGCCCAGAGTGATGAACAAGAAAAAGAGGTCGATCACACTACCGTCGATGCGATTGGCAAACTGCTGCGTCTGTCAGTCATCATCACCGCCACACTGGTGGCCTTGCAGACTATGGGTTACAGCATCTCCGGGGTGTTGGCATTTGGTGGCATCGGCGGTATCGCCATCGGTTTTGCCGCCAAGGATCTGCTGGCCAATTTCTTCGGTGGCCTGGTGATTTATCTTGATCGTCCCTTTGCCGTTGGCGACTGGGTGCGTTCACCGGATCGTGAGATTGAAGGCACGGTAGAGAATATCGGTTGGCGTCAGACGCGTATTCGTACCTTTGATAAACGCCCCCTATATATTCCAAACTCCATTTTTGCCACCATCGCGGTGGAAAATCCTTCGCGTATGAGCCATCGCCGCATCTACGAAACCATAGGTATTCGTTATGATGATGTCGCTAAGATGTCTGCCATCACCGATGATGTTAAAAAGATGCTGCTTGAACATCCTGAGATTGATAGTAGCCAAACTATGATCGTCAACTTCAATGCCTTTTCCGCATCGTCAGTAGACTTTTTTGTTTACACCTTCACCAAAACCACTAAATGGATCAAGTTTCATGAAGTAAAACATGATGTGTTGTTGAAGATTAACGACATCATTGCCGCGCATCAGGCCGAGATAGCCTTTCCAACCTCAACGCTGCACATTCCAGATGGTGTGACGATTGAAGAGCACATTGCTTCAACTCAGCCAGAATAAAAGATATAGCGCAAAGGAGAGGGGAATGAGATTAAGGAAAATAATTTCGCTGCTGTTTTTTTCGCTTGCAGCGACCTCGGCACAGGCTGAAATCCCATGGACCTTTCAACCTCTACCGGCGCAACCACCGATACCGACGGATAACCTGCAAACTGACGCCAAGATTGAATTGGGCAAACAGCTGTTTTTTGACCCACGCCTGTCGATTACAGGTACCCATTCTTGTAATAGTTGTCACAACCTTGCCGCTGGCGGAGAAGATGGCATAGCTCAGCCCGTAGGTGTTTATGGCAATAAAGGACGTCGCAGCACGCTTACACTGTGGAACGCCGCCTATCACACTATTTATAACTGGGATGGCAGCAGCAAGACGCTGGAAAGACAGGCGCTGCAACATATTCTTGATAAGAATGTAATGGGTATGCCAGATCAGAAAGTATTAGTTGAACGATTGAATAGAATTGATGGCTATCGCTTACAGTTTGATTCTGTATTTGAAGGTGAGGGACTTACAGCAAATAGCATTGCCAAGGCCATCGCTAGTTTTGAGCGCACCCTTGTGACCAGCAATAGTCCGTTTGACCGTTTTTTAAACGGTGATAAACAGGCCATTTCTGAATATGCACAACAGGGTTTCGAACAGTTTATCGATATCCGCTGTGCCTCGTGTCATTTCTGGGTCAATCTGGCCGGACCAAATCCAGGCCTGGCGTTGCAGCAGGGTGAAGGTTTTTATGAACTGTTCCCAAACTATCCCGGTACCGACTATGAAAAACAGTACGGGCTGGCGGACGATATCGGCCGTTATGATTTTAGCCGGATCAAAACTGATAAACGCATGTGGCGGGTGCCGTCATTGCGAAATGTTGCCATCACTGCGCCTTATTTTCACAACGGTGCGGTCAAAACACTTGATGAGGCCGTGCGTGTAATGGCCAAGACTCAGCTAAATCGTGACTTAACGGGGACTGAGGTAACTTACCTAGTGGAATTTCTGCAAACATTGACAGGTGAGTTTCCACAGATAACGCTGCCTCGTTTGCCTACAACACCTAAACGCACTGTGATTACAGAACATAACAAATAATTATTGAGTAATAGATGATGACATCTGAATATCTAGAAGAATCAATACAGGTCATGCAAGAGGCTGATCTGTTATGTGACAAACAGCAGGTTGAGGCAGGTTTCGACAAAATGGCCGCTGAAATCACCGCAAAATTGGCAGATAAAAATCCAATCGTTCTATGCATTATGACTGGTGGTGTCATCCCTACGGGTATGCTGTTGCCACGGCTGGATTTCCCTCTGACCACGGATTACATTCACGCCACCCGTTATGGTCATAACACCCAAGGCGGTGAACTGGAATGGATAGTCAAACCACACAAATCACTTAAAGATAGGGTAGTGCTGCTGGTTGATGACATCTTTGACGAAGGTCTGACGCTTGAAGCCATCGCCCACGATTGCAAACAGGCTGGCGCAGCAGAGGTTTATTGCGCCGTGCTGGTGGAAAAAATTCGCCAACGTCCAACTGAGATGAAGGTAGATTTTGTCGGTCTGGATGTAGAAGACCGTTATCTGTTTGGTTATGGCATGGACTATAAAGGTTACCTGCGTAATGCCGCTGGCATCTACGCCGTAAAAGGTATGTAGTCGTAGGGCGGGTCCCACCCGCCATGTGCATTTAATAAAGTACATATGGCGGGAGGGACCCGCCCTACAAAAGTCAAAATTCAGGACACATCAAATGAGCAACATCGCAATCATCGGCGGCACCGGCCTGACCAAACTGGCTGAACTTGAAATCATCAAGCGGGTAGAGGTCGATACCCCTTTCGGCAAACCATCAGAACCACTGACCTACGGCAAACTGTTTGGCCGTGAGGTCATCTTCCTGCCGCGTCACGGTGGTAACCACACCATCCCGCCACACATGATTAACTACCGCGCCAATATCCGCGCCCTGAAAGATGCCGGTGTAGAAAAGATCATCGCCATTGCCGCTTGTGGTGCCATGGATGAGGCCTTCGTGCCCACCTCTCTGGCTATCCCTGATCAGATTATCGATTACACCTGGGGCCGCAAACATACTTTTTTTGAAGATGGCCTGGAAGAGGTCACACACATTGATTTCAGCAATCCTTATGATGAAGGCCTGCGTCAGGCACTGATTCAATCTTGTCAGCAAGCTGATGTCGAGTTTTCGGATTTCGGCACCTATGCCGCAGCCCAAGGCCCACGTCTGGAAACCGCTGCCGAGATCAAACGCATGGAACGCGACGGCTGCACCATGGTCGGCATGACCGGCATGCCTGAAGCCGCCCTGGCACGTGAACTGAGCATGGCCTACGCCTGTTGTGCAGTGAGTGTTAACTGGGCCGCGGGTAAAACCGAGGAAGAGATCACCATGGAAGATATTATTCGTTGTCTGGGTGAGGGCATGGGTAATATCAGGGGCATGTTTGAGCGGTTGATGGTCTTGTTGTAAGCGTAATTGCAGTTAAAGCATAAAACCTAGATACATTTCTTTATTTAAGCTGAGCCTCAATGATGTCAACCAATTCCCCTGAACAGGATCAACTGCAACAGTTTGTCTCGCAGCTTACTCAGAGCCTCGAGCAAGAGAGTTTCAGCAGACTGGTGCTGAGTAAATACCGCGGCCCTGAAATTGATCTGGTGCGCATCGTGGTGCGACAGGTAATGTTGCGTGATCAAACGCAGCTTTGTTTTGTCTACAGCTATAAAACCCGCGACATCACCAAAAATTTTCCACTGCCAGATGGGATAAAACTCATCACTGAATTGCTGGGTGATGCATTTAAAAATGCCAATCTTTTCACCCTAAATGAAGAACTGCAACTGAACTTCAGTAAACGCGGTAAAACGATGTTGCATCGCGGCAAGAGCACACAGAGCGTTGCCCCATCGCGTCAGCATAATCGTGAAAAGCAGCGTTATCTCGATCTAGACAGAGCGTTTCTGGTTGCATTGGGTGTGACTAACCAACAGCACCAGTTGATTCCGGCCATGTCGCGCAAGTGGAAACAGATCAATAAGTTTGTTGAGCTGTTTCAGCGTGCCTTTTACTCATCGGTGTTGAAAAACAAGGATGCTGTGCATGTGCTAGATTTCGGTTCTGGCAAGGGCTATCTCACCTTTGCCATTCACGATTTTCTCCATAACAGTCTCGGTGTGAATGGGCAGGTGACTGGCGTTGAGTTGCGCGAAGATATGGTTCAACTTTGCAATAAGGCTGCTAGTAAGCTGCAGCTTGATGGGCTGCATTTTCATTTGGGGGATGTCAGGAGTTATTCGCCCGAAGCGATTGATGTGATGATAGCCCTGCATGCCTGCGATACCGCCACCGACTATGCCATTCACATGGGTATCCGTGCCAATGCTGCTATCATCATGTGCGCGCCTTGTTGCCACAAACAGGTCAGGCCGCAAATGCATAACCCGACGGTGCTGCAGCCGCTGTTGCAATATGGCGTTCACCTCGGTCAAGAGGCGGAGATGGTCACCGACACCCTGCGTGCCTTGCTGCTGGAGGCCAACGGTTATGACACTCAGGTGCTGGAGTTTATCTCCCTTGAACACACCAGTAAAAACAAGATGATCCTTGCCGTTAAACGCAACCATGCTGGCAAACAGCAAGCGATATTGGATCAGATTAGCGCGATCAAACAGTTTTACGGTATTAAAGAGCAGCAGCTGGAGACGCTGTTGCTAGAGTCAGAGTTGTAGGTTTTAAATAACTTGGGGCAAACCACTTAGTTAAAAGCTTCTATCCTCAAGCACTTGCCCGGGGCGAACGACGGCGCCTTTATTGGTGATTTCAGCAGGCACAGTGCTGGTGTCTTCCACTTCTTCAATTGGTTCTGGTTCGGGCAATTCATAAGGTGTAAACAGTATCAACATACCCACCAGCGGGTGATCGAGATAATGTATTTTTTTACTCGGCATACGCAGGTTGCCCTGGATGCGAAATAACTCAGGCATTTGTTTTTCTTCTACTGCAGCAGACTCATTTTCAAAACCATCGAATATAAACTGTGTTGGTTCTGGCAGAGAAAAGGCGGGTGGCGCTTGTTCATCAAGAATGAGGTTTTCCAACTGTGGTTTATGCAGTAACAGGTCTGCCTCTACGTGAATGTAACGACCCAGGCCGAGGCTGATGATGCCACTGAGGCTGTGTTCTGGTACGGCGTTTGTGGCGCTGCTGTCATCCGTTATTGCCTCAGCAAGGAAGTCTGTGCTGGCTGGTGGCGTAACCAGTTCTTGTCTTAATAACTCTTGTTCTGTGGTGGCGTTAAGCTTGTCATAAATAAATATTCGGTCTGGTTGTTCTCGTGGTGGAATGACCTGACGCCAGGCCACATGCACCAAGGGCAGGTAGTCTTCAGAGTTAAGCAGTTTTTGATAGGCATCTGTGAGTTGATGTTGTTGTTTTGGCAAGATCAGGTAGGGGGTGTCCAGGTATGGATCGTTGGTTTCGCCGGATTTGCTTTGTTGAATTTCAGGCTTGGTAGGCTCAACTACTGAACTTGAATCAATAGATGATTCTGTCAAAGCCGTTGTTTGAATATCAGCCGGGCTGCGCAACAAGTCGATGGCATTGCTTAGGTCTGGCTGTTCGATATCCACTGGCCATAGCTCAGAGCCTGTGCTGACAGGGTTGAGTTGTTCGAACAGGATGATCTCTACTTCGTACCAGCGCTCAGCTTCTTTATCTGAGTCTTGGGCTAGTACAGGCAGGCTGAATAAGGCGAAAATGAGGCTGTTGATTATGCGTTTCATAAACACTTTTGTCGGGTTATGATTATTTCAATTGGTTAATTATAAGAGGTATCAGGATGGCAGTTAGGCAAGTTGTGCGCATGGGCCACCCAACCTTATTAAAGGTTGCTCAACCGGTGACCGAGTTTAACACAGCCGCGCTGGATCGGCTGATTGAGGATATGTTCGATACCATGGCCGAGCAGGACGGGGTTGGGCTGGCGGCACCACAGATTGATGAGAGCCTGCGGATTGTCACCTTTGGTTTTGACTGCAATGAGCGTTATCCGGATGCCGAGCCCATACCGCTTACGGCACTGATCAATCCGGAGATTGAATTCCTTGATGCAGAAATGCAGGCCAGTTGGGAAGGCTGTCTGAGTGTTCCGGGGCTGCGCGGCGTGGTGCCACGTTATACCCATATTCGTTATAGTGGTGTTGATCAGGCCGGTAATACTATTGAACGTACGGTAAAGGACTTTCATGCCCGGGTGGTGCAGCATGAGGTTGATCATCTGGATGGCGTTCTCTATCCGCAAAGGATTGAGGATATGAACCAGTTTGGTTTTATAGAGGAGCTGGAGCTGCGCAAGAAGCAGGGCTGACCATGTGCTAAAATTCCTGCTTGTTTTTATCAATCAAAACTTATCTGATGTTTGATCCTGATTGCCGTCTCTGCCCCCGTCTGGCCACCTTTCTTGATGATGTGAAGGCCGACCACCCTGATTATCATGCCCGCCCTGTGGCGCCGTTTGGGTCTAAGAAAATCCAGCTGTTGATCGTTGGTCTGGCGCCGGGTATGCATGGTGCCAATGCCACCGGCCGGCCCTTTACTGGTGATCATTCTGGTTTGTTGTTGTACCAGACCCTGTATGACTTTGGTTTGAGTAACAAACCTGTGTCTGAGTCTGCCAATGATGGCCTGAAGCTGAAGAACTGCCGCATCACCAATGCGGTGAAGTGTCTGCCGCCGCAGAACAAACCCACTACCGACGAGGTCAAGATCTGCAGCCGTTTTCTCAAGCAGGAAATCGCTGAACTCAAACCGGGCACCGTGCTGCTGGCGCTGGGTTCGATTGCCCACAATGCCATCCTACGCAGCCTGGGATTGAAGCTGGGGCAATACAAGTTCGGCCATCTGCACGAATATGCCTTGCCTGATGGTTTGTGGTTACTCGATTCTTATCACTGTAGCCGCTACAACACTCAGACCAAACGTCTCACCGAAGAGATGTTCCTGCAGGTGTTTGCCCGCGCTCAGGAATTGATGGGCACACCTGCGCAAGCGGCATGAGTGAAAAAAACACCAAACCTGAATTTGATGCCAAGGCCTTTCTTAAGACCCTGACCTCGCGGCCGGGCGTCTATCGCATGTTCAATGCCGCCGATGAGGTGATCTACGTTGGCAAGGCCCGCAATCTGGTCAAGCGGGTTGGCAGCTATTTTGTTCGTAATGTTTCTTCCCCCAAGACACGTTCCATGGTCAGTCAGATTGCCGCTATTGATGTGACGGTGACCCATACCGAAAACGAGGCGTTAATCCTTGAGAACAATCTGATTAAGGAACTGCTGCCGCGTTATAACGTGTTGCTGCGTGACGACAAGAGTTATCCCTATATCTTTTTATCTGCTGATGAGTTTCCACGACTGGCCTATCATCGTGGCCCAAAGCGGGCCAAGGGTAAGTATTTCGGCCCTTATCCCAGTGCCGGAGCGGTGCGTGAAACGCTTAACCTGCTACAGAAGCTGTTTCGGGTGCGTCAGTGCGAAGACAGTTTTTACAGCAATCGCTCCCGACCCTGCCTGCAATATCAGATTAAACGCTGCACCGCGCCCTGTGTTGGTTATGTTAACGAGCAGGTTTACGATGAAGATGTGCGTCATGCTGTGATGTTTCTCGAAGGCAAAGACACTCAGGTGATTGATGAACTGGTGGTCAGGATGGAGCATGCCAGTGCCGCATTAGAGTTTGAACAGGCAGCCAGCTTTCGTGACCAGATTGGTAGCCTGCGACGAGTGCAGGAAAAGCAGTATGTCAGCGGTGAGGGCGGCGATCTGGATATCATCGTCAGTGATGTTAAAAATGGCATTGGCTGTGTGCAGGTGTTTTTCATCCGTGGCGGTCACCACCTGGGAAATAAGAGTTTCTTCCCCAAGCACACTCAGGAGTCAGAGCCGGCCGAGGTGTTGAGTGCCTTTCTACCGCAGTATTACCTGGGCAAGCCGGTGCCAAACGAGGTGCTGGTCAATCATGCCCTGGAAGATAAAGAGTGGCTGGAATCTGTGTTGGCCGAACAGGCCGGGCGTAAGGTGGCCATCAGTCACAAGGTTCGTGGTGGTCGAGCCCGCTGGTTGGAGATGGCCGAAACCAATCTAAAAGAGGCGCTGCTGCGGCAGCTGGCCAGCAAGTCGGGCATGCAACAACGTTATGAGGCACTGCAAGAAGGCTTGGGGCTGGATGAGCTGCCGCAACGCTTGGAGTGTTTTGATATCAGTCATACCATGGGCGAGGCGACGGTGGCCTCCTGTGTGGTGTTTGATCAGGATGGCCCGCGTAAAAGTGACTATCGCCGCTTTAATATAGAGGACATCACCCCCGGTGATGATTATGCTGCCATGCACCAGGCCCTGACACGGCGTTATACCCGTTTGAAGAAGGGCGAAGGCAAGCTGCCGGATATACTATTTATTGATGGTGGCAAGGGCCAGCTAAGTCAGGCACGCGAGGTCATGACCGAGTTGCAGGTGACTGAGGTGATCCTGGTGGGGGTGGCCAAGGGCGAGGGACGTAAACCCGGGCTGGAGACGCTGTTCTTGTCCGGGCAGGATGAGCCGATTATACTGCCCGCCGATTCACCGGCCCTGCACCTGATCCAGCAGATTCGTGACGAGGCCCACCGCTTTGCCATCACTGGTCATCGCCAACGACGTGACAAGGCGCGAGGCAAGTCACCACTGGAAGGCATTGCGGGAGTAGGGGCCAAGCGCCGTCGTGATCTGCTTAACCAGTTTGGTGGTTGGCAAGAGGTAGCCCGAGCCGGCGTCAATGATATAGCCAAGGTAAAAGGCATCAGCCTGGAACTGGCACAGCGCATCTATGATGCCTTCCATGTAGAATAGGCATAATGACAAATATCCCTAACATTTTGACTTACATTCGCATCGTCTTAATCCCGGTGTTTGTGTTGGTGTTCTTCTTGCCGTTTGACGGGGTCAATGTCGCTGTCACTGCCATCTTTGGTTTTGCCGCTTTTACTGATTGGCTAGATGGTTATCTGGCACGCAGACTGAACCAGACTTCACGCTTTGGTGCCTTTCTCGATCCGGTTGCAGACAAACTGATGGTCGGCGCTGCCCTGGTGTTGCTGGTGCAGGCCAACCCTAATCCATGGATGGCGGTAGCCGCGGCAGTCATTATTGGTAGAGAGATTGCAATATCAGCCCTGCGTGAATGGATGGCTGAGATTGGTGAGCGTGCCCATGTAGCGGTCTCCAATATTGGTAAGTGGAAGACCGCCGCGCAGATGGTGGCGCTGTTTATGTTGCTTTACCATGAGCCGCTGTTTGGGATTCCAATGTACACAGGAGGGATGGTGCTGCTTTATATTGCCGTTATCCTGACGCTATGGTCTATGATTTCATACCTGAAGGCCGCCTGGCCGGTTTTAAGTAAAGAAGATTAAAAAACATGGGGATAGGCGCTTGACAGCCGGGCTGTAATCATTACAATAGCGCTCACTTTCAAGACGTTAGCGGGAATAGCTCAGTGGTAGAGCACAACCTTGCCAAGGTTGGGGTCGCGAGTTCGA
>CBFCYE010000043.1:0-17666 GCA_965602225.1 uncultured Gammaproteobacteria bacterium | reverse complement strand
CACTAAGCGAGCTTGAGGCACAACCACCGGCGCCATTACAGTCGGCCCGGCAATATTACGATGACTATATAAATAGTTATTCAGTTTCGATTCAATCGCTGGTTTGCTGGTATTCCACTGCTGCCCTTGTACAGTATGAATGCCAGACTGCGGCATACTGCGCGAGGCAACTGTTGCTATCTGAGTTTGGACGGGAGCACTTGCCAGCCTTGCTCCACTGGCCTGCTCATCTACGGCAATCATCCCCACCCCCAGATAAGCCACCATGGCCACTGAAGCCGCCAAGGCAAAACCTGTAAAAGGGTTGGCAATTGGATGACGCAATTTAGTTGAGTTGTTAGTTTTCTGTATAAGTGGGATTACTTGTGGGGCAGGCAGGTCTTCTTTAGCGATGGCTTGGCTAACACTATTGACGAAACTTCGATTTAAATTTGGTGGCAGATTGTTTCTCAGGGCATCACCGATGATGTGATATTGCTCCCAACAGTCGCGTTGTTCAGGATCATTACGCATTTCACGCAACGACTTCTGCATTTCCTGCTCACTCACCTCACCATCCATTAATGCCGAAATATCTTCTTTCATATTTTTTTCCGCCATGTTCTTGTTGATTGGATACTATCCTACAACAATGGTTCCAATTGTTTCTGAATCGCTTCACGCGCCCTAAAAATACGAGACCTTACCGTACCCACAGGACAACCCATAGCTTCAGCAATCTCTTCATAACTCAGACCTTCCAGCTCACGCAGAGTAATCGCCGTACGTAAATCCTCTGGTAGCTTTTGCAATGTTTCCACCACGACCTGCTCGACTTCACTCTTCTGCATCAATCCTTCAGGCGTTTCATAATCCTTAAGATCATCATAACTGCCATATTGTTCCGCATCCTGGATATCAATATCAGTCTTCGGTGGTCTACGTCCCTGCGCCACCAGGTAATTTTTTGCTGTGTTAATCGCAATCCGATACAACCAGGTATAAAAGGCACTATCCCCCCTGAAGTTCGGCAGCGCCCGATAAGCCTTGATAAAGGCTTCTTGCGCAACATCATAAACCTCTGACGAATCATAGACATAGCGAGAGATTAGATTAACAACCCGATTCTGATACTTAAGTACCAATATATCAAAGGCGGCCTTATCCCCTCCCTGCACACGCTCTACCAACGCCTGGTCCGCTTTATACTCAGCCATGCAGACCATCCATACTGTTATTATTAGTCTTCATTATTTGCTAACGAATAGACCGCGCAATCCCCCCGGGGTTCAGTTAAGTATAAAAAAAACATAGTATATGATAAGTATTTGAAAATATTTAACCTTATTGCATTCAGACAGACATGACACAACCACAATATGACGCCATCATAATTGGCGGAGGCGCCGCCGGTCTAAGCCTAGCACTGCACCTGGCCAGCAGCGCAAAAGTTGCCGTCATCACCAAAGGCGCGTTGCGAGAAGGTGCCACCTATTATGCCCAGGGCGGCATCTCTGCTGTTTTGGACGCCAAGGACTCAGTTGAATCACATATTGAAGACACTGAGCTCGCTGGCGCAGGACTGTGCGACCCAGATGTGGTCCGCTACACCGTCGAACATGGCCGCGAGGCCATCGACTGGCTAGTGGAATGCGGTGTCGACTTCGACCGCGAGACCCGCCCCGATGGCAGTTGTGATTTTCATCTGACCCGTGAAGGTGGTCATAGCCACCGTCGGGTGTTGCACGCTGCTGACGCCACCGGCAAAGAGATCCAGAACAGCCTGGTCAGCCAACTCAAAAGCCACCCCAATATCGACGTACTGGAAAACCATATCGTCATCGACCTGATCACGAATGAAAACAATCACTGCCAGGGCTGCTACGTCTTAAACAGACAAAACCAGCAAGTCATCACCCTGGCCAGCCGCTTTACCGTGCTCGCCACTGGCGGTGCAGGCAAGGTTTATCTCTACACCAGCAACCCGGACGTCTCCACTGGCGATGGCATTGCCATGGCCTGGCGCGCCGGTTGCCGAGTTGCCAATATGGAGTTCGTGCAATTTCACCCCACCTGCCTCTATCATTCCAAGGCCAAGTCTTTCCTGATTACCGAGGCCATCCGCGGTGAAGGTGGCATTCTTAAATTACCCGATGGCACACGCTTCATGCCCAACTTTCACCCAGATGCCGAACTGGCACCACGCGATATCGTTGCCCGCGCCATCGACCATGAGATGAAACGCCTCGGCATCGACTGCGTCTATCTTGATGTCAGCCATCAAGCAGCCGATTTCATCCGCACTCATTTTCCCAATGTCTATACCAAGTGCCTGAAATTCGGCATCGACATCACCAGAGAGCCTATTCCAGTCGTACCCGCAGCACATTACACCTGTGGTGGCGTCATTACCGACCTGCATGGTCAGACCGATATCGGCAATCTCTACGCCATTGGCGAAACAGCCTTTACCGGCCTGCACGGTGCAAACCGCATGGCCAGCAACTCCCTGCTTGAATGCCTAGTGTTTGCCAAGGCCGCCGGGCAAGATATCGCCGCCCGTCTCAGTGAACCTTATGAGGCGCCCAAGCTACCGCAGTGGGATGATAGCCGCGTGACAGAATCACCCGAAGAAATAGTCATCTCCCATGACTGGGATGAACTGCGCCGTGTGATGTGGGATTACGTTGGCATCGTCCGTAACGACATACGCCTGCAACGTGCAGCGAAACGAATCCAGGTGCTACAAAAAGAGATCGACGAATACTATGCCAGCCATACGGTCAACAATGATTCACTGGAATTGCGTAATCTGGTGTTGGTTGCAGAACTAATCGTTCGATCAGCAATTCAACGCAAAGAAAGCCGTGGGCTGCACTACACCTTGGACTATCCGGTGGCAGATGAAAACAAACTACACAACACCATTATCGATCCAAACAGCCCATAGCAGAGAAGCAATTAAGGCTGGCGCTGTTCAAGATCTGCCAACCACAATGCCACCTGTTCATTATTTTTATCGGTCAAGGCAAGATAACGCTTATAGTACACAATCGCCTTAGCCGGCTGTTTCAAATACAAATCATACAAAATCGCCAGATTCAGGACGGGGTCAACATAGCTGGATGATTTTTCTATGGCGTGAAGATAGGCTGACTCGGCATCCATAAAACGCCCCTGCGAACGATAAAAAACAGCGGCACTATTAAAAATTTTTGCACTCATTGGTTGCAGCGCGATGGCCTGATCAAAAGCTACTTCCGCATCTTTTATCAAGCCCTGGCGCTGATACAGCAAACCGAGATTGGCATATGGGCCAGCAAGCGTTGGGTAGTCCTGCGTCATTTTCAAAAAATGGCCAACCGCAGCATTACTCTGCCCAGCCTGCATAGCGGCAATCGCTGCTTGGTATTCCGCTTCGGCAACAGCACTGTGTTGCTGCTTAGGGAGACCGCTACAGCCAGATAAAACAAGCACCAATAACAGAGTTGGAATATTCCTAGTGCAAAACATCAACCACCCCGCTTGGTAACTCATGTTTCGCATATTGAACCGGCAACAGCTCACCCAAGGTAGCGTAAGATTTATCTACCCAATCCGTATATAGCCCCTCATCAACACGTTCGACATTGATTTCAAGAAACTTGATTGCCTTTTCTTCAAACGGATAGGCCTGCTCCTCAAGCATCATCTCGTATTGTTCCATTTCTTCTTCATCAAGATTTTCTGGGCGCGCCGATTCAAGCAAGGCGACACTTAACTTGAAGTATATTTCTCCCGTTCTATGGCTTGCGGCAGTAACAAATTCGGCATAATTGTAATCACTGGTTTTACGATAAGCAGATAACGCCAGCTCCATTTTTTGTTTCTTTTTGGCAAGGTTTTCACGCAGCGGCTCAATCAAGCGAACCAAATCAAACTCAGCAAACTTGGATTCAGCCAGTGTTAAGGATGCCTTGGCAGCAAGGAGTTGAACGGCACTATCTTGCTGCACCTCAACAAGCTCTGCATTTTCTATAATTTCTTTCAACCAGTAATCACGACTATTCAGCTGACCAAGCCTGGCGTAAATATCCGCCATTGCCGAACGAGCATAAAATGTCTGCTCAGATAAACCGGGGTATTTATATATGTAGCGCTTATAGACAAGCGTAGATTTACTGAAGTTATCTTCCTGCTGATAAAGTTGTGCGGATTGCAACAATGCCGCCTGCTGTATTTCAGGATCCTGACTGCGATTGGCCGTCTGTTCATAGGCATCAGCAGCATCAGCAGTCCGGCCTAACTTCATATAGACATAGGCAAGCTTGGCAGCAACCTCAGATTGCAACTCATGTTGAGGATATACAGTTTGAAATATCACCAGCAAAACCGAAGACCGCTGCCATTCCTCCAAAGCAATCAACTCAGCCGCAGCATCATAGTTAGCTTGAGCCGCAAGTTTACTGCTAGGGGCAACAGTCTTTATCCTAAGCAGCTGATCAACAGCCTCACGCCGCTGACCTACAACAAGCATTGCCTCAGCCTGCTTATAGATTGAGGCCGCCAGCCACTCTTCAGATTCAAACGCCTGTTTACTAAATTCACGCGCATGTTTACGTGCTGACTGAAACGCTTGTTCTGCTCGCAAATAATCCTGGGATTTAAATCTGATATGACCAGCAATTGTCCAGGCCGAAAAGGCATCCGCATCAACAAGCACTTGTTCACCGTCAAACAACAAATCAAGCAACAACATGGCAGTATCATATTCGCCACGTTCAAAATCATCATTTGCAATCGTCAACACCGTATTAGGTACACGCGAATCATTAGGAAAACTGGAAATAAAGCTTAAGGCACTCTGGCGTTGAAGTTGGCGCCATAAGTCAGTCTCACCAGCCTGGCCATTTACCAATAATTTTTGATAACTCAAAATGGCACTATAACCAGCCTCTGCCGCCCGTTCATGTTCCGAATAATAATAAGCGACTTGTTCATATTCTTCCCCGGCCTCATGAAACCGGCCATTCTCAAATAGAAGCTCAGCCAACAAAAAGTGTTTTTCAATCGCATTGGATTGCTGATGAAAACCTTTAAGGTAAGTTTGATACCACTTAACCGCGGCATCAAAATCAGCAGCCATCTTCGCCTTCTGAAAACGAGAATGATAAAAATCAGTCAGGTCATTCATAAATTCCCTGGCAAAGACAGAAATATGGGCCACATATTCAGGCGCTAACAAATCAGCTGACATATCCGGCCGCCAAAAATCATTGATGAACGTTTCCTTCGCTGCTAAGACTTGCTTTTGATCATTGAGAAAACGATAGCTATCCACCAGTCTCAATTGAAATATTGCTGCATGCTGAGACTCTGGATAGCTGGAGATATAGGCAGCATAGGTTTTCGCCTCGTCCAGATAACGCTCATCTTTATGATAAAGCCCTGCCAGGCTTTGATAGATCAAATGGTTATAGTGTGACTGACCATATTTTTGACTAAATAATTCCAGCTCTTGTTGGTTATTTTTTAAGGCAAGGATTAGCGTCATACCACGCAGAATATCTTCCAGGATTTCTTGATCAGCCTTGCCAATAGCAACAGCTTGACCATTGATAGGATCAAACCCGACCTGATCAAGTTTCAAATCAATCAGACTAAAGAATGATTTCAGAGCCTCATCAAGCCTTTCCTGTTTAAAAATAGTCCAACTATATTTGAGAAGACTTTGCTCGTAAAACGGCTTGCCTTGGCCTATCTCAAGCACTGCTGAATATGAGACAGCCGCTTGCTGGAAATCACCGTACAGGAAGCTCAATTCACCAAGCCTAAACTGTGCCTCAGGAAAATAAAGGCTGTGCGGATAATGACTGACCAACCTTAATAACAATTGACTGGTCTTATCAATCTCACCCTGTTTATCATAGACACGAGCGAGTTGATAAAGCACCAAATCAATATCAGGATAATCGGGATAAGTGCTTAGCAGCTCTTCATAGATCAGGATCGCTTCAGGGTATTCACTGATTTCCTGAATTTCCGTTTTATCGGCCAGCTTGATTTCACGTTGCTCACCATAGTCCAGCAACAGGTCAGCAAGTCGATGCATGGCGCGTGGACGAAATGGGTTATCCGCTGAAAAACCCAATAACTCTCTATATGACTGAATTGCATCCAATGGCGATGTTTGTACAGGTTGTTGAACTATAGGCTCTATATCAGTCACCTCAAGCTCAGACAGAGTCATGCCACCATACTTAGAGCTGCTACAAGCACTCAAAAAAATGGCCAGCATCACTAGAGGCAAAAATTTCACTGACTGACCTCACCAATCGCCAGGTTAAGATCATAAATATGCGCCACCGAAAGCAGCGCCTGAGAACGGTATATTTCAATCCTTTCTTTAATAACAAGCAGTTCATCTCTAAGCATGGCTTGCAGATAGGCATCATACTGTTGCAGCAATTCATCGACCTCAACAGTTGCTACTTGCATGCGTTTACCAGCCGTCAACAAGCGTCGTTTATGGTCAACGTAGCTCTGCGGTAAAGAGTTGATAATTTCTTGTATATTGGCCTTAAATTGATCAGAGGCAGCATTCTCTGCCTCTAACTCTGCAAGACTCTTTTTTATCTGCCACAGCCTGATTTTATAACTAGTCATTAATTCCCATTTCATAACCCCATCCAACAAGTGCTGATTTTGTTGCAACTTGGCCGCCCGTTTAACCAGTTTTACGGTTTCAAGTTTGTCGTCAAGATTTTCCAGGTTATAGGCAAGTCGGTAATCAATACTGCGCAATTTATGCAAGCTTTCCAGTTCAGTCGAATTAGCAAGGGCAAGGGCATCTTCATCCCTCTCGATGACAACTATTTTGTCCGCAAGCGCCTGTATCACCTTGACATGATCCTGCTCAGATAACTGCCTAAGTCTGTTCTCCGCCCTTGGCTTGAGCTCATCATTGGCGGCCGTTTTAACATCAATGATATCGTCTAAGACAAGGCTATTTATCTGCTGCTTACTCAGGTTCTTTTTAATGAATAGCAGGTCGCGATAATTTTTCAGACTCTCCTGAAATTCATGACTGGAGACAAACGCCAGCATATAACTACTTAACAATGGCCCCTCGAGCGCGTCATGCTGCCAGTACCAGCCAATCTCATCATCACTCTCAAGTCCGACCGTTTCCATGATCAACTGGGGAAAATCAGCCTGGCTAAGCTGTTGTTCAATTAAATCCAGCTGCTGCTGATAAACAGCAATCGCCTTTTTATATTCCGCCAGCGCATCGGAATAATTTTTCATCCGGTATAACAGGTACGGCCTGGTTAAATGGGCTTCAAGTACACTTCTGTCGGAGCGATCACGACCGGCCAGCTCAGTCCAGGCAGCATTTGCAGTCGCAAATTCATTCTTACCGAATGCCGACCAACCCAGTCCCAACAGGGCCTGACTTGAGAAGCGTCCATGCAGTTCGACCTGGTTAAAATACTGCTTCGCCAGCTCGAACTGTTCATTTTCCAAATACTGATTCGCCAACAGGACATTAACCCTGTCGACCAAAGCGGCAGTCTCGGCATCTTGTTTGGCTGTTGTTGCTATCTCGTTCAACAGCTTCATCGCCGCTTTCTGCTCGCCCTGTTTGAGCAATGAAGTTGCAAGATTGAAACGGGTATAAACTATATTTTTATGATTTTTAGTCTGTTGGCTCAGATGCTCAATGGCATCTTCAGTCCTATTGAGCTGCATCAGGCTAAGCGCCATTAAGCTCAAGCGATCATCTTCAAGCAGATCAGACAATGGGGAGGTAATTTTTTCCAGGTGGTTAGCGGCCAACTGGTAATAACCACGCTGAAACTGAATCTTTGCCAGATAAAACCAAGCCAGATCTCGCGACTCAGTATCGACAGACGACTCAAGCAACCTGTCAAATATCTGCTGTGCATTGCGGTGCAGACCATATGAAAGATACAAACTACCTAGCAGGATTTCTGCCTCAGTCACATCACCACTCAACTGCCCCTGACTCAGCCCCTTATCTAGCTGAACAATGGCAGTAAAAAACTTTTGCTGATTGAAGTTGAACAGCACCTCGCCGTAAAACGGGCTGTTAACACGCTGGACATCAGCTCTAAGCGGAGAAGCAAAAAGGCAACAAAATATCAGTATCAAAACGAATAAGCGGATAGCAACCATGCCTCATCATTCCCACTCTTTGATGACAAACTCTGGCTGATTCTTTTGCTGTGATTCTGAAATCTTAAGTTCGATGTATTTTGGCTCGAATTGTTTTTTGAATTTATGGCTAGATCCGCGGCGGTAATCACGCTCATTGGGGCCTGTGCCGATAAAAATCACCACAACCTCATGCTCACCCTTTTTTAGATTCTCCACATGAAGTTTCTGTACCCCACCCTTGCTCAAGGCTTTAACCTCTCTATCCGTATAGAGATAATTACTGACAACCTTGCCATCAATCGTAAGCTCAATCGAATCCAGGTCGAAATAGGTATCACCCTCCATGGAAACAAAAAAGAAAGTTTGGGTGTTGGCAGGAAACAACAGCTCTTCTTCAAGGATAAACAGTTCGCGGTTAATGGAAATGACTTCTTTCTTAAGGTTCTCTACCTGCTCATCAAGACTTTGAAAACGTTCCTTATCGGCAGAAAAAATCTGGCCGCTAAACAGCAGAGTGAAAAATAAAGCAAACAGTACCAGGCGAACAATAAGCATAAGTGGTTAGATCGTTCCATTAACTATTGGATTGAATGCAGTCAAACTATCCATCATTGCGCTATTACCGAGGCCATGATTTGGAAACTGTGTTGCAAAATCACCCTGCTCACCATGCAGGGCCATGTAGTTCAGCGCCACCATTTCAACTAGCAGGTTAACGTTATTGGCTGCCGGACTTGAAGCAGTTTCTACCGAGGCATCAGCACGAAAATAACCAATCTGCTGATGCCGGGCCTGTTGGTCTGCATTGGCACCCAACAATGTTGGACGCCCACCCGGATTATAGACCAGGAAGAACGATGCTGCGGTGGACGAGTTATCCCCGGTCCAGACACCCTTACCTCGTCCTTCAACTGAATCATCAACCATGCCATTACTAGCGACAGAGCCATCACTAAAGACATAGATCATCAACGGCATACCTACGCGGGCCGCATATTCAAGACAGGCGCCAATGCAACGACCGGCGCGCAGGTCACGAACCTCACCGGCTGAACGATTACCCGTATGGTAGTCATAACCACCCATAGTGATGGTGCCGGCACCGGCAAAACCATTGACCACCATCTTCATCACCGCAGCCGTCTTGCGGAACTCGGCATCACCATCAAGTTCAGCCTGCGAAAAAATAGGCCCAACAATATTGGGATCGATCTCCGGATTCAGCGTGGTTGGATCACCATAGCGATCAACCAGATCGGCCGCCTTGACGTAACCACAGTTGATCATGTCTTTGAGCATTGCATCGGCAGTGATCTTGCTATCTACCCTATCCAGTTTTTTAGCGCTAATACGTTGAATCGATTCCAGTACGGCCACCGCATCATCCTGGCTCAACAGGCCAACCAACTTACCAGTATCAACCAAACCGGTAACATCACTGGGGCGATCAATCTTGGTCGGTCGCACCGCGCTATTAATCATGGCTGCCGGTGCGACTGAATTACCACCCGAGTCAGAACTGCGCGAACCGATCAAAGTCAACAATTCACCATCAGCACCGGCCTTGTTGATTGCATACATGGGATTGTGAGGATTATTACCCGTATCGTTATCTGAACGTGCCGGGATCACCGCACCATTTACCCCGGTGTGAGTCGACACCGTTGTCTTCTCAAGGATTCCGCGTAGGAAGGCACTGTCTGAATGAAATGCCAGGCCGAGATCGGTATTGATGAAATCACGCGTACCGCTAACCGGATTGGCAATGAATGGAGCCATATCACCAGGCAGGCCGAGTTTGTTATAACCCGCAGTGGAAAGAAAATCGAGTTGCCCACCTTGCTGACCCACCAATACATTTGAGCCACTGATATTGGCGCCACCAGCTAGGTCAAAACAGATGAACGGGATCTTTCCGGCCCCTTGTGCGGCAATGCCACAACTGGCTTTCAATGTCTCAAGGTCAGCAGACAAAGCCGCCTGGGCTGTGCGTGGACTGGCAAACAGACTAAAAATAGACGGCCCCATGGCAAGCCCCAGCCCCGCCGTCAGACCTTGGGCAAGGAAGTCACGCCGTGTAACCGGCCGCTTATGATTGCGATGCAATAGCGGCGCGTCGGGTGAAAGCAATCTGGATTTTCTCGACATAAGGATTCAGCCTCTATTGAATCAACATCACGGCACTGCCGAGCATGGCAGCACAGCTTGCCTTAACGACCACTTCGGTACGATCTGCGGCACAGCCACCACCACATGCGGTTAGTTTGGTAATCAGAGCATCAAGCTCAGTGGTCATATCCGCAACCAGTGGCTGGCTACCCAAACCGATACCGGCAATATTATTCAGCAAAGGCGTAATGATCTGGCCCCTGCCGGTGGCATCAAAGGCGGTGTTGGCCGCTGCACCAAAATTAAAACCGGGAAAATAGCTGGCACGCAGGGTTGCGTCATTGACCAGGGCATTACAGTATTCGATGGCCAGCTGTGACACAGCCACCTGGTGGGCCGAAAGAAAACCATCAATCGATTCAAGCGTAGGCAACTGCTGTTTGACTGTCTCATAGGTAGTCTGAACATCAGCCTGTGTCGTCGCCACACCAGTCAACTCAGACATGGTGGCATTTATCTCAGCAAAAACCCGCAGACCAATATCTGCCTTAGGCACAATGCTGGCGGATGATGCGGGTGTTAGAGGTTGTGTTTCAACATAAACATTGCTTTGATCTGCCAGCGTTTCAAAACTGAGAAAAAACTCATCTGCATCAACGCCCTTTTCCAGCGGGATGATAGTACCCAGTTCAGACAACAGTTGCGCCTTGGCATTGAATTGTTCGCTTTTAACAAAGGAACCACTGCTAATCGTAGTATTCAGATTTGCATAGGCCTGGCCAACAGCCGACTCTTTACCGTTAATGCCAATGCGCAAGCCGGCAATGCCAAAGTTGGCAGGCTCAGCATCAAGATCCAGACTGATAAACATGGGCTGACTAAACAGATAGCTGTAGCTATCGAACTGACTCACCTCAAACAGAACAAAACTTTCAGGCACATCAACAATGTCTGCAACGCTGAACAACAGGAAAAACTTTTCACCCACCCCTGCCTTAAAATTCTTCTGAATCTGCGACAAATTTAAAGCACGGTTATGGATCGCCACCATGCGCAATTTACCCTGCCACGATCTATTGTTGGTGACCTCATTACCCAAAACAAAGGCAAAGGTTTCATCCCAGTCGTTCAGATTACCCGGTTGTTGATTATCCAGGTCATCTGTAAAGACACCATTAACAAAGATGCTGCGACCATTGACCGGATCATAGGTGACCACCACATGTTGTTCAGTGGCCTGCAGATCTTCATCGGCATCAGCAGTAGTCAGGGCTGGCTCACCATTGGCATCAGTCGTGCTGCTACGGTTTAAAAAATCATAGCTATATAAGGTCTGCCCCAGGGTGAAGTTTCGGTCATCGACGCCAGCTGAATAACTGATAATACGCGCTGGCCCTTCCTGATTGACGTTGGCTGGCACCACCCAGGCTTCGATTGAATATTCACCCGAGGCCTTAATAAAGTCGCTGAGTTTTTCACTATCACTGGTAGTACCTTGAGCCTTGCTGCTGAGAAACTCTACCCCCCAACCACCAACCCATTTGTAGTCGACATCTTCCGTACCAGACAATTGCAAATGCAAGGAGGGAGAGATACCACTAACATCATAAATAGTGCTGCCGCTGCCCTGCTTAAAATCATACAAGGCAATCACATTCTCTTCATGGCGACTGCCGCCACTGGCAACATTGCCATCGGCAAGGGTCAGAGCCTTGCTCAACACCAATTGCGGATCAATCTGCGTCAAGGCTATGCCATTGGCAAAATTAATTATGGCCTGTTCAAGTTCGGTGGCATTAGTTGGGCAATCATCCCAACAGTTATGAAACTCGTTACGTAAGCGAACCACCAATCTGGAATTTGCAGTCGTATCAAGATCCAGCTTATGACTGTTCTTTAAGGCATCATAGGCGGCATCGACATCGCTACTTGAAAAATAGGGGGCCTGTGGGATCTGGGCCGACTCAGCATGACAATCGGCGCAGTACTGAGTCAACAAGGGATAGACCGTGCTTGCAAATAAGGCGCTATTAGCCGGAAAGGTTTTGCTATCACCGGCATCTTTTGTCTGTGGAGCCACAAGCTCTATCTGTTTACCTGCACTATCGCTAGAACCACCAACCCAGTTTGAGATATAGGCCGTCATGATGACAGCACAGGCATTGTTACTGGCCTCCCAGCAATTATGCCCAGCCGCCACTTTGCTCACCAACCTTGAGTCCCCAGGTGTGCCTAAATTAACAACACCGATCGCATCGCTATAGGCCAGATTAATATCATCATTGCGGACAAAGCTTGGCGACTGACCGTTGCTGCCATGACAGTTGCCGCACTTGCCAACCAAATTATCCCACAGGCTGGTCTTGAAACTCTGCACATCTGTTGTGGCAGGTTCTGGGCCACTATAATTTCTAAGGTTGGCGTTTTCTGCGACAACAGCCTGTTCCAAAGGAACGCTGTCACAAGCCACCAACAGCAAAGCAAAACAAACAACAAACAAAGAGCGTATTAATCCATTCATATTAATCGCCCTTGCAGTAGTCTGCGGTTTCAGCAAACACTTGTTTTAAATTATAGTTGTTGGCTTTAAACGAACTGACCGTACTATCGAACTGAGTCATATCCGTATCAATAGGATCACGCAGACAAACTGTCTTGAATACTTTCTTGACCTGACAACTGGCAAAGGCCTCGGAATTGGCCAACTCAATGCCCATTGATTTGGCACCGTTACCTCCAGCAGCCAAACTCTGATTTTGTGTATCCCAGCCAAGCACTGCATTAGGACCACTACGCCAATAGTTATTCCAACTATCATCAGGCGTAACATAACCATATTTAAAATTGCTGGCGTTGATGTGATATTTCCTCTTCACCCGCGTGCCTGTATCAGGGTCGGTCATACCAACATCGTTATAAGCAAGCTGACCATTATCCGCATCAGGATCGGTTTCACTGTCGTATTCAAAATTGTAATAGGCATAGGCCTGGGTCAATGGATCCATGCCAGCATGACAACCAAGACAGGCATTGAGGAAGATACGACTGTCGCCACCAGGACTACGTGAAACATCCTGGCGAATTCGATCTGCTGCACGGGTAGCATCCTTGATCTGTTCAAGATCAGTGCAAAGATGATTAAGAACAGTAAAACGAAACATGGCGCGATTGGTGCCATCGATAAAAAAGGCCTTGGCCGCAGCACGTGTAGTTATCACTCCTGCGGTAGCATCTGCAGGCAAACTGGTTACCGATGATTGCGCCTGCTGTACCAGTCCGGTCAAAAGATTTACACCATTTTGTTCCATGGTTTCGTAATGACTATTATCGGTATTTGAATAAGCAGGCAGACCCAGACCGTTATCACCAACATAAATAATGTCGCCAGAAAGTATCTGACGAAAATCCATATCATCGCGCACCAGACCAATCACTGTAGCGCTGTAATCATTCAAGGGCGCAAACACAGTTTGTTCTTCATTGGTCCATGGGGTAACAAGATTTTTGAGTGTGACGTTATAAAAGGCCGGATGTAACATGGCGGTATAAGCGGCAGCGATTGCATCACCCGCATTTATGTCTGCCTCCATACTTGTCAGGGTGGCGTCATCGGCAGGCACACCTGCAACACGATCGTGAATACGTTTAGCTTGCTCACGACTACCAGCGTGCGCAGACAGGCCAATCACAAGTGAAACAGTCAGACATATGTTTAAATAAAATTTAATCATTAGTAACAATTAATACCGAAAAAGTTATCTACATCCATGCACGCATTTTATACCAATCGCCACTACAGTTGTGTTATTCGTGTCACATAAAAAGCCGTTAATCGTTAATTATTTGTCGCTGTTTAGAGACAAATAAATTTAATGTGAAACCGTTCAAACATTACTGACGTCTTGACATATAATATGCAACTTTATGAACAGCACAGTTTTTGCCAGCAGGTCAGTCAATGGTTTATGGGGTTACCAGTAAGTTAAAACAGTCAGTAGTTGTCATACTGCTTTGCTCAAGCACTCTGCTATATGGCTGTCTTGAACAGTCACAACAAAACGATCCCATTGCCGTACTCCTCGACTATCCTATCGCTTATGTCAAACGCCCCATTCCGGTTAACAACCAGGGCAATCCAACTTCTGTCAATCTACTCGACCTGGAAGATTTCAATCCCGGCGCCGACCTTTATCTGCGTGATCGCGCTTCACCCAGCGCACCGGAAAGAAACATAACTTTTCGTTTTACCGGCGGCCTTGGTGATATTAAAGACGTTGAAAGCAGTGCAGATGGTTCCAAATTAATTTTTGCCATGCGCGCACCAGAGATCGAAAATGCCGATGAACAGCCTACCTGGAATATCTGGCAATACGAGATTTTCAGCGATTCACTAACGCGCATCATCAGTTCTGACATTACCGCCGAGGCCGGTCAGGACATCGCCCCACACTACTTGCCTGATGGTCGAATTGTATTTACATCGACACGTCAACGTGATGCCGGTGCAATCCTGCTTGATGAAGGTAAGCCGCGATTTAGCGCTGAAACAGAAAGCCGCAACGGCCCCGCCTTTGTGTTGCATGTCATGGATGGCGATGGTAATAGCATCAAGCAAATATCATTTAACCAAAGCCACGACATCGATCCAACAGTGTCGTCAGATGGCGACATCATCTTTGGCCGTTGGGACAACATGGGCAGTAGTAACACCATCAATCTATACAAAATTAATGCTGATGGCAGCGGACTGGAAATTATTTATGGCGCACATAGCCACAGGACAACAGCAACGAATAACACCACCGTTCAATTCAGCCAGCCACGCGAAACAGTCGATGGTCAATTTGCCGCTCGCTTGATTCCGTTTAGTGGCAGCAATGGCAACGGCCTGATTAGCACAATCGATATTGAAAATTATCTTGACCTCACCTATCTCAAACACAGCAATAGTGAATCCTCGGGCACTGCCCAAACAACTCAGATAGCACTGGATTTAAATGCCAGCAATGCAATCAATCCCGATGGCTATGTCAGTGCCTTTTATCCTCTATGGGATAACAGCAATCGCGCTCTGATCAGCTGGAGTCCTTGCCGTCTGCTTGAGGTCGATGCCAATCAAACAGAAACCATCGTCGCCTGCACTAGCGATCGCCTTGCCGCTGCCGATCCTGTTGCCGCACCGCCCTTATATGGCATCTACATTTATAACCTGAGCAACAATACCCAGCTGCCCATCGTGCCGCCGCAGGAAGGCGTCATTATTCATGATGTCGTCGCCACCTATGAACGACTCAGTTATTCCGTACCCAGCACCACCCAGCTCAATAGCAACTTTTCAGATGAAGGTGTCGGCGTGCTGGATATTCGCAGCGTCTACGATGAAGATGGTTTTGATACAACCACAACCAGCATTGCTGCCCTGGCAGATCCGGCACAAACCACTGCAGCACAACGCCCGGCCCGTTTTCTGCGTATCGTCAAGGCCGTACCCCTGCCTGACCGCGACACCCTCGACTTTGACAACACCGCCTTTGGCCGCAGTAATCAATTGATGCGCGAGATCATCGGTTACGCACCAATCGAACCAGATGGTTCGGTAAAGGTAAACGTACCTGCCAATGTGCCACTGGCCATTAGCATCCTGGATGAAAATGGCCGGCGTATCAGCGCCCGGCATCAAAACTGGATTCAGGTTCTGGCTGGCGAAAGCAAACAATGCAATGGCTGCCATGATCACAGCAGCGGCATCCCTCATGGCAGCAGCGCCGGGCCTGACAGCGTCTATGCTGGTGCGGCACAAACCGGCAGCGCCTTTACCAATACAGATAACAACATAAGGGCAGAGGTCACAGAAACCATGGCGCAAACATTGGCACGTATCAGCTGCGATACTGACTGCGCCTATCTGCAACCCAAGGTCGATCCCAGATTTGTCGACAGCTGGACCGACACCAACATCCGCGCCAAAGACACATCCTTCTCATATCTTTATGCTGACATGACGACAACTGCGCCTACCTCGGCCGCCTGCCAGACCAGCTGGACACCTTTGTGTCGAATCATCATCAATTATGAGACGCACATTCACCCACTCTGGTCTGAAGCACGTATGATTCTCAACCCTAACACCATGGTCAATGAAGACCGTACCTGCACTGGCTGCCATAATAATGAAGACATCAGCAGCAACCCGGTGATACCTGATGCCCAACTTGATCTCAGTGATGGTCCTTCAAGCGATGAAGCTGATCATTTCAAATCATATAGAGAATTATTATTCGCCGACAATGAACAAGAGCTGGTCAACAACAGTCTGCAAGACATCATGGTGCAGGCCACCGACAACCAGGGCAACCTGCTGTTCGAAACCGATGCCGATGGCGAACAGATTCTGGGGCCGGGTGGCAATGCTGTGCCGATCATGATTCCTGTGCCTGCAGTCGGACCATCCATGTCCGCCAATGGTGCCAACAGCAGCTATTTTTTTGATCGCTTCGACACTGGCGGCAGTCACGCCGGTTGGCTCAGTCCGGCCGAATTACGCCTGCTGTCAGAATGGCTGGACATTGGCGCCCAGTACTACAACAATCCTTTTGATATACCACTTCCCTGATCATGCCATTTATTCTCATCATCATTCTGCTGTCACTCTGCACTGGTTACGCCCAGGCAGATGACAGTTATCGCAAGGTGCAAATCGCCGAGCCCTATATTGAACTGCACACCGGCCCCGGCCGTGGTTACCCGGTGTTTTATGTCATTGATCGCGGTGAATGGATTGAGATTCATAAACGTAGAACCGACTGGTTTAAGGTCGTTGCCAGCAATGGCACCACAGGCTGGACCCATCAGGCTCAGCTGGAACTGACCCTCAACCCGGAAGGTAAACAGACCCGTTTTGAACAGATCAACCAGGATCAATTCATCAAGCGTAAAACTGAAGTCGGTGTGCTAGGCGGTGATATGGATGGCGCCCAAACCATGACCCTGTATGGTGCCTATCAATTTACCCGCAACCTTTCGACTGAACTCTCTTTCATGCAGGCCGTGGGCAACTATTCCAACAACCTGATCAGCAATTTTAACTTGTTAAACCAGCCCTTCCCAGACTGGCGCATATCGCCGTTTTTTGCCTTGGGCATGGGCAACATCAAGACCACAACAAGGGCAACTCTGGTACAGGCCAAGGATCGTAGCGACCTGTTGGCCCACGTCAGCCTCGGTGCCTATGGCTATATCTCCAGCCGTTTTGCCCTGCGGGCCGAATATAATCGCTACGTGGTCTTTTCCAGCGATGATGATAATGAGGAAATAAAAGAATGGAAACTCGGACTGGTCACTTTTTTTTAGGCCTGGCGCTGCACATCATCAGCACGCTTATGCTCGGCACAGCCAGGGCAGAGACAAACACGCTCGAA
>CBFCYE010000042.1:0-18344 GCA_965602225.1 uncultured Gammaproteobacteria bacterium | reverse complement strand
GCAATAGTGTTGGTACGCTTAATCTTGTTCTGCAGCTGAATTATGCCGTAGAGCAAGGCCTCTGCTGTCGGAGGACAGCCAGGCACATAAATATCCACTGGAACAATTCGATCACAACCACGCACAACAGCATAAGAATAGTGATAGTAGCCACCGCCATTGGCGCAAGAACCCATCGAGATCACCCAGCGTGGTTCAGACATCTGGTCATAAACTTTTCGCAACGCTGGTGCCATCTTATTTACCAGCGTTCCTGCCACGATCATCACATCAGACTGACGCGGACTAGGGCGAAACACAACACCAAAACGATCCAGATCGTAACGCGCTGCACCAGCATGCATCATCTCAACTGCACAACAAGCCAGACCAAAGGTCATTGGCCATAGTGAGCCGGTACGCGCCCAGTTAATGAGTTTGTCGGCCGTAGTGGTAACTACACCCTTCTCGAGAATGCCTTCTATTCCCATTCCAGCGCTCCCTTTATCCATTCGTAGATAAAGCCAACCACCAAAATCCCAAGGAAGATGATCATGGCGACAAAACCAAACATTCCAATTTCCTTCAGCACAACAGCCCAGGGAAACAGAAACGCAATCTCCAAGTCAAAAATGATAAATAGAATAGCGACGAGGTAATAACGCACGTCAAACTTCATGCGCGAATCTTCAAACGCCTCAAAGCCACATTCGTACGGAGAGAGTTTTTCACTATCAGGACGGTGCGGTGCCAGCACAAATCCGGCGATGATTGGCCCTACGCCAAACAGCACACCCAAGATAATAAAAACTAGAATCGGTAAGTAATTTTCTAGCATGATATGGAGACTATCCCTAACCAGCCCTTTTTATAAAAATGAGGTGTTTAAGCCTCAATTCCCTCGAACCACATTATTATTGTAATTTTATTACTGCAATACAGCTAGTCTAGGCTAGTTTTTTGTTTATTGTCAACCAAAGACTCGCCCTAAATACCCGTTATATTCATGCAGTTAGAACCAACAAAGCAATACAAACCTAACAAAAACAACACTTTGCTCAACTTTTTTTATTATCATTCCACTTCCAGGCATTAACTCACTTTTATCTATTGTTGGTGCCGATGGCCGGACTCGAACCGGCACAGCTTACGCCACTACCCCCTCAAGATAGCGTGTCTACCAATTTCACCACATCGGCAATATTTTGTGAACTCGTTTAAAACTTTACTCTGGCAAAACAGGCAAATCTGGTTTTTCATTAATCACAGCTGAGGAGTCAGTCGCCGCGGGTACAGATTCAACCTGACCAACCTCGGTCACACTCACACGCTCAGTCCGCTGTCCGCCCATATAAGCCAGGCTCAAGCTGGTAACAAAGAACAGCGTTGCAATTACGCCTGTTGTGCGCGTCAAGAACGATGCGGCCCCCTGACTGCCAAACATTGTATTTGAGGCACCACTACCAAATGCAGCCCCCATATCGGCGCCTTTGCCACGCTGAATCAACACCAGACCAATCAGTGAAATAGTCAGCAAGACATGAACTACCGTCAACACTGTAAGCATTACTTCTTTACCTCATTACTATCAGGCACGCCTATCGCGCGGCCTGACATATAGCCAAAAATTCTTCAACCTGAAGAGATGCACCGCCGATAAGGCCACCATCTATATCAGCCTTGGCAAACAACTCAACAGCATTATTACCTTTAACACTACCGCCATAAAGTATCTGAACCTTCTGCGCCAAGGCCGCATCTTTTGCTGCAACACGCTGTCTTATAAACGCATGAACATCCTGAGCCTGTTCTGGTGTAGCCGTCATCCCGGTGCCTATCGCCCAAACTGGCTCATAGGCAATCACAGCATTTTGCAACGCAGCCAAACCTTCAGCACTATCCAGCAACACATCCAACTGGCGCGCCACCACAGCTTCGGTTTTGCCTGACTCACGCTCTTCCAGCAATTCACCAACACAAAGAATTGGCTTTAGGCCAGCAGCATTGGCAGCAATCACCTTATCAGCCACTAGCACATCGGCTTCGCCATACATTGCACGACGCTCTGAATGACCTAAAATCACATACTTACAACCCACATCCAACAACATGCTAGTTGAAATCTCACCCGTATATGCACCACCAGCACACTGAGAAACATTCTGCGCACCCAGGCTAACACCACTGCTCGCAAGTAATGATCCCACTTCTGAGAGATAAACAAAGGGCGGACAGATAACGACTTCAGCAGTCGCATCAACTCCCAGACCCTCTTTAATTCCGGCAACCAGACTCTTGGCACTCTCTCTGGAACCATTCATTTTCCAGTTTCCAGCAACTAACGGCTTACGCATTACACATCTCTTCTGGGCGGTGAAAAAAGTAGGCCAAGCTTACAGATACCGACAGGATAAATCAAATATTTTGAGGCACTTGGAGACACTAAACAGCCCTATTATAGCTCGCCGCCAGCACTACAACTCTGGTAGGCGGCCTCAACTTTTTGAGCTAGATATTCAGCACATTTATTCACCTCTGCCGCATCCTGCCCCTCAACCATCACCCTGATCAAAGGCTCTGTTCCCGAGGCGCGCAACAATACCCGACCACGACCACTAAGCTGCTGCTCCACTTCCTTTTGAGCATCCATAACTGCTTGCGAGCCCTTAAAATCAAACCTTTGTTCAGTGCGGACATTAATCATAGTTTGCGGATATTTTGTCATACCTGATTTCAGATCAAACAGGCTTACCCCTTGTATAACCATAGCTGCCAAGACTTGCAACGCTGAAACTATTCCGTCTCCGGTTGTGGTTTGTTCCAGGCAAATTATATGTCCAGATGACTCGCCACCAAGGCTCAGGCCCTGCTGTTGCAGCACCTCCATGACATAACGATCGCCTACTTGGGCGCGATGCAGCTCAATCCCCTTCGCTGCCAAGGCATGCTCCAAGCCAAGGTTACTCATCAAAGTGCCAACAACTCCTTTGCCAAAATGATCTGAACCAAAACCGGCACAAGCGATAACATAGAGGATCTCATCACCATCAATCACCTCACCTTTGTGATCCACCATAATCAAACGATCACCATCACCGTCCAAAGCAACGCCAAGATCAGCACCGTAATCCAAAACGGCCTGCCTCATGGCTTGCGGTTCTGTTGAGCCACAGGCCTCATTGATATTCAAACCATCAGGCGCGACACCCAGACTAATCACCTCAGCACCCAGCTCAGCAAATACCTTTGGTGCAATGTCATAGGTTGCGCCGTGAGCACAATCCACCACCACTTTTAAGCCACCAAAAGAGAGACGAGATGGGATGGTGCTCTTACAAAACTCAATATAACGACCAACAGCATCACTCACACGCCCTGCCTTGCCTAACGCATTCGGCGCGACGATCTCCATCGGTTTATCCAGCTCTGCCTCAATCGCCAGCTCAACGTCATCAGCCAACTTTTGCCCAGCTGATGAAAAAAACTTGATGCCATTATCGTAATAAGGATTATGTGAAGCACTAATAACTATTCCAGCATCAGCTCTGAGGGTACGCGTTAAATAAGCGACCCCTGGCGTTGGCATCGGCCCCAGCAATTTGATATCCACACCAGCGGCCGACAAACCAGCCTCAAGCGCCGATTCGAACATATAGCCAGAGATACGGGTATCTTTGCCAATCAAGATCTTGCTTTGCGCACCATCAGATTTGGCCAGAACACGACCCGCAGCCCAACCCAGTTTCATAATGAAATCTGGCGTTATGGGATACTGCCCCACCTTGCCGCGGATACCGTCAGTGCCAAAATATTTACGTTCACCTGCCATTACAACCACCCTAAATCCTAATCCCCTAAACCCACATCCATAACAGCCTGACAAAGCATCAAAACCTCCTTTGTCGCAGCAACATCATGCACCCGGATAACACTCGCCCCTTGCCACAAAGCTAGGCTGGCTGCCGCAAGACTGCCATACAGACGCTCATCAACCGGCTTATCCAGCACAGCGCCAATCATGCTCTTGCGTGAAAGACCCACCAACACCGGCAACCCCAGCAACTTAAAACGATCCAACCCCCTTAACAAGGTGAGATTATGCGTCAAATTCTTACCAAAACCAAAACCGGGGTCAACCAACAACTTATCCCTGGCGATCCCAGCAGCCTGGCAGACGTTTACTCGATCGGCCAAAAACTGCAAAACATCCTCAACCACATCATCATACTGCGGATCTCGCTGCATGCTACGCGGCTCACCCAGCATATGCATTAGACAAACCGGCACACCAAGCTCGGCTGCCGCCTCTAACGCGCCATCCTCGCGCAAGGCTCGCACATCATTCAACATATTCGCACCAGCATCCACCGCCGCTCGCATAACAGCCGGCTTACTGGTATCCACCGAGATTGGAACATCAAATCTAGCGCGAATAGCCTCAACCAGTGGCACAACCCGCCCCACCTCATCCTGCTCACTAACAGACGCCGCTCCAGGGCGAGTAGACTCACCGCCAATATCAATGATATCGACCCCCTCTTTGACCATCTGCTCAACATGCGCCAAAGCCAAATCAGACTCATTAAAACGCCCACCATCAGAAAAGGAGTCCGGCGTTACATTGAGAATCCCCATCACCATGGGCCGATCAAATATCAGACTCATATGTACACTTCTTTTACAGCAACCAAAATGCACATCCCCATAAGCAAAACGCCCCACCAAAGGCAGGGCGCTTATCAATCAAACTAGCGATCACTTAATGTGATTCAGCCGGATCGCCCATCTTGCCATCATCTGATTTGTCCGACTTATCAGCTTCAACATCAGGCTCCGAAGAAGACGCACCTGAACCGCCTCTCGGCTCATGATCAACCCAATCCTTTGGCGGACGCGGCTCCTTCCCTTCCATGAGATCATCGATTTGGTGTGAATCAATGGTCTCATACTTGATCAGAGCATCTGCCATCTTGTGCAAAATCTTCAAATTCTCAGTCAAAATATCCGTTGAACGTTGATAGTTACGGTCTACGACCGCGCGGACCTCTTCATCGATCAAATTACTAGTTTGACCAGAAACATTCTTGTGCTGAGCGACAGAATGCCCCAAAAACACCTCGCCATCTTCCTCAGCGTAGGTCAACGGACCAAGACGCTCAGACAGACCCCACTTGGTCACCATGTTACGAGCAAGTTCAGTAGAACGCTGAATATCGTTCGATGCGCCAGTGGTAACCTGATCCGCACCAAAAACCATTTCCTCAGCAATACGACCGCCGAACAGACTGCTAATCTGACTCTCCAAACGCTGTTTACTGTAACTGTAACGGTCTTCTTCAGGCAGGAACATGGTCACACCCAAGGCACGGCCACGCGGGATGATAGACACCTTGTAGACAGGGTCATGCGCCGGCACTACACGACCAACAATGGCATGCCCCGCCTCATGGTATGCAGTAAGCTTCTTCTCATCATCATTCATCACCATGGACTTACGTTCAGCGCCCATCATAATCTTGTCTTTGGCCGCCTCAAACTCCGCCATCTCGACCAAACGCTTATCGGAACGAGCAGCATACAGGGCCGCCTCATTCACCAAGTTGGCTAAGTCGGCACCAGAAAACCCAGGTGTACCACGGGCAATCAAACCTGGCTTGACATCATCACCCAGCGGCACCTTACGCATATGCACGCGCAAAATCTGCTCACGGCCACGCACATCTGGTAGTGGCACAACCACTTGGCGGTCAAAACGACCCGGGCGCAACAAGGCAGGATCAAGCACATCAGGACGATTAGTTGCGGCAATGACGATAACACCCTCATTACCCTCAAAACCATCCATTTCAACCAACAACTGATTCAAGGTCTGCTCACGTTCGTCATGACCACCACCCAAACCGGCACCACGATGACGACCCACGGCATCGATTTCATCAATAAAGATAATGCATGGCGCATGCTTCTTAGCCTGTTCAAACATGTCACGTACACGCGAAGCACCAACACCAACAAACATTTCAACAAAGTCGGAACCGGAAATAGTAAAGAACGGCACCTTAGCCTCACCAGCAATCGCTTTGGCCAGCAGCGTTTTACCCGTACCTGGCGAACCCACCATCAGCACGCCACGCGGAATCTTACCACCCAGTTTCTGGAATTTGCTTGGATCACGCAGAAACTCGACCAGCTCGCCTACCTCTTCCTTGGCCTCTTCAACACCAGCCACATCACCAAAATTAACCTTGACCTGATCTTCACTCAGCAGCTTGGCCTTACTCTTACCAAACGACATAGCGCCACGACCACCGCCACCGCCTTGCATCTGACGCATGAAGAAGATCCACACACCAATCAACAACAACATTGGAAACCAGGAAATAAAGATCTGCGTTAGAAAACCCTGCTGCTCCTGCGGACGGGCATTTATCTGAACACCGTGAGACAACAAGTCACCGACCAGGCCGGCATCACCTGGACTATAGGTGGTAAAACGTTCACCACCTTGGGTCGCACCATGAATGGTACGCCCCTCAATCACAACCTTATCAACCACACCACTTTGCACATCCGCAACAAATTGCGAATAAGGCATAGATTGGGAGCTCAACTTCGACGGCCCGAAACTGCTAAACACAGACATCAGCACTATCGCGATGACCACCCAAAGAACTAAATTTTTTGCCATATCACTCAAAACCAATCACCCTAAACTGGAAGACTTTTATTCACCACCCAGACAATAAGCTGAGCAACACACTCTGTAACATCAAAAAATACTACATCTTAAAGCCTCTGGCCAGCAGATAGACCTCACGACTCCGAGGTCTGGATGCCTTAGGCTTACGGGTAATAACCTTACTAAATGAGCTGCGTACGTCACGCATGTACTCATCAAAGCCCTCACCCTGAAACACTTTGACCAAAAAATCGCCGCCGGGTTTCAAAACCTGTCTAGCCATATCCAAGGCTAAATCGGTCAGATACATAGCCCGCGGCTGATCAACCACACCCATTCCGCTTATGTTGGGGGCCATATCTGAAATAACAAGGTCTACACCTTGATCTCCGATCATTTTTAACAGTTGCTCAAGCACTTCCTGCTCACGAAAATCACCTTGCAGAAAATCTACCCCGGCAAGACCATCCATAGGCAAAATATCCATGGCGACAACATGACCTTTATCGCCAACTAACCGGGCCGCCATTTGCGACCATCCACCCGGGGCTGCACCCAGATCAACCACCGTCATCCCAGGCTTGATCAGGCGGTCTTTTTCGTCAATCTCCAGCAGCTTGTAGGTGGCTCGCGAGCGATAACCATCCTGACGGGCACGCTGGACGTAAACATCATTTTCGTGTTCGTCTAACCAGCGCTGACTACTCTTACTCTTCGACATGAAACCACCTAGCCATTTTTTGACGATTGACTAACATCCGATTCAGACGGAACAACCTGGTCGATGTTTTTCAGTACGCGTCGAGTCTTCACAACAATCCAAAGCATAGCAGCAATGCCATAACCAACAACAATCAACAACTGGCCAAGCTGATGCTCAACCAGGCGATCATGCGCAACCAACACCACAATACCAACTATCAAAATCAAAGCCAGATCAAGCTTAATCGCATTGAACGGACTCGCCTTAACAGTGAATACTTTACGTCGTCGTGATAAACTTGCGTCGCCTTCAGAATGGGTCATATCGGAGTAATCTTAAGAAATGTCATTATCGGAAAATCAAAAACGTCAGCTACGCAAGCTAGGCCATGACCTCAAGCCTGTCGTCATGATAGGCACCAATGGTCTAACCGATGGCGTCTGTAATGAGGCCGACCTTTCCCTTGCCCATCATGAGCTGATCAAGGTTAAAGTCAATGCCTCAGACCGTGACGAACGCGACGCGATCATAACCACACTTTGCCAGCGCAGCACTGCCGAACTGGTACAGCGAGTTGGCCATGTTGCCCTGCTCTATCGTCGCAACCTGAAAGAGACCAAGATCCACCTAAACAAATAAACATTGTCAGGCAGTCTGACGGCGGGATAAAAGCACGAACAACCCCAGCAGACTGGTCAGCAGATAAAGCACCGACGAAACACCGTGCAGCTGTCCAAATTGCGCCGCCGCCTCACTGCCAGGCACTATGCCAGCCGACTTCAGCTCCTGCATCATCGGCTGCAACACAAACGCCGAAACTACAATCAGAACCAGCATCAACAGCAAGACCATTATCCGTCGGTCTTTCAGAAAAGAGCCGCTCGACTTCAGCACAGCAAATGCCAATAACAGGGTGCCGCTAGCCAAACCGATGTAATTAATCGCGGTAAACATGTGCCCGGCCAGCTCGCCTGCCAGACGCCGCTCATCAAGACTAGCAAACAGGATTGGTGTAACCACATAACCAATTACCCACAAACCACCAATCCATAAGGTTTGCAGAACCGCCTCAATCTTCCCTGAAATAGCGTTCATCATTCTACTCAGACGTAATGAACTGCAACGATCTCGTATTCCTTATCGCCAATCGGCGCCTTCACAATCACCTCATCACCCTCTTCTTTACCAATCAGGGCGCGAGCAACAGGAGAACTGATAGAGATACGATTTTGGCTGATATCCGCCTCAAGATCACCGACAATCTGGTATGTCACTTTTTTCTCTGTCTCCAGCTCAAGCAGATCGACAGTCACACCAAACACAACCTTGCCGCTTGGTGTCAATTTGGAAATATCAATAATCTGCGCCGATGACAACTGCCCTTCTAGCTCGGAAATACGTCCTTCACAAAAAGCCTGCTGCTCTTTAGCGGCGTGATACTCGGCATTCTCTTTCAGATCACCATGTGCGCGCGCTTCAGCAATTGCCTGAATAATGCGCGGACGGTCCTCAGACTTAAGACGGCTCAACTCCTCACGCAGGCGTTCTGCACCTTTTATCGTCATTGGAATGGTACTCATGCAGACAACTCCTTGTGTAAATCCTGCAAACGGTTAACACCGTATTCGTCGGCATATTTGATAGCCTTGCACATCGCCCGACCACCCGCCAGAGTAGTGGCATAGGTGACTTTATGCTGCAAGGTAGCGCGACGAATAGTAAAAGAATCAGCCGTCGCCTGACGCCCTTCAGTGGTGTTTACAATCAATGTGATTTCACCATTTTTAATCATATCGACAATGTGTGGTCGGCCTTCATTGACCTTATTCACTACCTCACAAGGCACGCCTTCAACATTAAGCACCTCAGCCGTACCACGAGTAGAGCAAACCTCAAAACCCAATTCGACCAGCTCACGAGCAATCTGTATTACCCCACCCTTGTCGGCATCACGGACACTGACAAAGGCCTTACCTGAAGAAGGTAACACAACACCCGCTCCACGCTGTGACTTGGCAAAGGCCTCGGCGAAACTACGACCAACACCCATTACCTCACCGGTGGATTTCATCTCTGGGCCGAGGATAGGGTCGACACCAGGAAACTTCACAAACGGGAACACAGCCTCTTTGACACAGTAATAATCAGGCACAATTTCAGTCGTAAAACCCTGCTCTTTCAGACTCTGGCCGGCCATACAGCGGGCAGCGATCTTGGCTAGCGGCTGACCGATAGCCTTAGAGACAAACGGTACAGTACGAGAGGCACGCGGATTGACCTCAATCACATAGATCTGACCATCCTGAATCGCAAACTGCACGTTCATTAGGCCAACCACATTTAGCCCACGCGCCATCTTCACCACCTGCTCACGCAACTCCGCCTGATGCTCAGGTGAAACACTATACGGCGGCAGCGAACAGGCCGAATCACCGGAATGCACACCTGCTTGTTCAATATGCTCCAGTACGCCACCGATAACCACATCGGTACCATCGCTGATGGCATCGACATCCAGCTCCACAGCATTATCAAGAAATCGATCCAGCAGGATCGGTGAATCATTGGAAACCTGTACAGCATTCTGCATATAGTTCAGCAGACCTTCTTCACTGTAGACCACTTCCATCGCCCGGCCACCCAACACATATGAAGGACGCACCACCAATGGAAAACCCATCTCGCGTGCCGCAGCGACGGCTTGATCGGCATTACGGGCAGTACAGTTAGGTGGCTGCAATAACTTAAGCTCATGCAACAGCTTCTGAAAACGCTCACGGTCTTCAGCCAGATCGATAGAATCAGGTGTGGTGCCAATGATTGGTGCACCGGCGGCCTCTAATGCACGCGCCAGTTTTAGCGGTGTCTGGCCACCGTACTGAACGATGATGCCTTGAGGACTTTCCTTATGCACAACCTCAAGCACATCTTCCAAGGTCAGCGATTCGAAATAAAGACGGTCAGAAATATCATAGTCCGTTGAAACAGTCTCAGGATTACAATTGACCATAATGGTCTCATAGCCATCCTCACGCATCGCCAGGGCAGCGTGGACACAGCAGTAATCAAATTCGATACCCTGACCAATACGATTAGGACCGCCGCCCAGCACCATTATTTTTTTATTGGTGGTTGGCTCAGCCTCACACTCTTCATCGTAGGTGGAATACATATAGGCCGTGGCGGTAGAAAATTCAGCCGCACACGAGTCAACCCGCTTGTAAACCGGACGAATATCCAAATCGTGACGCAGCTTGCGCACAGCATCTTCTTTGCAGCCAAGCAGTGTAGCCAAACGACGGTCAGAGAAGCCTTTACGCTTTAGAGCGTACATACGCGCCTTGTCCAACGCTGCCAAGCCCTGCTCACGCACCTGAGCCTCTTCCTTAATCAGATCTTCAATCTGAACCAGAAACCACTCATCGATGCGGCTGAACTCGTGCACTTCATCCACAGACCAACCGGCGCGAAAGGCATCTGCCACATACCAGAGACGCTCTGGCCCAGGCATTTTCAACTCGTGACGCAGCTTGGTTTTCAGATCATCTTCACTGATGGCACTCAAATCCAGCATTTCATCCAGACCATCAACGCCGGTCTCCAGACCACGCAGAGCCTTTTGTAAAGATTCCTGCTGAGTACGACCAATGGCCATTACCTCGCCAACAGATTTCATCTGCGTGCCTAGCAGTGGTTCGGCCTGAGGGAATTTTTCAAAGGTAAAACGCGGCACCTTGGTGACAACGTAGTCAATCGAAGGCTCGAATGACGCCGGAGTAGCACCACCGGTAATCTCATTCTTCAATTCATCCAGGGTGTAACCCACTGCCAACTTGGCCGCCACCTTGGCAATCGGGAAACCGGTCGCCTTTGAAGCCAACGCCGATGAACGCGACACGCGCGGATTCATCTCGATAACAATCATGCGGCCGTCTTTTGGATCAATGGCAAACTGGACGTTGGAACCACCTGTATCAACACCAATTTCACGCAACACCATCAAAGAGGCATTACGCATGATCTGATATTCCTTATCGGTCAGGGTCTGGGCCGGGGCAACAGTGATCGAGTCACCGGTATGCACCCCCATAGGATCGAGGTTCTCAATAGAACAGATGATGATGCAGTTGTCGTTACGGTCACGCACCACCTCCATCTCATATTCTTTCCAACCGATAATAGATTCTTCAACCAACAGTTCATTGGTGGGCGACAGATCAAGACCACGCTCACAGATCTCAACAAACTCTTCCTTGTTATAGGCAATACCGCCACCACTACCACCCATAGTGAAAGACGGACGGATAATGGTCGGAAAACCAACGGTCTCCTGCACTGCAAAGGCCTGCTCCAGATTATGAGCCACGGCCGCCTTAGGCATATCCAGACCGATCTTGCGCATGGCCTTGGCGAACAGGTCCCTATCTTCTGCCTTATTGATGGCATCACGATTGGCACCAATCATCTCAACGCCGTGTTTTTCCAGCACCCCTTCACGGGCCAGATCCAGGGCACAGTTCAATGCCGTCTGACCACCCATGGTCGGCAGCAGCGCATCAGGCTTTTCCTTCTCAATGATCTGCGCCACGGTCTGCCAGGTGATCGGCTCGATATAGGTCGCGTCCGCCATATCTGGATCAGTCATGATAGTGGCTGGATTTGAGTTCACCAGAATGACGCGATAACCCTCTTCGCGCAGCGCCTTACAGGCCTGAGCGCCAGAGTAGTCAAATTCACAGGCCTGACCGATGACGATAGGGCCGGCGCCGATAATCAGGATGCTTTTGATGTCAGTACGTTTTGGCATTATTCAACTCGATTGCTGGTACTTAAACTTAAATATAAGTTGGAAATATAAGCTGGGTAATTATTGTTTGGCTGCTTGAATCAGTTCGATGAAATGATCGAACAGCGGCGCCGCATCATGCGGGCCTGGGCTTGCCTCAGGGTGACCCTGAAAACTGAATGCGGCGACATCAGTGCGATGAATGCCCTGCAGCGAACTATCAAACAGCGAACGATGAGTGGCGCGCAGATTGGCCGGCAAGCTTGCCTCATCAACAGCAAAACCATGGTTCTGACTGGTGATCATGACGCGCTTGGCATCCTCATCAAAGACCGGGTGATTACCACCATGGTGACCAAACTTCATCTTCACAGTCGTGGCGCCACTGGCCAATGCCAGCAACTGGTGACCAAGACAGATACCAAATACCGGCACCTTGGTTTGCAGAATTTCTTTGATGGCGGTGATGGCGTAATCACAAGGTTCTGGATCACCCGGGCCGTTAGACAGAAACACACCATCAGGATTCATGGCCAGCACTTCGCTGGCTGGCGTCTGTGCCGGCACCACCGTCAAGCGGCAACCGCGATCCACCAGCATGCGCAAAATATTACGCTTCACACCGTAGTCATAGGCAACCACGTGATGGGGTAGTTTTTCTTCAATGGGATGAGGTGCATCTGGCAGACCGGCCTTGATAGTCCAGCTACCCTGGGCCCACTCAAACGGCTGACGGGTGGTCACTTCTTTGGCAAGATCCATGCCCTTCAAACCGCCAAAGCCTTTGGCCGCTGCCAGGGCCTTCGCTTCATCCAGGTCAACACCGGCGACGATACAACCAGACTGAGCACCCTTTTGACGCAGGATGCGGGTCAGTTTGCGGGTATCGATATCAGCAATAGCCACCACATTGTGGCGCTTGAGATAGGCATCAAGACTTTCCTGATTACGCCAGCTACTGGCAACCAAGGGGAGATCACGAATCACCAGACCACTGGCAACAACCCCACCAGACTCTTCGTCTTCGTTGTTGGTGCCAACATTGCCGATGTGCGGGTAAGTGAGGGTAACGATCTGACGACAATACGAGGGATCGGTAAGGATTTCCTGATAACCCGTCATTGAGGTATTGAACACCACCTCACCAACAGTCTGCCCTTCCGCACCAATGGCTTTACCATAGAACGCGGTACCATCTTCCAAGACTAACAGGGCCGACTTATCCAATTCTTCCTCCAAGCGCTATCTGCAAAAAGCGGGGTGGTTCTCTCGATCCACCCCGCCTTCAAATACTGGTACAAAATCGGCCGAATTTTACTTTAGATGGACTGTTTTGTCCATGCACATCTGCCGTAAAAAGCCAGATTTAGTCTTTTAGACCAAGCACATCCTGCATATCAAACAAACCCTTATCTTTGTCACCCAACCAGGCTGCTGCTCGCGCGGCACCATTGGCAAAGGTCATACGACTGGAGGCCTTATGGGTAATCTCAACCCGCTCGCCGATATCGGCAAACATGACGGTGTGTTCACCGACGATATCACCAGCACGGATAGTCTCAAAACCAATCGTCTTACGCTCACGTTCACCGGTATGGCCTTCACGACCATAAACAGCACATTCGTTCAGGTCACGACCAAGGGCCTCCGCCACCACCTCACCCATACGCAGGGCCGTGCCGGATGGCGCATCGACCTTGTGGCGATGATGGGCCTCGATAATCTCGATATCCACCTCATCACCCAACACCCGCGCCGCCATATCCAGCAGCTTCAGGGTCAGATTGACGCCGACACTCATATTCGGGGCAAAGACAATCGAGACGTCATCTGCCGCGGCGGCAATCTGTTGCTTTTGTTCATCACTGAAACCAGTAGTGCCAATCACCAGCGAACAACCCGCCTTGCGGCAAATTTCCAGATGACTCAGCGTCGCCTCAATAGAGGTAAAATCGATAAGAACATCGAACTGCTCCGTCACCGCGGATAGATCATCTACCAGTGTCACACCGAGATTACCGACACCAGCCAACTCGCCAGCATCCGCCCCCAGCAAAGAACTACCAGTCCGTTCAGTAGCCGCCGCCACGGTCAAACCCGGATATTGATGACAGGCATCAATCAGGTTGCGGCCCATGCGACCGGCAGCGCCAGCAATCGCAATTCTTGTCATGTTTGTCTCCCAATAAACGTCAGATTCAGAACCAACGCTTACGACTTCATCTCTTCAAAAAACTTCTTTACACCATCAAACCAGTGACTGCTACGAGGACTGTGCTTGCCATCACCGTCTTCCATGGCCTGCTGAAACTGCTCCAACAGCTCTTTTTGCTTGCGACTCAGATTTACCGGCGTTTCCACCTCAACCCGACACATCAGATCACCCACAGCACCACCATGAACCGACTTAACACCCTTGCCACGCAGACGGAACACCTTGCCGGTTTGCGTCTCAGCGGGAATTTTCAGTTTCACACGTCCCACCAGAGTCGGCACATCCAACTCACCGCCCATAACAGCAGTAACAAAATTGATCGGCATTTCGCAGAAAAGATCACTCTCTTCACGACTAAAAATGGCATGTGGACGAACCTTAACCTGCACATACAGATCACCGGCCGGGCCACCATTCTCGCCCGCTTCACCCTCACCAGCCAGGCGAATACGATCGCCCGTATCAACACCTGCCGGAATCTTCACCGACAGTGTTTTCTGCTCTTTAACGCGCCCCTGACCGTGACAGCTACCACAAGGTTCCTTGATTACCTTACCCTTGCCCTGACAATGAGGGCAGGTTTGCTGCAAGGAAAAGAAACCCTGCTGCACCCTTACCTGACCATGGCCACCACAGGTGGCACAGGTGATTGGACTAGTCCCCTTCTTGGCACCCGAACCATCACAAGGTTTACAAGCAACATGAGTGGGGACGCGAACCTTAACCGTAGTTCCGGCCACCGCTTCTTCCAGACTCAGATCGAGGTTGTAACGCAGATCAGCACCACGATAAACATTAGCTCCGCCGCCAGCGCCGCCTCGAGCACCACCAAAGATATCGCCGAAGACATCGCCAAAGATATCACCGAAATTACCCGCACCAGCGTGGCCAGCACCCGGGCCACCAGCGGCAGAAGAATCTACCCCGGCATGACCAAACTGGTCATAGGCAGCACGCTTCTGGGCATTGGAGAGAACTTCGTAGGCCTGTTTGGCCTCTTTAAACTTCTCTTCTGCCTCAGCATTATCAGGGTTGCGATCAGGATGGTGTTTCTGCGCCGCGCGGCGATAAGCTTTCTTAATATCAGCTTCGCTGGCGTTCTTCGCCACCCCTAGAACTTCGTATAAATCTCGTTTGGACATAAATCTAAGCTTCAATTATTCATAATGCCACGATGGCATTTGCGGTTCCCTAACACGCAATGACAGGCGGGGCCAAAGACCACGCCTGTCATCACCTTACCTCACCAAGTTTTTTGGCTTACTTGTCTTCTTTAACTTCCTCAAACTCAGCATCAACCACATCATCCTTGGCTGCTGACTCAGTCTCTGCTTCGGCACTCGGCTGACCTTCTGCACCAGCTTCAGCACCCTTCTGCGCATAAACACGCTCGGCCAACTTGCCAGAGATTTCAGTCAAAGCCTGAGTCTTGGCTTCGATATCATCCTTGTCGTCACCCGTCATGGCCTCCTTCAAGGTTTCAATCGCAGCTTCGATGCTTGTCTTCTCTTCCGCTTCAACCTGTTCACCCAATTCGGCCATGGACTTGGTAGTAGCGTGAATCATGCCGTCGGCAGTGTTGCGTGCTGAAACAAGTTCGTGGAACTTGCGATCCTCTTCCTTGTGCGCTTCAGCATCCTTGACCATAGTTTCAACATCCTCATCAGACAGGCCTGAAGAAGCCTTGATGGTGATTGAAGTCTCTTTACCAGTTGCCTTATCCTTGGCCGAAACATTCAAAATACCATTGGCATCGATATCAAAAATAACATCTATCTGCGGCACACCACGTGGTGCTGGTGGAATATCACCCAGATCAAAACGCCCCAGAGACTTGTTACCCGCCGCCTGTTCACGCTCACCCTGCAACACATGCACAGTTACCGCTGTTTGATTATCATCAGCCGTTGAGAAAACCTGATTGGCCTTGGTCGGGATGGTAGTATTCTTGTCGATCAACTTGGTCATCACGCCGCCCATGGTTTCGATACCCAGAGACAGAGGCGTCACATCAAGCAGCAGCACGTCTTTGACTTCACCGCCCAAGACACCACCCTGAATCGCAGCACCAACAGCAACCGCTTCATCAGGATTCACGTCACGACGTGGTTCCTTACCAAAGAACGCCTGTACTTCTTCCTGAACCTTAGGCATACGAGTCTGACCACCCACCAGGATGACATCATCAATATCTGATGCCGACAGTCCAGCATCCTTAAGAGCCATACGACAAGGTTCAATGGTACGCGTAACCAACTCTTCAACCAGTGACTCAAGCTTGGCACGGCTCACTTTAATGTTCAGATGCTTAGGACCTGTGGCATCAGCAGTGATGTACGGCAGATTAACATCGGTCTGCTGGCTGGATGACAGTTCAATCTTGGTCTTTTCAGCCGCTTCTTTCAGACGCTGTAGCGCCATTGGATCAGAGTGCAGATCAATACCGCTCTCTTTCTTGAACTCATCTGACAAATAATCGATCAGGCGCATATCAAAATCTTCACCACCGAGGAAGGTGTCACCATTGGTAGACAACACTTCGATCTGGTGCTCACCTTCGATCTCAGCAATTTCGATGATAGAAACGTCGAAAGTACCGCCACCCAAGTCATAAACCGCGATCTTGCGATCACCCGCCTTTTTGTCCATACCATAGGCCAGAGCAGCCGCCGTTGGCTCATTGATGATGCGTTTAACATCCAGCCCAGCAATTTTACCGGCATCCTTAGTGGCCTGACGCTGTGAGTCATTAAAGTAGGCCGGCACGGTAACAACCGCTTCAGTCACTTCTTCACCGAGATAATCTTCAGCGGTCTTTTTCATCTTCATCAAGACGCGGGCAGAAATTTCTGGTGCCGCCATCTTCTTGCCATTTACCTGAACCCAGGCATCACCATTGTCGGCTTCAACAATGTTGTAAGGCACCATTTTGATGTCTTTCTGAACTTCTTTATCCTTAAAACGACGACCAATCAGGCGCTTGATGGCATACAGGGTATTGGCTGGGTTGGTGACCGCCTGGCGCTTGGCCGACTGCCCTACCAGCACTTCATTGTCATCGGCATAAGCGATGATTGAAGGAGTGGTGCGATCGCCTTCGCTGCTTTCGATAACACGTGGCTTACCGCCTTCCATCACCGCCACACATGAATTGGTGGTGCCGAGGTCAATACCTATAATTTTGCCCATTGCTTGTTCTCCGTAAAATATCTGTAAATTCAAAAAATCTGGTTGTTAACGACGCTTTCCCAACATATGGGGGTGGCCCAAATCTATTTCAAGCCCACCTCAAGCCATTTCGTCGATACTATTCTCACTCGATGGTTGGCCGCCTGATTTAGCCCCGGCGACTACAACCATGGCTGGGCGCACCAGGCGCTCATTCAGCTGATAACCTTTCTGAAACACAGTAATAACCGTATTGGGTTTGGCATCCGGCACGTCCTGCATCGACATGGCCTGATGCAGCTCGGGATCAAATGGCTGCCCCACTGGATTAACTTCAGCAACACCAAACTTGGCCAGCACATCGGTCATCATCTTCACAGTCAGCTCGATACCTTCGCTAACCTTGCTCAGGTCACTGCCTTCCACTTTGGCTGCAGCACCACCCATTTCAAGGCTATCTTTCACTGGCAGCAGTTCGTTAACGAATTTTTCAAGGGCAAATTTGTGTGCACCCTGAACATCACGCTCAGCGCGACGGCGAACATTTTCCAGTTCAGCTTGCACCCGCAACACCTGATCACGCTGTTCATCGGCCTTGGCCTGGACGTCTTGCAGACTCTGCATCAGCTCGTCATAACTGGGTTGATCTGGATTTGAACCTGCCTCAGCGCTGGTTTCTTCAACCACTTCACCCTCAACCGCCTCAACAGCGTCAATATTTTCCTGGGATTCCATTGCTTCATTGTTCTCGTTTGTTTGTTTTGTCATGACCTCTGGTCTCTCACTCCAAAAATACGGCCCGTCCTGGCGGGCG
>CBFCYE010000041.1:0-19391 GCA_965602225.1 uncultured Gammaproteobacteria bacterium | reverse complement strand
GCATCAGGTAACACATCATGTTTCGAATAGGGCGTCGCCGCCGATACGGCATCCGGCATGCGGTGCGAATAACCTGTGCGCGGAAATGAAACTGCGCGCGGATCCCAGGCCAGCCCCTCGCTCTCAACCTTGGCGCGATCATGACAGGTAACACAACTATCCATGAACAACTTTCGACCCTGCTGTTGCTCGGCACTCAATTGCTCCATCGGAGTATCAAGCGCAATCTCGCCCGTTGCAAACGGAAAGGCAATGGCGTAACGATCATGGTCCGGCCAGCCATTACCTTTGGTGTGATAACGGGTATTGAGCTTGTCGCTACCCATAAAGGCCTGCCGAACAAAATCCACCACCAACTCAATCTGCTCTGCTGACAGTTTGTTTTTGAAACCGGCCATGCCGGTATCCATGCGGCCATCGGTGACTGACTTGAGCATCCGTTCGCGCGGTAGATCCTGCACGCGAGTTGCGGTGAAATTTCGTGGTGGTGGTGACAAATAAGTGGCCGCCAGCGTCTCAGCATTGCCTGCGTAACCATGACAGAAATAACAGTAATAATTATAGAGATCGCGGCCTTTTTCAAAGGCGCTGGTGGCGCGGCTACCTGCTGCTATTTCAACTGTAGAGGGAATTGCCGCCGCTGTTTCAGCTGCCGCTAAGGGGCTTTTTTTTTATCCTCTTCCTGAGCTTGATCCAACTCAGGCTGCGGCTTTATCTCATCTGGATTCGGATGAATAAAATCCTGATAGACAAATTCAGCCACATCGGCCACCTGTTGTGGCGACAGCACCGTACCCCAGGCTGGCATCACCGTGCCCGACTTACCCATCATGATCGCACCAAACAAGGCTGGACGATTGAACATGCTGCGTGATTCGCTATGAATAAAATTACGCGGCTTGGGCTGAATAAAATAGGCCCGCGGCCCCAGACCATCGCCACGTGTACCATGGCAGGCAGTGCAATTAACCATATAGATTTCGCGACCGCGTTTAAAGTCGGCCTGCAAACCAGCAGGAAAAGGCGCATTCATATCGATCGCATGCCCCTGGGTCTGCGACTGTCCTAAACGTGGTGCCATTCCATGCGAACCGATCGATGTAGGCGCACGACCATGCGGTGCTGCACCGGCATGACCACCTCCGCTATGACCACCGCCACCCAAGGCACCGGAACCGGACAGATCCATTACCCCTGCATCCGCCACCACCGGCCCCTTCATAAAGGTTGCACGGACATAATCAACCACGTCGTGAACATCGCTTTCCGATAAGCGATTGGAAAAAGCCATCATCGCCGTCTGTTTACGGCCGTAGGTAACCGAGGCCAACATCCTCTTACGCGTCAGGATGCGGCGCGCCTGTGGTGAAGTAAAGTTACGTGGCGGCGGATTCAAAACCGAATTGGTCCAGGTAGCGCCATTACCGCGATCACCATGACAAACCCGACAGTGCTCTTCGTACAGTTTCCTGCCGTGCTGAAGACGCGGTTCGGTGACCGCCAGCGCTTCCTCAGATGGAGCCAGACGCATAAAGGTCGTGCGAATATAATTCACCACCCCTTCAATCTGCGGCATGCTCAGCCGACCATGCCAACCCACCATAGCGGTACCCTCACGCCCCTGCACCACCGAGGTCATCATACGCTTGCGATTCAGCTCGGCGGCCGCGCCCGGCGTGGTGAAATCACGAGGCTGAGGGGTGAGACCAAAACGGGCCCGACTCTGACCATCGCCACGATCACCATGACAGACGGCACAATTCTCACGATAGATCTTGCCAGCCTCGTCCAAAGGAATCGGGGCAGCCGCCCAGGCACCTGCCGCAACGGACATCAACACAGAAAACAGCAGGGATTTAATCAGGGAAAAACGCATTTATCGCCTTAACATTCACGCTCTGAGCACATCAATCAGGCACAAAAGCTTTCTAATATTCAAGAGGTGGCTATTTTCCACTAAAATAAGCGTTTGCGCTACCCAAGCAGGGCCTAGTATGCTTAGCAGTTGAGTTGTGTGTTAAAAGACGGTTACATCTTTGTGTTGAATTTCTTAACAAAAAATCTGTTCTACCTAGCGCTAGCCTCATGCGTTTTAACGGGATATGCTCAGGCGGGCACTATTCTCGGCTCTAAACACGACTTCACCGGCCTCAATGATCGTGCTGGTGTCGCCGCCATGTCCGGGCTGGCCTTTGCCGATTACGGCAATCCTTGCGTCTATTGTCACCTGCCACCAGAAAAAGAGGGGGCCGATTCAGGCGAACTAGGCGGCATCCTCGGCTGGAACCGTTTTCAACCCGCTGTCGACAGCGCCTATGACCTGTACGACTCACGCACCCTCGACAACAAGGTCAAGACCCCCAGCCCAATCAGCCTGTTATGCCTGTCCTGTCACGATGGCACCCTGGCGGTGGACATGACCGTCTTCAAGCCCGACACCTGGAACAGCAGTGAAGACGCCTCACTGCATCTGCGTCTCAATGGTGGCAATAGCCTGATGAACTGCGGCAAGTGTCACAATGGCATTGCCGCCCACAGCATCGAGATCAAACACATCGGCACCGACCTGCAAAACGATCACCCCATATCAATGGATTACGCTGGTCTTAACCCAAAAGACCCAGACTTCCGCCCGCTCGATCATGACTACGGCTTTGACAACGGCGTAAAAATCTATGACAACAAGGTAGAGTGCGCCAGCTGTCACAATGTTCACAATCCCGACGTCAACCTGTTATTGAGAACCGGCGCCGAGCGGTTGTGTGAGACATGCCACATCAAATAAACAAATCGCTTCGCTGTCTCGTATTGCTGGCACCGCTGGTTTTGGCTGCCTGTAGCACGACACCGCCCCAAGTAACATTTGAACCGCCGGTCTATCCAGCCGCGCCAGACCAACCTCGCTTCATCTTTGAACGCTCATTGCGTTACAACAGCAATATCGAACCACTGACCACCGCCAAAAAGCTGCGCCGCTACGCCACCGGCGAAGTCGATGACATCAAAGGGCTGGTCAAACCCTATGGCGTCGCCGTCCACGCTGGCCGCGTCTATGTCACCGACACGGTACAACGTGCAGTGGTCATGTTTGATACCAGGAACAATCAGTACAAACAGTTTGGCAACGAAAAACCCGGCCAATTATTCAAGCCTGTTGGTATCGACATCTCGGCACAAGGTGAAATCTTTGTCGCCGATGTCAGTGCTCAGCACATCACCGTATTTGATTTGGAAGGCAATTTTCTGCGCGTCCTTGGCACAAAAAAAATGTTTAAGCGTCCTGCCGGCGTAGCCGTATCAGCGGATGGCAGTAAGATTTATGTCATCGATACCGGCGGCGTCGACAATCAGGATCACCAGATGTTGATCCTTGATTCACAGACCGGCGAACGCCTCAAAGTCATAGGTAAACGCGGCGGTGAACACGGTCAGTTTAATCTTCCTTTGCAGATTAGCAGCGCGGCAGACGGCACGATTTACGTCGTCGACAAGGGCAACTTCCGTATCCAGGCTTTCGATGCCGACGGCAATTACAAATTCAGCTTTGGCACACTGGGACGCTACCCCGGCCAGTTTTTCAGCCCCAAGGGGGTTAGCACCGATAAAGATGGCAACATCTATGTCGTCGACACCGCCTTCGGCAATGTTCAGATATTCAATGACAGAGGTGAGTTGTTGATGGTGATTGGCCAGCGCGGCCAGAATAGTGCACCGGGCAATTACATGTTGCCCGCCGGGATTGATGTCGATGAAGATGGCCGAGTTTACATCGCCGACCAGTTCTTTAGAAAGGTTGATGTCTACCGCCCCATTTCGTTGCCAGCAAACACCGCAACAGAATAGTTTACAAGCGCCAGGTAGAGCTCTTGGCCCACTCAACCAGATCTTCGGCTGACACAGGCTTACTCATATAATAACCCTGCACTGCATCACAACCCATCTCTTTCAGCCGGTTATAGATCGCCTCAGTCTCAACCCCCTCGGCAACCACGCTAATGCCAATATTATGGGCAAGATCAATAACAGAGCGAACAATCATGGCGTCACTCTCATCTTCCAGCATACCGGTGACAAATGACTTATCGATCTTTAGTTCATCCACCGGCATCTGTTTCAAATGCGCCAGCGAAGAGTAACCCGTACCAAAATCATCGATGGATAACTTCACCCCCATCGCACTGAGACGATTAAGCACATCCAAAGCACGACCAGGATCAGCCATGATTGCCGTTTCAGTAATCTCTAGCTGCAGCTGAGCGGGATCAACACCGTTGTCTTCAATCATTTGCGCCACTTTATCGGGGAAACGCAGATCCTGTAAATTACGCACTGACAAATTCACTGCCACATCCAGACCCAGCCCACTAAAATACTCACAACTGGTTTTCAAACCCTCTTTCAAAGCCCACTGACTCAATGGCGCAATCAACCCTGTCTGCTCGGCTAGCGGGACAAACTCATCTGGATGCATCAATCCATGCCGTGGATGTTGCCAACGCACCAGCGACTCAACGCCATAGACCTTGCCGGTTTTAAGATTGATCTTGGGCTGGTAGTGCAGCAGCAACTGATCACGTTCAATGGCACCACGCAACTCACCCAGCAAAGCCAGGTTACGCAGACTATGCTGATCTACCGTAGGATCATATACGGCTGAACCATGATGGCCACGTTTGGCAACATACATAGCCACATCGGCACGTTGCAATAACGCCACTTCATCCTCACCATGCTGCGGATAGAGTGTAATGCCGATACTGCTACCGACATGTAACACCTGCTCACCAATCACGAATGGCTCTTCAACAATCCGCAGCAATTTATTGGCAATCGCCTTGGCCTGATCCAGACCGGTGTTAGGTAGCAAGATGGCAAATTCATCGCCCCCCAAGCGGGCAATGGTGTCGGACTCACGCAAAGCTGCGCGCATACGTGTCGACACCTGCTGTAAAACCTTGTCGCCATATTGATGACCAAGAGTGTCATTAATATCTTTGAATCGATCCAGATCCATGACCAGCAAGGCCAACTCATGATGCTCACGTTGAGCCAGCAAAATGCTCTGGCGGATACGGTCAGACAACAGGCTGCGATTAGGTAATTCGGTCAGCGCGTCATGCAGGGCCTGATATTGCAAGGCGGCTGTCTGACGTTTGTTCTCAGTTACGTCACGAGCAACAGCAACAAAGTAGCGTCGTTCACCAATAAACATTTCACTCAGGGCAATTTCTATGGGGAAGGACGTCCCGTCCTTACGCAGACCGATCACTTCAGCACGGTTATTAATCAGACGACCCTTGCCTGTCACCAGATACTTTTCAATATAGCGATCATGCTCCTTACGATAAGGGTCCGACATCAAAATCGAAACATTACGACCAACCAATTCACCCGGCAGATAACCAAACAGCTTCTCAACCGCATGATTAACGGTATCAATTACACCGCGTTCATCACTGGTAATAATGGCATCAAAGGCATTCTCGGTAACGGCACGGATACGCGTCTCATTGGCAACCAGATCTTCCTGCATGTCGTTAAACACCGTCGCTACCTGGCCAAGTTCGTCACGCCATTGCAGCGGTAACTCAACATGACGCTCACCGGCACCCACACGGATAATTGCATCCCGCAAACGATTGATCGGATTTAGAACATTGATCCGCAACACCACCAACATCGTCACACCGATGGTTAATACCAGCAAGACAGCAATGGTCCAGAGGTTGTTACGCATGTCCACGATTCGTGCCAGACCCTGTTCCCGCGAAAGACTCAAGGTCAAAACACCACGCATTGAACTCGCGTCATAGCCATGACAAGTTAGGCACTCAGCCTCAACCGCTATTGGCTGGAAGACAGTGATGTGCTCCGGAAAACGTAGGTCCAAAGCAACCTCACCCGCCAATGCCTGCTCAAACGGGCCAGCAATAGGTCTGGGCATATGATGTGGTGGTGACGGCTCACGCTCAAACACCGGATCGCCGAGGAAGTCATTTACTTGCTCGACAGTAGCCAGGTCTGAAAAGGCCTCGGCACCATCACTGCGTAGCACCTCAACATCGACGATGCCGGGAGCGCCATGCATACTATTAAGCCAATCACGCGCTAGTGTACCCTGGCCGTTGAGCATAAAAATCCGCAGACTGGCAAGCAGGGTCTGGGCGTGAGTTTTGGCCTGGTCAATTTCTTCATGGTAGATGGCACGGGTCAACTGCCGTTCGATCAGCACCCCGGACACCAACACCAAGGCTAACAGCACCGTCGAAAGGATTAGTGCCAGACGTGTACCCAGACTATTCACAATAGTTTCAAGCCAGCCGCTTTACTGTTGCCAGCCATGCTCAATATGAGCAACCCCACCAAAACTACCAATCCAGAAATCACCGTCCTTGCCACTGGTCATGGAAAAGACATTTTCGGCATACAGACCATCATTCATAGTCTTGATGGAAAAGCTTTCTGTTGCCGGATCAAAACGGGCCAGGCCCTTGCTGGTACCCGCCCACAGATTATCCTGAGGGTCGATATAAAGCATAAAGATATGATTGGCAGGCAGCCCATCAAACGAGGTGTAGTTTTTCCACTCGCCATCCTTGAAACGCCCCAGACCCGCACCCCAGGTACCGGCCCAGACCGTGCCATCTTTTTGCACCTGCAGAGAGATTACATAATTCGGGTTATAGGCAACCTTGACGTCCTGCAGGCCCTGCTCATCTTTTTGCCGGGAGTGATGCATCGAGGCCTGACCGGGATCGCTCTTAAACTGGATGGCACTCTCAACCAGTTTGTAATCTGCACCCAGACCTTCGTCATGGCCCCACTTCTGCCACTTACCATCTTTGTACAGGGCCAAACCACCCTCAGTGGCAAACCAGACATCACCATTTAGCCCCGCTTCAACACCGTAGACCCAGGGGTTAGGCAGCCCGCCATTGGTATTCTCAACCGTAAAAGTTTGCCAGGCATCTGGGTTATCAAATTCACCATTGCGCACCAGATTGGCTCCCGACCAGGTGGCAATCCAGACATCGCCATTGGCCAGCGTCAACACATCGTAGACAAACTGGTCGGCCAGACCTTCAGGAATATTGATGGTCTGCCAGGTATTGGCTTCAACATCAAACACCGCCAGGCCACCACCGTAGGTACCAATCGCCATACGCTTCGCATCTAGACGACTGACATGAAAAATGCCGTTCGATAACAGACCGGCATTCTTGTTATTGAAAAGCTCATAATCATCCGTCTCAGTGTCATAACGAATCACACCGCCGGAAGTGCCAACCCAGACATAGCGACCATCAGCAAAGATGCTTTTGACATTACGATTGCCAACCCTGAAGTGACTGAAACGCGGCCCATCAACGACGGTCACCGCGCCATCATGCGATGACGAGGCAGACGCGGCTACGGCTGGCTGTGTCGCCTGTTTCGCCGTCGGCTCTTCAGTAACAACCACATCCCCACCTTGCTGGCCAAGCTGATAGGCGCCGACAATTACACCAGCACCAACCAGCACCGCCAGCGCCATCAACGTTGGATTAAACTTCATTCTGCTTTACCTAAATCTTGTTGCGCCTCGGCCTGACCAAAACGGGTCACACCACCACGAGTTCCTACCCAAACTTCACCACCAGGCACCACAGCAATAGTGTAAACATGCTCAGACAACAGGCCATCCTTACGGCCATAGCTGTACCAGTGCTCGCCATCAAAACGGCTCACGCCTTTGTTGGTACCAAACCACATGGCGCCGTCATCGGCCTCAGCAATGCTGTAAACAATATTGCCGGCCAGACCATCCTTACTGCTGTAGTTATTCCACTTTTGACCATCAAAGCGGCTCACCCCTGCCCCCCAGGTGCCGGCCCAGACCTGATCTTTTTTATCTACGTGGATGGAAAAAACATAATTCGGGTTATAGGTCGATTGACCTTCCGTCATGACGTTCAGGTCATGGCGCTCTCGCGTTCCCAGCCCCGTATTCAGGCTGATAGGCAGGTTTTCATCATTATCAGCACCCAAGCCCTCGTTATGGGTCCAGGCATGCCAGTTCTGGCCATCAAACATGGAAACACCACCCTCGGTGCCAAACCAAGCCTGCTGTTTTGTATCAACGCCGACACCATAAACCCACTCATTTACCAGTTCATCAAAATAGGTAGTGAATTTAGCTGTGGCCGGATCCCAGAGATTGACGCCAGCCCAGGTGCCGATCCAGACCTTGCCATCAGCCTGCTGGGCAAAACTGTAAACCCAGTAATCGGCCAGACCATGCATAGGGAAAAACACCTTCCAGTCACCGTCTTTATAACGGGCAGCGCCACCACCGTTGGTACCAAACCACTTGTAATCATCCTTATCGACGAACATGGCGAAGACATATTCATTGGACAGACCATCACTGCGGGTAAAGGTATTACGTAAGGACTGATCACTCAGATCAACCTCATGCACACCTGATGAAGTCCCCACCCAGAGACTGTTACTGCCAGGCGACAATGCCATGGAACGTACGTAGACCTCACGGCCAACCTCAAAGGCATCAATAACCTTCCAGGTATCTAGCGGTGCCTGCACTTCAGGCTCGGTGGCTGCAGATTTCGAAACAGATTGCGGCGATTCAGAACAGGCCGCCAGCATGGCGACTAAAACAACAAATAATATTCTCATTATTGAAAGGTTCTCAGGTGTGCAATGACATCAAGCATTTCCTGGGTGGTGAGCAGACCACGATAGGCAGGCATTATGCCTATGCCTTCCTCAAGCTTTTTTACCAGAAACGCATTGTTTTCAAACAGACTCTGGCCACGGCTGAAATCCGGCATACCCGGCATCGCCCCGGCACCGTTAGGGCCGTGACAGTTAGTACAATGCATATTATAAAGTTTGGCACCGTTGCGAGGGTCCGCCGCCATGACATCGGCGCCAAACAAAAACGCATTCATTGCCGCAAACAACACAATCAATCTAACTGTTCTTTTTGCTTTCATTTGTCCAACCACTCAATTGGTTAATTTAGCCAACAAAATCCGGAGCAATTCTAACATTTCAGCACGCCAGTGTCGCCGCCAGCTACTGCAGCGCGGAATAATCACCGGCATAGGCCTTTTCCAACAAATCAATCACTTCCTGGCGCTGCCACTCACGTGGCCCAACAATACGCTGAATAAGCCTGCCATCCGGGCCAATCAAGAGGGTATAAGGAAAAATTTGAATGCCAAGCTGGTCTGTCGCAATCTCACCAGCAGGATCGATGTAACTGGTGAAACTCACTTTCTGATCAAGCAGATATTCACGCACCAGATGATCATCTTCATCCTGGGCCAGGCCGATAACGGCAAACCGCTTGGGGTCGAGCGCATCATTCAACTGCTGCAGGTTAGGCATTTCACGCCGGCATGGCTCACACCAGGTTGCCCAGGCATTCAAGACAACCAGTTTGCCGCGATACTGCGTAATCGATACCTTAGCGCCATCCAACTGCTGCATGACAATTTCAGGAAAGGCGCCACCAACAATAAGCTTATCTGTCAGCGGCTCGGGCTCACTACAAGCCTGTAACGCAAACAAGGGCAGCAGCAATAAAAATCGCCACGCCCTTGCCCTGATTTGTTTCATTATCAGCCCGACTAGGGCACGACGGTGTCGATTAGGATCTCAATCCCTTCACTACCCACTGCCACGGCTGCAGACGCACCTTGCAGATCGCCGCTCTGAGGCATGGCATTACCGGTCTTGGAAATTCGCGCACCCACCACTACCTGGTCGAACTTGGCCATACTCATGCTTGGCATCATCGCCATGCTTTCATCGAGGCTAAACTCCAGCGGCAACTCACTGGCCTTGGCACGGACAATCGCCAGCGGCATCGGCGGTCCATTGGCCGCACGAGCAAAGACAAACAGCGTATCACCAGCGGCAAACTTGCCTGCCAGTGCCGCTGAGATTGTGACGCGACCCGTAACGCTCGCAGCTACCGCACTCACGGTCGAAGCCGCCGCTTCAGGCAAACCCGTTTGCGCCGGGGCCTTACCAAACTCGCCGGCCATCTGACGTTGACGATAAGACTCAGCCTCAGCGATATTGGCATGCATCACCTCAATATCTTCTGAATCAGGCGGCAACATATCTCTTAAATGGCCCCAGTGTTCAATCGCACCAGAAAAATCACCACGCTCAAACAGACCTGTTCCCGCTAACCACAACGCCTTTTGATTATTCGGATCAATCGCCAAAGCCTTCAACAGATACTCCATCGGCCGGCCTTCCAGACTCTCACCCGTGGCCATGGCAATAGCATCGGCATAATCTGTCAGCACTGAGGCATCGTCGCCGGCAAACTGTACCGCACGCTCATAGGCCATCATCGCCTCTTCATATCGGCCCAGCACCGACATTGAACGACCCAGCATCACCCAGCCTTCAAGGTCCTGTGGATTTTCCTGCAGACGCTGCGCAAGCTTCGACACCATCATCTCAATCTGCTGCTCGATATTAGTCTCATCACCATGCGGCGAAGCCTCAGGCTGAGCCATCTGCACCTGCGGATTAATGCCAGCTGGATTACCCAGCTTGTCATACATCAACAGGCTCATAAGTGGCACAGCCACAACAACCACAACAGCAGTCGCAATACTCAGCGTTTTACCAGACTTACCTTCACCCTGCTCAGCAGCTGCGGTATCTTCCAACAGGCGACGCTCTATTTCCTGCCCGCTTTTGTCAAACTGTTCCTGACTGATATCACCGCTGGCCAGATCCGTATCCAGCTCTTCCAGCTGATTTTTATAGATAGTGATATTGACCGTCCGGCGTTCAATGTCAGCAGCATTTTTCTTACGCAAAAACAAAGGCGGGACAACAAACAACAATGCCGCGCCCAACAGGCACGCAGCTACAATCCAAAAAACAGTCATCCTAGAAACCTCGGTTGGATGGGGTGAAGTGTATGATTTTTACGTTGCAGGGCAAGGCGTAATGACAAGGAATGGTTGTTCCATTCCGAGGAGTTACAACACAGCCATGCAGCGTAAAAATCGTGCAATCCATCCCATAGCGGCGTCAACAACAAAGCGCACCTTAATCTACTAAACAATCGAAATAAAATCATTGCGTCAAATCTTGTATAAAGCGGTCAACCTAGGTTTCTAGGATCACGCCTTATTCTCTCCTGAATCTTGCTTTAACAACTCCGCGGCACGGCGATGCTGTTCTTCTGTCAGCGGTGTTTCATCAACCTGTTTACGGCGACGCAGGATATTGGTGTACAACACAGCCACACCGACAGCCAGCAGAATAAACGGACCAAACCACAACAACATGGTGGTCGCCTTAAAAGGTGGACGATAGCGAACATAATCACCATAACGCTCGACCATGAAGTCCACTACCTGACGATCATTCATGCCCCCTTCCATCATTTCCTGGATCTGGGCGCGCATGTCCACGGCGAACTCAGAATTGGAATCTGCCAATGACTGACCCTGACAGACCAAACAACGCAGCTCTTCCGAAACGCCCATCACCCGACCGTGGATCTCAGGCGCACCCGTGGTGTACTCAGCCTCTTTGGCCTGCACCTGATATGACATGGGAAACGACAGGCACAGCAGTGCCGCTAGCAAAATATTTTTCATTAGCCTTTCTTCAATTCTCTAACCAAGGGCAGGATGGTTTCCCGTAAGGCCTGTGCCGAAACCGGGCCGGTGTGTTTGTAACGAATAACACCCTGCTTGTCGATGACATAACTCTCTGGCACACCATAGACGCCATAATCAACGCCAACACGGCCTTTATAATCGTGAGCACTAATGGTGTAGGGATTACCGAAATCCTTCAGCCACTTAATAGCATCCTCACGTTCATCCTTGTAATTCAGGCCATAGATGGGCACTTCGCCCGTGCGCGACAACTGCATAAACACCGGATGTTCCTGGCGACAAGAGACACACCATGAAGCCCAGACATTCAATATCCAGACCTTACCCAGATTACTGTCTCGACTAATGGTCTGCTCGGCCTGATGCAACTGACTCAACTCAAACTGCGGCGCTGGTTTATCCACCAGCGGCGACGGCACAGAACGTGGATCGAGGCTTAGCCCCTTCCACATAAAACCAGCCATCACCACAAAAATCACCAACGGCAAAAAAAACTTAAGCTTCATTATCAGGCCTTCTCCGTCGCCAACTTAGGTGTAGCCATCTTGGCCTCAGCTTTAGCCTTTTTTTCCTTGCGAGCCATCACCCGATAACGCTTGTCGCTCATAGCAACAACGCCACCCAACACCATCAGGATGACCCCTGTCCAGAGCCAGGATACAAATGGCTTGTGATAGACACGCACGCTCCAGGCACCACCACTAACCGGCTCACCCAGCGAAACATACAGATCACGCCAAATACCAGTATCGATAGCCGCCTCGGTCATAGGCATGGTTTGAACCGTATAGACACGCTTTTCAGGCTCCATGGTCATAACTTCACGACCATCCTGCAGCACCCGGATCAAACCCCGGTTAGCCGTGTAGTTCGGCCCCTTGGTCTCAATCACGCCATCAAAACGGAAGGTATAACCACCCACCGTAACCGTGTCACCGATATCCATGCGCACATCTTTATCAGACATATAATTGGAAACCATGGTGCCGCCGACAATACAGATCGCCACACCGACATGCGCCAGATGCATACCGTAGAAACTGCGCGGAATAGCATTGAGGCGATGGCCCCAAGGCAGTTCAGCATTGGTGGCCTTGAAGCGTGCCCGAAGACTATAAATAGCAGTCGTCACAATCCAGGCCGCCAACACCATGCCCAAGGCTGCCATCCACGACCAACCACCCATCAGGAATGGCATAACCACGGCGAAAATTGCACTGGCAACAAAGGCCCAACGCAGCTGCTTAAGCATGTCAGGCATATCAGCCTTCTTCCAGCGAGCCAGCGGCCCCAGGCCCACCAGGAATACCAGCGGCACCAGCAACGGCACAAAGATGGAATTGAAATAAGGCGCACCAACCGACACTTTATTAATCGCATCGATAAGGCCTACCGAAGCCAGACCTTCGATAATCATCGGGTAGATCGTACCCAGCAATACCGCCGACGACATGACCGCCAGAATGACATTATTGACCAATAACATGGTCTCTTTCGACATCAACTCAAACTTGCCACCGTCGCCAATCTTGGGCGCACGCCAGGCATATAACAGCAGCGAACCAACCACCACAAGAAACAGGAAGGCGAGAATAAAGGTACCGCGCTCCGGGTCGGTAGCAAAGGCATGCACCGAAGTGATCACGCCGGAACGCACCAGGAAGGTACCCAGCAGACTCAGTGAAAAGGCAATAATCGCCAACAACACAGTCCAACGCTTAAAGGCACCGCGTTTCTCGGTTACCGCCAAAGAATGGATCAGGGCCGTACCCACCAGCCACGGCATTAGCGAGGCGTTTTCAACCGGGTCCCAGAACCACCAGCCGCCCCAGCCAAGTTCGTAATAAGCCCACCACGAACCCAGACCAATACCACCCGCAAGAAAAGCCCAGGCAATGATAGTCCAGGGACGTGACCAGCGCGCCCAGGCCGCATCCAAACGCCCACCAATCAGAGCAGCGATAGCAAAGGCAAAGGCAACAGAAAAACCAACGTAACCCATGTAGAGCATGGGCGGATGAATAATCAAACCAAAATCCTGCAACAGCGGGTTCAAATCCCGACCATCTGGCGCAGCGGGCAACAGACGCTCAAACGGATTAGAGGTCAGCAACAGAAACAGCAGAAAACCAATCGCGATCAGACCCAACACGCCAATCACGCGAGCCACCATTTCATCAGGCAGATTTTTACTAAAGATAGTTACCAGAAAGGTCCACAGCCCCAGCATCATGGCCCACAACAACAACGAACCTTCATGACCACCCCAGACACCAGCAACCTTGTATTGAACCGGCAGCAGAGAATTTGAATGTGATGCGGTATACAACACCGAATAGTCATCAGTAACAAAGCTATAGACCAGACAAGCAAAGGCAATGGCGATAAAAATAAACTGTCCCTGAGCCACCGGCCGCGCCATCATCATCCAGGGACGAATATTCAGCTGTGCACCAAGAATAGGAAAAATACCCTGCACGATGGCAAGGCAGAGGGCAATGATTAGGGCAAATTGCCCGATCTCTGGAATCATTTTGCAGCTCCTTGCGCAGCAGCATCTTCAGCCTTTTCAAGCGCATCAGCGACTTCAGGCGGCATATAGGTTTCATCATGTTTGGCCAACACTTCCTCGGCCATAAAGACACCGCCAGTACCCAGCTTGCCCTGAGCCACTACGCCCTGACCTTCACTGAACAGATCAGGCAGGATGCCGGTATATTTCACCGTCACCGCTTCAGCGTTATCGGTAATTTTGAATTGCAATGTCAGGCCATCATCTTCACGCTCAAGACTGCCAACCTCGACCAGACCACCAAGGCGGAAGGTGCGGTCTTGGGGCGCCTGATTGGCCACCACCTCGGTCGGACTAAAAAAGTGGTTTATGTTGCTCTGCAAGGCATTCAGGATCAAAGCCGCCACTGCAGCCACAGCCACCAAACCAATCATGATAAACATCATGCGCTTATGTCTAGCCTTCATCTACTCCACCTCAGAATTCATACGCATCATACGACCCAAGCGCTGTAATAAAGTTCGCTTTTGTCGTACAACTAAAATCGTTTCAACAATCATGAACAGGGCTGTCACTCCATAAGAACCCCATATATAGAAACCGTGACCACCCATTGCAAACCACTCGGCCATCTTATTTCTCCTCCTGCTGCTGCAACATCTGCTTAACCCAGACGGTATTGCTCTCACGCTCAAGGATGATGCCTTGCACCCTAATCAGGGCCACAGCAATGGTGTAGAACCAGCAGGCAAAGGTCATGATCAACATGGTCCAGAGCATGATCTCGGTCATACTGGTTTCCATACCACCACTCTCACTCATCTTGATCGACGCACCTTGATGTAGAGTGTTCCACCACTGCACCGAGTAATAGATGATAGGCACATTGATCACCCCCACCAGCGCCAACAGACCACAGGCACGGGCCGCGCGACGTGGATCATCAATCGCTGACTCCAGCGCCATATACCCAATATAAAGAAACAACAGAATCAGCTCAGAGGTCAAACGCGCATCCCAGACCCACCAGGCACCCCACATCGGCTTGCCCCACAAGGCGCCGGTCCACAGAGCAATAAAGGTAAAGATGGCACCAGTAGGCGCCAGGGCTGAGGCCATCATTGATGACAGGCGGGTGCGCCAGATCATGCCCGCCGCGGCCCAGCCGGCCATGATGATGTAGATAAACATCGACATCCAGGCCGCCGGCACATGGATAAACATGATGCGATAACCCTCACCCTGTTTGTAATCGGTCGGCGCGACAAAGAAACTCATGTAGAGCCCAACCACCAGTAACAATACCGAGGCGATCGCAAAACCACGCGCCAGATTACCGGCCAGCGGATAAAAGACAGAAGGAGCAGAATATTTAAACAGGTTCATCGCAATACTTCGTTGTTAATCTTATTCTTTCAATAAAGCCGGGCCAAAACTATTCGACCGAAATTCTCAACGCCGCCGCCGAAGCCAACGGTGCCAACAACAGCGCCACAATCAATATCGCCGCCAACAGCGACAAATGGCCTTCCGCCCCCATGCCCGAGACACTCGCCTCAACCCCACCCGCACCAAAGATCAGCACCGGTATATATAGAGGCAGAACCAGCAGCGATACCAACACACCACCGCCGCGCAGGCCCAGAGTCAGGGCCGCGCCTATGGAGCCGACCAGGCTCAACACCGGCGTACCTAGCAACAGGGTCACCACCAACATAAACAAGGCATCACTGCCAAGACCAAACTGCAACCCCAACAACGGCGCCATCACCACTAAAGGCAGACCGGAAATAAGCCAATGCGCCAGCACCTTACCAAACACCATCAGCGCCAATGGCTGTGGCGCCAACAACAACTGTTCCAGGGTGCCGTCGTTATAGTCATCCGCAAACAGGCGACTCAGTGACAACATCGAGGCCAGCAGCGCCGATACCCACACCACACCTGCCGCCATGGAGCGCAGCAAATCTGTTTCCGGGCCAACCCCAAGTGGAAACAGGCTAACGACGATGACAAAAAAGAACACCGTGGTTAATACATCCGAACGATGGCGCATCGCCAACGTCAGGTCGCGCGCAATAATACATTTTAATGCCGCAAACATCAGTGCTCTCCCAGATGGAGATGCTGAAGTTTGCCAACTTCAACGTCGACCTCTTGATGGGTGGTCAAAATAACCATCCCGCCATCGGCGACATGTTCTTTAATCATATCCAGTAACATGCTCACACCGGCCACATCCAGGGCCACAAAGGGCTCATCCAGAATCCACAATTTGGAGCGTTGCAACAGCAACCGGGCTAAAGAGACACGCTTCTTCTGTCCTTGAGACAGCACCTTGACCGGAAGTTCAAAACAACGTGCCAGGCCCATGGCCTTCAAGGCCACTTCCACCTTGCGCTCACTGATATCAAAACCGCTCAGCTGGGCAAAAACGCGTAGATTCTCATACCCCGTCAGTTCAAACTTAAGGCCATAGTGATGGCCCATGTAGATCAGCTCGCGATTAAAATCCTCGCCCAGCTTGCGGGTCGGCTTGCCGCCCCACTCAATCTCACCATCTTCCGGCAACACCAGCCCGGCAATGGCGCGCAGCAACGTAGTCTTGCCACTGCCGTTGGCGCCATGAACGTGCAGCAAACTGCCTTCTTCCAGAGAAAAAGACAGCCCGGAAAACAGTTGCCTGTCGCCGCGAACACATTCTAGGTTGGTTATATTGAGCATGAAAAAAGGGGCGCTATTTCGACCTGAAAACCAAAAGACCGTCGATTATACATCAAAGCTAACGAATGTCCCGAGCTGCGATTTAGCCAGTATATTCAATAAATCCGTGTGGTTATCGGGCAAAACATTAAGCCTGCAAACACAATCACAGGCCCTTTATTAAACGCCAATAATCAACGACCGAACACAACCCGAAAGCCATTGCTGCTGTCTTCAAACTTGGCCTCATAGGTACCACGCACAGTGGAACCGAGATAATTCGCCTGATTGGCCCAACCACCACCGCGTAACACCCGCTGGCTACAGTCACCACCACCCCAAACCCGGCTATCGGAGGGCGCGTCGGTGTAATCCTCATGCCAGCAATCCTGCACCCACTCCCAAACATTGCCGTACATATCAAACAGCCCCCAGGGATTGGGCTGACTGCGACCTGCCGCCTGGGTGCCAATCTTGGCATTGGCATCAAACCAGGCATAACGGCGCAACTGACTGACATCATCACCAAAGAAGTACTGCCCTTCGCTACCGGCGCGGGCAGCATATTCCCACTCCGCCTCGGATGGCAGCCGATATTTATTAGTGCCCTCATTGCGATTCAGTTGCTCAAGAAAACTCTGCGTCTCCAGCCAGGTAACATTTTCCACCGGCCGACGCGGATCTTTATATTGGCTTGGATTAAAACCCATCACCGCCTGCCACTGGGCCTGGGTCACCTCATGGGCCGCCATATAAAAGGAGCGCACCTCAACCTCATGGGCCGGACTACGTCCAGCACCATCATCACCCATAACAAAATTCCCGCCAGGCAATTTCACCAACTGCATACCGATAGTGTTGCTCATCACCTCAAAGCCGCCCTGCTCCACAACCACCGGAGCCTTGGCCTGCTGCTGAAACCCCAACGTCGCCAGACCACCCGCCACGACCAACACCAACACCACAGCGACCACCAACTTAATGGCTTGCTGCCCTTCTGAATTCACTTGATTCGCCATCTCATTCCGCCCATACCCCGGTCAGGCCGGGCAATATTGATCGTGTTACTATTTACTGCTTTATATAAGCGCCAGATAATAGCGCGATCCCGGCCTTAACGACCAGCAGAAACGAAGCAATGAGCGAAGCCAAAGCCCCAGCAATAGAGACCAGCCACAGCCATAACCTGGCCACCCTGCGTCGCCACATCCAGCACACCATCGTCGGTCAAAACCCACTGATCGAACGACTGTTAATCGGCCTGCTGGCCGACGGCCACCTGTTGCTGGAAGGCCTGCCCGGCCTGGCCAAGACCACCGCCGTCCACACCCTGGCCGACGGCATGGCACTGAGTTTTCGTCGCATCCAGTTCACCCCGGATCTAATTCCGGGTGACATCACCGGCACCGACATCTTCCTGGCCCAGGAGGGTGAGTTCAAATTCATCGAAGGGCCGATCTTTAATGAAATAGTCCTGGCTGACGAAATCAACCGCGCCCCGCCCAAGGTGCAGTCGGCCCTGTTAGAGGCTATGCAGGAACGTCAGGTCACCACCACCGGCGTAACACGCAAACTGCCCGCCATCTTCCAGGTCATCGCCACCCAAAACCCGCTTGAGCAAGAAGGCACCTATCCCTTGCCCGAGGCGCAGCTAGATCGCTTCCTGATGAAGATCGAATTGGGTTACCCGCAACAGGACGACGAACTGGAGATTCTCAAACGCGAGACCGCCAAACTGCAAAGCGGTGGTCAGCACAGTGGCCTGGCGGTACTAAGCCCAGACGAGATCATCGCCGCCCGCGACGCGGTCAACCGCATTCACATGGATGACATGTTACAGCGCTACATCGTTACCCTGGTCAGCGCCACTCGCAATCTCGGTGCCTGGATGCCAGAGGCCAAAGAGTGGCTGGCCTATGGCGCCTCACCGCGTGCCACCCTGGCTTTAGCCCGTTGCGCCAAGGCGCTGGCCTATCTGCGTCAGCGTGATTTCGTCGAACCGGCCGACATCATCGACCTGGCCTATGACGTCATGAATCACCGCATCGGCCTCAGCTTTGCCGCCCGCGCCGAAGGTCTCACTGCACGTCAGATCATCAAACAATTGGTAGACGTTGTCCCTGTCCCCTAATGGCTTCTGAGGCTCTTCTCTCTGCCCATGAATTAGAGCTGTTGCGCTTCCAGGCGCAGCGCCTGCCCGGCTATCGCGCCCACGGCACCAGTCAGCTCAGCGGTGCGCAACTATCCTTGCAACGCGGCGCCGGACTGGAACTGGAAGACCTGCGCCCCTACCAGTTCGGCGACGACGTGCGTCACATTGCCTGGCGCACCTCCGCCCGTAGCGGCCGCCCGATCAGCAAGGTGTTCCGCGCCGAACGGCGGCAACGGATTCTATTATTGATCGAACAACATCCAGGCATGGGCTTCGCCACCCGCGGCGAACTCAAGGCCACGGTCGCCAGCCGTGCCACCGCCCTGATCAGCTTTGCCGCGCTGCGCCAGGGGGCCGA
>CBFCYE010000040.1:0-21347 GCA_965602225.1 uncultured Gammaproteobacteria bacterium | reverse complement strand
ATGATCAGGTGTTCCACCGCAGCCCATGGTTCACACTGCGCCAGCACTTCAGCGGCTCGTCCAGCGCTGCCCCATTGACGCATGCAGCGTTCTACTTCCTCGCCAATGGCCTGTTTCACTCCTTGTTTTAAATCTGTGAAACTGCCATCACGATCGGCCTTTACCTGTTCACGCATGGCCTGAGCAGCAACATCAGAAAGCCCGGTGAAATAATTTATCTTGGCGACACCAAGCGAAGGCAGGCGACGAAACTGATCTTCATTGAGACCGGTTCCGCCGTGGATTACCAGCGGAATTTTGACTGCCTGATTAAGTACTTTTAGGCGCGGAAAATCCAGTTTTGCCCGCCCCTTCATACGCCCCTGTACAGTACCAATAGAGACGGCAAGAAAGTCTACGCCAGTGCGTTCGACATAGGCCCGGGCCTCTGCCGGTATAGTCAGTTCGGTTTCACCCGGGTGTTGTTTGGCACCTTCGCCTTCGCTGCCGGCGACGTAGCCCAGCTCACCAACCACCGGCACGCCACAGCGATGAGCCATGTCAACAACGGCCTTGGTGGCGTTGATATTGTCGGGCAGACTCATATTGCTGGCATCGAGCATAACGCCGTTGCAACCGAGATTGATCGCTGTTACAGCCGAATCAAGACTGCTGCCATGATCCAGCTGAATGGCCACGGGAACCGTGGCACGTTTAGCGGCGGCCTCAACCGCCGGCATCATCAATTCAAAATCGTAATGGGCAAAATGGGGTTCGGCAATACTGAGAATCACCGGTGCGCGACAACGTTCGGCGGCGTCGATAACCGCTTCTAAAAAGTCCAGACTGACCAAATCAAAAGCGCCAACTGCGTAGCTGTTTTCATAGGCGTGATAAATCATGTCGCGCATGTTCACAAGTGCCATAATCGGTTCCCCTCAGTTGTGTTGCAGTAGTTATGAACTGTCATCGTCCTGGTGCAAACGCTGATCCAATATCTCTGCCATCATTGCCAGCGCATGAGCGCGCACCTTGGATGCGGCAAAGTGGTAATAGTTAAGTTTGCACTTTACCGGCAGATGCAGGGCATCGCGGCCCTGATCTTCAAACTCCACCCAGGCCAGCACCGGCAAGTCATTACAGGTTTCATCGGCGCAGACCCATTCATCTTCTTCAAGAATCATGACAAAACCTGGTGAGTCATCGAGTGGCAAACGAATCGGCACATCAAAGTGCAACTTGGCCCGACGCCACAAGTTGTAGAGTTCGGCGCTGACCTCGCTGTCACGCTGTGCAAATATAGGTACATCAGCGACTCGACTCACAGGTTTTCCTAACTGGTTAAGCTAGCGAACAACACTGGCAATTGTTCCGGCAGTTTGTCGACGTTATCAACCACGGTGTAATTGTTGGCGCCAAAGATACGCTTCACATAACTGTCTGCATTTGGATCCAGAGTCAGGCAGTAAGACAAAATACCCTTGCCATACAGCTCTTCCACGGCCTTCTTGGTGTCATGGCGCAGATGCTGAGGATCGCGCTCATCAATATCCGCAGGCTCACCATCGGTAACAATCAACAACAGTTTGCGCCGTTCAGGCTGCTTTAAAAGATGCTGACCAGCGTGGCGCATCGCCGCGCCCATACGGGTAGACAAGCCACCCTTCATACCGGCCAGGCGTGACTTGGCCTCGTCATCGTAGTGCTGATTAAAATCCTTGAAGCGGTAGTACTGCACATCATGACGGCCATCCGAGGCAAAACCATGGATGGCAAACGGATCGCCAATACCATTAATCGCAGTTACTACCAGTGTCGATGCTTCACGAGTAAGCTCGAGAACAGTCTTTTCAGAGCCGCCAATCTTTTCATTGGTCGATTCAGACAGATCCAACAGGATCACAACCGACAGATCGCGGTTCTTTAACACGTTACGCATGGTAATGCGGGTATTGGGTTGTTCGCCCATGCGGATCGAGACCATGGCGTCGATAGCCGCATTAATATCAACCTCATCGCCGTCTTCCATATTACGCTGACGCTGCACCCCTTCAGGACTTAACAGATCTATAATCTGTTTAATGCGATGGGCAATAGGTCGATGCTCGGTAAGAATTCTATCGATGTCTTCCGGATTGCCCTTGCCTTGACGACGCTCGTATACAGTCGCCCAGTCTGGACGATGCAGCTGAATGTGATAATCCCATTCCTGATAGTGAAACGGTTCAGAAACAACTTCCTTGCCCCACATATCATTAAAGCTGACACCCTCATCTTCATAAGGAAACATCTCGGTGGCACAGGTCCAGATCTCCTGGGCATCATCACCGGCCAGTTCGCAATCAACCTCATTGGCCATCTCGATGACAGACACAGTCTTGCGCACCTGACGTTGTGACGCAGCGACATACTCATTCATGGTATCGAAGGTGAATTCTTCAAACTCCCAAACAAAGCGATTGTCATCGCGATATGGAATACGAATACGTTCGAGGATGCGTAGGCTTGGCACTTCCTTACGACTAGAAAACAGGTTGTACAACTCCAGCCCCATATGCCATGAGAACTTATTATTGTCCTGCTCAGTTTCTATCTGCTTATGAAACTGTTCGGCAAAGCTATTTAGTTCGACATCGTCACACTTAACACTGCCATCCAATAACATCAGTGCCAGCTGCTCTAACATCGTCATGGTTGGATGTTCAGCGCCACCCTCCTGCTGCATACTCAACAGTGAAACCCACAACTTTTTCAAACCGGGAAAGACACTAATGGCTTTGTATTCAATCCGTGCATCTTCAAGATAGGCAATAAAAAATAGCTGCGCCGGACTTAACTGCTCGGCAGAAATGCGTGACTGGGTATAACAAAGATGTGCCGCCATGTGAGCTGCAGTTGCACGATACAACTCCAGACCAGTAACCTCACCCATGTCATCCACCGCATCCGGCATGTGCATGATATGTGCGTCGATATAGGGTCTGAAATCAGTGTAGTCAGCACCGGTAGGACGGAGAAAGAAATCCCGCCCCCACAGTGCGCGCAGGTAAAAGTTTAGTTTGCGCTGAGTGTCGATAAACAGTGTGCCGCGACGTTCCTTTTGCAACATCGCCAGACTGTCTTGTGATTCCAGATTGAAGTATTTGGTCAGGTTATCAAAATCGCGTCGATAGGCCTGGGCACCGAAATTAGCCCAGCGGCGCAGACCACTCAGCGTCAATTTCGATAACAGCTGATCCATATTATTCAACATCGGTCGCAGACCGCGTGCTGCGCTACTGGACAACTGGTGTATCAGGGTCAGATAACCACGTAACAGTTCGGCGTCGCCCAGGCGACGTGCGGCAGTGGGCAGGCTGGAAAACATCAGTGAAATGACTTCCGCCGAGGTCATGGACGATAGCTTCATTGCTGCCGCCAGCACATCACTGATAACGTCCTCACCACACTCTTTTGCTACCAGTGGCATCTCCTGTAGAAAAGAGATCACCACATCATGGCCACGACCAAGATTGCTCAGGCTTTTGGCACCATCCAAGTACTCTTGTAAACCAGCCGGCGACATAACCCGGGCCGCCTCATTAAAAGTGGCCTGGAGAACGTCATGCACTTCTGGCACAAAATCCTGCAGGTATTCCTCGTAATCTTCTAGCTTGATAGACATAATCAGCTTCTCTATTCAGAACTGTGGCCAATGCAAATACAGGAATGCTTGTTGTATTAACGCTTAATCTATTAAGTAGCTTCTGATTTGTCATTCCGGCGCAGGCCGGAATCCAATAACCGCACAAATTCACTAGATCCCGGCCTACGCCGGGATGACAAAATCGGAGGTTCCTTAACTAAAGAAGGTCTGTACCGCCGCGTTCAGCGTGTCACGCATATCCGGATCATCAGTCAGCGGCGTAACCATAGTCATGCTACAAGCCGCAACCGGGGCAACCCCTTTGGCGATAAGCTGTCCGGCATAGACCAGCAGACGAGTAGAGATACCTTCATCCAGGCCGTGGCCCTTGAGGTTACGAGCGCGATGAGCGATCTGCACCAGTTTAGCGGCAGTATTTGCATCAACACCGGACTCTTTGGCAACAATCTCGGTTTCGATCTTCTCCTCTGGGTAATCGAAATCCATGCCACCAAAACGCTGTTTGGTCGACTGCTTAAGATCCTTCATCAGGCTTTGATAACCCGGGTTATATGAAATAACCAATTGGAAATCAGGATGCGCATTAACCAGCTCGCCTTTTTTATCTAGCGGCAGAGAACGACGATGATCAGTCAACGGATGGATAACAACCGTGGTGTCCTGGCGTGCTTCTACAACTTCATCCAGATAACAGATTGCACCAATACGCGCGGCGGTGGTCAGCGGGCCGTCCTGCCATTTAGTGCCATCCTTATCCAACAGAAAACGTCCAACCAAATCCGAGGCGGTCATGTCTTCGTTACACGCGACAGTAATCAACGGCCGGCCAAGTTTCCAGGCCATGTGTTCGACAAAACGTGACTTACCACAACCGGTCGGGCCTTTCAGCATCATCGGCATACGCGCACTGTAGGCCGCTTCATATAGGGTGACTTCTTCACCAACAGCCTCATAATAAGGCTCAGACTTCACCATATACTCGTTCGGATCTATGCTTGTTTCATTTTTAGACATAACACACCCTCGTTACTTTTCTGGAGTATCTATATAGTTTTCATCATCGGTTTCAAATTCACCCGACCAGCCAGCAGCTCTGGCATTTACAAACGCTTCGCCATGAATGCGTTCGTGACGTTGCATTAATTCTTCTGGCAAATGACTCACCAGACAACCATGTTTATCCCACTCGGCATTGACCTTTTGCAGCAAAGCGTCAATCCCGGCTAGGTTCCAACCGGTGCAGTTTTCTGTTTCAGGAATGACCCCAAACACCCAGGCATCACGAATCGTTTTACCAATGGTAGTCATACCGCCCATAACTTCCTGATCGATGCCAACGTAGGTACCTGGTCTATTCATTGTCTTATCTCTTATTTGGGTTTTGAAAGAGCCCCTGCCTAAACAACAGTGACAGGGACTCTATTCAGCAGTTATTCCGCAACAGTCTTAAACAGTCTTACCGCGGAAGATAACCATAGAAGCACCCGCACACTGTGCGAAGTTATCCAGGCCCAGCAAACGAACGTGATTGTTCGGGTGAGCCTTGTGACAAGCTTCCACTTCAGCCAGGATTGCGTCTACATCAGTTTCACCAAACATTGGCAGCTTCCACATGTACCAGAAAGAACCACCTGCATTTTCTGGCTCAGTGTGTTCGATACTAGGATTCCAACCCTTGCTGATAATGTAGTCAATCTGCGTACGAATACGCTCTGGCGTCATCTCTGGCAGGTAAGAAAAAGTCTCAAACTTACGACTTGCTGCATCGCTCAAGCTTGATTGGTAATCTTGCATTTCACTCATTGTATTTTCCTCAATTAGTTTCAAATTCGATAGCGTAAAAAGGATGGGCTAGGCACAAGGCTGTCGCCCACCAACGTTACGCACAACTAGAAGTTTTTTACGACCGTAAACGGATGACGTTATTTATGTGCAACGTCCAACTTGTCTACAGTATCGAATTCGAACTTGATCTCTTTCCATGTTTCCATAGCCATCTTCAGTTCTGGGCTATGCTTGGCAGCCTTGGTAAGAATGTCCTTACCTTCTTTCTCAAGTTCAACACCAGAGTTACGTGCTTCAACACAGGCCTCAACCGCAACACGGTTAGCCGCAGCGCCTGCAGCGTTACCCCATGGGTGACCCAAAGTACCGCCACCGAACTGCAGTACAGAATCATCACCAAAGATGTTAACCAGTGCAGGCATATGCCATACGTGGATACCACCAGAAGCAACCGGAATAACACCAGGCATTGAACCCCAATCTTGATCAAAGAAGATACCGCGTGAACGATCTTCCTTGATGTAAGAGTCACGCATGATGTCGATCCAACCCAGAGTCGCGTCACGATCGCCTTCCAACTTACCAACAACAGTACCGGAATGCAGATGATCACCACCAGACAGACGCAGTACTTTAGTTAGCACGCGGAAATGGATACCGTGGTGCGGGTTGCGATCGAGTACCGCATGCATAGCCCTATGGATATGCAGCAACATACCGTTTTCCTGACACCATTGCGCCAGTTGAGTATTAGCCGACAAACCACCGGTCAGATAATCATGCATGATGATAGGCGCGCCGATTTCTTTGGCGTACTCAGCACGACGCATCATTTCGTCAGAAGTTGGTGCCGTAACGTTCAGATAGTGACCCTTACGCTCACCAGTTTCAGCTTCAGCTTTGTGAATCGCTTCCATTACGAAGTCAAAACGATGTCTCCAGCGCATGAATGGCTGTGAGTTAACGTTCTCATCATCCTTGGTGAAATCCAGACCGCCACGCAGACCTTCGTAACAGGCACGACCGTAGTTCTTGGCAGACAGTCCCAGTTTAGGTTTGATAGTACAACCCAGCATTGGACGACCGTACTTGTTCAAAAGATCACGCTCAACCTGGATACCCTGTGGTGGTCCATTACACGTCATCACATAGGCAAGTGGGAAGCGGATATCTTCCAGACGCAACATACGCAAGGCTTTAAAACCGAATACGTTACCAACCAAAGAAGTCAGAACGTTAACAACTGAACCCTCTTCGAACAGATCAATCGGGTAAGCGATGAAAGCGTAGAAACAAGTATCGTCGCCAGGTACGTCTTCGATAGCGTAAGCACGACCTTTGTAGTAATCCAGGTCGGTCAGCAAGTCAGTCCATACAGTTGTCCAGGTACCGGTTGAAGACTCAGCCGCAACTGCCGCTGCAACTTCTTCACGTGGCACACCTGGTTGTGGAGTAACCTTGAAACAAGCTAGAATATCCGTATCTTTCGGCGTATATTCCGGCATCCAATAAGTTTCGCGGTATTCTTTTACACCCGCGCTATAGGTTTTCTCTGCCATAACTAAGCATCCTCACTTTTACATTTGATTTGGCTCAGGGAAATTCCCACCAGCCCCAAAAAACTTTTTTAAAATCGCCCAGTAACTCCCTCGGGCGGCGCCAATTGCTTAGCGTGGGAGAACTATATCCACCTCAAACCATTTAAAAAAATTAATTGTTGTTATAAACTTCATTTACTTTTGTTAATGGGTAAAAGAGATGCACCTAACCTTACAGCAGCTAAAACTATTCGAATCGGTCGCCAGGCACGGCAATTTCACCCGTGCAGCAGAAGAACTCCACCTAACGCAACCGGCTGTTTCTATTCAATTAAAACGTCTTGAAGGACAGGCGGGCCTGCCCCTGTTCGAGCAGGTGGGCAAAAAGACATTCCCCACTGCCGCAGGCAAAGCCATGTATGCCGCCTGCACCGACATCCTCGGCCGAGTGGCCGAATTAAAAGACACATTTGAAGAATTAAAAGGCGAAGTGAAAGGGCCATTGCTGTTATCAGTGGTCACCACCACCAAGTATTTCATGCCCCATTTATTGGGCAACTTTTTACAAAAGTTTCCCGATGTAGACCCCAAACTAAAATTCACCAATCGCGCCCGTGTAATGGAACGATTGATGAATAATGAAGATGACTTTGTGGTGATGGGGCAGATCCCCAACGACGACCGACTAATGACCTATCCCTTTCTGGAGAACATACTCGGCGTGGTCGCACCACCCGACCATCCCCTGGCGAACAAGAAAAACATCAAACTAGACGCACTGGTCAAACAACGCTTTCTACATCGTGAAGTGGGATCAGGCACACGACTGGTGTTTGACCAACTATTGGAAAAAAATGGCCTGCACATCGAACCCTATATGGAGCTGGGCAGCAGCGAGGCGATTAAACAAGGTGTAATGGCCGGCCTGGGATTGGCGGTGCTGTCACTGCACAGCCTGACCCTGGAACGCAACGCCGGTAAGCTAGTGGTGTTGGATGTGAAAGGATTCCCACTTAAACGACGCTGGTATGCCGTGCATTTAAAAGGCAAGAAACTCTCTCTTGTGGCTAAAACCTTTCTGGAATACATCCTGAATGAAAGTCACCATCTACTGGATGAGCATGACTAATAATCGTTATGCCAACTGGGCACCAAACATATCAATGGCTGTCCGCTTCACCGCGCTGGTTAGAGAACAAATCACTAGTTACAGTCGGTTGGGTAACGAACATAATTGCTCGCTTTGTTTAAATTAATAGAACTTATTTCAAGCTCTTTTCTAATTACTTCGGCTTTTTCGCTGTTACCAGATTTTATTAAGGCATCGCCATAATCTCTAAAAATCTCATAGTAAGTTGCCGGGTCAGATTTTTTGAGTTCCTCACCGCCAACCTCTAATGCTTGCTCAAAGTATTTAACCGACTTTTTATACCAGCCAATATCGTAAGCAAATTGGCCCGCCTCTAGCTTTGATGAGAATGTAAGTGGTGAATTATTTCCATGCGTGCCTGACTTTAATGAAATGGCCTGAATAAAATTATTTTCAGCTTCATCAAACTCACACATATTTCCCTGAGTTCGGCCTAAATTCATAAAAACCTGCGACTCTGCTTCAGCACCCATATTACCTAGCCGAACATTAATTAGAGCTCGTGAGAACATTTCTTTAGCATGAGCCAAATCACCTTGCGCAAGCGCAACATCACCCGCTTCATAATAATTTGTGGCAGTTCGTTGATTGATTGTGTTGGCACACCCACTTATAACCACAACAGCTAGCAACAAAAACTTGATTGTTCTCATAACCTCTCTTTCTTTCTAACGCCAGCAATAACCGGCGTTTTGTAGCGGTGAGAGGCTTGTGATAGGTTCTTATAGCACAAATGAACACCGCGAAAAATGTCCGAGTTAATTGCTTTTGTTAGCTGTATTTCAAATAAAAGTTGTTGGATATCAATTAATCACCAGGCGTCTTTTAGAGGAACACCTTGATATACAGGTGATACTTATTAGGCCAATAATAAATATTGTTATAACGTTAGGTTCAGGCACTGCCATCGCAATGGCTTGCGAATCACCGAGAACGACGTTATAGAGAAATCCACCAGAATATGACGTTACTGCTACACCAATTGCTTGGTAGTTATAGCCAGTAAAGATACCCTGCTCTAATATGACATCTCTATAATTTGGGCTTCCCATCCAGGCAGTAACTACATCATTAGCAGTAGCCAATTCACCGAAATATAATAAATCTACAACGCCATAGGAAGGATACCCTTGTAATACTGCTCGATCCCATGCATAACTTCCGTCACTTCCTGCGTGATCAAAAAAGTTATTATCCGCCATATCTATATTGTGCATAACTGCTGAATTATACAGACGATAGTCAAATGAAAGGGGCGAGTAACTTCCATAGCTTTCACGAACCGTGTTTAGTTCATCTATAAAGTCTTGTTCAATTGGCTGGATGATTGTTGCATTTGCTGTAGTTGATAGGAATATTCCAAATGTTAAGGAGAGTACAAAGACCAAATAATGTACTTTCATGTTCGCATCCTCTTTCAGTCATCTTATATTTACGTGTTAATGTTTTATTCCCAGTGTTCACCGTATGCTATACAGCTAACGCTAGCGGTGAGGGGCTTGCCGTAGCGGGGTTTCTTGTGTGCTAGGCTCTTTTAGCGCACAAGAAGCACCGCGGAAGGCAAGCCCCTCTCAACCGCCATTGTTATGTTTTATATGCCGCCAATCTTTATACGTTTTGTTACCGTTGATGGATGCCACGAATCCACAAGACCCAGTCTTCGCTCTCCGGGAATGGCATACATTACATTTACCGCGATATCCCCGATGACATAGAACCACGTGGCATAAGCACACTTACCACCAAGATTCTCTGACTCAATATCTGAGTTTCCTGTTCCCCTTCCATTGCTAGGCCATAACGCCAAATAGACATTATCTACTGACTTTTCTTCAAGTATGCCTTTTCTGAAAGGCTCGATGTCGATTGGTACATCATGGGCTATGATAGCGCACCCAAATAGTTTAACGAAAAACAGGTGAACCCTTAGCATTGAACGTTTCACAGATCCTGGAAATACCTTTTCTAACTTTATTAAGTCACCCTTATTCAATGGCGCTTTCTTTTGGCGAAGGAAACCAGAGAGCTTTTCCCATGCTTTGTCATACTCTGATGTACGATCATTGTTACATCTCCCACAAAGAAGAGCATCTGACTTAAGCCGGGAATCCTTTTTTATAGTTTTCAGCCTTTGATTTGATTTTTCCTTTGTGTGTAAAAATAGGGGACTAGTTTGAGAAACGTGACCAAAATGAGACTTTAAATCTGAGTGTTTGGTTAAGTGTTCTCCCGTTGTCGCTTCATCTCCACATATCCAACACTTCACTATTGCCCCCTTGAAACATAACACCAGCAATGAGAGGCAAGCCGTAGCTGAGATTAAACTGTTCTAGCGTAGCGTTTAGCACAGCTTAAGCACCGCGGAGGTTTGTCCCTCTCAATTGCCATTGTTATGTAAAAGCACCCGCTATAGGCTAATTTCACTCATATCATCTAGCCAGCCAGCCTTATCATCTAAAGCCATTACCATCATGCGGCTAGCCTTTTCCGGCTCTTCTGGTCTCGAGTGAATTTGCTTCAATATCAACTTGTCATCAATTCGCCCACATATTTCAATTTTGCCGATGTCATGGCCCATAATGAACTTGAATCGTTTGGCATAGCCGTCAAGTCGTAACTTGGCCTCATCAACGAGATCAATCCCTCTTTTTAGCGGAACCTGAAAGTGGTGCCTTACCCTTGAAACGGGCATACATTGATACAGGTAGTAGGGGTTAACACCAATTTTAACTAAGCCATTCATCAAATTTTCTATATCACTAGCGCTATCGTTAACACCTTCCAAGAGGACGGCTTGATTATTGACAGCAACGCCGGTTTGACGAATACGCAATACGGCTTCTGCTGCTATATCTGTAATTTCGTTGACGTGATTAAAGTGTGTAGGAAGGTAAAGAGTTTTTTGCTTATTAAACTCTTCGAAACATTTTAGAAGGTCGTCATCAAAGAATCGCATAGGGTAAACAACAGGGGTTCTTGTACCGATACGAACGTAATTAACATGTTCAATATCTACGAGGCTTTCTAAAATTTTTCTGATTCTTCGGGTGTTGATTAGTAAGGGATCACCACCGGATATGATGACGTTAGTAATTTCTTTGTGCTCACGAATATAGGCTGCGGCACGCTGAAAATTTTCCACAGTCTTATCATTAGGCAGCCCAACAATCGCTTTTCTAAAACAATGCCGACAATACATAGAGCAATAATCAGTGGCCACTATCAATGCTGAATATGGGTATTTGTGTAGAACACCATTTCCCTTGTTGTGTTTATCATCACCGTAGGGGTCTTTGGTTGTCTCGCCCATAGAGCCTGCTACAACTAACTCATCTTCACTGGGGAGTGCTAGTTTTCGGATGGGGTCACTAGCATCATGTTCATTAATTAAACTCAGGTAGTATCTCGGAATATTCATTGGGTGATTATCGACCACCTCCCGAAGCACCTTCTCCTCATCCCCAGATAAATCAATATAATTTTTAAGAGAATCAATAGAGTTAATATTGTTCTTTAGCTCAGCCTGCCAATCAACCTGCGTCCAATCTATGTTTTTCAGTTCGTCAAGATTACTCAAAACCATTAAGCCCCTTTTATGTAATTAACTTCGATAGCTTAATATTGACATAACAGTCAGTAGACAGACAATGTCCGTATCCCCCCCCCAAACCACTTTTCTAACACACGCCCAATACCACGAATATTGTAAGTTTTTATAGTTAAAAAATACTACATTAATTCAACACGTTATAATTTTAAGCTGATGGGAAATGCGAATTTTTCACTCGCTTTATTAACCATACCTGATAGTAATATACGGACATCGTCCATATATAAGTCCTTGTGTGACAAAGTCACATACATTGCATAAAACACCTGTCAGCATTACCAATAAGGCAGCCTGTGCCTGGGCTGAAATACAGCAAATGCATATAAAAAGGAGCATTAAAATGAATCTTGGTGATATTGATAGAGTGTTGCGAGTTATCGTGGGGCTGGCCCTGGTTGGCCTGACCTACACTAACGTAGTTGGGCTGTGGGGCTGGATTGGCGCGGTGCCACTGCTAACTGGGCTTATCGGCTGGTGCCCTGCCTATAAACTGATCGGTTTGAAGACATGCCCGGTCAAAGATTCTGCCAAATAAATATTTGCCCTAAATGCCCTTAACTTAATCAGGATTGCTTGATGAAAAAACATCTGTTTTCTATAACAGCTATATCTTTGTGGTTTATATCCGTCGTGGTTGTGGCCACTTTTTTCATCAAGGGCAATACTGAAACGTCTGACGATCAACGGCTGGCCGTTATTCTAAAACCCATGGAGCGGAATTTTGTTCTAGCCGAAATGCGGATGTTGCTAGAGGGTGTGCAGGGCATTACCGCCGGGCTGGCGGCGGATGATATGAATCAGGTATCCGTCTCTGCACGCCGCATCGGCATGGCCTCGGCGGTTGATGTTAACCCCAGCCTGATGCTGAAACTGCCGCTTGATTTTAAACAACAGGGGATGGCTGTTCATAAACAGTTCGACCAGCTTGCGGATATGGCCGACGGCGGCGTGCCGGCCTCTAAACTAACCGCAATCCTCGCCGAGCAGTTATCAGCGTGTGTCACTTGTCATAGCATTTATAGCCTTAAGGCTGAGTCAGCCGAATAGCCGCGTTGCTTCGCTGTGTCGTTGGTGGGCAGTGTGGGTTGTTTGTAAAGCTGCGTGATGAGCTTGTTCGCAGCGACCGAATCATCGTGCATACACGGCTTGTTGCCATTCATATCTGAAATATCCACAAACAAACCGGCTGCGCGGCCAGGGAATTATTATAGGCATTTAGGCACCGCCAATTGATCTTTAAGCCACTGCTACACATCCATGACATTGCTGCTTTCAATCACACAACATCTGGCTGGTTGTTCGCTATACTCAAGTAATAAGCACATTATTTGGTATCAAAAAATGCCAGGGATAGATAACCCAAACCATCCTCTATGGGACGAACACAGCGGCACTGACCCGGTCATGGTGACGGCTGTGCACTCCGGCCATGCCTTGCGCGATGAGCTACGTGAGATTATGGCGCTGGATGAAAAGACTCGTCTACGTGAAGAGGACCCGTTTACCGATGCCTGGATCAGCATTTCTGATAACTACATCCTGCCGGAGCGTTCACGTTTTGAGGTTGATCTGAATCGCGCCCGCGATGAAGCGATGTATATGTCAGCTGAAGATGCCTGGGGGCTTAATCTGTGGAAGAGCCCGCCCACTCATGAGATGCAGATTCGCTCGCTGGAGGAGTACGATGCCTTCTACGCTGAGCTGCGTAAATTGTTTGATGAGATGCAGGCCCGACATGGCCGTTTTGTGGTGTTTGACCTGCACGCCTATAACCATCGCCGCGATGGCCCGGATGCACTGCCCCAAGACCCCAAGCTCAATCCCGAGATAAACATTGGCACTGGCACCATGGATAGAGACTACTGGGGCCCGATAGTGAATAGATTCATTGATGACTTGAGGGCCTTCGACTTTGTTGGCCACCACCAGCTGGACGTCAGGGAAAACGTCAAGTTTGTCGGCCGCCAGCTGCCCAGCTGGATACATAGCCATTACCCCAAGGTGGCCTGTGTCATATCGGTGGAGTTTAAGAAGTTCTATATGGATGAATGGAGCGGCATGGGTGACCCAGTTCAGGTACAGGCTATTCGCCAAGCCCTGGCCAGCACCCTGCCCGGCATCAAACAGACCTTGGCGGCGATGCAATGACAGCTGCGGCAACAAACGCCATCAGCAACGAACTTATCGATGAGATAAGCCAACAACTTGCAAACAACCAGGCCGTACGCCGCAAGTTACATAAACACGGCCGTGTTCACATCGACCGGCAACTGCCGTTTCTGTGCCTTTATCGTCACCCTGTCGATCGCGATGATCAGGGCACTGAAGCACTGCAACTTGGCCAGGCGGCCTATCTGGAAACAACAGCTGACCCTGCCGTGCATGACCAGGTCAGCGAACTGGTTAGTCGTATTGTTAAAACCCAGAGTGCTGCCTTTGGCGGCTTTCTGCTGATCGAACTGTGGACAAGTGAAGGGCATGAAGAAACAGAACAACAGGCCAAACCGGCCTTTCATCTCCACGCCCCACGTCAAAATGCGCCCAACAAGGTTTTGGAGTGCTTTGAAAACGCGCTATTAAAAACCAGCCTGCGCCAGCAAGCCGCCAGTGTGAAAGTCAGTTTTGAAGATGATTGCTCACCACCCGGCCTGGCTCCGCTGCTGTCAGCCGAACAGGCACAACAATTCGAATGTGTGATTTTAGGCCTGGAAATCAAACCGGTTTTTCGTGACCCAACAACTGGTGAAGTACTGCCCTTTGCCATGCGGGTCATGCGCCATGCCCTGACGCGGGCGCTGAAAAAGGTTTGTTACAGCTTTAGCCACCACAACACCCATTACAAACCCGCCCACTACCATGAGCTGGGCCGCCACACCATGACCAAGGCGGTGAGGGATGTTGACCAACAGCTGGCCGCCATCAGTGAGAATTTCGACCTGTTGCTACACGTCACCCCGGTCAATGCCCATGATGCCTGGTTGGCCTTTGAACAAGGCAATTATGCGCAAAGCCCCGAGTTCCATTACCGGCCCCGCAGTGCCGACCCGGCCCTGTTGAAACGCAAACTCTATCAAGCACCGCTGGAAAAGATTGAAGACCCGACCCTGGCCGATTTTTTCGCCAGCAAACGTGACGAGCTTGACCGCCAGATCACGCTTTTAAATGACCGCGACACAGCCCAGTTCCTGCACGGCAGCATCCAGCTGTTTGGCCAAATCGATCAAGCGCTGTTAGATGCGGCCAAGTTGATCCTGGCCCAATCCAGCACTAAACAAACAGCAGCAGGTGAACTGTTGAATGCCGAACAGTTTGCTGAAAAGGCACGCGCAGAGATCGCCTGGTACCAACAAGCCGATGCCTCGCTGGCTGCCAAGGTTGAGGTGCGCGATGACATCACCGGCATCCTGGTCTCCCACGGCAATTTCCTCATCGGCAGCGATGCCCATGTCTCGACAACAAGGTTGGCCGCCACCCTGAATCATGAAATCGGCACCCATGCACTCACCTATCACAACGGTAAAAAACAAGCTTTGCAACAGCTCTATGCCGGCACGGCCGGTTATGAAGAACTGCAGGAAGGGCTGGCAGTGTTGTCTGAATATCTTTGCGGTGGATTAACATTGAATCGCCTGCAACTACTGGCCGGCCGCGTCATTGCCGTCAACAGCATTATCGCCGGCGCCGATTTCATTGAGACCTTCAACACACTGCATCAGGAATATAGGTTCAAGCCCTTTACCGCCTACACCATCAGCATGCGTGTCTATCGGGGTGGCGGTTACACCAAGGACATGGTCTACCTGCGTGGTTTGATTGATGTCATCAATTATCTGCAAACCGATCAGGAACTTGAGATTCTTTACAGCGGCAAGATCAGCCTGGAACACTTACCTTTGTTGCATGAGCTACGTTGGCGCGAGGTATTAAAACCCATTGCTATCACGCCACGTTATCTCAGCGACAATGAGGCACAACAACGCCTAAAGGCATTGAAACTAGCCCCTAACCTCAACCACATCATGCGGAATCTATGAGATGAGAATCGCCTTTGTCGTCAACGATATCAAAACAGAACAGCCGGGCTATACCACCACCCATCTCGCCCAGGCGGCAACCAATATGGGCCATGAAGCTTGGTACATCAGTATTAGCGATTTTTGTTATGAGACCGATGAAAACATCCACGCCAGGGCGACACGCGTTGCAAAAACAGGCCATCGCTCATGCGGCAGTTACCTCGATGATTTAATGGGCAAGCAGGCCATCAGCGAAAACATAAACCTTGCCGAGTTGGATGTGGTGATGTTGCGCAACGATCCATCAGATGATGCCACCACCCGGCCATGGGCGCGATTGGCTGGCATCAACTTCACCCGTTTCGCCATGCGTCAGGGGGTATTAGTGGTAAATGATCCCGACGGCATGACCCAGGCAGTCAACAAGCTCTATCTGCAGCAGTTCCCTGCAGAAGTCAGACCCGCCGCCTTGATTACCCGAGACAGGAATCAGATCAAAGAATTCAGCACCGAGATGGGCGGCACCATCGTGCTTAAACCCCTGTTTGGTTCTGGTGGCCGCAATGTCTTTTTATTACGGCCAGAAGATATGCCTAATGCCAATCAGATGATCGACGCCGTTTCGCGTGATGGTTATATCATTGCCCAGGAATACCTGCCTGAGGCCGTGCATGGCGACACCCGTCTGTTTATGCTGAATGGCAAACCCCTATCTCACAAAGGCAAATATGCCGCTCTGCGCCGGGTGCGTAGTGATGGCGACATGCGTAGCAATATGACTGCTGGGGCTAGCTCGGCACCTGCCAATATCACTGATGAGATACTCGAACTTGCCGAACTGATCCGCCCACAACTCTTGAATGACGGTATGTTTTTCGTCGGCCTGGACATCGTCGGCAATAAATTAATGGAGATCAACGTCTCCAGCCCGGGCGGACTGGAAAGCGCCGCGGCCTTCACCGACATCAAATTCAGCCAGCTCATCATTCAAGACCTGGAACGCAAGCTTGAGCATCGCAACAATACCGACAGACACATTGACAACAAGGCCCTGGCAGTACTTTAAGCATAAAAAGGCAGCCTGGAACAAGCGTGCTGCCGACTAACTACTGGCGTAATTTCCGGATCAACCCAGGCGAAACTATTTTCTTGTATTGGCGCAGACGTACACCCCCGGCTTAGGCAGTTATATATATAGCTTTTGCTGTTGGATAGATTTTGATCGCTGAGCCCAGATTAATAACTAGATTAATAAAAGATGCATTAACGATGTTACGAAGCACTCATCTATCTGTTTTTATGCCATTAGTATTGATGTTTTTTGTTTTGGGCACCAGTCACGCAAGCCCTCCACTTCCCCTCGCCTATACATACAAACCTGGCATTAATCTTAACGACTACTGGCTCAGTGAAAAACTCGATGGCGTGCGCGCCTATTGGGATGGTAAACAACTGCTCTCCAAGCAGGGCAATGTCTATCATGCACCGGACTGGTTTATTGCCGACTTTCCGGCCCAACCGCTTGATGGCGAGTTGTGGGTAACACGCAATAGTTTTGAACATGTAGTGAGCATTGTTCGTGACAAACAGCCCGGCGATGGTTGGCGCAAGGTCCGTTATATGGTGTTTGATATGGTGGTGCAGGATGTGCCATTCACCGATCGCATAGCTAAACTAAAAATATTATTTAAAGACAGGCACTCTCCCTACCTACAGCTTGTAGAGCAGACTCGAATATCCAGCCATGCAGCCTTGATAAAAAGGCTGGATGACCTTACCCAGGCTGGTGGCGAGGGATTGATGTTGCACAAAGGTGATTCCTATTATCTGGCGGGGCGTAGCAATGATTTATTGAAGGTAAAGGCTCATCAAGATGCCGAGGCTCGGGTTATTGGCCATTTACCTGGCAAGGGAAAATACAGCGGCATGTTAGGTGCTTTGCTGGTTGAAACCGAGGCCAAACAGCGCTTTCGGCTTGGCACTGGCTTCACCGACCAACAACGCCTAAAACCACCACCTATTGGTGCAATCGTCACCTATAAGTATTTTGGTAAAACAGTCAATGGCTTACCCAGGTTTGCCAGTTATATGCGTATTCGGCACCAATAGATAAGACAGACGATTTCACCGACAGCCTGATTCAGAGCGAGATTCTGGTTTTCACGCCCCATACCTGCGCGCCCTACCGCCACTGGCCTTGTAGCGGTTAGGCAATCACTGGCTTAAACAGAGAGTACCTGAGCTTTCTTCATAGCCTTATCATTTGAATATAAAAAGAAGTTTACCTAATTCAGAGCACTTCTTAAGTTATAATGCCCTGTTTCCTCAGCCGTAAACCATTAAGCATTATCGAATGACAACACTCACAACTAAAGACATCAGCATCAATGTCGGCGATACCTACTTTGCTCGTGGCGACGCCTATTACAAACAAGGCGATGTTCAATCACTCGTGGTTGAATCTGATAATGATGGCATCATCGAACTTAAAAGCACGGTTAAAGGCAGTGGCAATCAGGTTTATGCGCAAACAATTAGCATCGATTGCAGCTCAAAACATATTGATATAGAGGGCGATTGCAGCTGCCCCGTTAACTACAATTGCAAACATGTGGCTGCGGCCTGCATAGAATATGCAACTGATGGCGCATCGATTTCACATGCCAACGCTGAATGTCTTGCCTGGATTGATGATTTCAACAACGCCGGCGATAAAAAAACAGCACCAACCACAAGCGCCGAGTTTTTGGTCTATCTGCTCACCCCATCCCAGCAGACAGGCAAGCTGGAAGTAGAGTTTCGTGTTAGCCGTTATCTGCAAAATGGTGACCTGGGTAAGACCCGCAACACCAATCTCAACAACATCAACAATAGCCAATCATCCGCTGCGTTTATTCAGCCCATTGACCGGGAAATTTGCAACCTGATCGAAGCCAACAACGAACTGCATTGGCACGGCGCCTTGCTTTACGGTGATCTGGGCTTTTTAACCCTGAACAAAATACTGCCCACAGGTCGCTGTTATTGGCAGAACATGCACACCGCGCCGCTGCAATTAGATCAAGCGCGTGAATTGAAGCTAGAGTGGCAGACAGATGAAGACGGCAATGCCCAGCTAAATATACAGATAGAACCCGACGGCATATTGCTGTTAACCAGCCCGCCGCTTTACCTGTCTGCCAGCAGCAATAGCGTTGGTCAATTGACCAATGCACCTTACACAATGGCGCAGTTGGAAAAGCTACTAAAGGCCCCCACGGTGCCAATCGGTTTGCTTGATGATTTCAGTCAGCGTTTAGCACAAAAGATCCCCAGCACAATTTTGCCACCACCAAAGCAGGTGGATGTAGATGAGATCAAGAATCAACAACCCCGCCCCCACCTATATCTTTCTGCGCAAGAACATGACGATCATTATGAACACAGCATGTGCATAAGCTTTGCCTATGATGAGCATGAACTTGGTTACGCCAATAATGAAGCGATCTACAGCTTAAAACACAACGATAAAATTATTCGTATCTGGCGTGATCTTGAGGCGGAAGATGCGGCTATCAAGCAAATAGAATCTTATGGTTTTGAAGGCAGGTTCATAGCTAATGAAGGTGAGTTTGTTTTTCATAGTCTAAGCACGAAAAACTCAACTGATGGCATTACACGCTGGCATCGATTTTTGACTGAGATCCTGCCGCTGCTCGAACAACAAGGCTGGCAAATCAAAATAGACGACAGCTTTAATATGATCTTTCATGAGTCCAACCAATGGAGTGTTGATGTCGAAGAAGATGACAACAATGATTGGTTTGATCTGCATTTTGAAATTGAGATCAACGGTCAGAAGCTTGATTTGCTGCCATTGATTTCCCAGCTACTTAATCAATACGAGCCAAACCAGCTGCCTGACTCGTTGACCCTGGAGTTGGGCAACAACCAGTATCTAAACATCCCCAGCACGCAATTAAAGCCTGTACTCGATACCCTCTATGAGCTTTACGATAAAAACGGCCTGCAAAAAAACGGCGCGCTGCGCCTGTCTCGTTTTGATGCTGCCCGCCTAAATGAACTGGATGAGCAAGGCAGTAATTATCTGCAATGGAACGGCGGTGAAGCGCTACGCAAACTTGGCCAACAACTTAATGACTTCCAGGGCATTACACCTGTTGAACCGCCTACGGGGCTTAATGTCACCCTGCGTGACTACCAAAAACAAGGCCTTAACTGGCTGCAGTTCCTGCGTGAATTTGGTTTTGCCGGCATTCTCGCCGACGACATGGGCCTGGGCAAAACCGTTCAGACTCTAGCCTATTTATTGCTGGAAAAAGAACAAGGGCGCATGGATAAACCTTGTTTGATCATCGCCCCCACCAGCCTCATGAGCAACTGGCGCCGCGAGGCAGAACAGTTCGCGCCATCGCTCAAGGTGCTGGTGTTGCAAGGCACGGAGCGGCAACAAAAATTTGATCAGATTGCAGGCTATGATCTGATCTTAAGCACCTATCCGCTGCTTGCCCGCGATGAAGAAGCGCTGTTGTCTCACCACTATCACACCTTGATATTGGATGAGGCCCAAGTTGTTAAAAACCCTAAGGCCATCGCGGCACAGGTGATTCGTCGAATTAAAACTGACCACCGCCTCTGCCTAACCGGCACACCGATGGAAAATCATCTCGGCGAACTATGGTCGCTGTTTGATTTTCTCATGCCCGGTTTTCTCGGCAATTTGCGTCAGTTCAACAGTCTGTTCCGCAAACCGATTGAAAAATATGGCGACAATGAACGACGTCAACAACTAACACAGCGTATCGCCCCATTCATGCTACGCCGAACCAAAAATGAAGTAGTGAAAGAGCTGCCGCAAAAAACTGAAATCATCCGCACCGTCACACTGGCAAAAAGTCAGGCCGCGCTGTACGAAAGCATTCGTATGTCGATGGAACATAAAGTCCGCCAGGCCATCGCCAATAAGGGGTTGTCTGGCAGTCACATCACCATCCTCGATGCCTTGCTTAAACTTCGCCAGGTATGTTGTGACCCACGCCTGTTACAACTTTCACAGGCGCGCCTGGTAAAAGAATCTGCCAAGCTGGAACTATTGATGCAGATGCTGCCGGAAATGATCGAAGAAGGCCGTCGTATTTTATTATTTTCAGCCTTCACAAAAATGCTTGGCCATATTGAAGCTGCGCTCAAAAAAGAAGAGATTAGTTATAGCAAACTCACCGGCCAAACCCGCGACCGCGACGCCGCGATTGAAAAGTTCAAATCCGGCCAGGCCGATGTGTTTTTGATCAGCCTAAAAGCAGGCGGCGTTGGTTTAAATCTAACCGAAGCCGACACCGTGATTCACTATGACCCGTGGTGGAACCCTGCAGCAGAAAATCAGGCCACCGACCGCGCCCACCGCATCGGCCAGGACAAGGCAGTGTTTGTCTACAAGCTGGTCACAGAAAACAGTGTCGAAGAAAAGATCGTCGCCATGCAGGCCAAAAAACAGGCCCTAGCTGAAGCTGTTTATAACAAAGGTGAGCAGACTACAGAAAACAGCCTGAATGCTGATGATTTGAACCTGCTATTTGCGCCATTGTGAAATCATTAACGGCTTAACATCTAAATAGAATTCAAA
>CBFCYE010000039.1:0-21552 GCA_965602225.1 uncultured Gammaproteobacteria bacterium | reverse complement strand
TAATCCATGTGGCAGGTAATGGTCCAGTCGATGGCCTGTTTGCTCATGTTTGTTCCCGTCTTTGTTGCTGTTGGATAGGGCTTGATGATATCAAGCTTTGTTGTCCCTTTCCCCCGCGGATTGATGCGGGTTTGAATCTTGTTATTCCAGTTTGAGTTGGTTGTCTTGCGCGAGCAGCTGGCAATCACCGTGTAAAAATGCCAGCAGCTGCTCACCGCCGTGGTGCCGCCGCCAGCCGCTCAGAATGGCCAGTTCACGCTCGCCTTGTACTAGTTGTTCCAGCTCTTTGCGGCTGGCCAGGGTGGTGGGCGTGATCTGGTATTGCTGGGCATTCAGTTTGATAATCGCTGACAGTACGTCCACCAAGGCATCCTGTCCTGGGGTCAGGCGTTTGGGGCGGGGTAGCTTAGGCCACTCTTCTTTAGGCGTGGCCTCGGCATCAGCAATGCATTGCAGTAATTTGTCGCCATTGCGTTGCACCAGATTGGCGGGGATGCCGCGAATCTTTTCCAGCGCCGTGGTGTCTTTGGGGCGCAGTTTGGCGATATCGAGCATGATCACGTCAGCGGCAATCCAGCGTCTGGGTTTGTCTTTTTCGATGGCCTGTTGTTCGCGCCAGGCGCTAATTTTTTGCAGCACAGCTAGCTGCACCCCTTTGAGTTTGTTCAGCCCTTTGATCTTGCGCCAGGATGTTTCTGGGTCGCTCTGATAACGGGCCGGGTCGGCGAGATTGGCAAAATCTTCCGCCAGCCAGTCGCTTCGGTTCTGGGCTTCAAGGGCCTTTAACTGTAGCGGGTAAACCTGGCTCAGATAGCGGACGTCATCTTCGGCATAGCTGATCTGTTTTGGATCAAGAGGTCGTTGCAGCCAGTTGGTGCGGCTGTGACTCTTGTCCAGGTCAATGTCGAGCAGCTCCTTAACCAGGTTGGCATAGCCGATCTGTTCACCCTGGCCCAATACGGTGGCCGCAATCTGAGTGTCGAACAGGGGATGGGGCAGTTCGCCAAAGATCAGGTAAAAGATCTCCATGTCTTGCCCGGAGGCATGAAACACCTTGGTCACGGCTGGGTTACTAAACAGCCTTTTGAGTGGGCTTAGATCGTCAATGGTGAGTGGGTCGATGCAGGCGATGGTCTGCTGATCGGCAATCTGGATCAGGGCCAGCTGCGGGTAATAGGTTTGCTCGCGAACAAATTCGGTATCAACGGTGACGAATTCACTCTGGCTGAGTTGCTGGCAGAGTTGCTCGAGTTCGTCAGCCTGGGTGATGTAGCGGGTTTCCATGGCGAGGCCTTCTTGCAAATCAAGCCATTCTACCTTAGTTGATGGCCTAGTTCATGGTGCTTGAGATGAGGAAATAACCAGCCTGGTATGGTGGCCAGACTGGTTAAAACGGATCAGGCTAGATTGTCGTCGGCCACTTTGTACTTCGGGTCTTCGATGTAGTTGGCCTCGACCAGATTGCCGGCCTTTTTCAGCAGCTTTCGGCACTCAGGGCTGAGGTGACGCAGGTGCAGGGTCTTGCCGGCATTGAGATAACGTTCGGCTACGGCGTCAATCGCCTCAATGCCTGAATGGTCATAGACACGGGTATCGAGGAAATCGATGATGACATCGTCGGCATCGTTACGTGGCTCGAACAGCTCCTTGAAACTGTGGATAGAGCCGAAGAACAGCGCCCCGTGCATGATGTAGACCTTGGTGCCGTTTTCATCGGTGTGGCTGACTGCATCCATGCGTTTGGCAGCGTTCCAGGCGAACACCAGCGCCGAAACAATCACTCCTACTACCACGGCGATGGCCAGGTCGGTAGCGACAGTGACGCCGGAGACCAGCACGATGACGAAGGCGTCTGATTTCGGGATCTTGCCCAGAATACGGAAACTGGACCACTCAAAGGTGCCAATGACGACAATGAACATGACGCCCAGCAGGGCTGCCAGTGGGATTATCTCGATCAAGCTGGAAGCAAACAGGATGAAACAGAGCAGGAACAGTGCCGCCGAGATGCCGGACATGCGGCCGCGGCCACCGGAGTTTACGTTGATCATGCTCTGGCCGATCATGGCGCAGCCACCCATGCCGCCGAAAAAACCGGTGGCTATATTGGCAGCACCCTGGCCGATGCATTCCTTGTTGCCGCGACCACGGGTCTCGGTGATCTCGTCGATCAGGGTCAGGGTCAGTAGCGATTCGATCAGACCGATGGCAGCGAGGATGACGGCGTAGGGCAGGCAGATCCACAGGGTTTCCAGGCTGAAGGGCACGCTTGGGATATGGAAATCTGGCAGACCACCGGCAATTGAGGCCATGTCGCCAACGGTGCGGACATCGACGTTAAAGGCGATGACGATAAGACTGACTACGACTATCGCCGCCAGTGAAGATGGGATGGCCTTGGTGAATTTGGGCAGAAAGTGGATGATGGCCATGGTTAGGACGACCAGGCCAAGCAGCATAAACAGGGCGCTGCCGCTGAGCCATTCAGTCACACCGTTTTCACCTGTCACCTGGAATTGCGGTAGCTGGGCCAGAAAGATGACGATCGCCAGGCCGTTTACGAAACCCAGCATCACCGGGTAGGGCACCAGGCGAATGAATTTGCCCAGCTTCAGCATCCCGGCGCCGACCTGGATGATGCCCATCAACACCACCGTGGCAAACAAGTATTCAACCCCGTGTTCGGCCACCAGGGCCACCATCACGACTGCCAGCGCGCCGGTGGCACCGGAAATCATGCCCGGACGACCGCCGATTGCCGCTGTGATCAGGCCCACCATAAATGCCGCATACAGGCCCACCAGCGGTTCCACTCCAGCGACAAAGGCAAAGGCGACAGCCTCGGGCACCAGGGCCAGGGCCACGGTCAGACCGGAGAGCAGGTCGTTTTTGAGATTGGCGGCAGGATTGGCGCGGAGTTCGAACATCAGGGCTACCTTTGGTGGGATGGTAAAGAGGGGGCGCATTTTAGCAAACATGGCTGTTTGAACCAAATCTAAGTCTATGCTGTAGAAAAAGAAATCCGCTTAGCGGCGGATGTGTGAGTGACGACAGAGGGTGCGGCTGAGCCAAGTCCCGATCAAGACCAGTAGCAACATGCCGTTCAGACTACCGCCACCACCACCGCCAGTGTCGGCGCTGTTGTTTGTTTCGATGGCTTGGCTATCGGCGTTGAGTGTGTCGCTTTCTACCTCTATATAACCAATCGCTTGAGAGTAGAGCGGTGTGGCCGATTGTGCCTCAAGCAATACCAGGGTAAGGCTGTGCAGTCCGGCTGGTGGCGAGAGATAGTCACCACTGAGATTGCCGAGGTAGCGTTGTTCCGCTGCGTCGAGCTGCGCCAAAGTGATGCGGCTAAGTACGTATTCTCTGTCCGTGTTGTTTGATGGGGTGGCTCGAACCTCCAGTGTCAGCCCCTGACTGGCACTGTTGCGGTAGTTGCGCAGGTAGTCGACGTTGATGTTGACGAGTTCGCCATTGATCGCAAATTGTTTGAAACCCTCCAGGGTGATGTCGAGCTGGTCGCCCTGTGCGTCTGCGTAGAGGTGGCGAATGCCCTGGATGTCGTCGTCCTGGAGTCGGTCGAGAGACAGGCTCTTGTTGCCAGTGTTCATGATTGAGTCGACATTCTGGCCTGCTTCATCCGGGTGTAACAGACCGGCGGCGTGGCCAAATTCGTGCAGGGCGACGCGGATGAAATCGTATACAGGACGACCATCGGCATCGCGGCGCAGTGGGCCGGCATAAGAATCGTATTGCAGCTTTGAATTGAAGATGACGTCGGTGTCGTTGATGTACCAGGTGCCGCCAATTCGGGTCATGCTGACCCGGGTGGTGGCGATGATGCTGCCCCATTCGGAACTACAGCCAGTGTCGGCCCAGCCGGTGCTGTTGATGCCATCATTGACGCAGGTTTGACCACTATTGCTGCTGGCCTCCCATTCAAAATCGGCGCCAGCCTCGTTCCATTGTTGCAAGGCCAGTCGGGCGCTATCGTTCCACTCAGAACCAAAGTTGAGCCCCATGCTTACCTGGCGTTGATGCCAGCTGACGGCTGTGCCGCTGTGGGTCGGGCCAGTAAAGTTGCCTTCGGACTGGCCGCGATAGCTAAAGCCCCACGCCTGGCTGGTGAGGCAGCTAAGGCTCAGTAGTATTAGGAGTAAGCGCCAGTTTTTCATGATTATTGGCCCTGACTCAATGAGCTACGAATCTGGTCGACCAGCGTTTCAAGGGCCTGGCTTTGCTGGCTGTGTTGGTGATTTCGGCTGGTGGCCTGGCGTGTCAGTGACAGGCTGCTACTGCCGCTGGTGGCGGGAATGGCAATCTGACGCTGTTGCTCGGCATCCCATTGCACCTGGTAAAAGCCTTGGCCGGCACCGATGATAGGAAACATGCTGCGGTTGTTGCCCTTGATAAACAGCAGATAGCGCTGGCCACTGACAAACTGTGGCAGGCCGGGATAAACCTGGGCCTGGTCGCCGATGATGCCGCCGATGACTCTGAGGCTGTATTCAGCGTCAGGCTGATTGCCTTTAATCAGTTCAAGATCAGTTAGTTGAATGGTGGAGAAAATAGTGTCAGCGCCACGGCCTTCACCCCAGAAGCTGTTGATTTGATTGACAGTACCAACCAGAATCAGGTCTGACTGCTGTACCTGCTCGTCGAAACTGTATTCGCTGCTGGTCAGCGCCCGGGCATAACTTGAGCCCAGCAACAAGGCGATTGCCACTATTGTCGATGCAATCGTTGTCTGTAAATGATTCAGCATTACCCCATATCCCCGTTTCCACATCCCGTTCCTTAATATGTCGTCCGCTGAATGGGGTTGTTGATAGGAATAGTGTGGTTTTGTGACTGAGGTCACAGTTTTGGCTGTTTATGGCGGGGGATAAGTTTTCGGCCTGTTTCGGCCAAATTGCATATACTGAAGTTGTAGCGCAACCAAAGGAGTCGAGCATGTTACAACTTCAGTTTCTGGGGGCGACGCAGGAGGTTACGGGTTCCTGCTATCTATTGAGGGTCGGTGCTTATTCGTTGCTGGTGGAATGTGGCCTGATCCAGGGCACGCCGGAGGATGAGGCCCGCAATGCCAAACCATTCCCATTTGATGTCGGTAGCATTGATGCGGTGGTGTTGACCCATTCCCACCTCGATCATTCCGGTCGCCTGCCCTTGCTGGCCAAGGCCGGTTTTGACGGACCAATCTTTACCCATCATGCCAGCGCTGATCTGTGCAAGATCCTGTTGAAGGACTCCGGCTATCTGAATGAAAGAGAGGTCGAGTGGCAGAACCGTAAACGCCAGCGTAAACACCTGCCCTTGATCGAGCCGCTCTACACCATGGCTGATGCCGAGCTGGTAATGGATCAGTTTGTGCCGCTGGATTACAGCGTTGAGACCGAAATCCTGCCTGGGGTAAAGATCCGCCTCAATGATGCCGGCCATATTCTCGGTTCCAGCATTGTTGAAATGTGGTTGAGCGATAAAGGCGTGACCCGCAAGTTGGTGTTTAGTGGTGACCTGGGGCATCGCGGCGCGCCGATTCTGCAAGATCCGGCCATCATCAAACAGGCAGATCTGGTGTTGATGGAAAGCACTTATGGCGATCGCGATCACCGCCCCTGGGATGAAACCTGGGATGAGCTGGAGCAGGTCTTGCTCAATGCCAAGCATGACAAGGGCATTGTTATGATCCCTTCGTTTGCCGTTGGTCGTACCCAGGAGTTGCTGTACGCCTTTAATATGAATTATGAAAAGTGGCAGCTGGAGAAATGGGCCGTTTTTCTGGATAGCCCGATGGCCATTGAGGCCACCGAGGTCTACAGCAGTCATCGTGAGTTATATGACCGTGAGACCAAGGCCTTGCAGCAACGCAATGGCAATCCCTTTAAATTGCCTAATTTACACATTAGTCGTAGCGCTGATGATTCCATGGCTATCAATCAGATTCGCAGTGGCGCAATTGTGATTGCCGGCAGTGGCATGTGTAGCGGTGGACGGATCAAACATCATTTCAAACACAATATCTGGCGTCGCAACTGCCATGTTTTGATTGTTGGTTTTCAGGCCCGCGGCACCTTGGGGCGTTTGTTGGTCGATGGGGCCACGCAGATCAACCTCTGGGGCGAGGTGGTTAGCGTCTCGGCAAAGATCCATACCATTGGTGGATTCTCTGCCCATGCGGATCGAGACGGCCTGCTTGAGTGGTATGGCCATTTTGACGGTCGTCCACCACTGGCATTGGTACACGGTGAAGCGCAGGCGATTGAACCACTGGCCGAACAGGTCAAGGCGCTTGGGGTAGAGCGGCTGATTATCCCCACGCTAGGCAATAGCCTTGATCTGGTACATATGAAACAGATTTAAGATGGAGCAGGTTCGGCAGCAGTATCAACGCTTTCCCTATCCGCCGATTAGTGCGCTGGCTTTACCTCGTCGCGGCCAAGGTCTAGCGCTGCAATTTGAACGTGCTGTAGAGCTGGCGTCAGACAAACAACTTTCAGCAATTACACCCGCTGATCATCACGGCATACGTATCCTGGTAGTGGGCTGCGGCACGCTTGAGGCCCTGGTGGTGGCACAGGCGCATCCCCAGGCCAGAGAGATTGTCGCGCTTGATCTGAGTAAACGTTCGCTGGCGAGCCTGCAGCGGCGGCTGCGTTGGGCTCGTGCGCGTGATCTGATCTATCTGGCCCCCTTGCGTGGTCAGCGCCTGCCATCTGTGCAGTTGGTTGAGGCCGATGTGCTTGAATGGCAAGACGCAGAAGGCTTTGATTACATCCTCGCCAACAACATGTTGCATCACACCGAAGCGCCAGCAAAAACATTGCAACACCTAACCGGTTTGTTAAAGCCAGGTGGAGTGATGCGGGTAGTGACCTATCCGGCCATGAGTCGTTTCTGGATCAGGAAAACCAGTGCCTGGTTGCAGTGGCATGGCCTGACGCCAGAGACAGAAGACCTGAAACGACGTGCTGTTGAAGTTATCGAAGAGCTACCGCAACCACATCCCATACGCAGCTGTTTTGAAGCCCATAGTGAAACGGTTAAGACAGCAGGCCTGGTCGATGCTTTTTTTCATGCCTGTGAAAACCCCTTGTCGCCCATGCAATGGCAGCAGGCAACGGAGACTGCCGGGCTGGAGTGGTTAGGCGAAACCCAATCGCCATATTGTCGTGCCGAATTTTTAACTGAATTGTTGCCGGCAACAAAGGCATTAACGCCATGGCAGCAGCTGCAGGTGCTGGATGATGTATTGGAGCTGACCACCAACCCGGTATGGTGGTTTTGCAAGCGCGGTGAAGCCAAACAACAAAGTGACGTCTCACAAACAACACAAACACATGATCAGCTCGCCAGTGGTGAAATGCTTGCTGATTTAAAGCAGCAGCTAGATAAAGAGTGGTATCTGCCATCTGATATTTATTGGCAGCTGGGCCAAGGCCTGCAACAGGCTGATCGACTTTTACAGCCAGCGGGTTGTTCGGTTGAAGCGTTGATAGAAACTATGCGAGTTGATATCGGTCCGCGTGTCGCTAAAGGTGGTTGGGAGTTGTTGGGTCTGACCATGGGTGAATATCCCACTATTGAATTATTGAATGCGCAGCAACCTATACAGAAAAGCCATTGGCAACAGTTGCAATCTGAACTGGGTGCATCCGTCAGACTGTTTTATAAACAGCAGTTATTGCCCGGTAATAGCCTTGTTCAGCAGGTGCAGTGGTTGCAGCTCTATCATGGTCCTTATTCGGCGCGCCTTGGGCCATTGAGGCTTAATCTCGATTAGTTACTAATCAATAAAAAAGATGGTGTTATGCCGCTAGAGTGTTTGTGTATTAGATTTAACATTTCTTAATCAATTACCTGATTATTTTAGTCGGGTATTGCCGATAATTACTAAAGTAGGTGTTGCGAAAACTGTTTAAAAACCGCGGCAAATAAAGGTGATTCTAAAAGAGAAGTTTTTTATGCGAGCACTAATAGTTGATTCGTCCATATCGTTTAGAACTGTGTTGGCTTCGGTGATATCCAACGCTGGCCTTGATGTGGTGCATGCGGAGACAGGTCAAAAGGCCCTCGATTTATTGCAAATAAATAGATTCGATCTGATTTGTGTGTCCATGTTTCTTGATGATATGGATGGTGTTGTTTTTTCCTTATATCTCCGTGCAGAGCCATTGACTAAACATATCCCTCTAATCATGGTGACTTCAAGTGAGGATCAGCGAGCATTAGATAAGGCTATTGCCGTCGGCGTGACTGAAGTTTTTGCTAAAAAAGATGTTGATGCTATCAGCGAATATGTAACCAGTTTTGTTGTGAAGCATGGTCAGCCTGAAATCATGAGTGGCCGCCTCTTGTATGTGGAAGACAGTAGGTCAGTGGCGGCCAAGACTAAGGCTCTGCTTGAGTCTCATGGGCTGGATGTCGATCATTTTGTTTCGGGGGAGGAGGCTTATGAGGCTTTTCAGCGTGCAGATTACGATATTGTTCTGACCGATGTGGTGTTGGACGGACAGATGAATGGTGCGGCTTTAGTCCGAGCACTACGTGCACTGGATAGTGTAAAAGTTAGGGTGCCAATTTTGGCTATGTCTGGTTTTGATGATGATGTCCGCAAGATAGAGTTGCTGCGTTCCGGTGCTAATGACTATGTTTCCAAACCAACATTGGATGAAGAATTATTGGCTCGACTGAATAATCATCTTAGTAGTAAGAAAATGATTGATCGTATTGAGGCGCAACAGGCACGCCTGCATGATATGGCAATGAAGGATCAGTTAACCGGACTTTATAATCGTCATTTCTTAATGGAGATGGCGCCATCAAAAATAAGCGAGGCCTATCGGCATAAGTTTCCCTGTAGTTTGTTGGTGGATGCCGATAAATTCAAAAACGTTAATGACACACATGGTCATGCCGCTGGTGATATTGTATTGCAGGAATTGGCTGGTGTAATGGCTGATGCCTGCCGTCGCGAAGATATTGCCGCACGTTTTGGTGGTGAAGAATTTGTGTTGTCGCATTGTAATGCCGCAGATGCCGTCAAAAAGGCCGAGCAGATACGCAAGACGATTGAAGCCTTGCGGCCAGCGGGCTTGAAAATAACAGCAAGTTTTGGCGTGTCTGAGATTAATCTGAGCCAACATTGTGAATTTGACGATTTATTCAAGGCTGCTGATGCCGCCGTTTACGAGGCCAAGAGTAGCGGCCGTAATAAGGTGGTGCAGGGGGCGTCTCTCGGAAAGCCAGTCGAGGAGACGCTCGTTAACGCCGGATAATGATCGCAGCATCATGTGCAGGACATGCGGACCTAAATTCTTTACAATGTCGGCATGAAAAATGATTATAAAAAACATGAGGGCAAGGGCTTGATCCATGATGGCGATGCCCGGTCAGCACCCTATCCGGTCAGTCGCCTAGGTGCTAGTGTTGATTTGGTTGACCTAGCACAGCAGATAGCCACAGCAGACAGCCATATCAATACCCGTGTGTCATCGAAATTACAGGTCATCGCCGATCAAATCCGTTACTTGCAGGATGAAGCCCGCAATGTGCTTGAGTCAGCGCAACGTGATCAGGAGCTGCATCAGGCTCAGTGCAACTTCAAACGTATTCCCGGTAAAACCTATCATCTCTATCTGCGTGGTGATGGTTCAAATTATTTCTCCATGCTTGGTCCCGATGACTGGGGCGGCACATCACCGCATGACTTCAAAGGCAGTTACCGGCTGGAAAATGATATGTCATGGACGCCAGCTGATCAGGTGGATATGCCAGATGACAGTCGTGAGTTGGTCAGGCGGTTGTTGCAAGATAATAAATAATACAACTCTGCCAGACAGTCATGTCCACATGGCTGTTGTCTATTGCCAATAATTTAATAGAGCTATCGCGCAGTTTGGCCAAGTAGTAAGCCTTAATCTCCTGTTTCCAACCCCCTTTTCCATAAGCTATTCTAGAGTTTTGTGTTGAATGTCATGTGCGTGTTGCATGATTTACTAGCTGGCTAGGTGTTTATACATATGCACAGCGTGACATGGATGGCCGATAAATAAATTAGGATAAACCATGTTCTTATCAATTTATTGAAAGGGAACTGACTAAAAATGGTGATAAAAAGCCAGTTGGAATCTTGAATTATTATGGTGCATTTTGAGTTTTTAGGATCGACTCACCTTGTAAATGGAGTAATGGAAGGTCACTACAATCAGTTGTTAGTTGGCCTTTCTGTGGTTGTTGCTGTCTTGGCTTCCTTCACTGCCTTTCTGATGTCAGAGCGTATTCAGGCTAGCGAAGAGCACAAGTTCCGTTGGGTTGCTATGGGTTCGATGGCGCTAGGTTGTGGTGTTTGGGCGATGCACTTTATTGGGATGTTGGCGCTCAGTCTGCCAGTGCCGGTTCATTACCATGTTGGATTGACGCTGGTATCTCTTGTTCCGGCAGTTTTTGCCAGCTTCGTTATTTTGTCGTGTAAATATGATTCACATTTAAGTAGATCTAAACTGTTTATCAATAGCGTATTGATGGGTAGTGGTATCGGCGTAATGCATTACCTTGGTATGACCGCAATGCATATGAATGCTGATATGCGCTATGACGCCAAGTTGTTTTTCATGTCTGTTGTTGTTGCGATTGCGCTCTCCTTTGTGTCGCTAAAGGTTAAGTGTTGGGCCGAAAGTAATAGCAGGAAAGGAACTTCATCAAAACGAGGTGTGTATATAGCGGCGGTCGTCATGGGGTTTGCTGTTTCCGGTATGCATTATACCGGGATGGCAGCCGTCTATTATTTTCCTGCCGTGCATGAAATGGAGGTGTTGTCGGATTGGGATAACACCTCTTTTGCACTATTTATTGCCTTGGTCATAAGTGTGCTGCTGATTTTGTTGGTGGCGGCAGTTTATTTTAGTCGGCGCTTTGAATTGATGGAGCAGGTTAGGGCTAGCGAAGAACATCTGAAAAATATGTTTGAGACCATCGTCGAAGGAATAATGACAAGCGATGAAAATGGAATTGTCGAAACGTTTAACCCTGCGGCAGAAGAGTTGTTTGGTTACAGCCAGAGCGAAGTCATCGGTAATAATGTCAGTATGTTGATGCCCAAAGAATACAGTCGTGAGCACAACACCTATCTGCGTAATTATGGTGAAATTGGTGAGAAAAAGGTCATAGGTATAGGGCGTGAAGTTGAAGGTAAACGCAAGGACGGCAGTGTTTTTCCGCTTGAACTGGCTGTCAATGAGGTTGAACGTCAGGGGCGACGCGTTTTTATCGGCGTGATACATGATATTTCTGCCCGAAAGGCCTATGAGAAGGCATTAAAGAAAACTCAAAAGCGTGAGCAGTTATTAAAAGAGACGGCCAATGTTGCCAATGCAGCCAATAGTCCTGATGAAGCCATGCAGGCGGTGCTTAATATTGTTGGTGATTTTATAGGCTGGGAGTTTGGTCATGTCTTTACATGGCAGGAGCCATATTTTGTCTCGACAGATCTCTGGTATATGACAGATGAAAAACGATACAAACAGTTTCAGTCTGTAACTAAAGATTTTCGGCTTAAGTTTGGTGAGGGTGTGCCAGGCTTGGTGGCAAAGTATTCGACACATTACTGGTTGGAAGATTTGAACTCTGACCCTAATTATTTAAGGGGCGATATAGTTGACGTGCCATTTTGTAGTGGGGTGTTTTTTCCTGTCATTGTCGACAATAAGGTACGTGCGGTAATTGAGTTCTATTCCGAGCAGACACAAACTTATGATCAAGAGTTATTTGAAATTCTGGATGAGGTTGGTGTTCAGATTGGTCATGTGATCCAGCGAAAAAAAGATGAAGAGGAGTTGCGTCGCACCCGTGATGAGGCTCAAGCAGCAAGTAAAGCCAAGTCAGAATTTCTTGCAACCATGAGTCATGAAATTAGAACGCCATTAAATGGTGTTTTGGGAATGCTGCACCTGCTCAAGAAAACTTCGTTAGATTCAAAACAATGGCGTTTTGTTTCGACTGCGGCAGGCTCTAGCGAAATGTTGTTAACGGTGATTAACGACATATTGGACTTCTCAAAAATGGAGTCAGGCAAGTTAGAGCTGGAATCAATTCCATTTGACCCTGTCATGCTGGTCGAGGAAACAGCGGCCTTGCTTGCGAGCAGTGCCCAACAAAAAGGCTTGGAGTTGATTTGCACCGTGGATGCAGGCATGCCTGCTTTGTTAAAAGGTGATCCAACTCGCCTGAGACAAATACTGACGAACCTGGCCAATAATGCCATTAAGTTCACCGAAACAGGTGAAGTAGTGCTGCATGCTACTCAGCTAGGTGAGCGGGTAGAGTTTATGGTTAGCGATACCGGTATCGGTATGTCTAAAGAGCAACAACAAGCAATATTCAAACCGTTTACTCAAGCCGATAGCGCAACAACAAGAAAGTTTGGTGGCACAGGCTTGGGTTTAGCTATCTGCCGTTTATTGGTAGAGGAAATGGGTAGTAAGTTGACTGTAATCAGTGAGCCTGGCAATGGCTCACAGTTTCGTTTTGATTTGCCTTTAGAGGCGCTAAGCAGTTGCCAGCAACGCGATATGATTTCCAAGCTGCTTACAACAAAACGCATTTTGGTAGTGGATGATAATGACACTAACAGGGATGTAGTAAATAATATTCTGAAAAACTGGAATGTAGAGAATATCGGTTTGGCTGAGTCTGGCCCGGCAGCACTTAAGCTTCTTGAGGAGGCCGCAGCAACTGGCGAACCCTTTGACCTGGGTATATTGGATATGCATATGCCTGAAATGGACGGGCTTGAGTTGGCGCAGGTGATTCGTGATGACCACAGGCTGAGTGATATGCATTTGGTTATGCTCAGTTCGATAGATTGTAAAGATACGAGTGAAGTGCTGGATGCCTGGTTGACTAAACCTGCTCGTCAATCTGAATTATACAACTGTTTAATGCGTGTGTTTGGTGGAGTAGGGGTGGAAAAGACTGATGACGAGGATGTTAAAGATTGGTGGTTTGGTGGTCAGCAGTTATTGTTGGTTGAGGATAACGAGGTTAATCAGGATATAGCTAAAGAAATACTCATTGATGTCGGTTTTTCAGTCGATGTGAGAGACAATGGTGAGCAAGCCCTGCAGGCTGTTCAACAAAAACACTATGATGCTGTTCTTATGGATATTCAGATGCCTGTGATGGACGGCATAGACGCGACCAAACAAATCCGTTCACTGGGCGGCCGTTATGCTGATTTACCTATCATTGCAATGACTGCCCATGCGCTTGCTGGTGATAGTGATAAAAGTTTTGCTGCCGGTATGAACGGTCATGTGACCAAGCCGATCGACCCTGATGCGGTTTTTAGTGAGTTGTCTCGCTGGATTGAATTAGGTGAAAAGAATAAAGCAGACAAAATTAATAATGAAACGTCGCGCTCGAATATTGATGCTGTGACCGATCTGCCAGGTATTGACTTGGAGGCAGGTCTGAATCGGATGCGTGGCAACTGGCCGGCCTACAAGAGAATATTAATATCATTTAGTAAAAAGCAGTGTGATAGTGGCGATGCCATTGAACAATATATTAAACACAATATTCTGGATGAGGCTGCACGTCTTGCGCATAGCTTAAAGGGCAGTGCTGGAAATCTCGGTGCCGATGCCTTATTTCAACAGGCTGCTCTAGTAGAGAATTCCTGTCGTGATGGAAACAAAATAGATGCAATAGACGCTGCTGCTGCTCTGCAAACAGAGCTTAAAATGGTTGTTGTAGGGCTAGAGCTTATGCAACAAAAAAAAGAGCCTTCTGTAGAGGGCAAGCCTTTACGTGAAATTGATGCCAATGAGTTGCGGCAATTGCTTGAGCAACTGAATAGTAGCTTGAACAAGGATATTGGTGAAGCACAAACTCATATTGAATCATTGCGAGGTTGCTCTATAGATTCTGTCTTTACGAATGGGCTTGATGAGGTTGAAACGGCCTTGAATCGCTTTGATACAACGACAGCAGGATCAACTGTTCAGCGGATGCAAGGTGAGCTGGCTTAACGGCCTATCTAAAGATTCGAACTTGTCGGCTGGTATTAAGTTTTCGTTTGTGTTTTAAATCTTTTTTGATCTTACAACTTTTTTTAGCGGTGAGAGGTTTATTTCGTCGATGACAGTACCGCTACGGCTATCGAGAATCATCTTTATTGCAGTGGCAATATCAGCGCTCTCAATGTAGTTGCATGTGTCTTCGCCGGGTTCAAAATTAAGGTCATCGAAAAACTCGGTCTTAACCATGCCTGGATTGATGATGCTGACATGCACGCCGCTATTGCTGCATTCTTGTCGCAAGGCTTGGGCAAAACCGCGCAGGGCGAATTTGCTGGCGCAGTAGATGCTGCCCTTTTGTGTGCCTTCCAGTGCCGCCTCTGAACCGATAAAAATGATGTTGCTATGATCCAGTTTTTTTAGTTGCGGCACCAGGGCGCGGCAGACGAAGGCGTGGCTGGTGAAGTTGAGGTCCATTAGCTTGTAGATTTGTTTATAACTGAACTGCTCTAGTGAACCAAAGCGACCCTGGCCAGCGCAGTTGATGATGGCGTCTATCTCCGGGTGTTGTTTCGCCAACGCTGTTAATTGCTCGGGTAGCTTTTTGATGTCGCCCAGATCCATTTCAACGGCAGTGAATCTGTCACTATAAAATGCACACTTGCTGAAATCACGGCCGATACCGATGATGCGATGACCATCTTCTAATAATAGTTCGGCCGTGGCGCGGCCAATGCCGGAGGTGGCACCGCTGATCAGTATGGTTCTTGGCTTAGATGTCATCATGGCAGATAAATAGTTTCTCTTCGGGCATTAACTGTAATAGTTTTTTCTGACAAAAGGCCAGCATCTCTTGTTCCAGTTTGGATTCGTATGAAACCATCGGCTGTGATTCGGCCAGCGGTCCGGCAAACAGTCTTTCTTCTGGATAGAGCTTGACGATATTGCGATAAAAACCCTGTGGCATGCGAAAGGTGCCGAGGCTGACCGAATGCAATTGATTTAAGTTTATACGTGAAAACACCTGTTCAAAAAAATCACTATAGGTTTTTTGGTAATTATCGCAATAAATGATTGGGTCAAACCTCAATCCAATTGGCCAGCCGGCCTGTTGTAGTTTTTCCAGGGCATCGAGACGTTTGGCTAGTGTTGGTGCTTTGTGTTCTAGCGCTGCGGCTAGGCTGTCGGGTGAAAGACTAAAGGCGACGATGCAATTATGCATGGCATCGATTTCTAGCAGGCTGCGAATCTGGGTGCTCTTGGTGCGCAATTCAATATAGGCGTTGTCTAGTTTTTTAAATAGCGGCAGGGTGTGTTTGATAAAGCCAGTCACTGGTTCCAGTGCCAGGCTGTCACAGTCATAGCCAGAAAAGAAATAGGCCGGTTGTTCCGATTCGTTTGCAACCTGTTCAATGGCTGAATCGAAATCTTCGTAGTTGATAAATAGTACGTAATTTGCTGAGCGATACATACCCTGCAGGAAACAGTAACGACAATCGTAGATGCAGTTAAGCATGTGCGAAAAATAATAATTGCGCTGGCCACCGATGTTGTAACTGAACGGTGCTGGCAAAACAAACTTATTAAACTTTTCTGCCAGGATTAGTGAGGGTTGCTGTTTTTGCAGGCGAAAGTTTTGTGCCTTGGGGTTGAACACCTCACCGTAATGTTGGCAGGGCACCACGCTGGCCTTGGGGAAGCGTTGCCGAATTTCCACCGCACGAGGATGATCAAATATGGCTTGTTCTATATATAGGGTTTGAATCATTTCAGGGCCTGTTCAAACTTCATCGGCAGTTTGCTAATCAACAATTCAAGTGAGGCGATTACGGCCTTGCTATTTTTGGCTGTTTTAAACTGGTTGAGATCAGGGCCTGAATCGCTGCGGGCCTGCCAGCGTTGCAGCAGCCGTTGTAGTTGATGTTGTTGCGAGACAGTGAAGTGCCAGTGTTGTTGAAACGCTTCTATCTCTGGTTTGTTCTGTTGTTGCACCATCTGTGTGTTGAGGTCAGACAATTGTTGAATCACGACATCTATATTGTCGAGCTGGGCGTTGATGAGCTGTTCCGCCAGTTGTGCCGAGACCTGTTCGGCCGGGTTGGCACGGTTGTCAGAGATAACTTTAAATACTTGCACCAGTTCGCTGCTGTTGAAGCGTATGGCAGTACTGTAAAAACCGGCGGCCTCCATGTCATAGGCACTGTTGCAGCCGTATTCGGTATTGGGTTGGTCAAGACTGATCAGTTCAAACGTCTGGCAAGGCAGCTCGAAAGGCATGGCGGGATACCAGCTTATGCCGGTGCTGGCGTCGCTGATCTTGTGGGCTATCATCGCCTCACCAATGTCTAAGTCTCTATGGCCGGCGATGCCGAGATTAAGCCAGGCATGTTTGGCTTGCGGCTCAGCCCCTTGCAGATAGGCGCAGGCCGCAGCAGCGGCGCACTTACCGATGCCGGCGATGATCAGGCGCATCTGATTGTTTTCATAGATACGAAAGCCGTTCTCGGCCTGACGGCCGTTGAGACGGTAATGTTTGATTAGTGGTTTTGCCTCGCAGGGCAGGGCAGTGACTATGTGAAGCATGAGATTTGGTCTGAGTGAGATTGCGCCAATTTTAACAGTTCCAAAGCAGATAGAGTGGCCTGAAATCCTCTATGACTTGCTGGTTAGCGTGTTTCTCCGCCCCTTTGAGCAGGATGCGCAACTTCTTCGTCAGTATCTTGCGTGCGGCGGCATAGTCAGATTCTGAAAGTTCGCAGTTATCTAGGCAGCTAATCAGCGCTCGAATCCGAAACCGATCCATGCCCCAATGTTGCTGTGATAGCTGGTCTTCATGGCCACCGTATTTGAGGATTAAAGCATCCTCGCAATACAGCACCGGATAACGGGCGGTGATGCGCAGCCACAGGTCATAGTCTTCGCAGGCGGGTAGGGATTCGTCGAATAGGCCAATCTCTGCGAACAGGTCTTTGTGGATCATCGCCGCCGAGGGTGAGATGGCGCATAAAGGCAGGCAGTTCTGAAAAATATGGCCACCTTTCTTGGCGTGCTTTTTCATCTGGTTGACACGGACGCCATTGCGAATCCAGATTTCATCGCTGTGAATGAATTTGTGGTTTGGTTGTTGTTCCAGCAGTGCCAGTTGAGTCTCAAGTTTGTTGGGCAGCCATTCATCGTCTGAATCGAGCAGAGCCAGCCATTCACCTTTGGCTATTTTAATGGCTGTGTTGCGGGCGGCGCTGACCCCCTGGTTGGCCTGTCTTACATAGATGACTTGCGGATAGTTTTGTTTAATTAGTTGTTCTGTTGCGTCAGTGGAGCCGTCATCGACGACGATGATCTCATTCGCTGCTCGGGTTTGTGCCAGCACCGAATCCAGCGCCCGTTTTAGAGTATGGGCGCGATTGTATGTAGGAATGATGACGGAGATGGTGGTCATGTGACAATAAGTTATGGTGGTGATAATTAAATCGGTAAGTTACCAGTAAAGTGACGCGGATGTCTTGAATTCTGATGCGATCTCTTTTTCATAGGTAATGCGTATATCCCACTCACGTGAGCTGCCAAATCTATTTTCCCATTTTGTTATATGACGTTCTGGCAGGGATGTGTTGAGAAAGTCTTCATAACCAATTGAGAGATATGATTTCCAGTTGCTTGTTATAGAACTGATAAATCCTCCTCGGATAGTGCCGCCTAGGCCACCCCAGTCTGATTTTCGTGTTTCTGCAACCCCTTCGAACATGGCATAGATTAGCGTGTTATCTGTGATGGCTGTTGCTTTTCCGGCCCCGGCTGTAAAATTGAAAACCGAACAGTTTTTGCAGGCTAGATTTTGATCCTCTATGCCAAACTTTATTTTCCATGCAAGGCTTCGGTCCCCAGGTAAGCCTGTGTGTGATGTGTCGAGTGTTTCTATGTTTACGATATCAAGTTTTCTTAGCCATAAATGTTCGTCTAAATAAACTGCGGTGAAATCAAGCATAGTTAGGTGTGAGTTTTTAAGGCGGCCCGTATTGATGCTTAGGTGGTCATAATATGCTGGCCTGAATTGAATTTCTATTCCATTGCCCCGTTTGTTGTTATGGATTAGTCCTGATCGCGTTAGTGTCGGAAGGGAGCCGTGATGGGGTGGTAAGGAATTGCTTGATATTATTTGATCTGTTGACTGTCTTTCAGCCGGTAAAGCCATTCTTTCTAGCAGTAATTGATGTTTTGAATTTTTGTATGGTTGATTATTTTTATCTTTGTGAAACCGAAATTCATAATAGTCAAAAAGGGTATCTATTACCGTAGCTTTTTCGATTTCAGTCAGTTCTTGATAGGCAAAAGTATTAAAGTCCAAGTTCTGGTTTATTAGTGTCTTGATACTGGATTTTTGTGCTGTGCTTAGCTTGCTATGTTTTTTATAAAAACGATTTTGGCGAGAGGGTATGAGGCTTATTTTTTTTACGACTGGCTTGTCGTTCATTTCAGCTGACGCCAGCGAGTCAAATATAGTTGTTGGAATTGCCCAGGATACATTGCTGGATAATAGAGGCTGGTTTATTACAGGTTCTAGCAGTTTGGCCATTTGGTATGCGCAATTGTCGGTTCCAAAATAGTATACAAATTCATTTCCCAATAATTCCCAACTGTGGGAGATGATTTGCTTGATTTGATTGTCAGTTAAGTCTAGTTCGTATTCCCACATGTCGCGCAGTTCGTTTTCTCCATAATTGTGGTTATGCCTGTAAAACTGTGCGTTTGAAAATGTTGCGTTATATCCACCAAATATTCCTTTGGTGATATATATAAAAGGGTTTTCATTGTCAGGAACAATAGCCCCATAGTTTGTACTCTGATCAAGAAGATTGTTTGGGATGATTGTTTGATCAGAGTTAAATTTGAGAAGAATATGACCATAGAAAGACGCTGGGTTGCTGAGATAGCCGGTTGCAAAAACAAGGCTAATGGATTTTATATTGCCGCCTTTTGACCAGTTGTTAAATCGTAGGCATGAAATTTCAGGTAGGTTTGTTTTCTGCCAGTCTAGAGATTCTTTTAGCCAGTTATAGCGCGCAACAAATCGACACCTGGCATGGTTGTCAGACTGGTCATCTGTGGACGCAAAGAAAGCCTTTAGTGTCGCCTCCAGTTCTGCAGCAGGGTCAATACTGCCTTGGTTAGAGAGAAAGAAATCAGGAGAAATGATCTCGCTCTTAATTTTATAAATTGTTCCTTTCTTCGTCTCTTGATAGTGTAATAAAGCCATCCAATAGGGGTGGTAAGCCAGTTTTTTTGCATGCGCCTGTTTAATTAAAGAATCAACATCATTTGCCTGTGCGTTAACGTTGAGGCTTGCAAGTAAAAGCAGGCTAATAGTGACAAACAAATATGTGGTTTTGATTAGTGAAGGCATAAGAAAGGTTGTGGGGAAAAGGTAAACGTAAACGTTGTGATTGCTATTGCAGCTAGCTTGGTTGGTCTTTATCGGTATTATAAAAAAACCTGCTGATTTCTCAGCAGGTTTTCAGTTGGATCTAAATGTAAGGTTCTAAATTTGGCACTGGCCATCAGCATTGCTTTGCAGGATGTTGTAATACCCTTGTGCTTTGTCGAAGGTTGTTTTGTTAGCGTAATCAGCATTGTTCATCGATTCTGCAAGGTCTGAACGTACAGATTGAATAATGCCGTTATGTGAAGCGGTGCCACAGCCCATTATGTTGAGTACAGCTGTTACATGCTGGCCATTGCCTTTTGCGGTTTCTTCTTCAAGGTTTGCATATGTCTCAGTAATAAAGCGAGCGGCAGCAACTTTGTTGCCTTCACAGGTCTGTCTTGAAACGCCTGCGGAAGTAACGGCTGTGGTTCCTAAATCCCAGATTACATTGGAAATGGCGGCTGCCCACGTGGTGTTTGAAAATATCATTGCGCCAATGCCGCATTCAGTCCAAGGGTTCATGTCACCTTCTTGAGCAAAACTGGTGGCAGGAAAAGCTATTACAAAGGCGGATGCGACAACAAGTTTTTTTACTACATTCATCAGGTAAATACCCCCAGGTACTAATTGATTATTATTAACAATGAGTTATTTTCAAAATAACAGGAATGGCTTCTATAAAACCACCGCTGAAGTTAATGTTTTACATCGTTGAAGTCAAGGAAACTCTAATAAAGTTGGGGCCTGAACCAGGTGTTGATTGGTCAGGTAGAGGTTAATGTCATGGTGATATTTAACTGTGATTAACCCGGTCGCCGTTGCGAATTCCGGCCTTATTCATTGGCTGGCCGCATTTTGGCCAGAACCGAGTTCGGTGCTGGCTTTATGTGTGCGTGGCCGTATGTAGGGATAATGATGGAGATGTGGTCATGGATTAGGGCTTGATCAGCGCTTGCAGCCAGCGCTGATAGAGTTTGTCGGCGTGGGATTGCAGTACAGCGATTTTTTCATCGAGTGATTCCACCTGCTGCTCATAAGTCTGGATGGTGTCTGTGGCGGAGGCAATGTCAGCGGCATGAATAGTCGCCCACTTGATCACCATCTCTGCTTTCATCTCTATATGGCATTGCATGGCCAGGGTGTTGCCAATGACAAAGGCCTGGTTGGGGCAGTGTTGGCTGGCGAGGATGTTGGTCGCCCCATCGGGGATGGAGAATGTTTCGCCATGCCAGTGAAAGGCGGTGAAGCTGTCGGGCAGGCCAGTCAGCCAATCATCGGCTACTGCATTGTTCTGTTTTTGCACAGGTAACCAACCCAGCTCTTTGACCGGGTTAGTCGTGATTTTTCCACCGAGTGCCTTGCTGATCAGTTGGCCGCCGAGGCAATGGCCTAGCACCGGCATGTCGGCAGCGATGGCCATGCGGATCAGGTTTAACTCTGCTGCTATCCAGTCGATGTCATCGTTGACGCTCATGGCGCCGCCCATAAACACCAGCGCCGAAATGTTATCCAGTGAGCCTGGTACGGCCTCACCCTGATCCAGTTTGACGATGTGAAATGGAATGCCGTGACGTTCAAGGAAGTCACTGAAATAGCCTGCGCCCTCAGAGGCGTTGTGACGAAATATGTGTATCGGTTTCATGATTTGTTTTAAATCGTTGAGAACGGCAAGGATATTGTCTCTTATCTGTCATTTGCCCGGCAATCAAATTAACATAGGTGCATGGGTACAGAATCGATAGTCTTTTATATCTTTGTGATTTTTAGTGGCGCGGCGCTGCTGGCGACGCTGGCTTTGTATGCGCGTCAGTCGTTGTTAGTGGTTTATATCCTGTTGGGGGTGTTGGCTGGGCCGGCGGTATTCGGACTGGTGGATGATGCCGAGGTGATCAAACAGATTGCCCATATCGGGGTGATCTTTTTGTTGTTCCTGATTGGCATCAATCTGCCGCCGCAAAAGCTGCTATTGATGTTGCGTAAGACCAGTATCATCGCCGGGGTCAGTTCGCTGCTGTTTTTTCTGATTGGTTTTATCTGTGGCCTGGGCTTTGGTTTTAGCCTGATTGAGTCGGCCATCATCGGTGCGGCGATGATGTTTTCCAGCACCAT
>CBFCYE010000038.1:0-21955 GCA_965602225.1 uncultured Gammaproteobacteria bacterium | reverse complement strand
GCCACTTTTGTTACATCCACGTAAACAACCAAACGCTGGCCAGGCTGAATGTATTTGCCCTTGGTGTCGCGGGGGTTCCATTTTTTCAGTTTGCTGACGCTGACATTGAAGCGTTGTGAGATGCGTGCCAGTGAGTCGCCGTTGCGAACTCTGTAGTTGATCTTTTGTGTCATGGCCTTGGCCATTGGATTGCCTACAGGGGCGCTGGAACTGGCATTTTTGTCTTTGCTCCAGATCACCAGTTTTTGGCCTGGACGCAAGGTGTCGCGTGGAGCCATTCCATTCCATGATGCCAGTTTACGGACTGATACCTTGTGCGCCATGGCGATGTCCCAGAAGGTGTCACCCTGGCTGACAGTGTGTTGAATCTTGCTGCCGCTGCGATTGATGTTCTGTTTGCTCTGCAGGCGTTGCCCTTCGCTCAGGGCGTAGCTGTTAAGCGCCTGGCTGGCCGCCGGAATGATCAGGTAATTGCCGGCGCGAATGTTGTTGCCGCGGATCTTGTTGGCGGTTTGAATGGTTCTGACCGTGGTTTTATAATTCTGCGCGATCTGTCCCAGAGTTTGGCCATTCTTGATGCGGTGACGTACCCATTTGACGCGTTGCTGCTTGGGCAGCTGGGCCAGTTGTTCTTTAAACTCATCGGCTTTTGCAACCGGCAGCAGTAGGCGGTGTGGGCCATCTGGTGATGTTGCCCAGCGGTTATAGGCTGGGTTGAGGGTATAGAGTTGTTCCAGCGACATACCGGCCATGTCGGCGGCAATGGCTAGATCCAGTTGTGAGCCGATGTTGACCTCGGCCAGCTGTGGGGCATTGTCTATGGCCTTCAGGCTGACGCTGTGTTGTTCGGGGTTGGCAACGATGTTGGCGATGGCCAGCAGTTTAGGTACGTAACCTTGTGTTTCGCGTGGCAGTTTGAGGTCCCAGAATGTGGTGCCTTTACCGCGTTTTTTGTTTTTACGGATTGCCTTTGAGACCGTGCCTTCGCCTGAGTTGTAGGCGGCCAGTGCCAGCAGCCAGTCGCCATCGAAGCGTTTGTTGAGGACTTCAAGATAATCCAGCGCGGCGGTGGTGGAGGCCTTGATGTCGCGGCGACCGTCGTACCACCAGTCAATCTTGAGGCCAAAACGGCGCGCGGTGCCGGGGATGAATTGCCAGATGCCGGCAGCTCGGCCATGGGAATAGGCAAACGGTTGAAAGGCACTTTCCACCACTGGCAGCAGGGCCAGTTCCATGGGCATGCCTCGGGCCTCGATCTGTTCGACGATGTGGTAGAAGTAGGGGTCAGCACGGTTAAAGGTGCGATCCAGATAGGACTGGTGTTTGGCATACCAGTTAAGGTCGCTTTTGACACGCGGATGATCCATGTCTTGCAGTTCGAAACCTGAGCGAACCCGCTGCCAGATGTCGGCAGGTGCTTGTGGTTCGCTTGCTGTGATAGTGCTGGTTTCAACTTCGTTGGCGGTGATGATTTCACTGTCGCTTTCAGTCAGGCTGTCGGCAGTGTCTGTCGGGTTTTGTTCATTAGTGGCGGCAGCAAGGGATTCTTCCAGCAGCACCAGTTCGCCTGTCTGGTTGATGGCGTTTTCGCGTGCGGCGGTGACCGAACTGAAATCTTCTACCGCTTCAGCGGTGGCGGCAACCACCATGTCGTGGTCTTGACTGCTTAGTTCGGCGGATTGCTGGGTAGTAACGCAGCCTGCCAACAGCAGGAGCAATGCCGAGGGCAGGATCTTGTTGCCGAGGCGTTGTGTGCGGATCTTCATTTATTGTACTTCCATGTTACAGCCATAATTTTCACCACAGTATACCGGCCCTGTCTCTATTAATTAAGAAAAACCATCTTTCCAGTAGCGCAGGGTTTTGAATACCTGGGCTGGGCTGGTCAGTGTTTTGGCGCTGAACCTTTCGGCGCTGGTTTTTACCTCGTCAGACTGGCAACGCAGAAACGGATTGGTGGCCAGCTCAAGCTGCAGGGTTGAGGGTAGAGTTGGCCGGCCCTGTTGTCGTTTTTCCGCTTCTGTTGTTATGCGTTGCATGATCTGTTTGTTTCCTGGTTCTACCGTCTGGGCGAATTTGAGATTGCTCATGGTGTACTCGTGAGTACAGTAGATATGGGTATCTATCGGCAGCTCGGCAATTTTATTCAAGGAATCATGCAGTTGTTCAGCGCTGCCACCCAGAAGTCGACCGCAGCCGGCGGCAAACAGGGTGTCGCCACAAAACAGGGCCTGGTGACCATAAAAGGCGATGTGATCCTGGGTGTGGCCGGGTACTTCGATTACTTTCAGGTCCAGACCAGCGATCTGGATGTGTTGACCGGCAATGCAGGGATGAGTGAGTCCGGGGGTCTGCCCCGATGAAGGGCCATAAATAGGCACCTGATAGTGCTCTAATAATGTTTCAATACCGTTGATGTGATCCCAGTGGTTGTGGGTAACAAGGATGGCAGCCAGTTGCAGGCCCCGTTGCTGTAAGGCCTTTTGCACTGGGGCGGCATCGCCGGGATCAATTACCACTGCTTGGTGGTCGCCAAATTCGATTAGCCAGATATAATTGTCGGAATAGGCGGGGATTGGGCTGATGTTTATCATGGCAACATGCTGACAAGCATTGTGGTTTAGGTCAATCCGCTTTAATCGGGGAGTAGTGCATGATAGCTGGGCTGCGACGCTGCCAGATCAATGATATTCGACAAAGCCTGCGGGGTTGGTATAACCGTCCCGTCGGGCAGATGTTGCTTGAACAAGAGCGCGAACAACTGGATAACATTCTGGCCACCCTGTTCGGTTACCATATCCTCCAGGTCGGTTGTCTGCTGGGTAATGATTTGCTCTCCAGCAGTCGGGTATCGAACAAGGTTTTGATCGACCCGGACAAGGCTGGCGAGACCCTGACCCCGGCAATCTACGGTTATCCCGATGCTATCCCGATCGCCTCTGACAGTGTTGATGTGGTGGTGTTGCCGCATACGCTTGAGTTCGAACGTGACCCGCATCAGATTCTGCGTGAGGCAGATAGAGTTCTGATTCCCGAAGGCCATGTGGTGGTGCTGGGGTTCAATCCCTGGAGTCTGTGGGGGCTGTGGCGATTGTTGTTTGGTCGTTCCGGTACGGCACCGTGGTGTGGTGACTTTCTGTCAGTGACCAGAACCAAGGACTGGATGGCGCTGTTAGGCTTTGATGTGGTGCTGGTGCGGCATTATTTTTTTAGGCCGCCGTTACAGCGCAAAGGAATTATGAACAAACTTTCTTTTATGGAAAAACTGGGTGCGAAGTTGTGGCCGCGTCTGTCGGGTGCCTATGTGCTGATGGCCAAAAAACGGGTGACTACCTTGACCCCTATCAGGCCGCGCTGGAGTTCCAGACGAAAATTGCTGGGTGAATTGCCCAGACCAACAACGCGGAGTGGGCGGAATGTCTGAAGTGGTTGAAGTGTTTACCGATGGCGCCTGTCGTGGCAATCCTGGCCCGGGCGGCTGGGGTGCGATTTTGCGCTGCAAGGGTAAGGAAAAAGAGTTGTTTGGCGGCGAGCCAGAGACCACCAATAATCGCATGGAGATGATGGCGGCGATTATGGCCTTGGAGAGCCTGAGCCGCCCATGTCAGGTGGCGCTGACCACCGATTCAAAATATGTGCTGCAGGGTATTACGGAATGGATTATCGGTTGGAAAAAACGCGGTTGGAAAAATTCAGCCAAACAGCCAGTCAAAAATGTAGATCTGTGGCAACGGCTGGATAAGATAAATGCGACGCATCAAGTCGAATGGCATTGGGTTAAGGGGCACAGTGGCCATGATGAAAATGAACGTGCCGATGCCCTGGCCAATCGTGGCATCGATGAGTTGTAAAATAAATCTAGCTGAATTGTGAGTCTAGCTGAGCTGTAAATTGAACAGAGTTGTAGTGGAGTAATAAATGCGGCAAATAATTCTTGATACTGAAACCACCGGTCTGGAACCTTCCCAGGGCCATCGCATTATCGAAATCGGTTGTGTTGAACTGGTTAATCGACGCCTGACCGGCAATCACTACCACCAATATATTCAGCCTGACCGTGATGTGCCGGTTGATGCCATCGAGATCCATGGTATTACCAATGACTTTCTGGTTGATAAACCCCGCTTTGAACAGATCTCTCGGGAGTTCGTTGATTTCATCAAGGGTGCCGAGCTGGTTATTCACAATGCCCCCTTTGACGTTGGTTTTATCAATCATGAGTTTGCGCGATTAGGGCCGGAGTGGGGCAAGGTACAGGAACAATGCGGCATCCTTGATACGCTGAAGATGGCGCGTGAAATGCACCCGGGACAGCGCAATACCCTGGATGCGCTGTGTAAACGTTACGATATAGATAGCTCTAGCCGTACCCTGCATGGCGCCTTGCTTGACTCGGAGATTCTGGCTGACGTTTATTTGGCCATGACCGGTGGTCAGACCTTGTTGTTTATGGAGGCAGAGAAAGATCAGTCGGCATCGGCTCAGAGCCAGGAACGGGCGTTAATCAGTGCAGATCGTTCTGCTTTGCGGGTTATCAGTGCCAGTGCTGATGAGTTAAGCGCGCATGCTAGTTATATGGAACTGGTAGAAAAGTCTGCCGGTGGCGCATCCGTTTGGCGTGAGCTGGAAGCGGATCTTAAATAGTCGGATATTCAAACGCAGCAAAATCTGGCTATACTCATGCAAACTAGTCGGATATAACAATAATCAAGCAACAAGTTTTGTCGCATATTGAAGCTCATAGATGAGTGCTAATGTAGTGCGCTGTTCAGAACGTGTGATTGTGGGCATTGCTCGATTGCAACGCTCCCTCAAGGATGAGTCAGTATCACATCATTGCTGTGGTGTTAAAAATCGGGGTCAGTCAGGGGGAAACAAATGCAAAAATATACTAACAGTGCTTTGAAATTGAGCGGTTTGACCTTGTTAACGGTTTTTATAACGGCAGGGATCAGTGGTTGTGGCGGCGGTAAACAGATCGCTATCAAACCCGTTGCGCGAAGTGTGGTTGAGGTGGCGCAGCAGGTGCCTGTTGCCGAGCCGGTTGTGGTGCAGCCAGAGTCTCACCTGATAGATCCTTCCCCTGAGCGCCTGGTATTGGCGGCCCGCTATGGTCAGTCCAAGGATGTTAATTATCTGCTTGATGGTGGTATGGATGTCGATGCCAAGGATGCCTACGGTAATACCGCCCTGATTGCGGCGGCCAGTAATGGTCGGGCTGATATGGTGCGGCAGTTATTGGCACGCGGTGCGGCAATCAATGCAAGCAATAAAGAAGAATCCACGGCCTTGATGGGGGCGGCGGTGAAGGGCCATTATGAATTGGCGCATCTGCTGATTGGTTTGGGTGCCAAGGTCAATGCCAGAAACAATGATGCCGAGACTGCATTGTCGATGGCGGTAAAGTATGGTCAATATAAAGCGGCCAAGGTTTTGCTAAAGGGCGGAGCCGATCCAAATTTAGCGAATTCTCTGCCAGCCAATGTCAGCAACAGTGGTTATACGGCGTTGATGTATGCGGCAACATCCGGTGTGACCAAGGAGCCGGTTGACTGGGCGGCCATGGCGCAATTGCTGTCTGCTAATGGTGCCAATCCAGATCTCACTAGCAATCATGGCGATGCCGCCCTGCATCTTGCGCGCATCAATAATAATGCTGAGGTGGTTGCCGCGCTAAGAAAGGCAGGCGCCAAGGATGACAAGGTTTATGTCGGGCTGAATTATGATGAGACCCTGCTTAAAGCTGCCAAGCTTGGTGATTACTTAAAGGTAAAGCAGGTGCTGGCCAATGGTGCCAATCCCAATTTTTCTGACAAGAATGGTGTGACGCCCTTATTGGCTGCTGCTCATACGGGTAGTTCGGCGACGTTGAAGATGTTGCTGGCGGCTAATGTTGAAGTGAATTTTGTGCCGTCGGGCCTGCGTCAGTTTGCCTTGTCGAAATCCCATGCACCGCTTGATGAACGCGAATTGATGGAAGCCGCTTCGCGAGGTGAGACTGCTCTGAACGCGGCGGTGCGCCAAGGCCATGTTGCCGAAGCCCATTATATGTTGAGCCATGGCGCAAAGATTGATCTGGCGAATAGGCATGGTGAGGCACCGCTGTTTGTCGCTGTGGCTGCGGGTAATCTGGAAATGGTCACGATGTTGCTTGAGCGGGGCGCCAATCCAAATTCCGTTGAACAGGATAATCGCCGCAATCGACTGGCCCTGGCCAAACATGCGATGGGTAAAAATAGCGTTTTGATCACGGCTGTGCAGAAGGGCTATCTGGATGTGGCCAAGCTGTTGGTCGAGGCCGGTGCCGATGTTGATTATCGTGGTTTTATGGCTAAGACGGCTGGTTACGTGGCCATTGAGAATGGCCGCCGTAAGCAACTGGGATATTTGCTGGATCAAAAAGCCGATGTGAATATTGCTAGCCTGGCCGGCATGAGCCCATTGATGGAAGCGGCCAAACTGGGCAATCGTCATCTGGTGGCTGACCTGCTTGGCGGTGGTGCCAATGTTAATTCGATTGAACGCCCTGAGCTGGGTTACGCCCGTGAAACACAGGGTGGCAGTAGCAGCGGCATGACTGCTCTGATGTTTGCTGCTCGCGGTGGTCATGACGATGTCGTGGATCAGCTGCTACAGGCTGGTGCTGAGATTAAGATTCACAATTCTAACGGTGAGGATGCGCGGGCAATTGCCAGTGCGGCTGGTTATGACGATATTGTTGAAATGCTGTCGCTTGGTACTAATCAGAATGCTGTGACCTTGTTTGCTGTTGATAAATAAATGATAAAAAAACTACAGAACTTTTTTGATCAGAAAATTCAATCCATCAGTGGTGGCCGGGCCGCGGTTTTGCCCGAGCGTGCCTTGCAGCTAGCCACCGCCTGTTTGTTGATTGAGGTTTCTCGTGCTGATTTTCATATCGATGCAAAAGAGAAGAAAGCGATTGCTGACGCTATCCAGGCATTTTTTTCCCTTTCTGCCGAGGAGACCCGGGAGATAATCGAGATGGCCGAGAGTGAGGTCGACGATGTCACCTGTTTGTTCGAGTTTACCCGTTTGGTGAATGAAAACTTTGATCGGCCGCAAAAGCTAAAGATTGTTGAGATGATGTGGCGCGTCTGTTATGCCGATCTGGACAAGGATAAATACGAAGAACATTTGATTCGCAAGATCAGTGACCTGCTATATGTGCCGCATTCTGATTTTGTGCGTCTGCGGCATTTAGTCTCCGTTGAATAGTTGAGTTGTTTTCTGGGTAATATTTTTCTTGTGGCAGTCGTTACATCGGAGACCAGCTTTATTCCTGACTGTTATTGTTGGATATAACGTGTATTTACAGTACATTTTTAAGTGGTTAGTATCTGGGTGGGGAAAGATTGAGGTTTTCTATAGTGACTAGGAGGAGGAAGTAATGTTTGGATTTTTGAAAAGCTTGTTTGGTGGGTCAAAACCGGCACCATTGTTTGAACGTATTGGTGGCGAAGCGGCTGTAAATGCTGCGGTTGATGTTTTTTATCGTAAGGTGCTGGCGGATGATCGCATTAATCAGTTCTTTGAAGGCGTGGATATGGGCAAGCAGTCTGCCAAGCAAAAGGCCTTCCTGACTATGGCCTTGGGTGGCCCTAGCAATTACAGCGGCAAGGACATGCGTCTGGGCCATGCGCACATGGTTGAGAAGGGTTTGAATGACTCGCACTTTGATGCGGTGATGGAAAACCTGGGTGCCACTCTGACTGAACTGGGCGTGCCCGGTGATTTGATTGGTGAAGCGGCTGCGATTGCTGAAAGCACGCGTGCCGATGTGCTGGCTGGTTACACGGCTGAAGAAAAGGCTGCGATGGGCGGTGGCAAGAGCCTGTATGAGCGTATCGGTGGCGATGCGGCTGTCAACGCCGCAGTAGATGTGTTCTACCGCAAGGTGCTGGCTGATGATCGCATCAATCAATTCTTTGAAGGCGTGGATATGGGCAAGCAATCGGCCAAGCAAAAGGCCTTCCTGACTATGGCCTTGGGTGGTCCTAGCAATTACAGCGGCAAGGATATGCGTCTAGGCCATGCGCATATGGTTGAGAAGGGTTTGAATGACTCGCACTTCGATGCGGTGATGGATGATCTGGGTGCAACCTTGACTGAGTTGGGTGTGCCAGGCGACCTGATTGGCGAAGCCGCAGCCATTGCTGAAAGCACGCGTGCTGATGTGTTGGCCGGTTTTACCCCAGAAGAAAAAGCAGCCATGGGTGGCAGCAAGAGTCTGTATGAGCGTATCGGTGGTGATGCCGCTGTGAATGCCGCTGTTGATGTCTTCTATCGTAAAGTAATGTCTGATGATCGTATCAACATGTTCTTCGAAGGTGTTGACATGGGCAAACAGTCAGCCAAGCAAAAGGCCTTCCTGACTATGGCTTTGGGTGGTCCAAGTAACTACTCAGGCAAGGATATGCGTGAAGGTCATGCCCATCTGGTAGCTAAAGGTCTGAATGACAGCCACTTTGATGCAGTAATGGAAAACCTCGGTGCCACCCTGACTGAACTGGGTGTGCCTGGTGACCTGATTGCCGAAGCGGCTGCGATTGCTGAAAGCACTCGTAACGACGTGCTTGGCAAATAAGCTTAAGCACCATTAGAAAGAAAAGGCGCTGCCTGGCAACGGGCAGCGCCTTTTTTGTTATTAGGACAAGCTAAGAACCGTTTTTTAACCTCTGCTCAGCGACGTGATTGATGTTATGGCGTGTTTGCTTGTTATTATTAAAGATCGCCAGAATCACATCCAAGTGCAGTGCTTAGCGACCAGAGCTTCCGCATTACGTTTAGAATTATCCTTTAATCAGGTGTCGTCCTTGTCTTTTTGGTAACGATGATGGGCTGCAAAATCAACAATAGTTGAGCGTCTCTCGCTTGGATGTTACGAGCGTTTTGTTCTGATGTTTGTGGCCGTAATTTTCGTCGGGATTTGGTAGAATGCCCTGAATTTATTATTGAACATTCGCATTAACTAAGACTTAAGGTCCTGAAATGACGGTACGTACCCGCTTTGCCCCCAGCCCGACTGGTTATCTGCATATTGGCGGCGCCCGCACGGCGCTGTTTTCCTGGCTTTTTGCCCGCAAACATGGCGGTCGTTTTGTGCTGCGGATTGAGGATACCGATCTGGAGCGTTCCACTGCCGAGTCGGTCAATGCCATTCTCGAAGGTATGACCTGGCTGGGTCTGGAATACGACGAAGGGCCGTTTTATCAGACCGATCGTTTTGATCGCTACAAAGAAGTCATTCAGCAACTGTTAGATCAGGGCGACGCCTATTACTGCTATTGCTCCAAGGAAGAGCTGGACGTGATGCGCGAACAGCAGATGGCCAATAAGCAGAAGCCGCGTTACAACGGCAAGTGCCGTGATCATGCCGAGGTGCGTGAAGGCGTTGAACCGGTAATTCGTTTTCGTAATCCCGCTGATGGTGAAGTGGTGATTGATGATCTGATCAAGGGCAAGGTGGTGATCAAGAATAGCGAGCTGGACGACCTGGTCATTGCCCGTCCTGATGGTTCACCCACCTACAATCTGACGGTGGTGGTGGATGATGCTGACATGAAAATGGATTACGTTATTCGTGGCGATGATCATCTAAACAACACGCCACGGCAGATTAATATACTCAAGGCCCTGAATATCGAGCCACCCAAGTATGCCCATGTGCCGATGATCCTGGGCGGTGACGGCAAACGTCTGTCTAAACGTCATGGTGCTGTCAGTGTGATGTCATATCGTGAAGAGGGCTTTTTGCCTGAGGTGGTGCTGAACTATCTGGTACGTCTGGGTTGGTCCCATGGTGATCAGGAGATCTTTTCTGTTGATGAAATGATCAATCTGTTTAGCCTGGAAGGCTGTAACAAGGCGGCCTCGACCTTTAACCAGGAAAAGCTGCTGTGGTTGAATCATCAGTACATTATGAATTCTGATCCGGCCCATGTGGCCCATCATCTTAGTTATCACCTCGGCAATATTGATATTGATCCTTCTGCTGGCCCTGACATCCTTGGGGTGATCAAGGCGCAGTGCGAAAAGGCCAAGACCCTGGTTGATCTGGCCAAGGTATGTGAGTTTTATTATCGCGATCCTGCCGAATACAACGCCAAGGCAGCCAAAAAGGCCTTTGCCGGCGATGCCGCTAATGTCTTGGCAGAGCTGCACGATGCGATGGATGCCATGACAGAGTGGAGCCGTGAAGCGATTCACGCCACCCTGGAAACAGTGGTAAACAAACTGGAGGTGGGTTTTGGTAAGGTCGGCATGCCTGCGCGTCTGGCGATTACTGGTGGTGCACCGTCGCCTGACCTGGATCTAGTGATCTTCCTGGTGGGCAAAGAGGCCTGTCTGCCTCGTCTTGCCAAGGCGATTGAGTTTATTAAGGCCGGGGCATAAGGAAAAACATCATGAGTGAAACCAATACCCCAAGCAACTTCGTCCGTCAGATCATTGATCAAGATCTAGCTTCGGGCAAACACAGCAAGATTGCCACTCGTTTTCCGCCGGAACCCAATGGTTATTTGCATATTGGTCACGCCAAGTCGATTGCGCTGAATTTTGGTATCGCTGAGGACTACAAGGGCTGCTGTAACCTGCGCTTCGATGACACCAATCCACATAAAGAAGATATGGAGTTCGTTGAGTCAATTCAGGAAGATGTGAAGTGGCTGGGTTACCAGTGGGCCGGACAACCTTATTACGCCTCCAATTACTTCGATAGGCTGTATGAGTTTGCTATCGAGCTTATCAAGGCTGGCAAGGCCTATGTCTGTGAATTGAGTGCAGATGAAACCCGTGAATATCGCGGCACGCTGAAACAGCCGGGTAAAGACAGCCCGTTCCGCAATCGCTCTGTTGAAGAGAATCTTGATCAGATTGAGCGCATGAAAAATGGCGAGTTCGCTGATGGTAGCAAGGTGTTGCGGGCCAAGATCGATATGGCCTCGCCCAACATCAATCTGCGTGACCCCATGTTGTATCGAATTCGTCACGGCGTGATCCATCACCAGACCGGTTCGACCTGGTGTATCTATCCCATGTATGACTTTACCCATCCCATCAGTGATGCGCTGGAGGGGATTACCCACTCCATCTGCACCCTGGAGTTTGAAGATCATCGCCCGCTCTATGACTGGATTCTGGATAACATCTCCATCGATTGTCATCCACAGCAGATTGAATTCTCTCGTCTAAACCTGGAATACACGGTGCTGAGTAAGCGTAAGCTGACTCAGCTGGTGTCTGAGGGTTTTGTTGAAGGCTGGGATGATCCGCGTATGCCGACCATTGCCGGTATCCGTCGTCGTGGTTATACCTCGGCGGCAATGCGTGAGTTTTGTCAGCGCATTGGTGTTACCAAGAGTGAAGGCACGGTTGAAATGGAGTTGCTGGAGAATACCGTTCGTGAAGACCTCAATATCAATGCGCCGCGTCGTATGGCAGTGCTGGAGCCACTGAAGGTCATTATCACCAATTATCCTGAAGGTCAGGTGGAAGAACTGGATTCACCTAACCATCCGCAGGATGAAAGCTTTGGCATGCGCAAGACGCCATTTTGCAATGAGATCTATATAGAGCAGGAAGACTTCCGTGAAGAGGCCAATAAGAAATACAAGCGCCTGGTCATGGGTAAGGCAGTGCGCTTGCGTAATGCCTACATCATTCAGTGTGATGAGGTGATCAAAGATGCTGATGGCGAAGTGATTGAGCTGCATTGTAGTTATGTGCCAGGCTCCAGCGGTCAAACGCCTGAGGGCGCGCCTAAGCCGCGCGGTGTGATTCACTGGGTCTCTGCTCGTCACGGTATTAATGCTGAGGTGCGTATGTATGATCGCCTGTTTGTACATCCGTCACCGGACGCAGCTGCGAATAAGGAAGACAAGGCCTTTACTGATTTCCTCAACCCGGCTTCGCTACGCAGCTTGACTCGGTGTGTGCTTGAGCCAGCCCTGGCCGAGGCCAAGCCGGGTGAGGTGTTTCAGTTTGAGCGTCAGGGTTATTTCTGTGCGGATGCCGATCATGCCCATGGGCGACCCGTGTTTAATCGCACGGTTACCCTGCGTGATACCTGGGCCAAAACTGAGCAAAAAGGCTAGTTGGGAAAGAATTTTAAAAAAGTAGCCGAAAATTAAAATTCTCTCTTGACGCAACTACATTGCCCTCGTAGAATACGCCTCTCTTTCGGGGCTATAGCTCAGCTGGGAGAGCGCTACACTGGCAGTGTAGAGGTCGGCGGTTCGATCCCGCCTAGCTCCACCAGGACACAAGGTTTCGTGTGTCCCCATCGTCTAGAGGCCTAGGACACCGCCCTTTCACGGCGGTAACAGGGGTTCGAATCCCCTTGGGGACGCCAACGTTGTAAAAGCCCAACCTTCACAGGTTGGGCTTTTTTTTGTCTCAAATTCATGGTTTGCATGGAAACGTCTGGTTCTTCGAACGGGAATTAATCATGGTTTTCTGAGTGAGATGATGAGGTCGCCCGAGGTGTTTAGATATTGCTAAGCGCAGTGGGGGTGGTTTATGGGCAGCTCAATTCTTTAATGCTCTTGCCATGAGTGAATCTGTATTACAGTCACCAAATAAAAAATCTAATAGCAGGTTGTTTAAGGCTTTTAGCATATGTGGAAATGATATGGTGGGCAGGTTGCTTGAAGGTAAGCTTAGTAAGATTATTGCCAGATAGTTTGGAATTAGTCTCAAAGCTATTGATGTCCATCGGCAGGATGCGTTTTCAATATTAGAGGTAAAACCGGTCGTGGCATTAGTGCAGTATGTGCCAAGGTTTGATGCCGGTGAAATAATGAGGAATTGTGGGCTGTATTATTGGATATGTTATGGCTACTATATGTAATCATGCGTATATTATTTTTGTTGTAGATTTGTAAGTATTTGTACTTAATTTGATGGGGGTCAATGAAAGTATGGGATTAATAATAGTTAGGTACGGGTTTGTCCAGTTAACGTCTAACATGCTTGGGCAGCATTCGCTTCTTTTTAAATCACCGATAATTTGAAGGCTTTTCGTGATACAGCAAAAAGTTTATATCATTGATGATGACGCGGTTATTTGTGACGTCGTCCGAGAGTTGTTGTTAACCGTAGGTATTGCATCAGAGGCTTATTTGTCTGCTGAAGAGTATCTTAAGGTCTATAACAATGAGATGCGTGGTTGTATCATTTCTGATATTCGCATGGCTCGTATAAGTGGATTCATGCTTATGGATAAGCTGAAGGCGCAAGGCTGTGAAATTCCAATAATTTTCATTACCGGCTGTGCAGATGTTGAAATGGCTGTTCAAGGTATAAAGAACGGTGCGTTTGATTTTATTGAGAAACCATTTCATAAGCAGAGTTTGCTTGAGACCGTCAATCAGGCCTTGGAGAAAAATACCGAGGATATGAAACTCAAGGATGTGTCATCGCAAAATGATGAGTACATCAACAAACTTACCATCCGTGAAAAAAGTGTGTTTGACTTGCTTATGCAGGGTGAATCAAGCAAAAGTATTGCAAAAACACTTGGTATAAGCCCTAGAACAGTCGATGTGCACAGACAGCATATCCTGGAGAAGTTTGATCTCAACTCAATTTCAGAGTTAATGGCACGAATACTCGGTAGTGCCGTCCCCCATTAGATAAAAAATATAGCGCTGAAGAATTAGATGAAATATCTGAGCTTCATACTTGCATTGGAATGCTATTGGCATTCTATATGTGCGGTTATGTTACGTAATCAAACGTATAGATATAAGTTAATACTTACCGATAAGAGTATATAGCACACTGTTGGTGCGCTTTTTTATTTGGCAGGAGTGGGGTTTGAAAAACCGCAATTTTTCAACGGCTTTAGATGCAGGTGTTTACCACAAACGGTATATGCTGCTGTCGTTGTTTTGTCTGCTTTTATCTATTGCTGTCGCCGCGATTCTTGGCCAATCATATTTAGCTGGAACGACATCAGCATTAATCTTTAGTGGTAAGCCATTATCGCCTATTGCTATGTTGATTGGTGCAGGGATGGCAATATTCAGCTGTTTGTTGTTTGCCGCTTATTTAACAAAAGGCATTGCAGTCTTAGGTCGTTTGAGAGGTGTCGAGGCTGGCATTGGAACTATTCTTGAGACAATGCTGGATGCGGTAATAACTATTGATGTTAACGGTAAGGTTCTGTCTGTTAATAAAGAGGCTGAAAAGGTCTTTGGTTATTACGGCGGTGAGTTGCTAGGCAAAGATGTCTCTATCTTGATGCCTGAGGCTGACGGCATGAAACATACCGATTACCTGCGTAAGAATGCTTCACAGTATTTAGGTAAGGTGATTAGTGAAAATCGCAGTGTTGAAGGGGTGCATAAAGATGGTGCCCATTTTCCTATTGAGTTGTCTGTCAATATGGCTGAAATCAATGGTGAGAAAGTTTTTATAGGTGTTGTCAGGGATGTGTCTGAAACGGTAAAGAATGAGAAAGCCTTGCTGAAAGCACTGTTGGATGCAGAGAAGGCAAACATATCTAAATTACGTTTTCTGGCAACCATGAGCCATGAAATCCGCACCCCGATGAGTGGCATGCTTGGAATGCTGCATTTGCTGAACAACACAGCGCTGAGTTCTGAACAGCGTAGATTCCTGGAAACGGCATCAGGTTCTGGTGAAATGTTGTTGTCAGTAATTAATGATGTGTTGGATTTATCAAAAATGGACGTAGATAAGCTTAAAGTGGAGTCTATTCCGTTCAACGTCATATCACTTGCCGAAGAAACGGCAGTTTTGTTATCAGGGCCAGCGCAGAAAAAAGGGCTGGAGCTAGTTTGTTGTGTTGATGAAAATGTTCCGGCGCTATTACTAGGTGACCCAACTCGAATTCGTCAGGTGCTGACAAATCTGCTCAATAATGCAATTAAATTCACAGAAGTAGGAGAGGTTTCCCTCTCCGTAAGTATGAAGAGTGAAAAGCTTTATGTCCGTGTAACTGATACGGGGCTGGGCATGACGGAAGAGGAACGGCTGAGTATCTTTGATGAATATCAGCAGGCTGATGTGTCAACCTCACGTAAATATGGTGGTACAGGCTTGGGTTTACCTATTTGTAAGCGTTTAATTGCGATGATGGGGGGCGAGATACATATAGATAGTGTTCCAGGTAAGGGGTCGGTGTTTAGTTTGTCGGTTCCCTCGGCATATGTTGAACAGACGGATGTTAAAAAAGAGACCGTGGAGGTCTTGGATAAGAAAGTTCTGGTTGCAGATAAAAGTGCCGCAAGTGCTGAGGCAATAAAACATGCGCTGATGAGCCTTGGTGTGGTGCAGGTTGATGTGGTGGATAGCCTTAATGGTTTAGAAAACAAACTTTATAGCCCTGAAGTAAATGATGAAGTTTATGACGTGGTTTTTATCGCGGATAATCTGAATGGATTATTAGACTCTGATTTGTCCAGCAGACTAAGTGCTGCGGATGCCACAGTAAAACCAAGAGTGGTTATGCTTGGTCCTCAAAGTGTTGATAAGAGCAAGTATCCTGACGTTGCGTGGCTGACTAAGCCTGTTAGACGAGTCGATATGTATGCTTGTTTGTCGTCAGTCGAAATTGATTCGTCGGTTAGCAGCGAAGGCCTGATTAGAAAACAAGACTTTAGTGGTGATGGCGTCAGGATTTTATTGGTTGAAGACAATGAAATAAATCAGGAAGTGGCAAAAGAAATATTATCGGCTAGTGGTTTTTTGGTCGATGTTGTTGATGATGGCGCTAAAGCGGTTAGCTCGGTTCAGTATGGTAGTTATGATGCGGTGCTGATGGATATTCAGATGCCTATCATGGATGGCTTTGAGGCAACGCAGAAAATACGTGCGCTTGGCGGTGATTACGCAAATTTACCGATTATTGCTATGACTGCAAGTGCCCTTTCTGTGGATAAGGAAAAAAGCCTGGCTGCCGGCATGAATGACCATACAACCAAACCTATTAATCCGGATGAGGTTTTTGAAATCTTGTCGAGGTGGATAAAAAGGCCAGCCTTGAAAGGCGTCAAATCAAATAAAACGGCAATGATAGATATAAGCACATTGCCTGCCTTGCCTGGAATTAAACTTGAAAGCGCCATGGATAGATTTTGTGGTGATTGGGAATTGTATAAAAATATTTTGATCAGTTTTAGAGTAAATCATGCCAATACACCTGCCCGTATTGAAGAACATATAGTTAGGGGCGATTGGGAAGAGGCTGCACGTATTTCTCATAATTTGAGTGGGACAAGTGGCAATCTAGATGCCTTTTTTATCCATAATCAGGCTAGGGCGATTGAGGAGGTTTGTAGGGTGGATAAGAATGCCGAAAAGGCGCTGATATTATTAGTTAGATTGAGTGAATGCGTTGCAGAAGTTATTGCCGGTGTCGATGCGATGCTTGCCACTATGGTTAATGAAGACGTAACTAAGGCAGGTGATGTGCTTGCTAAGGTTGACGGGAAAATATTGGCAGGTGTTGGCGAGGTACATCATCTACTTGATGATGAAGATATAGCCGCTCTTAGTGACAGATAAAGTCAGTAGCTATAAGCACTATTGGTACTGAATGATTTGTAAGATTGAGATTGTCTGACAGGGAAGTGAATTTGATTACCTTGAATATATAAACATGTTTATTTGGCGTGTTTTATTCTCGGATAGGCAACAAGGATGCTGTGTATTCTGGGGTCAATGCCCATCGTGATTGGGGTTGTGGTTAATGTAGGAGTATTGGTATGAGCGATGATAAGAGCAGAGTTTTGATCGTGGATGATTCTCCCGATGATATTCATTTTGTGCTGGAGAATCTCAAGGATGAGTATGCCGTTATCGTTGCTACCTCAGGTGAGCAGGCCTTGGAAATGGTCGTTGCTGAAGCCCGTCCAGATGTAGTGTTGATGGATGTGGAAATGCCTGGCATGAATGGATATGAGACGTGCAGTCTTATCAAGTCGTCGCCTGATACGGCTGACATTCCAGTTATCTTTCTCTCTGCGCATGACACTATTGAACAAAAATTAGCCGGTTTTGATGCCGGTGGTGGTGACTACCTTATTAAGCCTGTTTCTCCTGGTGAGCTTCTTAAAAAGGTTAAGATTGCCTCAGACCAACATAAGATGTTTGTTGCATTGCAGGCTGAAAAGAAAATGGCTTTCGATACAGCCATGACGGCGATGTCTAGCACTGGTGAGCTTGGTGTCTGTCTTGAATTCCTGCGTAAAAGTTTTACTGTGGAAAAACAGAGTGAACTTGCTGACTTGCTGATTGAATCTATGCGTAGCTATTCACTTGAATGCAGTGTTCAGCTCAGACTTGCCAACGAGGTTTTGAATTTTGGCAGTCAGGGCGTTGTTTCACCGCTTGCCCAAGAGCTGTTGTCCAGGCTCAAGGATCAGGGACGAATTATGGAGCATGGTCAGCGTTTGATACTTAATTTTGGTGCTGTATCGATGTTGGTTAATAACATGCCTTTGGATAATCCAGATGTCTGTGGTCGTATTCGTGACAATGTGGCCATCTTGATGGAGGGGGCTGAGTCTAAGCTGCATGAACTGGAAATAGTGCAGAAAGACAGGGCAATGAAACAACAGCTGCAACAGTTGGTGGTGGAGTCTAATGCGGCCTTGCAGGATGTTGATCAGCTACAGCAAAAGCAGAAAGCCGCCAGTGTTGCGATTATGGATGAACTGTTGGGCAAGCTTGAACGATCATTTTTCCAGATGGGTTTAACCGAGGAGCAGGAGGAGATGCTGCTTGGACTTACCCGTGATGGTATTGAAAAATCGCTGCAGAATCAGGACAGCGGGGCGGAGGTTGATGCCCAGTTGAATAAGATAACTCAAAATCTACGTCGTTTCTCTGAGATGTAGAATTTTCTGTATTGCTATATATCGCTGCTATGGTTACGTAGCCCGACTATTGATTTCGTCCTCTTTAATGCCATTCCGGCTGAAGATATTGTTGCTATACCGATAGGTTTATATCGCTTCTGATTACATATGGCAGCTGCCTTAATGTGGTGTTGGAGGCGATTTCCGGGTACAGTTTTGAGCATACATAAATGCGGGGCCCCCATGCTATCTATTAAATCCAACGCTTGTTTGTTTTTGCTATGTTTTTTCATGAATGTTGTATCGGCCTCAGCGGCAAGCTCTAATCATTCCAAGCTGGTGTCTCTTGATGTGCCTGACTACATGGTCAGCGGCCAAAAATATAGCGTTAATATTGAGTATAAAAATGTGGGCTCAACGATTTGGAGTGCTAAAAAGAGGTACGGCATCGTTTGGGCCAAGTCAGAGCAGGAAAAAATATGGGGCCGTATAGATGTGGGCCGGTCATTTGAAACACCTGTTGCCCCGGGTGAGTCAGTAAAAATCAAATTTGATCTGACCGCGCCCAAGGCAATCAGGTCGGCGCAATTAAGTTGGCATCTGCAAGGTTCTGATGGCAAACCTTTTGGTGAAGTGGCTGAGGCCAAACCGGTCAGGATTGAGCGTTCGGATAAACAGGCCCGTATTGTCATGCAACTTGTTCCCGGTGAGGTTGTTGCTGGGCAACGCTTTAATGCGGCCTTTCGAGTCGAAAATATTGGCAAGACAGCCTGGGATCGTGATGCAGGTTATCAGCTTGCTGCGCTTGGTAGTGATGTTTGGGGGGTGAATAATATTGAGCTTGGTGTGGGTGTTCACATCGCTCCTGGTGAAATTGCCAGCTTTAGTGCGAGCTTTACTGCGCCTGAGTCTGCCGGTGAGTATGTTTTTCAGTGGCAGATGCAACACAACAATACTTTCTTCGGTGATGTTTCTGCGCCGGTCAATATTGTCGTTTCTGGAAGTGTTAATTTTCTCTACAGCTCCGAGTTTGTCTATCAGAAGGTTGCCCAGGCTATGTTGTTGGGTGAAACGCATGAAGTGGTGGTGCAGTTTAAGAATTCCAGCAAACTTACTTGGGACGCCAGTGATATCTCTTTAGTGACGCCGGTCTCTAATGGTTTGGTTTGGGCTGTTGATAGCGTTGCTATCAGTGCTGCTGATATGGTCGCTCCGGGTGAGTTTGCAGTATTTAGATTTAATGTTCAGGCACCGCTTGATGCTGGGCAATATCCGTTTCAGTGGCAGTTGAGTCACCGCCGTAATGGCCTGTTTGGTGTGCCGAGTGAACGACTGATTATTGATGTGAAGTAGTGGTCATAAATTCAACATACCTGCCATTCTGATGGCTTCTTTTGTGTTTCAATATAGCCAATGGCCTCATATCTTTTCAATTTGTTATTAATCGTTGGCGCTGCCTTCGTGATCCTGTTCTGGTGGAACACTCAGGGGATTAAGCAACGTGCCTATCAGGTTGCTCAGCGTCACTGTGAAGAACATGGTCTGCAGCTGCTTGATCAAAGTGTAATGCTGAAGCGGGTGCGCTTAAGGCGTAATAACGCTGGTGGTCTTTCTGTACTACGTGTGTTTCGTTTCGAGTTTGCATCGACCGGGGACGAAAGGTACTACGGCGAGGTGAGCTCGCTGGGGCGGCTGCCGCGCGGCGTCAAGCTTGATGTGCACCGTATCTGAATTTAAACTCTGCTGTTGATATGTTCCTAGCGCTTAATCCACTTTAAGCTTTGTTTTTAATGGTTTATGGCTTTGCCTGCAATCGATAGTCACCAGACGTACTCCGTTGTCGTTATGTGTCTAATACGGGCAATCTGCTCTGCAATCGTATAATATATAAGCATATTAGTCGTTTTTTCTATACTTCGAATTTGTTTATCAACTTGTTGATATATAAAGAATAAATTCAAAATATCAGGAGTTTTCTCTAGTTATGAAGTCACTATGGCCTTTGAATCACGGGATGGCGGTTTTTTTTCTACTTTGTTCTGTTTTAGCTGGGCAGGTTGTGGCAGAGGATATGCCGCCCATCCCAGAAGAGGCTTATTGGGGGGAGGTGCCGGTAGTGATGTCGGCGACGCGTATGGCCCAGCCAGTGACTGATGCCCCTGTGGCGGTGACGGTGATTGACCGGCGCATGATTGAGGCTTCGGGGGCGCGTGAGATTCCGGAGCTGTTTCGGATGGTGCCGGGTTTTATTGTTGGCTATCACGATGGTCATACTCCCTCAGTTAGTTATCACATGTCAGATGAGCGCTATTCCCGCCGCATGCAGGTGTTGGTGGATGGACGCTCCATTTACACCACTGCAATGGGCGCCATTCCATGGGCAACGCTATTTATCACCATGGATGATATTGAGCGTATTGAAGTGGTGCGTGGGCCTAACTCAGCCAGTTATGGTGCCAATTCATTTCTTGGTGTGATTAACATTATTACCCGTGAGGCGGTACTGGATCACGGCACGTCTGTGAAGACCAACTTGGGTGATGATGGTGTGCATGAGCTATTTTTACGTCATGGAGGCGGTGGCGGTAAGCTTGATTACCGTGTTAGCGCCGGCTTTATTCAAGATGATGGTTTTGACGATAGGCTTGATTACAAACGTACCCAGGTAGCTTCATTGCGGGCTGACTATCAACTTAGCAGTTCTGACATTCTTAGTTTTCAGGGGGGGGTGGCGACAGGCCCCAGGGGCGTGGAGAATCGTCATTCGCCTGAATTGAGTGTTGATCGTGAAAAAACACTGCTTAACCATCATGAGCATATCAAGTGGCAGCGCAACCTGGGTTTGAATGAAAGCCTTTCAGTGCAGTTCTACCACATCTTCCAGCGAAATTTTGAAACCTTTTATACAGGCACTCCCATACTTGCGCAGTTGGGTGGATTTGATGCCAGGCTTGATACCACCTTTGTTGATTTTAGTCGTCGTACAGATCGTTACGATTTGGAGTTGCAACACAATGTCAGCTTGACGGATACGGTGCGTGTTGCCTGGGGCGGGGGTGTGCGTGATGATCAGGTCTGGGGTGGTGAGACCCTGATGGGCAATGAAGAAATCCATAATCACCTCAAGCATGGCTTTATGAATCTGGAGTGGGATCTTGATGGTGCCTGGTTGGTGAATGCTGGTGCGATGGTGGAAGACTACAGCACTACTGGGACTGAGGTTTCGCCACGAGCGGGTGTCAATTATCACTTTTCTCCAGAACAAAGTCTGCGCCTGACAGGGTCTAAAGCGATTCGTGCACCATCAATGTTTGAATATGCGACAGATTATGGTCTGTACGGTGCTCAAACCAGTTTATACAGCGGTACGACATTGGTTGGGGCTGGGCCGGTAACTGATTTGTTGTTCTGGGGCGGAACCCAGCAGTTAAAGGTTGAAACGGTTAATTCAATCGAACTGGGCTATCACCTGGCTTCCATTCAAAAAGGCTTGTCTTTTGACGCCAAATTGTTTCGTGATGATTTGAGTGATCTTATCTTCAAGCAATCTAATCCGGGCACATATGCGCTTCCCCATGGTGATCTGTTTCTTAACAGTTACGACTTTCTTATTAAGGGGGTGGAACTGGAGGCAAAAATTACCTTTATTGACAATTCGGCGCTGTATTTGGGGTATGCATACGTCGATATAGAAGATAGAAGCACGCCACTTTCGCCATTAGCTCCTGAGCCGATGATGGCGCCTCAGAACTCTTTCAGCTTGCTCTACATGATGGAGTTTGATCAGGGAGTCAGTGCAGGGGTTGGTTTCTACTATATGGGCGAGATACAAGGTTGGGAGTCAAGTAAGCCAGAGGAAGTGCGTGCTCCTGTCAGGCGACTGGATCTAAAAGTTTCAAGGCTGCTAGATCTGTTTGGTTACGAGACGGAGCTTGCTTTGGCTGCGCGGAATGTCTTGGGTAAATATGAAGAAATGGAAGTGTTGCCTCATGATAATCCAGCCAAGTACCCAGAGTTGAACGAGGTTGATTCATCGGCATATGTAACAGTTAAGGTTCAATTTGATTGATTAAGGCTGAAACCGTGGGGGCGGTGTAGTAATGGAT
>CBFCYE010000037.1:0-22243 GCA_965602225.1 uncultured Gammaproteobacteria bacterium | reverse complement strand
CGGGGTGGAGCAGTCTGGCAGCTCGTCGGGCTCATAACCCGAAGGTCGTAGGTTCGAATCCTACCCCCGCTACCAATATTTGTTGTTGCAGGAAGCCCCGTGTACGGGGCTTTTTGTTAACTGGGGTTTGGTGATGAACGCGAACCGCAGTGGTATGAAGATTTAGATTTTTGAAGTGGGCCGTTGGCCCATTTTTTGTTTATAGGTGGAGCAATGATTCGACAAGCCTCGGCAAAAGTATTGACGCTGCTAGAACCCATAGTTGAGGGTTTAGGTTATGAATTTGTTGGCGCGGAGTATTTGTCGCAGGGCAAGCACTCAGTGCTGCGCGTATTTATAGATAAACCTGACGTAGGCATAGCGGTTGAGGATTGTGAGGCGGTGAGTCGCCAGGTCAGCAGTATGCTGGATGTGGAAGACCCGATTACCGGAGTCTATAGTCTTGAGGTGTCGTCACCTGGGATGGATAGGCCGCTGTTTCGTCCTGGGCACTTTGAACAGTTTGTTGGTCATGAAGTAAAATTATTACTGTCCGCACCACTGAATAATCGTCGCAAGATGACGGTTTTGCTAAAGAAAATGAGTGACGGAATCGTATTTGCTGAGCTTGAGGGTGAGGCAATTGAAATTGATTTTGAAAATATTGAGAAGGCACACTTAGTGCCTAAATTTTGATTGATGGTCCTGCGGGTCGAATTGATTAGTGTTGCGAGAGGCTGAGCGATGAGCAAAGAAATATTGTTGGTTGTAGATGCAGTGTCCAACGAGAAGGGTGTCTCTAGTGACATTATTTTCGGTGCAATGGAAGCTGCATTGGCAATGGCGACCAAAAAACGCCATGGCGGTGAGATGGAAGTGCGAGTCTCAATCGATCGTGAAACGGGTGACTATAAGGCTTTTCGTCGCTGGGAAGTAATTAGTCGCGACAATGTAGATGATTTCGAAAACCCAGATGCCCAATACATGATCGAAGATGCACAGGAAATGCAGCCTGGCATCGCTGCTGGTGAGTTTATTGAAGAGCCGCTTGAGGTTGCTGAGTTTGGTCGTATCTCAGCTCAGGCAGCCAAGCAGGTAATCGTACAAAAGGTACGCGAAGCTGAACGTGCCCAGGTAGTTGATGCCTATATTAACCGCATTGGCGAGCTGGTGATGGGCGTGGTCAAACGTGTTGATCGTGGCAATGTCATCCTTGATCTGGGTGGTAATGCCGAGGGGGTCATACTTCGTGAAGATATGATTCCGCGTGAGTCTCTGCGTCCTGGTGATCGTGTCCGCGGTTTTCTGCGTGATGTCCGTTCAGAACAGCGTGGTCCACAGCTATTTATTAGTCGTACAGCGCCTGAACTGCTGATTGAATTATTTAAACTTGAAGTGCCTGAAGCTGGTGAGGGCCTGATCGAAATTCGTGCAGCGGCACGTGATCCTGGTATTCGCGCCAAGATTGCAGTCAAGAGTAATGATCAGCGCATTGATCCGGTGGGTGCATGTGTTGGTATGCGTGGTTCGCGAGTTCAGGCGGTTTCAAATGAACTGGGCGGTGAACGCGTCGATATCATCCTTTATGATGATAACGAGGCTCAATTCGTGATCAATTCCATGTCTCCAGCAGAGGTTGTTTCCATTGTTGTTGATGAAGACAGTCACACCATGGATATCGCTGTTGATGAAGAAAACCTGTCGCAGGCCATCGGTCGTGGCGGTCAGAATATTCGTCTGGCGAGTCAGCTGACTGGTTGGGTGTTGAATGTTATGAACGAGTCTGATGCCGAGCAGAAGAGTGAGCAGGAATCTGCAGCTGTGCTCGGAACACTGATGGAGCAACTCGACGTTGATGAAGAGGTTGCCTCTATCCTGGTTCAGGAAGGTTTTAGCTCAATCGAAGAAGTGGCCTATGTGCCAGTTCAGGAAATGCTTGAAATCGAAGAGTTTGACGAAGATATGGTCGAAGAATTACGTAATCGCGCCAGCGATGTTTTATTGACCAAGGCCATTGCCGGTGAAGAGCATGCCAATGAGGCAGATGCAGATCTGCTTGAGCTTGACGGTATGGATGAAGAGCTGGCAAATGCGCTGGTGGCAAAAGGTATTATATGCCGTGAAGATCTTGCCGAGCAGTCTCTTGATGAGATTAGTGATATTGAAGGTTTGGATGAAGAGCGGGCCAGTAAATTGATTATGGAAGCGCGCGCTCCTTGGTTTGCCGAAGAGCAACAAGGATAAATCAGCTGCCTGGAGGGTACTGTCAATATGTCAGAAGTAACAGTAAAACAACTAGCCGAGGCAGTAGGGATTCCTGTCGATCGTTTGCTTAGCCAGTTAGGCGAAGCGGGTATTGGTGTGCCTTCGGATGCTGACGCAACTATCAGTGACTCAGATAAAATGGAACTGTTGAAGCACCTGCGTAAGGGTAACGAAACAGCTGAAGCTGCAGCTTCAACGTCTAAAAAAATTACTCTCAAACGTAAAACTGTTAGTGAGCTGAAACAAAGCAGTTCAGGTAAAAGCAAAACAGTGAGTGTTGAAGTTCGCAAGCGCCGTACCTACGTCAAACGTAATGCGGCCTCTGAAGAAGAGTCTGCTGAGCTTGTTGAACCCGCTGAAATAGAACAAGTTGAATCGAAAGCAGTGGAAGTGGTCGAGCCTGAAGTAATTCCTGAGGTAATTGAAGACCCGCAACAAAAAGAAGAAAGATTAGCGGCTGAGGAAGTGCAGCGAGTTAAAGCTGAGGAAGAACAGCGTCAAGCAGCGGCGGCGGCTACAGTTGCAGCAGCTATGGCAGCGGCTAATAGTGAAGTTCAGGAAGCCGTCAAAAAGGCTATGGATGAGGCGAAAAAAGTGGCTACTGCTGCAGCGCTTCCTACACCTCAAAAAGCGGCTCCTGCTGCTGATGGTGCAAAGAAAGATTCTCCCAAAGGTAGAATGCGTGCTGCAAAACCTGCAGCTGATCATGGGCGTGGCAAAAAGAAAAAAGGCGGTCGTGAAGAGCTGCATGTTTCTGCAGGCAAGTCAGGCCGACGCAAAAAGAAACCAGCCAAACGGGGTCGGGTTGTTGTTGCCGATGGCCCGCATGGTTTCCAAATGCCGACTGCACCTATCATCAGGGAAGTAAGTGTTCCTGAAACCATCTCGGTTGCCGAGCTAGCGCAGAAAATGTCCGTTAAGGCTGGTGAAGTTATCAAGGTCATGATGGGCATGGGCTCCATGGTTACCATTAATCAGGTCCTTGATCAGGAGACTGCGTCTATCGTGGTTGAAGAGATGGGCCATACAGTCAAACTGATGCGTGAAGATGCACTTGAGACAGAGTTGCTTGGTGCTGCTGCTGTTGTGCTGACTGGTAATGAAGTCCAGCGTGCGCCGGTAGTTACTATCATGGGTCACGTTGATCATGGTAAGACATCGCTGCTTGATCATATTCGTCGTGCCAAGGTTGCTTCTGGTGAGGCGGGTGGTATTACCCAGCATATTGGTGCCTATCACGTTGAAACTGATCGCGGCATGATCACCTTTCTTGATACCCCTGGACATGCGGCCTTTACCTCCATGCGTGCCCGTGGTGCGCAGGTTACCGATATTGTTATTCTGGTTGTTGCTGCAGATGATGGTGTTATGCCGCAAACGATTGAAGCAGTTAAACATGCTAAGGCGGCGGGTGTGCCATTGATCGTGGCGGTTAATAAGGTCGATAAGCCTGACGCTGATCCCGATAGGGTCAAGCAGGAGCTAACAGCTCATGAGGTTATTGCCGATGACTGGGGTGGTGACACTATGTTTGTTAGTGTTTCTGCCAAAACTGGTGAAGGCATAGACAATCTGTTGGATTCAATTTTATTACAGTCAGAAGTGCTGGAATTGAAAGCGCTTGAAACAGGTCCAGCAACAGGTTTGGTTGTTGAGTCGGCTCTGGACAAGGGGCGTGGTGCAGTTGCCACTATCCTGGTGCAAAACGGCACCTTGAATAAGGGCGACATCCTGCTGGTAGGCAGAGAGTATGGTCGTGTACGTGCCATGTTTGATGAAAATGGCAAGCCGGTTGATTCGGCCGGGCCATCGATTCCTGTTCAGGTGCTGGGTTTGTCAGGTACGCCTGATGCCGGTGATGCGGCGGCGGTAGTTGCCGATGAGCGCAAGGCACGTGAAATAGCCTTGTTCCGCCAGGGCAAGTTGCGCGATGTTAAGTTGGCCAAGCAGCAGGCGGCCAAGCTTGAAAATGTATTCTCGCAAATGGCCCAAGGTGAAATAGGTACCGTGAACCTGTTGATTAAGGCCGATGTGCAGGGTAGTGCCGAGGCGTTGACTGATTCATTGCTTAATCTTTCTACTGATGAAGTTCGTGTCAAGATCGTTGCCAGTGGTGTCGGTGGTATCACAGAGTCAGATGTCAATCTGGCACTGGCGTCTCAGGCCATCGTAGTGGGCTTTAATGTTCGTGCCGATGGTTCGGCCAAACGTACCGCTCAGGACAACGAAGTCGATCTGCGTTACTACAGTGTTATCTACGACATTATCGATGATGTTAAACATGCGATGTCTGGTCTGTTATCTCCTGAAGTTCGTGAAGAGATCATTGGTATGGCTGAAGTTAAGGACGTCTTTCGGTCACAGAAGTTGGGCGCTATTGCTGGCTGTCTGGTTGTTGATGGTACCGTTAGACGTAGTAGCCCGATTCGTGTGCTGCGTGACAATGTGGTTATTTACGAAGGTGAGCTTGAGTCTCTGCGTCGTCATAAGGATGATGTTAATGAAGTCAAATCAGGTACCGAGTGTGGTATCGGTGTTAAAGACTACAATGATATCCAGGCTGGCGATCAGGTTGAGGTTTACGAGCGTTTTGAAGTGGCCAAAACCATTGACTAGTCTTTACGAGCCGGAAAGCAATGCCAAAAGAATTTAGCCGTACTAAACGGGTCGCCTCGCAGATTCAGCGTGAGCTGGCGCAGTTGATCCAGTTTGAGGTAAAAGATCCCCGTGTAGGCTTGGTTACCGTTTCTGGTATTGAGCTGTCACGGGATCTGTCCTATGCCAAGGTTTACGTCACGGTCTTTACTGTTGATGGTAATGTTGAGGAAGCACTTGAGGGGCTCAATAAAGCGGCTGGTTTTCTACGTCGTGAGTTGGGTAAACGTCTGAGTATTCGTGTCACGCCACAGCTGAAGTTTCTTTATGATGCCTCAGTTGAACATGGTGCCAACCTAAGTGCTCTGATTGATAAAGCCATTGCCGGCGATAAAGAATAAGCATTCGAGTTTTGTGTTGAGGTTGTTTTAGCATGGCTCGTGATCGGGTGAGAAAGGGCAGGGCCGTCAGCGGCATCCTGTTGTTGGATAAACCGACCGGGATGACCTCCAATGCCGTGCTTCAACGCGTTAAGTCCCTGTTCTTTGCCAAAAAGGCGGGGCATACCGGCAGTCTTGATCCGCTAGCGACTGGTTTGTTGCCTATCTGTCTGGGTGAAGCAACCAAGGTTTCTTCCTTCCACCTTAATGCCGACAAGGGTTACCAGGTCACCATCAAACTTGGTCAAACCACCACCACTGGTGATGTTGACGGTGATGTCATTCAAACCTGGCAAGTGCCGGCATTGACTCTGGCGCAGCTTGAACCAATTCTGGCTGGCTTTGTTGGTGAGATTGCGCAGATTCCACCTATGTATTCCGCCCTCAAAAGGGATGGTCAGCCGCTCTATAAATTGGCACGCAAGGGCATTGAGGTTGAACGCAAGCCTCGTTTAATAACGATTTATTCAATCAAATTGCTTGGATTCAGGGATGATGAAATTGACCTTGAGGTGATTTGCTCAAAAGGGACGTATATTCGTACCCTGGCGGAAGATATCGGTGAAAAACTGGGTTGTGGTGGTCACGTTAAGGTGTTGCGTCGCATCCTGAGTGGAGGATTCGACCTCAATAATTCGGTGACCTTGGAGCAATTGGACGCGATACGCGATCAGGCTCCCGCCGAAGCCTTGGATGAACTGTTGTTGCCTATCGATTCTGCGCTGCATGATTTTCCTGCAGTGAGATTGAATGCAGACATTACTCGTTATGTTTGCCTGGGCCAGGCGGTGTTCGTAGCAAAGGCACCGACTGCGGGGCTGGTCAGGTTGTACACCAGTGAAAATGAATTTTTGGGCATAGGTCATATCCTTGAGGATGGCCGTGTAGCGCCAAAACGCATGATAAATCGTGCCGAATGAGCCAAATCCCTGTTTTTATGGGGATTGGGGTGAATCCGTGCTTGTTTCGGGCTCTTTGCGGCTGTAAAATACGCCGTTTTAAGTTGTCTAGTTGTTTTGTAAAATCTTGGGAGAGATAAATGTCATTAAATGCAGAAGCCAAACAGAAAGTTGTTTCTGATTACCAGCGCGCTGAAAGCGATACCGGTTCGCCAGAAGTTCAAGTTGCGTTGTTGAGCGCCCGTATTGACCAGTTGTCAGGTCACTTCAAAGAACATTCTCACGACCATCACTCACGTCAAGGTCTGCTGAGAATGGTTAGTCAGCGTCGTAAATTGCTGGATTATCTGAAGAAGAAGAATCTGGATCGTTACCGTGATCTGATTTCACGTCTGGGTCTGCGTCGCTAAGTGCGGCGATAGTTCAAACTAATAAAATTTAGTCGATTTAGACTTCGTTAAACATCAGCCAAAAATCTTAAGGATTATTGATGACATCCATTAAAAAGGTCTTTCAATACGGTGATCACACGGTCACTCTGGAAACCGGTGAAATAGCCCGTCAGGCATCTGGTGCCGTACTCTGTAGCATGGGCGACACCGCTGTACTGGTTAGCTGTGTAGCTAAAAAAGAAGCCGACGCAGGTCGTGATTTCTTTCCTCTGACAGTTAATTATCAGGAGCGCACATACTCTGCGGGTAAGATTCCTGGTGGTTTCTTTAAGCGTGAAGGCCGTCCATCTGAGAAAGAGACCCTGACATGTCGTCTGATCGATCGTCCGATCCGTCCTCTGTTCCCTAAAGGTTTTGTTAACGAAGTTCAAATCATCGCCACTGTTGTTTCTTTAGACACAGATATCGATCCTGATATTCCTGCGTTGATCGGTGCTTCTGCGGCAGTGATGCTGGCTGGTGTACCTTTCCAGGGGCCAATCGGTGCCGCTCGCGTTGGTTATAAAGATGGTCAGTTCCTGCTGAACCCTAGTATCTCCCAACTGGGTGATTCACAGCTTGATCTAGTTGTTGCTGGTACTGCTGACGCTGTACTGATGGTTGAGTCTGAAGCACAAGAACTGTCTGAGCAGGTAATGCTTGATTCTGTCATGTTTGGTCATGAACAGTTACAGACTGTTATCAATGCCATCACTGAGTTTGTTGCTGAAGCAGACGTTGAAGCATGGGATTGGCAGCCAGAAGCCAAAGATGAAGCCCTTGCTGCTGCAGTTAGCGATAATGCCAAGACTCAGATTGACGCTGCTTACCAGGTTAAAGAAAAGCAAAGTCGTTATGAGCAACTGTCTGGTATTCGCGGTCAAGTAGTTGAAGCCCTGTCTGCCGGTGATGACGCTAAATGGAACGACGCCGATGTCAGTGCTGCCGTAGGTAGTCTGGAAAAGAGCGTTGTTCGTAACCGCATTATCGATGGTCAGCCACGTATTGATGGTCGTGACAACAGCACTGTTCGTCCGATCCACATCCGCGTTGGTGTGTTGCCACGTACTCATGGTTCAGCCCTGTTTACCCGTGGTGAAACTCAGGCCCTGGTTGTGACTACTCTGGGCACTGGTAAAGATGCACAGTTGATTGATGCTGTTGAAGGTAGTCGTAAAGACCCATTCATGCTGCACTACAACTTCCCTCCATACTGCGTTGGTGAGACTGGTTTTGTCGGTAGCCCTAAGCGTCGTGAGATTGGTCATGGTCGTTTGGCTAAACGTGGTGTGCAGGCAGTTATGCCTAATATGGAAGAATACCCATATGTGGTGCGCGTTGTTTCTGAAATCACTGAATCAAATGGTTCAAGCTCGATGGCCTCTGTTTGTGGTTCTAGCCTGGCGATGATGGATGCTGGTATTCCATTGAAGGCACCTGTTGCTGGTATCGCTATGGGCCTGATCAAAGAAGGTGATCGTTTCGCAGTTCTGTCTGACATCCTCGGTGATGAAGATCACCTTGGCGACATGGACTTCAAGGTTGCTGGTACCTCAGAAGGTGTTACCGCCTTGCAGATGGATATCAAGATCACTGGTATTACTCGCGAGATCATGGAAGCCGCACTGACACAAGCCAAGGGTGGCCGTATCTATATCCTCGGTGAAATGGACAAGGCAATCTCTACACCTCGTGAAGAGTTGTCTGAGTTCGCTCCGCGCATCATTACCTTTAAGATCAACCCTGATAAAATTCGTGACGTCATCGGCAAGGGTGGTGCAACCATCCGTGCCCTGACTGAAGAGACTGGCACCAGCATCGATCTTGAAGATGACGGTACTGTAAAGGTTGCCTCTGTTGATAAGGCCGCTGGTGAAGAAGCCAAACGTCGTATCAATGAGCTGACTGCCGATGTTGAAGTTGGCAAGATCTACGATGGTAAGGTTGCCAAACTGATGGACTTTGGTGCTTTTGTAACTGTTCTGCCTGGTAAAGATGGCCTGGTTCACATTTCTCAGATCTCTAACGAGCGTGTTGAGAACGTGGCCGATAAATTGTCTGAAGGTGAAACGGTTAAGGTCAAGGTTCTCGAAATTGACAAACAAGGCCGTATTCGTTTGAGCATGAAGGCTGTAGCTGAAGAGGCTGAGCAGGCTTAAGTCTGCATCAACTAAAAGCTGATAAAAAGGGCCAGTGATGGCCCTTTTTTTTCGTCTTTAAAAAGATCTGCTTTTAGCCTGGTTGGGTAATTAGCTCTGACAGCTGTGTTTTCTGGCTGGTATGCGGAGGGCTTCTTTTCTATGTCTAAGAAAGTTTTTGGTTTTGTGTCTAGTGCAAGCGAATACCAGCTTGATAATGTTTACTGAGCAGATCGAGGAAGGCTTTTTAGTTGGAAAGATGTAGTAGAGAACAGCGCGACTGAAGTCCATCTATCACTAGATAAGAATGAAGTTTGTAAAAGCAGATTGTAATCGGCCTATATGCGGCTAACAATCATAAGGGCGTTTTTCTGCTCGTATACGTCCGGCCTGAGTAATGACAACCGCGCGGCTGTTATCTGCTGCATAAGAATTGTTGAAACAGAAATGGCCATTTGTGTTGGTGCGGCCATTAGCATTAAAACTAATCGTATTCGGGCTGCTACCGGTATAGGAAAAATTAAGGCTGGCCTCACTGGCGGGAATAAGCTTGATAACTCGTTCACCATTATCGGCACTGTTATTTTTATTATCATCCTGAAACAGTAATAGACCACCATTCCAGCTGGCGCTGTTGTCGCACTGATTAGCCGCCGGGCTTTTACATAAAACAATCGTTTGGCCGGAACGAACCGCTTCGCTCTTAGCCAGGTTTAGTGAGGTTACTAATTCATTGCTGGCTGCGGCGACACGGTTGTTGGCCATAATGTTCATGAAGGATGGAGTGGCAGCGCCAACAATAATTGCTGTGATTGATAACACCACCAGTACTTCGACCAGGGTGAAGCCGGCAGATGCTTTACTTTTAAAATATATAACATCTTTATTCATCATGGTTTGCTTCCCTGCAAACATGAATCGATCAATCGATACCCAAGACGGCTTTGATTCGTTTGAGGGCTTCTACCAGCTTTTCCATGCTGGTTGCATATGACAGACGCATATAACCTGGCGCGCCGAAGGCAGACCCCGGCACCAGTGCGACCTCAGCTTCATTGAGGAAAAACTCGGCCAAAGCGACATCATCTTTTGCTTCACTATGACAGTTGATAACGCCATGCATGGATGGAAACGCATAGAAGGTTCCTTGCGATTCGATACATTGAACACCATGCATACTATTTAATTCGTTGACTACAAAGTCATGTCGTTCTTTAAAGGCTTTGAGCATGGCCTTGATGCAGCTCTGATCACCTTCAAGGGCTACCTGTGCCGCTACTTGTGAAATAGAGGTTGGATTTGAGGTGCTTTGCGACTGAATCTTTTTCATCGCGGTGATGAGTGGTTTTGGTCCTGCGGCATAGCCGATGCGCCAGCCAGTCATGGAGTAGGCCTTGGATACACCATTGAGGACGATGATACGGTCATACAGGTCTGGGCAGGCGTTGAGGATGTTGCTGAATGCTTCGTCGGCCCAGAGGATGTGTTCATACATATCATCAGAGGCAATTACCACTTGCGGATAGCGACGCAGCACTTCGCCCAATGCTTCCAGCTCGGCCTTGCTGTAGGCCACACCTGTCGGGTTTGATGGGCTGTTGATGACAAACAGTCGGGTATTATCGGTGATGGCATCTTCCAGCTGTTCTGCTGTGATCTTGAAGCCCTGTTCTATACCTGCTTCGATGATGACGGGTGTGGCGCCAGCCAGGATCACCATATCCGGATATGAAACCCAGTAGGGGGCAGGGATGATGACCTCGTCACCGGGGTTGAGCATGGCCTGGGCTAGATTGAAAAAGCTCTGCTTGCCACCACAAGAGACCAGGATCTGGTCGGCGTTGTAATCAAAACCGTTGTCACGCTTGAACTTGGTGATAATGGCTTGCTTTAGTTCGGGGGTACCATCCACAGCGGTATATTTGGTGAAGCCATTATTGATGGCCTCAATCGCTGCTGCCTTGATGTGATCCGGGGTGTCAAAGTCTGGTTCGCCGGCACCCAGGCCAATAATGTCTCTACCTGCTGTACGCAGTTCCTTGGCGCGGGCGGTAATGGCCAAGGTGGGCGATGGCTTGATATTCTGGACACGTTCGGAAAGACGGAAGTTTTTGCTCATCAGACCCTCGAAGAATGCTTAAGTAGTATGTCTAACCCTGTAAATCAGGATAATTCCCCTTACGAAATACTTTTCTACAAAATGCATAGAAAAATTTTTCTAAGGTACTAAATGTTAATATTACTCGATTAAACCTCATTGCAGAATCCCTATGAGCAAGCCTTTTACAATTAATTCACCGTTTGACCCCGCTGGCGACCAGCCGGCCGCGATTGCGGGCATGATCGAAGGTTTGAAAGATGGACTAATGCACCAGGTGTTACTAGGGGTGACCGGTTCTGGCAAGACCTTTAGCATCGCCAATGTGATCCAGGAAGTACAGCGTCCAGCCATCATTCTTGCACCTAACAAAACCCTGGCGGCTCAGTTATATGGCGAGATGAAGGAGTTCTTCCCCAATAATGCGGTTGAGTATTTTGTTTCTTACTATGACTATTACCAACCCGAAGCCTATGTGCCGTCATCTGACACCTTTATTGAAAAAGACTCATCCATCAATGAACACATCGAACAGATGCGCCTGTCGACCACCAAGGCCATTCTTGAGCGCAAGGACACCATCATTGTCGCCAGTGTCTCGTCTATCTATGGTCTGGGTGATCCGCGCACCTATCTGAGTATGGTGTTGCACCTGGTGCGGGGCGAGACAGTTGATCAGCGTCAGATCCTGCAACGTCTGGCCGAGTTGCAATACACCCGTAATGACGTCGAGCTGTCGCGTGCCACCTATCGGGTTCGCGGTGATGTGATCGATATCTACCCGGCTGAATCGGATGGCGATGCGGTGCGGGTTGAACTGTTTGATGATGAGGTTGAATCATTGTCTTATTTTGATCCACTCACCGGTGAAGTGTTGCGTCGGGTGCCGCGTCTGACCATCTACCCCAAGAGTCACTACGTTACCGGTCGCCAAACCCTGCTCGATGCCATCGACCTGATCAAGGCCGAATTAAAGCAACGGCTGAAATTTCTACGTGACAATGACAAACTGGTAGAAGCACAACGGCTGGAACAGCGCACCATCTTTGATATCGAAATGATACTGGAGCTGGGTTATTGCTCCGGTATCGAAAACTATTCTCGCTATCTCTCTGGCCGTAACCCTGGCGAGCCACCGCCAACCCTGTTTGATTACCTGCCGGATAACGCCATCCTGGTGGTGGATGAAAGCCACGTCACCCTTCCTCAGATTGGTGGCATGTATAAGGGCGACCGTTCGCGCAAGCAGAATCTGGTGGACTACGGCTTTCGCATGCCTTCGGCCATGGATAACCGACCAATGAAGTTCGAAGAGTTTGAAAGGATAGCGCCGCAATCGATCTATGTCTCGGCCACGCCCGGCGCATACGAAGCTGAGCATGGCGACAAGGTGGTTGAGATGGTGGTGCGTCCCACCGGTCTAATCGACCCTGAGGTCGAGATCAGGCCCGTTGCCACCCAGGTTGACGATCTGTTATCCGAGGCCAATAAACGTGCCGCGGCAGGTGAACGGGTGCTGGTCACCACCCTGACCAAGCGCATGGCCGAAGACCTGACCGATTATCTAACTGAACACGGTGTGCGGGTGCGTTATCTGCATTCCGACATTGATACCGTCGAGCGCGTTGAAATTATCCGTGACCTTCGCCTGGGTGTGTTTGATGTGTTGGTAGGCATCAACCTGTTGCGCGAAGGCCTGGATATCCCGGAAGTATCGTTGGTGGCTATCCTCGATGCCGATAAAGAAGGCTTTCTCCGTTCGGAACGTTCATTGATCCAGACCATGGGCCGTGCCGCCCGTAACGTCAATGGCAGGGCGATCTTGTATGCCGACAGGATTACCGGCTCCATGCAGCGTGCGCTGGCCGAAACTGATCGTCGTCGCGCCAAGCAGATCGCCCATAACATAGAATATGGTATTACCCCGCAAAGCATTGTCCGTAAGGTTTCCGATGTCATGGAAGGCGCCTATGCCAGTTCTCATGGTGATGCCAAAAAATACGCCAAGGTGGCTGAAGAGGTATTGGAATATGCGTCCATGTCTGCCCCTGAGTTAAATAAAAAGGTCAAACAGCTAGAGCAGCAGATGTACCAACACGCCCAGAATCTTGAATTCGAAGAAGCCGCCCAGCTGCGTGACAAAATCAAACGAGTACAGGAAGCGGGCATGGGGCTGGTTGAGCACGGTTCAGTGTAATGTTTGCTATGATTAATCAATAGATGGCGTTATCGGTATAGTCATTTAATTGATTACGTCAGATTGATTTCTGATCGTTGCGGGACCTTAACAACGATTTGTGGCAAAATGAGTCACCTTGATAATTTAGCCTGAATTAAACCAAAGAGGATTGTAAATGGCCAAACCTAATTATGCGTTTGCTAAGCGTCAGAGAGATATTGCCAAGAAACAAAAGAAAGAAGAAAAGAAGCGCCTGAAGGCCGAAGCACAGCAGCCAGATCAGGACGAGAGCACGTCTGAGTCGACTGTGGATGACACCTCTGTTGTTGATGTGGCGCCGGCGGATGAAACGCCTAAGGAAGCTTCCTAGGGCATCAAAGCTCCTGTTGATGGTTGACGCTCTCTGCGAGCAGCTGGCCCAGGCCGGCGTGCGGGGAGCGTGCAAACCAGCACTGCTTTAGTCTATCTGAAAGTCTAAAGAGATCCGGTTTGGGGTGAATAAAAAAGTGTACGATAGACGTCGCCCCAGACATTAAAGCATTAGCCGTTCGGCTGCCACAGCCCAGTTGTTATGTTGCTACTGATAACGCTGTGAGCAATTGCTTAATCCAATATCTACTAACTAAACATGCTCTCTTTGAATTGACGCTGTATTTTTTCGACTTCTTCACTATGTGAAAGCAGGGCGTCGACGCAGTCCTGATCCAGTTTTTCACCAGCCATTTGTGCCAGTGCCTCAAAAGCATCTTCATTGCTCCAGGCCTTTTTATAGGGGCGTTCACTGGTAAGGGCATCGAAGATGTCGGCAACGGCGACGATGCGTGCCTCCAGTGGAATATCATCACCAGATCTGCCTTCTGGATAGCCTGTGCCATTGATGGTTTCATGATGATAGGCGGCAATGTTGCGCAGGATTTTGGCGTGAGACATATTGTCCATGCCAAAATTTGCCAGTAGTTCGTCGATGATCTCTTTGCCTTTTTGAGAGTGGGTTTTCATGATGTCCATTTCATCATCGGTAAGCTTGCCAGTTTTTAGCAGGATGTGATCCGGGATGGCGATTTTGCCTATGTCATGCAGAGGTGAAAACATGAATATCTGTTCGATGTAGTCATCATCAAGCTCATACTTGTCAGCTAAAACCTCGGCGATCAGACGGCTATAGCGCGACATCCTGTCCAGGTGACTGCCGGTTTCCGGGTCACGGTGATGAGTCATATGGCTGGTGGTTTTAATGGCGGCGCTGAGCGTTTGAATGGTGCTTAATTCATTGACGAGCATCAGCGAGATGAGATGGCCATGAAGATCCAACTCCTCTAATGCTTTTTCAGTAAAGACCTCTTTCTCGTATGAATTGAAAAACAGAAAACCAAAAAATTCACTATTATTGAACATTGGCATGGTGTAACTGGCGGCGTAGCCTTGTCTTCCCAGTCGTTGATGATGTTTTTTATTACTGTCTTCAAAGGTCAGCATGTTATTGATAACGCGAGATTTACCTTTGTCGAGTATCTCTTTTAGAGATGGGGCGTTATCAATCAGCGCCTGATAGTGTTCCAGTGGGTTGTCTACGCCACTGCTATGTAGATAGGTTTTGAGTATTTTTGTTTGCGGGTCGTAAAGTGCAATGGCAATACGAGCAACAAAAGGCAGGTTTTTCTGCACAGCAGTGTGAGCTGCAAGCAGTTTGTTTTTGAGACCTCCTTTTAGGTTAAGGAAAGATAACGCATCATTATGTGAAAAATCCTGCTCGTTACTCATCTTGTTCCCGTGTTATCTCTGTTCTGAACTCAATCGAATCATTATATAGCTATGAATGGCGTATGGGGTATTTCGTTTTTACTTCTTCCCGAGAGTGTTTGAGTGTTGAATGTCTTGCCACTCAATGCCAGCCGCACGGCAGAGTGTCAGCGTTTCCAGCAGCGCTTGACGTATCTCAAGATCATCCGGGGTTTTGCAATGTGCCATGCCGCGAAAGTCTATTGTTTGATTGCATGGCTCCGTGGCACGTCTTTTTACGCCAGCGGCAGCGATGATTTGTTGATGATAATGACCAGACCACCCCATTAGACTTGTAAGTGTGTTGACGGTTGGGAAAAACGCGCACTCAAGCAAAGGTCCGGTCTCGGGAAATGGTGTTTTTTTTTGGGCTGGGGCCGTGGTGGGTAGCTGTGATAGTTGTTTTATTGGCTGTGTTGAATTGTTGTCTGATTTAACCATGCCATTATCTATCACAGCTTGAGGCAGTGCCGTTATCGTACCGATGCTTGTGTCTATCTGTGTAGCAACATTATCGCCATTGATGGCAATGTAGAGCCCGGTGAGTGCTGTTATTACAGCGGCGATGCCGGTGAGAATTCCTTGAATTGAAGACCAGAAACTTTTTGCTTGATCGGCCATGTGTTTTTCCCTTTACCTGACGCCATCTTGTTATTGTATTTTTAGAGATGCCCTTTGAGTATATACAACTATTTTGACTCTAGATGGTCTTGCGATGCCCCGATGGTTTCCATGCCGGTGAGATGACATTAGGGCTGGTGGACTTATTCAACAGGCGTCCGGGTGCGACAACCGATTCACCATAACGGTTATTAATTTTATCCATCACCTGATTGGTCTGGTCGCGCTTCGGGCTAGCTTCACTAAACATGTCCTGCTGGCCGCCCTTGATCTGAGGCTTGAGCGCAGTGACTTGCACTTGTTTGATGGTGTCGCCTCGCCAATAGTGTTCGATCATGTTTCTGCATAACATAAAGATCAGACGGCCATCATCGGTCGGTGTGGCCAGTCGTGGTTTGTCACCCAGCCAGCCAAAGTCGGTTTTGACGCCGACCAGAAAATGGTTGGACTCCAGCGTATGGCGGCGTAGGCGGGTGGCGACCTTTTCACTCATGTGCATCAAGTAGGTGAGAATGACCTCTTTGTCCCGAGTGCCGGGTGGCACCACCTTGCCATGGCCGATGGATTTGGGCGCGGCAATATCGGTGTGGATGGTGTCCGGATCTTCGCCCTGGCACATCAACCAGATACGACGACCAAGATTGCCGAAGCGTCTGCCCAATACGCTGACCGGTAGTTGGCCAACCTCGCCACAGGTGTAGGCGCCGTGACTGGCAAGGTAGTTGCCGATGCCGTCTGCGATGCCGCAGAGCTTGGTCGCTGGCACATCGTAGAGTCGCTCTTTTGCCTCCCACGGTGGAATGATAGCGATGCCGTTGGGTTTGTTGAGCTTGGCGGCAAACTTGGCGGTGGTCTTGTCGCCACTGAGGCCGGCGGAGCAGGTGATGCCGGAAACCTTTTCCACGATCTGACGTGCCATGTGCGCCATACGCGCCGGGGTGCCGTGCAGCTGCTGGCAATGGCTGACATCGAGAAAGGCCTCGTCCACCGAAAAGACTTCAATATCAGGCGTGACCTGTTGCAGCGCATACATGATCTGACAGGAAACCTCGGCATAGACCTCAGGCCGCGATGCTCGTTGAATGAAAGCGGGGCAGAGTTGCAGGGCCTCTTTTACTCGCATGCCTGTTTTAATGCCAAAGGCGCGAGCCTCATACGAGCTGGTGATAATGGTGCTGCCTTGCATGCCATTGGTAACGCCGATCGGTTTGCCGCGCAGCTCGGGGAAATCACGCTGTTCGATGGATGCAAAGAAGGCATCCATGTCGACCAGAATAATGGCGCGGGGCCAGACCACAGGGCAGTACACGGCTGGCTACTCGTAACTGCGCATCTGGCCAACGACGATGCCCTGGATCTGCACCCGCTCGGCGGCGTAATGCATGGTGGGCAGGGCACGGTTGGCTGGTTTCAGCGTGATGCTGCTGTCCTGATTGTGTTGCAGGTATTTCAGCGTTGCCTCGTTCTGGTCGATCAAGGCAACGACGATGTCGCCATTCTGGGCACGCTGTTGCTGTTTTATTATCACCATGTCGCCGTTCATGATGCCTGCCTCGATCATCGATTCACCTTCAACCTTGAGGATGAAGCGATTGCTGCCCATGAAAAACTGGCTCAGATCGATGTGGTCCTGGTTCTCAATGGCCTCGATTGGCTGGCCGGCGGCGATCTTGCCCACTAGCGGCAGGCTAGTGCTGGAGCGTTCCACTAACTCAATATTGCGCTTGCGGCCACTGGCCAGGCGGATCAGTCCGGCCGCTTCCAGTTCGCGGACATAGTTAAAGGCCGAGGTCTTGGAACGCGTGCCCAGCGCCAGACTGATCTCATCCAGCGACGGCGAGTAGCCGTGCTCGGCGAGGTAATCGCAGATAAATTGATAGCTTTGTTGTTGTTTACGGGTCAGCATAAAGTTCACCTTTTGTTCATTTAAGTCTAATGAACAAAACCTGAACTTTCAAGTGTTGTCTTCTAAGGTCTACTCAATATTGTTGGCTGTCATTGAGAATTAAATTGTGATCGGCAAAATTCTCCCCATAGCTGTCAATTAAGAATTATGGGGAATTGTCAGTAGCATGCCCCAAGCGGTCAATTGCCAATTTTCGCTTTCAGGTAAATTTATACTGATAGCTGCCATTCGGCTTCAGGAGTAGTGGTGCACGTGTTTCAGGGCTTCTTAGGTGTGTTTATTACTCACAGTGGTAATTTCGATGGTTTGATCTACTCTTAGGATGTTAGGAGAAATTCTGTTTGTTTTGCTTATACTTTTTATGAATAAGAAGTACATCTATCTTCGTTTAGTTTATGGGGGCCCAATATATTTCTAGTGGCTCCACTTGCATAACACGCCCAAGGAAGGGAGAAGAGAAGTGCACAAGATAATGCCATGCAGAGTATTGCTATCTGTAGCAATAGTCCTACTCACAGCCTGTACAACCATCAAACACAGCCCTTATGTAGTAAAAATAGGAGACAGGCAATTCACGCCGAATAAGATGGCCAGCGATGCTATCGTTTCTGAACTAAGAAAAGTTGATACACGTCGCACAAACATCATTATCCAGCTTGATCATATTCCCTCTTTACGTGAGCGGCGTGAGCTTGAGGACTTGGGCATCCAACTGCAGAGGCCACTATCAGGTAGCGCATGGCTTGCTACTGCACCAACTTCATTATCGAGCACACAAATAAAAACCGTGCCTGTACGCTGGGTTGGAACTCTTAAGGCATCAGACAAACTATCACCGTCGCTACGAGCTAAACGCATAGGCAAACATGCCAAACGTGAGGCGGGACGATTGGAGCTTCTAGTCAAAGTGTTTAAGGGTACAGATTCCCAAGCAGTCAAAGATAAGTTTGAACGACTAGGGGCTGAAGTACGTCGAGACGTAAGCGAAAAACTGCATGTTTTCGTCATCTCCATCCTGGAAGAAAACCTCAATGCTTTAGCCGGCATTGCTGCCGTGCGCTACATCGAACCCACACTGCCACCGGGAAAGCCGGAATCCGATAGAGTACGGGCATTTATCAATGCCAATGCAGTACAGACAGCAGGCATTGACGGCACCGATGTAACCGTAGGCGTTTTTGAATACGAGCATGCGTATGCAGCCCATCCCGACTTTGGCGGCCGCGTCAGCAAGGGCGACGCGGGGCCAACTTATCCTGATGAGGACTTTGCCCACCCAACCATGACAACCGGCATGATTGCCGGAGATGGTTCAATTTCGCTGGCCAATGGCAGCGCTATCGCCAATCAGTGGCGAGGGGTCGCACCAGACTCAACAGTAAGACTTTATGCTTATCAAGATCCCGTTGATTCTGTCACCAACTACATGGCAGATGTCGAAGATGCGATTGAAAATGACGGTATCGATATTGCCAACAACTCATGGGGCGATGCCGGCTGCACCGATATAGCCTATGGCAGTTACGAAGGCCGGGCACCATTTTTAGACGATGCTGTACGGGGCGCATATGGCCGTCAAGTTCCCATTATTTTTTCAGTGGGTAACGAACGCGACGGTTATTTTGATGCCGGTGATAATCAGTTGGACTGCATTGGCGACGATGCCGCTCCCTTCGAAAACTATGGCAGCCTCAATCATCCGAAATCAGCCAAAAATATCCTGACTGTCGGGGCTATTGATAGCGACAACAATAAAATGTCCGTATATAGCAGCTGGGGCCCCACCCTGGATGGTCGACTTAAACCCGAAGTAGTTGCTGCCGGTCATCACAACGGTGCGGATATTGGTGATGTCACAGAGATCGACAACGCTTATGGCGAAGAAGTAGATCCTTGGGGTAATACCACTTACGGCAACCCCAGCCAGCAAGCCTACCGAACACCTTACCGCTTCAACCCGGCGGATGCAGGTGGTTTTCGCTATGGCTGGTTTTCGCTAACCTCCTCAGCAGCCGCTGAAACGTCCGGCTCTTATGCCTTGTTGCTAGACAGCTGGCGCACGGCGTTCCCTGCCCGCCCTGACCCACTGCCTTCGACTTACAAAGCCCTCATCGTTCACACCGCCGATGATCTGGATAACGCCACCAGCTGGTATAACCGTGGCCCTGATTATGCGTCAGGTTACGGCGTGGTAGACATCAATGCTGCTGTCACTGCAGTGCAAAGACGGGAAGCTCTCGAAGACCAAGTGGACCATGGAGGCTCGGCTGACTATTATTTTGCCGTGATCGCAGGTACTCCTTCTCTCAAAATTACTTTAGCCTGGGATGACCCAGCCGCGGCGGAAGAAGCTAACCCGGCCTTGATTAACGATTTGGATTTAGTCGTTATCGCACCAGACGGCAGCCGCCACCATCCATGGACACTGAATCCGGCAGCACCATCGGCAGCTGCCGATAGAGATCAGGTTGACCGCATTAACAACCTTGAACAAGTAGTGGTTGATGCCCCTGCTGAAGGCACCTGGGAAGTGAGCATCGTTGGCCATAGCGTTGCCGAAGGACCCCAGCTCTTTTCAGTCGTCGCCGACAACGGCCCAATCCGCAGGCCGCTCGATATGATTCTGGCGTTGGATATTTCAGACAGCATGAACAGTGCCCCTGCCGGTGGCGGCGCCGTGGCAACCAAGATTGAATTACTTCGACAAGCAGCAGAGCTTTTTCTTCAAACCTGGAGTCTGCATGCAGTCACTGGCGACCAGGTGGGAGTCATCTACTTTAATACCAATCTTTCGAGCATGCCGGGTACACCTCCCGTGCTGCTCGATCTAGAAACACGTCTCGAAGATGTTATCGACGATGTGCGCATGGTAACTGCCTCTGATTGCACCGCCATGGGTGCGGCTCTACAAGAGGCCTTCGATAGCTTTGATCCGTTAGGTAACAATAAGCGCGCAGTCGTACTATTCAGTGACGGCATGCAATCCATCAACCCCTTTGTAGGCGAAGAAGGTGACCCCGCGCGCCTGAAAATCAAGTCGTACGCAGCAAGCGCAACATTACCTTTCAGCGCTTTTAGGTGTGACTCAGGAACAGCGCTGGCACTCGATGGCAGTGCCATTTCTCCAGACGGTGACTTCATCGATGAACACAACGTACAAATCCATACCATAGGCACCGGCGTCAGTGGTGCCGGTTTTGAAGAGGTGATCGAACGTATTGCCAATGAAACCGGTGGCGCCTTCCATTTCACCTCTGAGCCCGATGCCGAACTTGACCTGTTCTATACCGATGACCTGGTGCAAAGCTTGAAAGGTAACACTCTCGAAATCGTTAGAACAGATGCAGAAGACATTAACTCAGGTGCAACACATTCAATTGATTTCCCAGTCAATGCCACCGCTAGCAACTTAACGTTGGTACTGTCATGGAAGGGCAAACTGCAGCAAAATGGCATCACCATTCAAGCCATCGGGCCAAATGGTAGCCAAGTCGCTGCATCAGAAACAAAAAGAGGCAAACACTACACCGTGCTTCGTTTTGACCGTTCGCAATACCCAACCAACTTCAGCGGCGACTGGACGGTTGAGCTAAAGAATAACGTCAACAAAAAACTCAGCTTCCAACAATCAGTCATCGTCGATGAAGAAGCTTGTTTTGGTTACACGGTCGCCCACAGCACCACCAACCTCCAGGCAGGCGCCCCGATACATGTGACTGCTAAACTCACCGAATACGGCCGTCCCCTCGTCAATGCCAACGACGTATCGGTGTCTATCTCTGCGCCAGAGATAAGCCGAGGCAACCTATTAGCAAACTGGCTGCCACGCGCCCAAACTCAAGTGCTGCACAAGCAATTACCCCCGCCCATGCAAACCAAACAGAAAACCTATCTAGCCTCTGCCAATGCGATTCTTGAACGACGGCTTTCGCAGTTAAGCAGCAATCAAGAGTTCCTGGCGCAGTTAGAAAAACGCAACAACTGGCGCGTTCAGCTGGTTGATAACGGTGACAAACTTAAAGGTGACTGGAAAGCTGGTGACGGCATTTACAGTGCCTTTATAGAAAATGTCCAGATCGCTGGTGGTTACGCGCTCAATTATGAGATAGGCACTGATTCCGGCTGCGGGGAGGTCAATAGAAGCCAACATTCATCGCTCTTGGTTAAAGCAGCCAAGTTCGACCCAGACAAATCGGACATCAGATTAGAGCGCATGCCCGAAGGGGTAAAAGTTTCTATTCGACCGATGGATCAATTCGGCAATCTACTCGGCCCAGGCCACGCCCATAAAGTTGACATCAATGTTAAAGATGGCCGCGCTATAGATAACGTGCTTGATCAGATGGATGGTTCCTATGAACAACAATTCACCTTCAAACAGGGAATTGATCCAGAAATTCACATCGGCATTGGCGGCCTGAGAGCAACCACCTTATGGAATGGCAGATTGGGGGAATTACTTAAGACGCGGTAAACAATGAGGCGTCATGCTGACAAGCATGGCGCTTCATCGACAATCAATAGCAAAGGCAAAACAGTAGTATCTCACCGCTACGCCAGCGCCAGCTTTTCAGTAGGCAAAGTAATTGAGCTGGACTCAATCTCACCTGTCGCTGCCATCAGGCCATACTCTTCAGCCGAGATCTTACCCCACTCTTTATCACTCCATTTATCTTGATGAGTGCCGAGTATGCAATGTCTATGGTGCAGCCGTTCATTACTCTGGGCCGACACCGGCCTATTACGATGCAATATCGTTGGGTGGCTTAGCGAGTGATATCTTCATTGGGTAGACGAAAGGCTTAAGTGTGCCCGAAGCAGACGTTGGGCCCTGCTGCGAAAAACGACAGCAATGTTGTGCGGTTTCAACCGGTTGATGCAACATCTAATCTCTAATGATAGAGAGGAGGATG
>CBFCYE010000036.1:0-23359 GCA_965602225.1 uncultured Gammaproteobacteria bacterium | reverse complement strand
TTCCGGTAGCCTCTTCCTGCAATTCAGCCAACACTGCTTTTGCCTGTTGCAGATCAATTGCATGTTTGCCATCAAGCGATGTGGCCAACAACATACGATCACAAAAAATATTAATCAGCCTTGGGATGCCCGTACTGGCAGCATAGACAACCGCTACGGCCTCGGCGGAAAATGATGGATCCCCCTGCCAACCGACACATTGAAGTCGATGGCCAATATAAGAACGCGTTTCCTCTTTGTTTAGTGCTTTTAAATGGCAAGAGGCGATCACACGTTGCGACAGCTGTTCCATATCAGGGCGCGCCAGTATTTCTGGTAACTGATGCTGACCAAGCAACATGATCTGTAACAGGGACTGATCACCGTTCTGAAAATTAGACAACATGCGCAGCTCTTCGAGCGAGGCTTGAGGCAGATTATGGGCCTCATCGACAATCAGAATAACGCGCTTTCCCTGCCTGGCTTTAGCCTTGAGGAAATTCTCTATCGCTATTAACAAGGATGCCTTGTTGCTGCCATCACCATAGACATCAAAACTATGGCCAACCGCCTGGAGTATATCCGTGGCGCCCAAATTGGTGCTGGTCAGGCTAGCTACAATCAACTGCTGGCCCGTCAATTCACTGAACAGAGTTTGCACCAAGGTACTTTTTCCCGTACCCGGCCGGCCGGTGACAACGACAAAGCCCTGCCCCTGATGCAGACCATAACGTAGATAGGCCAAGCCGCGCTTATGCCCGGAACTGGCATAGAAAAAACGCGCATCAGGCACTAACCTGAACGGGTTGGCGTTTAAACCGTAAAATGACTCATACATATAATCGCAACCTACAACCCCTGGCTATAATTCTACAAAAAGGCCTACAAACCCTCTAAATGGCTGGAAATTATACAGGTAAACGGCTGAAGACGTTAAGAAGGCATCGTTATACAATGGCCTCATAGCCAAATGAGACCGCCATTATGAAACGCCTTGCCGCTTTAAAGTCAGCCACTCTAGCCACTTTTATACTGATACTTTTCAGTGCCTGCAGCAGCAACGGCAATATTCGGGATATCAGCGCCAACAACCTGGCTAATCAGCTAGAGCGCAGCGATATGCTAATCCTTGATGTAAGAACACCCCAAGAATACACCGCCGGCCACGTTCCCGGTGCCATCAACATGCCCCATACCAGCGTGAAGTCACAGTTAGAAAAGCTGCAGGAGTACAAAGACAAGACCATCGTCATTTATTGCAAAAGTGGCCGCCGCGCCGCTATGGCCAAACAAACACTTGTCGATGCGGGCTTCAAACAACTACTACACTTAGACGGTGACATGGACGGCTGGCAGCTAGGGAATTTCCCTATTGAGAAATAATCCCATGCCTGATTATAAACTCAAGAAAAAAGCTAAAAAGCTGTTTGACCAATCAAAGTTAAGCGCTGCAAAAAAACTCTATCAACAACTACTGCGTGACAATAAGAATGATATAGAAAGCTGGCTTTGGCTTGGCGCTTTGCATGGCAGGCTCGGTGAGCCTGATCAAGCAGCGCACTGCTTTAAACAGGCCATTTCACTCAAACCCGATTTCGCAGAGGCCTACTTCAATCTCGGCCTTGCGCTCAGCCAGCAGGGACAAACAAACGAAGCCTGCCAGGCTTACCAGCAGGCAATTCGACTGCGCCCCAACTGGGTGCAAGCAATGACAAACCTGGCTGATCTTTTACAGGCACAAGGGGATCACAATGAGGCGCTAGCCTGGTATCAACAGGCCTTGAGGATAGACCCAACCAATCTGGAGGCCTTGGTCAGCCAAAGCAATGCCTTCGCTTTAACCGGCAAAGAAACTCAGGCCATTGATGGTTACCGCCGCGCCCTGACACTCGCCCCCAACAATCCAAACTATCACCAAACCTACTGCCGCTACCTCTATAAAACAGGCCGGTTTGATGAGGCCATACAGGCCTATGAACAGATGGCTTTAGCCTTCCCAAACAACCCCGAACCGCTGGCATCGAGGGCACGGCTACTGGAATTAATGGGCGACAAACAAGCCGCCAGCGCTGCTTTAACAGCATTAATTGAACAATATCCAGACAACCCCTTCGTCGCCATCGCCTACGCCAACATCAGTCATCCTGTTGAACAAAGTTCAGCGCGTATTGAATTGCTGGAAACGGTCCTACACAACAACCAAACCACGCTGGATGCAAAAACCAGCTCCCGGATTCACTACATCCTCGGTAATCTCTATGACAAAACCAGTCAATTCGACGAGGCCTTTCAGCATTACCAACTTGCCAATCAATTAACTCAACGGCCGTTTTCGCCTGAAATACATGAACAACAGATCGACGAGATCATCAAGGTTCACTCTGCCGACGCCCTCAAAGCCATGCCATCAGCATCCGGGGCAGGTAAAAGGACCATCTTCATTATTGGCATGCCACGTTCAGGCACCAGCCTGACCGAACAGATACTTGCCAGCCATCATGCCATTAGTGGCGCCGGTGAGCTAAAAGAGATCTTCGACATCACCCGTGAAATCACCACCCGACTCGATGGCCAGCCGCCTTACCCAGCCTTTATGCCCCAGCTAACCGACGAGTTGTGTCAGGAAATGGCTCTGCGTTATCAGAAAAAACTGCAACAGGTGTCAGACAGCAGCATCTATGTCACCGACAAAATGCCACAAAACTTTTTTTATCTTGGTTTGATTTCACGCCTTTTTCCCGAGGCCCACATCATTCACTGCCAGCGTGATCCGCGTGATACCTGTCTGTCATGTTATTTCCAGGATTTCAGTGGCAGCCATAACTATGCCAACAATCTGGAAACACTGGCGCACTACTACAAAAACTATCAGCGCCTGATGCAACACTGGCAAACGGTATTGGAAATACCCATCTTGTCGCTCAAATATGAAGACTTGGTAAGCACGCCTGAGACAACAATCAAAATCATGCTAGATTTTCTTGGACTGGAGTGGGATCCCAACTGTCTTGATTTCCATAACAGCAAACGAGTCATCAACACCGCCAGTTACAATCAGGTCAGACAACCGATCAACCAGGCTTCAGTTGCCCGTTGGCATCACTACGAAAAGAATATCCAGCCCCTACTTGATGGTTTAGGGCTTGCCTAGTTAAGCGCGGTCTGGTGCAGACCTGCCAGGATGTCCTTCACTGCGTGTTTAAGATTATCGCCCAACGAGGAGTTACGTTTGATCACATAATCAAGCTGCAGGTGCTTACCGTCACGCAATTGCTCCCGCGAGGTCAACAATACCGTCTTGATATGTTTGTTTCTCGACTCAGATGCGCGAATAGCACTGATCACGGCAACGCCATTCAAAGTTTTGATCTCGTTAGCAGCAATCACACAAGCAAAGCGTTTGTTCAACAAGCGCTGTAGCGCCTGCATACCATCCTCTTCTACCGTCAGTTCAACAGGCAAACTGGCCAGGGCTTCCTGACACAACATCCGCACATAACCGGACGATTCAATCAGCAATACAGGATAAAGGTCACTCTGGGATTCTTTGCGAATTGCCTCCAACTCACTCTCAGCCTCTGAATAATCAGCCGTATCTTTTAAGGCTACGCCGCGGGCGCGACGGATCAAATCCACCAATCGCAGCATAATGTTAGTTTCAGCGCTCTGAATGGTCCGGTCGGACTCCAGCTTGACCAGATGATCTTCCAGTTCATGACAAATGGCGCTAACCATCGTCAGCCCATGGGTGCCAGCACTGCCCTTCATGCTATGCACCAAACCGTAGAGTTCAGCGTAACTGGCAGAGAAATCACGGCTCAAAGACAGCACCAGATTCTCTATATCGTCACACTTGCTCGGCATTTCCAGAAGATAACTATCACGGATCTGCCCGAGCAGTTTTTTTGCCTGATCTGCATCCATAACGCTGAAGTCCCTCTGCCTTGGTATGATATGCCCTTAATACATGTAATTTCGGCCTGTTATGACAAAACAAAACCACAAATTTTGGGATCAAAAGACACTATCCCAGCTGAGCAAGCCGGAATGGGAGTCACTCTGCGATGGCTGCGGCCGCTGCTGCCTCAACAAACTGGAAGATGAAGAGACTGGCGAGGTCTTTTATACCGACGTCGCCTGCAAATTGCTCGACCTCAACAGTTGCCGCTGCAGTGATTACCCTAACCGGGTCAAATGTGTCCCTGACTGCCTGGTGCTGGGCATGGATCACCCAGAATATTTCAATTTTCTGCCCGACAGCTGCGCCTATCGCCGTCTCCATGAGGGAAAATCGTTACCTGATTGGCACCCTCTCGTCTCAGGCAGCGCAGACAGCATGCACCAGGCCGGTATCTCTATCGCCGGAAAATGCATTTCCGAACAACATCTTCACCCCGATGAACTCGAAGACCGTATAATCGAGTTCAACAACTAATCGGCAGCAGTAAACATGATAAGTTTTTGCAGATACCTCCTGATTTCGGCCCTGATAGCCCCCGCTGCCAATGTCTTCGCGGCATCATCCGGCTTGCTCATCAACAGTGACGGCGTCAAGGCCTATTACCTCAGCGAAGCCAATAACAAATTGCCACGCTACTCGCGCCAGCAATACAGCCTGGATTTTTCGAAAGAACCTGATCCGCGCAACTTCCTGCTCATGGCCGACGTCGAGCTGCTCGACTATCGGCATCCGATGGAAAAGGGCAACAGCCTCACCCCCAAAATTGCTGCTTTTCTGGCTGATTTTCAGGATCAATATTTTCTCGCCCTTGCCGGCGGCGCGGTCTTCCGCCAACCGCCCAATGATCAACGCAAATACGAACTACTTAGTGAGCTGCTGATTGCCTCCTACCTCGGTGGTCAGAGCGACACCAGCAGCCACCCCTGGGCCAGCGACCTTAGTTGGAGCTGGAGTTTTAAACTGCAGGTCAACTACCCCCTGCCGGATAACACTGAATTCAATTTCGGTGTGCGCAGCATCCAAATGCGCATCGACAAACAACACCACGACTCATTCGAAACCGGCCCATTTATCGGCCTCTCATCACATTTTTGATTCCGCCATGCAATTACCTGAACTCGAACAGCTGCAACAAATTGTCATCCGCGCCGCCCGCGAAGAACTACTGCCACGCCTCACCAAGGTTGACCGCAACGACAAGGCCGATGGCAGTTTCGTTACCGAGGCCGACCTGGCGGCACAACAACGCATTGAGAACGAACTAAAAAAACACTGGCCAGATATCGCCCTGCTCGGCGAAGAAATGACTGAGGCCGAACAAAATAGTCTGATCAAAGATCAATCACGACCACTGTGGATACTCGACCCCCTTGATGGCACCAGCAACTTTGCCGCTGGCCTGCCGTTTTTTTCCACCTCACTGGCACTGCTACACCAAGGCGAGATAGTGCTTGGCGTGGTCTACGACCCCAGCCGTGATGAATGTTTCAGCGCCCGCAAGGGTGATGGCGCCTGGTTCAACGACGAGCCACTGGGACAACACCGACCCCAAGGGCCACTCAAAAAGGGCATCGCCCTGGTAGATTTCAAACGCCTGCCCGCAGAACTGGCCAGCCGGCTGGTGAGTGAGGCGCCCTATAGTTCACAGCGCAGTCATGGCTCAGTGGCCCTGGACTGGTGTTGGATGGCCGCCGGGCGTTGCCATGTTTATCTACATGGCAAACAAAAACTATGGGACTACGCCGCCGGGTATCTGGTCTTTAGCGAAATGGGAGGCCACGCCTGCACCCTGGCAGGCGAACCGGTTTTTCAACCCAACCTCGAACCACGCACAGCTGTCGCCTCGCTCGACCAAAGCCTGTTTCAAGAGTGGACTGAATGGCTGGGCATAAGGCCAGGCATTTGCGACAATGACGTCCCCATTAAACAGACAAAAACCCAATGAGTAACCAACAACAGTCCAAACGCCACGGCCGCAAAAATGTCCTCCGCTCTTTTGAGCAACACATCACCCTGTCACGGCTAGACTACAAACCGCGCGTCAAACCCGGCAAGGCCATGGCCAAGGTGGTCGGTCTGATCTTCGCTGCCGTGGTTTATCTGGCCGGTTTTGGGGCGGCCTATATCAGCTGGGGCAAGGGTGCCATCGACGCCAACCTGCTCAACAAGATGTCATTTATCTTTATGATCCCGGCCTCGGTGGTGGGAATGTTTGCCTTTTTGATCAGCAGCAACCGACGTGAATTCCCCATCCGCGAAGACATCCGTGCCCATGTGCGCGACTTCGAAGCTGAGAATGGTTACCTGTGGCGTTTTGAACCCATCCTCAATCAAATGGAATTGAAGAAGATCGACATCGAATGGTTGATCAAGGCTTCACGTGAAGGCACCTTGATCGAACAGGCCCCTGAGGATATCTGCACCACTATTCAGGCCTTGCACCAAGCCCTCAGCGGTAATGGCCAACAGATCAGTGGAAGCGCGGTGCTGCAGGTTGAGCAAAACCTGGCCAGCAACAACAGCCAAGCCGCAGCCTGAGATTTTATAAAGAATTGCAACCAAACCCATCAGCAAATGAAATGATGGGCTTGGTCAGTGGCTTTCCTAGGACAGAAACTGCGGTTTATCTTTATCCAGGCGCGGCATCTGTAGAAACCAACCCTGCTCTTTGAGCTGCTTCAACACATCGGCGGCATTTTCCAGCGCCAGACTACGATCTGGGGTGAGTTCAAATTCCAGCACCCGCTCCACCGGCGAGATCATCTTCAGCAGCGCCTCAGGCACCCGCTCCATATCATCCTCTTCCGGCAGATAGAGGTAGGTCATGTCTTTTTTATTACTGCGATAAACGGCGCATTTCATAGTCATCTTCCTGCTTATTATTGACTGCGGCCGCCATTCTACTCAATCGAGACGCCGAATTCGATTTTTTATGCCTGACGACACATAATGATAGACACCTTGTTATTGTGCATACCACCCGAGCCTAGCCATGAATAGAAACCTGAAACGCATAATAATCACCATCTCGATTGCCCTGATCGGCATATATCTAACCATTCTCTGGTCAAAACCTGAGCCTATTCAGGTCACTGTCAGCCAGGTCGAGCGCGGCATTGTTGAGGCCACCGTCGCCAACACCCGTGCCGGCACCATTATGGCCTGCCGCCGGGCCAAACTCTCCCCGGCCATGGGTGGCCAGATCACCCTGTTACCCGTCAAGGAAGGCGACCAGGTTGAGGCTGGCGAACTATTGTTGGCGCTCTGGAACGACGATCTGCAAGCCCAGGTGGTGCTGGCAGAACAAGAAGCCCAGGCCACCCGCGCCAGGACCGAAGCCAGCTGCATCCAGGCTGACATCGCCCAGCGCGAGGCACAACGCCTGCAGCAATTAAAGGCATCCGGCGCCGCCTCGGTAGAACTGATTGACCAGGCCGCCAGCCGCGCCAAATCCAGCCGCGCGGAGTGCGCCTCGGCCCGCGCCTCGGTCAATGTCAGCAAGGCCCGTATGGATGTGGCCGGTGCCAATCTTGCCCGCACCCTGCTGCTGGCCCCCTTCAGCGGTGTGGTGGCCGAAATAAACAGCGAACTAAACGAATACGTCACCCCTTCTCCGCCTGGTATCGCCACCCTGCCGGCCATCGACCTGATCGACACTGGCTGCTTTTATGTGGCTGCGCCGATTGATGAAGTCGACGCACCCACCATCAAGGTTGGCATGGCGGCCCGAATCAGTATGGATGCCTATGGTTCTCAGCAATTTCCCGCCACGGTCAGACGCATCGCTGATTACGTGTTGGATAGAGAAAAACAGGCCCGCACTGTCGATATCGAGGTTGAGTTCACAGACCCACAACAAACACCAAGATTGCTGGCCGGCTTTAGTGCTGACGCCGAGATCATCCTCTCAGCTCAGCACAACAGCCTGCGCATTCCCACCCTGGCGGTGATGGAAGGCCCCAAGGTAATGATCTTTGCCGATGAAACACTGCAGCTACGCGACATCAAAACAGGCATCGCCAACTGGGACTACACCGAGGTAGTGGATGGTTTAAAAGAGAATGAGCAGGTAGTCACCTCGCTGGATCGCCCCGGTGTCGAGACTGGTGCCTATGCTGTGATTGAAAACCTACAACCATGATCGAACTGGCCGGCATCAATCGCAACTTTGAGGTGGGTGAAGAGACCGTCCATGCCCTGCGTGACATCAATCTCAATATTGATGCCGGGGAATACATCTCCATCATGGGGCCTTCCGGTTCAGGCAAGTCGACCCTGCTGAATATCCTTGGCCTGCTAGACCAACCCAATAGCGGCAGCTATCGTTTCAACGACAAAGCTGTCAATCAATTAGCCGACGAAGAACAAGCCAGGGTCAGGCTTGAATATATTGGTTTTGTATTTCAGTTTTTTCATCTCATCCCCCGTCTTAGCGCCACAGACAATGTCGCCCTGCCGCTGACCCTGGCCGGAGTCGATCCTGAGATCCGCAAACAAAAGGCCGCGCTTGCCATGCAGGCGCTGGGCATCGCCGACCGCGCCCAGCATCGACCAGATCAACTCTCTGGCGGCCAGCGCCAGCGTGTCGCCATTGCCCGCGCCATGATTACCGAACCACAACTGATCCTGGCCGATGAACCCACCGGCAATCTCGATCGCGCCTCAGGCGCTGATGTAATCGAGGCACTGGAAGGGCTCAACCAAAAAGGCATCACCCTGATAGTCGTCACCCATGACCCCGAACTGGGCCAGCGCGCCCGGCGCCGTCTGAGCATGGATGATGGCAAAATCATTGGCGATTTAAGCCCATGATGCGGCTGGCGGATGTGTTCCGCTATAGCCTGCAAGCCATGCTTGGCCACCGTGGCCGCAGCCTGCTGATCCTGTTGGCAATGGCCATCGGCGTCGCTGCCGTGGTGGTGTTAACCGCTCTGGGCGAAGGCGCCCGGCTCTATGTACTAAAACAATTCACCACCCTGGGCAGCCATCTGGTGATTGTCCTGCCCGGTCGATCCGAAACCAGCGGCGGGCCACCACCGATGCTAGGCGAAACCCCGCGCGACCTAACCCTGGACGATGCTCTGGCGCTATACCAAAGCCATGCCGTAGGCAAGGTCGCACCCGTGGTGATCGGCTCAGCACCGGTGTCGTGGCAGGCCCGTGAACGCGAGGTGCTGGTACTGGGCACTACAGCCGAGATGGAACAGGTCAGGCAACTGAAACTGGCACGAGGCAAATTCATCGACAGCAATAATCCACACCGTGGCGCTGCCGTTTGCGTCATCGGCCACACCCTGCGCAAGGAACTGTTTGGCAATCAACAGGCCTTGGGACAATGGTTACGCATCGGCGAACGCCGTTTTCGTGTCATCGGCGAACTGGCCCAACAGGGCCACTCACTCGGCACCGATATCGGTGATCTGATCATCATCCCGGTAGCCTCTGCCCAGGCCCTGTTCAATACCGAATCTTTGTTCAGAATTTTGATTCAGGCCAAAGGCCGTGACTCCATTACAGCAGCCATGCAGGCAGCTGAAGCAATCATCAGCAAACGTCATGACGGCGAGAATGACATCACCGTCATCACCCAGGACAGCATCCTCGCCACCTTCGACCGCATCTTCACCGCCCTCACCTTTGCCGTGGCCGCCATAGCCGCCATCAGCCTGGCAGTGGCAGGCATCCTGATTATGAATGTGATGTTGATTGCCATCTCACAGCGGACCGCGGAGATTGGCCTGTTAAAAGCGCTGGGAGCGCAGGACATGGAAATCATGCTGCTGTTTATGGCTGAAGCTGGGCTGTTATCGCTCTGCGGTGGACTGGCTGGCTTGGGGCTGGGCATGGGCAGCAGCTTTCTACTCGACCAGGCATTTGCTGATTTCAGCATCGCCGCGCCAGCCTGGGCAAGTTTAGGCGCGCTTAGTACTGCACTGCTAACAGGAATAATATTTGGTTATATACCAGCGCATCGGGCGGCGCGCCTCAAACCGGTTGAGGCGCTGACACGACGTAGATAACAACGGACTAGTGCGACTGTCGACGAACCCGTAACAAGCCACGAGCAAAAATGCCCCAGCTCAAATAAATCACCAACAGAAGCAACCACTGGGCAGAAACGGCACCACCACCGCTACCTGATGAAGCGGCAGGTGAAGTAACAACCTGCACCCCACCCAACTGGGCCGGATCTTCAATCACATGATTGGCCACACCATCCATATCATTGCCGCCACCATCTTCAATGGTCAGCTGGATACAGTTATGCCCTTCAGTCAGACCAGCGGTAAACGCAGCATCACCCGGCAGTGGACAGACACCAGCCTGACCCGGTGCAGAGGCAACCTCATTATTGGCATCGATAACAAAGTCCTGCCAACCGGTAGTCGGATCATATTTTCTGTAGACAGCGCCATTAGGCAGAGGGGCCAACTGCGGGATAACCACCCGCACTGACTGACCGGCATCCGGCAGGCCAATGATTTCAAAATCATAATAACCACCGGTATTGGCCACCGTATCCACTGCCGAGGCCGTACCCGGATCAGCTTCACCACCACCGTAACTGGCAATCTCACTCACCTGAACCTCGGCACCATCACTGCCCGCAGCCACGGCGACATCACCCAGTCTCAGAGTCAGGCCGGCATCAGTACGCATGACGTAATCCTCACGATTGACATCCATCTGCAGTTCGTTGCTGGCAAGGGTACTGCTATCCATGTAATCCGGGATGCCATCACTGTCCAGGTCGTAGAATGCCTCCGCGTCATCAGACACACCGTCACCATCAGTATCAGCAGTAGTGAGCGTTGGCACGATCAGTTTCACTTCCAGCAACAGATCCACCTCGGCGAAGGCCGCAGGCGCACCATCATCAGTCACTTTCAGGCGCACTTTATAGAAACCATCCAACAATGCCGCTGGACTAAAGACAAATGTGGCTGGATCACCATCGGCAATATCGACCAGGTTATTATTGCTCAGGCTCCAATCATAGGTATGCGTATCAGTCGGATTAGGATCATCCACCGTTGCGGTAATGGTGACATCACCATTACCACTGGCAATCAAATTGGTATTACCAAATTGTGATACCCCAAAAGTAACTTTAGGAATCTTATTGTCTTCAATAATCGTCACGGTATGGCTGTTATGCGCACCAGATACAGCGTTAACCAAGGTACCCATGGTAAAGATGACTGTTTGATCTGCATCACCCAGCCCATCATCAACCACATTAAAGGGCAGTGAAGCAGTTTTACCCGATGGAATCACTATCGTGCCACTTGCGGCATCATGGTCAGCCGGATTGGCCGCCGTACCGGTGACGGTATAAGGGATTGAAACCGGATAGGTAACCGCATCCACAGCAGGCAAATCCAGAAAGACGTTCACGGTCACACTAGAACCATCGCCGACACTCTGATCAAGCGCAAAGTTGGCAACCGGCAATTGCAGTTGATCATCATCATCAATAATCACTGTCGCGGTATTGGCTTGAGCAACGATGTAGCCACTGCCATTCACTAACGACGCCGTGACAGACTCATCACCTTCAACGGCAGCATCATCGATTGCAACCACGGCTATATCGACGCTACTGCTACCCGCAGGGATCACCACTGCCGTACCGATGACATAGTAATCTTCACCACTTGTTGCTGTTGATGAAGAGGTAGAAAAATTCACCGTCAATGCCGCAGCGGTAGAACCGGTACGACTAACCCTGATAGTCCCTGTACCACCTGCCTCAGAGATATTTGCTGTTGTTGCTGCGATTGAAATATTTGGCAGGACATCATCATCGGCATTGGTTAGCGCAACATCACTGGCGTTAACACCGCTGTAATTGCCGTCACCACTCACCGCCGCCGCTGTAATGATGTTATAAGGCACATCACCATCGATAACCGCATCATTTTGACCAGTCACAGTCACTGTCTGCGGTACATTCCAATTGCCAGATGTAAACGTCAGACTACCAATTGATGGTAAGCCTTCTGCTGTTGTATCACTACTCAAGGCAATGCTGACATCAACACTAGGCGCCGTATTAAGCACTACGGTAAAGCTGGCACTACCACCGGCCTCATTAGTAACAAGCCCAGTAACAGGTGAGACCGTGATGCCGGCCGCATCATTATCGACAATAGTCATGGCCGCAGTAATATTCGTACCCAAAAGATAATTAGCATGAGACAAAACTGTCACGCTGACGGTTTCACCCGGATCAATAAAGGCGTCATCCGCTGGCGTAACAACCACATCAACCGAACTCTGCCCAGCCGGTATCACCGCGAAACCAAACAGACCTGAATAATCAATGCTATTGACTGCCGTTCCACCGACGGCGAAGAAAACATTCAAGGAAGCCGAAAGACCACCGGTGCGGCTAAATGTAAAGGTACCGGTATCGGCCCCTGTCTCAGCAATACTCATATCTGTGGCTGCAACATTGACTGAAAAATCATCATTGCTATTCATGACAGAGACAGTATCAACAGCAAAGCCATCATAGTTACTATCCGAACTGCGTGCGATACTGACTATATTATAAAAGACATCGCCATCATCAATATCATCATTCACACTGGAGATAAGAATGGTCTGAGGAACATTCCAGTTAACTGGCGTAAACGTCATCAAGGCACTTGATGCGATTTTGCCTTCACTCGCATCACCAACAAAAGACTCAACAACCACATTAGCGCTTGGCGGGGCATCAAGCACAACAGTAAATGTGGTTGAACCCCCAGCTTCAGATGTCTGCAAACCGCTAGTCGGTGTTACCGTTACTCCAAAGGCCTGTGGTGGTGAGCGATACATAAAACCACGCCCTTCATCGGTCTGAGTAGCATCATATAAATCTGCGCCGGCAATCAAGTCAGCATAGGAATCACCATTAAAATAGCCGCCACCTGAAACCGAAACACCAAGATTGGCATCAGCCTGATCACTTTCAAAACTCAGACCAACCGTTGAATTAACCCCGCTAGCGGAACCATAATAGACAATCGCACGACCTTCATTGGCCTCACCATTATCATAGGAAGGCGCGCCAACAATAACATCGTCATAACCGTCATTATTCACATCACCAGCACGACCAACTGCATAGCCGTAGAAGGCACCATCCTGATTAGACTCAATCGCAGCATTCACTGTTGCAGACAAACCACTTGCCGAACCGAGATAAGCATAAATACGACCTTCATCCGTATGACCATTGTCATAACCATAGGCACCGATCAGCACATCATCATAACCATCTTTATTGACATCACCGACACCGGCAACAGAATGACCAAAATAGGCATTATCCTGATCAACATCCATACTCCATGCAACACTGGCAACAACACCCGCTGCGCCACCATGAAATGCAAACACGCGACCTTCATCGGTATTACCGTTGTCATATAGACTAGCGCCAACAATCACATCATCGTAGTTATCACCATTGACATCCACCGCACCCGATACCGAAATACCAAACTGAGACCCTACCTGATCACCCGTCAAGGTTTGTGCCGCAGTAGCAGCGATACCACCGGCCGAACCGTGATAGATATAGACCTTGTCTTCACCATAGGCACCGATGATCACATCACTATAAGTATCATTATCGACATCACCGGCAGAGGCTACCGAATAACCAAACAAGGCACTTCCAACTGCACTACTCAATGTTCGAGCTGGCGTTGCCTCAAGCCCTGACGCAGAACCATGATAGATATAGACCTGACCTTCATCCACGCCACCGTTATCATGGCCATAGGCACCAACAATAATGTCTTCATAACCATCCTTATTGACATCACCAGCATTGGCAACCGCATGTCCAAAGAAGGCATCTAACTGATCACCCTCAGCACTCCATGACGACGCGTAAACAACACCGTTAGACGAACCATGATAGACAACCACCTGACCACCATTGGCAAAGCTGCCATCATAGTTAGGTGCACCAACTACAGCATCATCATAGCCATCGCCATTGACATCGGCATAGGCAACAGAGCGACCGGCATTGGCACCCGCCTGACCCAGGTCAATATATTTGGCATTGGTACTGGTATTGGTCAACGAGACATCGGCCGGATCAATACCATTGAAATTAGGATCCGCACTCACTGCCACGCCTGTGACTATAGTGTAGGCCTGATCAGCATCGACAATATTGTCATCAATCCCGGTAACCCTTACAGTTTCTCCACGCCAGGTTATGCCATCCGGCGTAAGAACAACGTAGTCTTTGACAAAACCTTCGCCCGGATCTGAGCTGGTCAGACTAATAATGACATCGGCACTAGGCGCTGATGAAAGCGTGACATTAAAGATTTCATAACCGCCATCTTCAGTTGTCGCCAGCCCCGTAACCGGGGAAACAGTGATGGTATAGACACCATCGTTATCCACATTTGTGGCCACAATATCTGGCGGATTTATGCCATTAAAATTTGAATCCGAACTGATAAATGCAGAGGTGACAATATTAAAATCTACATCACCATCGATAACATTATCTTCCACGCCAAACACTGTACCCAACTGCGGCACATTCCAATTGGATGAAGTAAATGTCATTGGCATAAATGGCAGCACCGAACCTTCAGTCAAATCAGATGAAGACAGACTAAACATCACACTGGTGCCTGGCTGAGGCTGACTAGCCAGAGTAATGCCAAAGGTTCGTGCACCACCGTTCTCATTCACGGTCAGACCATTCACAACATCATCTGCCGTGATAGTCACCTCAGCGGCTTCATTATCAGTATTGGTCACCGAGACATCAGGCACATCCAGACCACTGTAGTTGGGGTCAGTACTAGAAGTCACACTATTGATAATGGTGTAGGCAACATTCTGGTCAAACAACACCTCATCCTGACCGGTAACCGTCACTATTTGAGGAGTCATCCAATTAAGCGTGGTAAAGTCAATAACTGCAGGCGTAGCAATGCCTTCTGTCTCATCGCTACTGGAGGCGAAAATAGTCACCATCTGGGTAGGCGCACTATTCAGCACAATACTAAAGGTTGCGGTGGCACCTGCCTCTGACGTAACCAAACCAGTCACCGGTGTCACCGTCACACCGCCAGCGGCGAGATCATCATCAACATTGGTTACCGATACATCACTAACAACCAAGTTATTGTAATTGGCATCATCACTGATTGTTGCTGAAGTAAAGACTGTATAGGCGATATCCAGATCACGAACCGCATCATCCACTGAAGTAACAGTGACTGTTTTTGGTCCGATATCACCCGCCGAGAATGTCAGCGAGGATGGTGATACGGTGCCTTCAGTCAAATCACCACTACTGAACAACATAGTCACTGGTGAAGCTGGATCAGCATCCAAAGAAACAGTGAAGGTGTCTGTTGGTGTAACACCAACATCTTCAGTAGTACTTAGTGTCGTGGTACTTAAAATCACCTTGGCGCCCGCAGCGGCCCCCGTCTCATAATAAATACCAATATCAGAAAGCAGCGCCTGATTAAAACCGGTTGAAACCAACACTATCTTGTATTGCAGCCACTGGTTACCTGAACCGTTTCTCAGAATAGCTGGCAATGTTGTACAACTGATCGCGCCCGTACCGCTACAACCACCCGCATAGGTATTGACCGAGTTCCAGTAACTGCCAGAGTTACCATCAGGTCCAACCCAATCGGTCCAGATACCTGGTGCCCCGGCATTATCAGCCGCGGCACGGATTTGTATTCTGACATCCGTATCTGCCGCCAGGGTCTCGCTCCAGGCAAGCCCGCTAATCAGGTTAGTTGCAACAGTCGTGTCGTAAGGATTTGAAATCAGTGATTCATCCAGGGCTACACCACTGTAATTAAAACCAATACTATAAAAGCTCGGGGCAGCAGTATTTGCTCCATTCGCCGCCATATTGACGCGATACTGGACATAACTATTAGTACCAAAAGCGGAAATATCTGCGCCATTAGCAAAGGTCTGCCAACCAGCCCAGCCACTTGGATCAGCCGTATTACCAGAACGAATCTCTACCGATAGCGTTGTTCCTGTACGAATGGAGGCATCATAATCGACCGTGGTAAAACCAAGATGACCGCCAATTTCAAGAACCTCTGAAGTATAAGAGCCAGATGCGGCATAAGTAGTTACACCGGTATTACGATAACCATCAATATTTGAAATATCTGAGCCATGCAGCAAATCCACATCACCATCATCATCCAGGTCAGCCAACTCATAAAATGCACCTATACCTGTATTGACAGGATCCCAGTCGGAGTAACGCTCCCACAACGGTGTAGTGCTATCGCCAACATTTCTATAGGCATATGGTTTCCTGTCACCACCTCGATTAGCCAGGATGACATCGAAATCACCATCACCATCTAAATCAGCGAAGGCAGGCGCCACGGCATACCAATTACAACCCAAACATTGAGACTCATACAGATTCCAGCTGCTGTTTGCCTGCCAAGCAGGAGCGGACTTGGTACCGATATTTTCATAAGCCCAAACAACATTAGTTCCGGCACTATCCCCCACCATGGCATCCAGGTCACCATCGCCATCCAGATCAGCCAGATCAATAGAGGTATTACCATTACCCCCCTTGATTATATTCCAGGCCAGTCTTTGATCAGCAGGAACATTAGTGTCCCAGACTGGCGCACTGGCATCACCGAGGTTTTCAAAGGCCACTACAGTCGACAATACAGAACCCAACATTACATCGAGGTCACCATCATTATCCATATCCGCCAGCGCAGGAATAGTGTTACCCCAGCCACCACAACAGTAGAGTTTCCAATCTGTTCTGTAGTTCCAGGTATTGGTACCGTCGTTTTCATAAAAGCCAATTTTTTGTGACCAGTTATCGCCACGCAGCATATCCAAATCACCATCGCCGTCGATATCACCAAACGATGGTTTTGGATAGCTATTATTACCATCAGGGGTACCAGTACCAATATCGTGATCCCAAGCATTCTCACTGGTCCAGACCACAGTTTTAGAAAGTATTTCCAGGCTCAGCGCATCATTGGCAGCAACAACGTTATCGCCATACGGATAGGTAACATAGTTGATCGCGAGATCCGTCAACACCGGTGTCACAGCCGTATCTGTGTTATCGAGATTCGCTCTATATTGAAAATAACGACGACTACCAAGCGCGGCTGAAACATCTGCACCATTGGCAACGCCCGTGATCCAGCCCGTTGCGTTAGTCGTAACAAGGTCGGCCGAGTCAGCGGCACGCACATCGATTGTCAGCGTGGTATTAGCAGGTATGCTCGCCGTGTAATCCAGCGTGGTAAAACCATCATGACTACCCGTATCTATCGTTGGTGAGGTATAGATACCCGAAGCGTTATAGATGGTACCGTTGTTTTCATAACCCAGCATGGTTGCTGTATCTGATGCACCTATCATCAGATCCAGATCACCATCACCATCCATATCAGCCAGGCCAGGATAATCAAAAGCAGTACCATTGCTGATCAATGCGCCGGTAAAGCCACTATCGGTCCAGTTATTCGGGGTGCTAGGCAGCCCCGCGTTATTATTGGTAATCAGCTGCAGATTAGTTTTATTACCCCAACCCACGGTGATGTCAGGATCACCATCACCATCGAAATCACCGATCGCGGCCTTTGGAGCGCTACTGTAAATACCAGGTGGATTCCAGGTTGACTGATAAACCCAAGTGGTGCCATTAAAACTATAGGCAACCATCTTGGCGCTTGAATAGAGACCACCAACAATCAAATCTGGAACGCCATTACCGGTCAGGTCATCCAGCGCTATTTTGTAAGGATTTCCCAGGCCAGTGGCTGAGGCCAAATCCCACTCTGATTTCCGGGTCCAAATTGCATTGCTCGCATCACCGGTATTTTCAAATGCAACAACCGCTTGACTCTGATGAGCCAACAACAGGTCATAATCACCATCCTGATCAATATCAGCTAGCGCTGTATTAATCGCATTAGCCCAACCAAGCGTGGTCGCACCAATGTTCCAACCCTGGACAGCTGCCCATACAGGATTAGCATCCGACCCTGTGTTGCGATAGCCATACACATATTGCGAGCCTGCGGCGATCATATCCAGATCAGAGTCACCATCCAGATCGGCAAAACTAGCGTTAGAACCAATGGTGGGAAGAGTATGATCCCAAGCCGCATTAGTTGCCCAAGAGGCAGACAAGGCTGTTGGGGTAAGAGCAACCGCGCCGTTATTGACCTGAACGGTACTTAGGCTAGCACCGGTTGAAAACTCATCATAGGTAGTAAAGGTCTGAGCGCTGGCAGAGATGGCAAAGTCAGCATTGCTACTATGCCTCAGGGTCTTGCTGGCAATCGCCGAACGCAGATCGGCACCGGCATTAACCACCTCAATACCATTCTCTTTGCTGTAATAAGCTAACCAACCTGACTGGTTATCGGGATCGACAAGCGTGCATTGAGAATCCACCCAAACGCCGTTCATGCCTGTACACGCCGCGGCATTTCCTACCGTACCCACAGACCAATTACTCTGCGAAAAGGCATTCCCGCTTACACCTACGCCGTCATCATCAACATTGGTCAGTGTAACGTCAGCCGATGCCACAGCGTTATAGCTTGTGTCACCGCCCGACACCGTCGCGACAGTCACGGTGTAAACCACATCACCGTCATCACCTGGATCATTAACCCCAACAACACTGACGGGCTGCGCTTGATCCCAGTTACCAGAATCAAACACGATAGATGTGGTGGGTATAGAACCTTCGCCAGCATCGTTACTGCTAATACTCACCGTCACCAAAGCCGTTGGTTGGCTATTCAGGCTAACCCTGAAAAATGCTACGCCACCCGCCTCAGTTGTCACCAGACCAGAACTAGGCGATACCACAATTCCAGGACTATCATCATCGGCATTAACCGCCGTAAGATGCGACAAAACATAACCATCATAGGTAGGGTCGGCACTGCTGGCATTGCCCAGAAAGATTGTGTAATAGATATCGCCATCATCATTACCATCATCATTACCAGTAACAGTTATCGTCTGTGGCACATTCCAGTTGCCGCTGCTAAAGGTTAGCTGTCCAGGATTGGCTACCCCCTCAGTACCATTCGAAGTGGTGGCAGTGATGGTGACATTAGAGAGTGGCTCACTACCCAGAACAACGGTAAAAGAATCAGTACCACCCGCCTCAGTTGTGGTTAAGGTTGAAACAGGGTTAACAATGATAGCTACCGTATCATCATCAATCGCAGTCACACTGACGTCATCAGGATTCAAACCGTGATAGTTACCATCACCCGCACTTGTTGTTACTGCAGTGACGACATTAAACGCAATATCACCATCATCAACACCATCATCGATAGCCGTCACAGTTACCGTCTGCGCAGTAAACCAGTTGGCCGGAGTAAAGACTAACGAGGCAGGAGAAACCGTCGCCTCAGTCACATCATCAACAGATAGGCCAGCAACCACATCAGCAAGCGGTTGACTATCAAGCACCACAGTAAAGGTATCGTTAGTTGTGCCTGACTCACTCACTGTCAGGCCCGATGTCGGTGTCACCGTTACACCCGCGGTATCATCATCGGTGTTGGTGCCGGTCACGGTCAGGGTGGCCAGGGCATCGTAAGCTGCATCGCCAGCACTGCTTGGATTAACCGAAATAATAAAGCCTATATCGCCATCATCAATCAAGTCACCCACACCAGCAATGGTCACAAGCTGAGGCGTACTCCAGATGCCGCCACCAGAGGGTGTAAATGTCAGACTGCCTACAGTCGGCTCTGCCTCTGAGGCGGTATCACTGCTAAGCGTTATCGTTACATCAGCCGTTGGTGCGCTATCCAGAACAACAGTAAAAGTATCTGTGCCCAAAGCTTCTGTCGTCACCAGGCCGGTGGTTTTGCTCAGGGTGATGCCCGGCGGTAACACTGGAACATATTCCAGCGTGACATCAGAAAATGTCGGCGTAGTTGCGCCATTGGCCACCAAGGAAACCTGGTATTGGAACCACTGATCACTAGCACCATCTTTAAACATAGATGCCATTGTTGAACAGGTTATGCTGCCCGTTCCTGAACAGCCACCGCCATGATTATTGGCCGAATTCCAATAGGTGGCGTTGGTGCCATCTGGGCCAACCCAGGCAGTCCACGTGGCATTGTCAGGTGAAGTTCGTAGTTGAATCTGAACAGCAGAACTGGCAACCAGGGTCTCAGTCCAGCTCAAACCAATCACAAAATTGCCCACCACACCGGTGTCATAAGCAGATGAAATCAGCGCACTGGGTGAAGGCAGACTGGTGTAATTAATACTGACATCAGCCACTTCAGGTGAAAGACTATTGCCACCATTGGCCGTCATCGCTACCTTATATTGCATATAACGATAACCGTTATAGCCCGAAATATCGCCGCCATTGGCAACGGCAGTCCAGCCAGTCCAAACCCCACCCGGTGTTGCCGTATTACCGGCCCGCACTGAGACTGTGACACCGGTGCCGGTACGAATATTTTCGGTGTAACCCAAGGTGGTAAAGGTGGCACCAGCAAAATCTATAATGCCTGATTCAAAGGTGCCTGAACTTGCATAGGTACGAGTGGCGCTATTTTGATAGCCAAGCAAATCCTGACCATTGCCATTGCCCACCAGAAAATCTATATCACCATCATCATCAAAGTCGGCGGCTGCGGGTGACTTACCGCCCGGCACATCCCAACTATCATTATTGTTCCATACTGGATTGGTTATAGTGCCAACATTTTCATAGGCATGAGACTTATTGTTAGTGGCATCACCAAGAAACAGGTCATAATCGCCATCGCCGTCAACATCAGCCAGCTCAGGGGTTATAGCGTAACCACCAACATCCCCAGTCATATCCCACGCGCTATTGGCCGTCCAAACGGGGCCTGAGCCAATGTCATCGTTACGATAAGCCACCACCCAACCAACTTTATTGCCGAGAATCAGGTCAAAATCACCATCATTATCCAGATCAGCAAAAGCAGGGTAGGCATACGTTGTCGGCGCGGTTAACTCCCAGGCTTGCTTATGCGTCCAGACAGGAGAAGAGGTTGATCCGGTGTTTTCATAGGCATGAACTGTTGTATCGTCTACATTATTGGTACGAAATACGCCAACAAGCGCATCGAGATCACCATCACCATCCAAGTCTGCAAGACGGGGGGACGCCGAGTGGTGGTAAGCGGCAACATCTGCGTGGTCCGTAAAATCAATCTGAAATGCCGCGTGCGTAGTCCAAAAAGGCGAACCGGTACCCCGCTTTGCCTCTGCTTCATAACCATAGTTGTCACCAAGCACCAGATCGAGAACACCATCACCATCTAAGTCTCCCAATGCTGGCTGCTGTGTATTCTCACCCACATCCAGCACATCCCAGGCAGTTTGCGTTGTCCAGGTAATTGGTGCGTTTGTTGGCAACAACGAAAGCTTATTGCCTGCGTAGTTAACGCTTGTTGCCAACGGATAGGCGGTGTAGTTAACGGTGATATTGGTTAACAGCGGCGTTACTGAGGTATCTGTGGTAGACATATTGGCGCGGTATTGAAAATAACGGCCACTGCCCATGGCCGAGATATCAGCACCATTGGTAATACCGGTGTTGTCGGCCCAGTCAGTCCAGGCCGCATCCGGTGACGCGGTTGGGCCAGAACGCACATCCATGCTCAGGGTTGTACCAGCAGGGGTAACAACACTGTAATCCAAGATGGTGTAACCGACATTACCCGAGCCGGTATCAATCACGGCAGAAGTATAGGTGCCCGCAGTATTATAGGTAGTACTGCTGTTTTCATAGGCGGTCAGTGTGGCAGAACCTGACAATCCCACCATAATATCAAGATCACCATCACTATCAAAATCAACCAAGGCAGGGTAATCGTAGCCAGAGCCATTATCTAAAACAGTGCCTACGCCACCGGCGCCAGTAAAACCATTATCCGACCAGGCAGGTGCGCTCGCTGTGCCGGTATTAGTTACCAGCATTAGATTCGTTTGAGTTCTCCAACCAACTGTCAGATCTAGGAGACCATCACCATCCAGATCGCCAGCCGCTGGCCTCGGCACCGCACCATAGCCTGCGCCACCTGGCGGATCCCAGGCAGCCTCTCGCACCCAGTACGTAACAGTGTCTGCGGGTGTTTCATCAAAGCTATAGACATTCGTCACGCCAGAGCCATGGTTACCACCTATAAGAGCCTCTGGCACACCATCACCATCCAGGTCCGCCAAGGTTAGCTTCCAGGCCACCGTTGCTGTCTCCCCTGATGCTAAATTCCAGGCTGTTTTTTCTGTCCAGACAGGACCGCTGCTATCACCCGTGTTTTCAAAGGCATGAATCGCTCTACCCGAATGAGACAGCAACAAGTCGTAATCACCATCACCATCCATATCACCCAGGGCTGTTTGCGTATTATTAACCCAAGAACCAGCATAAAGCGGCGCAGCAATATCCCAACCAGACTCTGCAGTCCAGGCCGGACTGGCATCAGTACCCGTATTGCGATAACCATGCACACGTTGAGAGCTGGCAGCCATCATATCCAGATCACCATCACCGTCCAGATCGGCAAAGAAGGCATTGGCCCCAGCGTACGGAAGAGTCACATCCCAGGCGGTGCCTGCCTTATCAGCCCAGGCAGAGACCAAGGTAGCGGGCTTGATGCCTACAGCACCGTTATTCACCTGGGTATCGGTTAGTAATGTGCCAGCACCGGAGAAATCAGTCTTGGTGTTATGCGTTTGAAAGTTGATACCAGTACCAAATTCGGTGCTATCAGTGCGGGTATGGGTAACGCTGCTGGCAGCAGGCGAGATGGTCAGGTCGGTGCTGGTAGCAATACCAGCATCTTTACTGGAAGCCTCCGTCCAACCGGTTTGATTGGTTGGGTCAACAGCGGTATTGGCCGTGACGCCAGTACTCCAGTCAGTCTGATTAAAGGTGGCAGCAGAAACAACAGACGAGACGAGCAACAACGGCAACAGCTGCCAGCGAACGATATTCATCGCTGCCCTGCGCTGCTTATTGCTACCCTTTGTCTTCACATCCAGCTTCATAATTCAACCTACGCTTTTCACTTCACCAGCCACTAGGGCGACTTTGCACTTTCAAAACTCCACGGATTGGCTTCCAGTGGATCCATATAATTTCCCCAGGGAATTGAGTTTTGATCAAAGCCCCCATCGGTATAACTGTATATGCCATTAGAACCACCAAAATCTTTACCATCGGCATCATCAGTGGTGTCATCAACACCATCAGTATATGTGAACATACCACCGGTCACATACGGGTTTTGTGCTTCAGTGGCATGATCAAACGTGGCCGATACATTCGGCGCACCCTCGCCCCACAAACTAATCGTGCTCGTCATCAAACCCGGGGTC
>CBFCYE010000035.1:0-23861 GCA_965602225.1 uncultured Gammaproteobacteria bacterium | reverse complement strand
GTATAGGAAACTAGAAAAAAATAATACCTAGCCAACAAATATGCTGATGCATGACGAAGCAACTAGACCAGTAATTGCGCCATCGCTCTATTCTTTTCTACATCGACCAACCACGCCTGTATTGACGCAAGATTCAAACCCAACCGCACTACCGACTTTTCCGGCATACGATGCAATAACTCTTCGGCCGACTCAGCAGCTATGCCACTGCTGATAACCGCTGCCAACATCACAATATCAACGACAGGATGTGGCTCTTCTTCAGCGCCATTCGTTCGGCCTGAAATAACCTGCACAATCAAAGCAGGTAGATGCCATTGCTTCGCCGCCATCTCACCGATCTGCACATGAACCATACCAAACACGGCCTGCTCAGCCACGCTCAGCTCACAGCTGTGTAAACCCTGATAAGCGATGGTTTGTTTCATGGCATCGGTAAAACAGGAAACCATTACCATCTTTCCCAGATCATGTAGCATGCCGGCTGTAAATTCCGTCTCGCTATTTTGCCGGCAAAGGCGTGCCAAGGCCTGAGCAGCAATCGCCTTCTCCATTGACTGCTGCCATAATCGATCTTGCTCATCCCCGCCGCTAAAACAACTGCCCACCCCAACTGCCACGGCAAGATTACGCACTGTATTCATGCCCAGCGTCATACAGGCCTGATTGATGGAAGTGATTTCACCCGCCAAACCAAAAAATGGCGAGTTAGCTACGCGCAACAAACGTGCCGAAAGCACGGGGTCGTAAGCAACCGTCCGGGCTACCTGATCCACATCCACATCGTCCCGTTGCGTCAATTCAAGTAGCTGCGTCACCGTCGCTGACAATGCTGGCAACCGCTGTAGACCACTTTTTATCTCAGCCTTAGTTAATGGCTGCGCTCCCACCACGTTAGTCATGAGTTACCTCTATTTAGAAAAAACATCGGCTATTTAGATATGCTCTCAGGAACCAGAACCAAAACAGTTCCCTGACCACCTGACAATTGCCCCAGGCGACTACGAAATACCTGAATCGTAGTAGCGCCTATCTGGGTAGTAAAAGTTTCTCCCGAATTTTCCGGCTCTTGGGCCAACCAATCAGTCAGAGCTGCTGGCAGCAGGTCCTGCGCCAAGTCACCTATCATGATCGGTCCTTGTTGCTCAAGAAGCTGTTGAGCCTTACGATTGGCTACTACCAACATACCGTGGTCATCCACACCGACCACGCCTATCGGCAGGCTATCTAGGATTTCCTGCTCCATCTGCAATACCTTCAGATTAGACGAAGCCTTACCAGCCTCCTCCGCTACCTGACACTCCAAACCCTTATTGATTTGGTTCAACCGCTCATTTGCACTGTGTAATTCCCGCGCCAAACGTTCGTTATCCATTTTGAGTTCGAAATGTTGAAAAGCCTCAACGACATTTTCACGCAATAGCTCATCGTCCCACGGCTTGGTCAGGAACTTGTACACGGCGCCACGATTAATAGCATCGGTCACCGAATTAAGATCGGTGTAACCACTCAGCACCATGCGTACGGTACTGGGATAAAGTTTTTTGACCTCGCTCAGAAATTCCACCCCGGTCATCTCTGGCATACGCTGGTCGGAAATGATGACGCCAACCTCCTGCTGCTGCAGGAGTTCCAGTCCGGCCTGACCACCGTTAGCGCGAAAGATCGTGTAACCATCGCGGCGCAACAAACGAGTTAGGGATGACAAAATATTTTCTTCATCATCTACCAGCAATATTGTACGTTCGGACATATTTCACCTCTTGGAGGTTGTTGATTTATATATCTACAACTTCACTAGTGCCTTGATGGCAAATCCCATTAACTGCGAAATACAAAGTCCAACTACCTCAGCACGATGGCTGACTCACGCTACCTGCATACTTTGGACAATAGCCTTAGCTGACTCGATATCGAAACTATTTAGTGCACTTTCCAGGTTTTTCATGGGTGCAGCATAATCACTGCAAACCGTATGTTGTTGCAGGCTCGCGAGGTGACTCTGCGCTGCCCCCAGATCGTTATCCAGCAATTGCAGTAATTCATCCAGCAACACATGCACGCTGTCGGAATCAATTTCTGTCAGACTCTCTGGCGTCGGCACTACCTGATCCTTCGTCTCCAAAACAGCCAGGCCATCAATAACCTCTGCCAGACTTGCACGCAGGCTTTCAAGTCCCGCTTCGGCCGCATCTGCATCACCTTCACGACAGACCTGTTCCATTACAGCAGCCGTTTCATACAATTGTTTGGCACCAAGATTACCGCCACTGCCCTTTAAGCTGTGAGCCAGCCGCGCTGCCTCGTCCCACTGTCCCTGTTGAATCAACTGTTTCAGTTGTGTCACCGCCTCAGCCTGTTTATTACGAAAACTAAGCAGAATACGTTTGTAGGCCACCCAGTTGCCGTTCAGGCGTTGCAGGCCGTCTTCCAGATCAATACCCGGCACCACAGGCAGGTCTTCAGTTAATATTGGTGTTACCGTCGCTTTTTCTGTGAATAAGGCTTGCCCCGGTTCAAACCACTTTGCCAACTCCGTGAATAGTGCAGCCGGGTCAAAGGGCTTGGAAAGATGACCATCCATGCCAGCGGCCAAACTCCTCTCTGCATCACCACCCAGAGCATGAGCAGTCATGGCGATAATAGGTAATGTGGTATAGCGCCCACCCAGAGCCCGAATACTCTCCGTTGCCGCCAGACCGTCCATGACCGGCATCTGAATATCCATCAGCACCACGTCATAGTCATTTGCCTGAACGGCCTGTAAGGCCTCAACACCATTTTCCCGAATGTCGATATCAAAGCCTGCCTCAGAGAGAATCTCGCGCGCGACTTCCTGGTTGATGAAATTATCTTCCACCAGCAACAGTTTTCTGCCTGAAAAAGACTTGTTGTCGCTACTGGAATGCGCCTCGGCTACCGGCTCAACTGTTTTATGCTCACCTAGCAGCTGAACTAAGGTGTTAAAGAATTTGGATTGCTGAAACGGTTTTGATACCCAGACATCCACTTCTGGTGCCGGAGCTTTCTGCTCGAATGCACTAAACATCACCACTTTCATATCATGCAGCGAAGCATCAGCACGGATGCTGCGAGCCACCTCCAGACCATCCATACCAGGCATCTTCCAATCCAGTATGGCAATATCATATGGTTCACCGGCTAAAGCAGCCCGACGCAATTCTGCCAATGCCTCGCTACCATTCACAGCAAACTCAGTAAGAGATGCCTGCCACTGCTTCAGGGTCCGCCTCATCGACGCTAGCAGGTTTTCGTTATCATCAACGACAAGAATACGACGTTGACTCAAGACTTTAGATATATATTGATCAGGCTTACTGTCAGCAATAATTTCAAGTTCAAGATCAAAACTGAAGTCTGAGCCCAGAGCTGGAGAACTGGCCACGCGTATCTTGCCGCCCATGGCCATGACCAGCTTCTGACTTATCGCAAGTCCCAGCCCCGTCCCGCCATATTTGCGCGTATGGGAACTATCAACCTGACTAAAAGCCTTGAACAAATGTGTCTGTTGTTCAGCCGTCATGCCAATACCGCTATCTCTCACCCCTAACCGGATAAGACCGTTCTCAAGCCTTGTTGCATACACCACGATGTCACCCTGTTCGGTAAATTTGATGGCATTATTGATCAGGCTGATCAGCACTTGGCGCAGGCGGGTTGGATCCCCCTTCAGCGTACGAGGCAAATCGAAATCGACCGAACAGATCAGCTCGACCCCTTTCTCTTGCGCCGCATTGGCTAACAGGGCGACACTCTGTTCCAGCAAGCCTTCCAGATCAAACGGAATGGACTCCAGCTCCTGCTTGTCTGCCTCCAGTTTGGAAAAATCGAGGATGTCGTTAATCACCGTAAGCAGCATCTCACCGGAGTGCGTGGCCGTATCGGCAAAGCGCTGCTGCTTCTCATCCAGTTCAGTTTTGCCCAGCAGGTGCAACATACCTAACACCCCATTCATTGGGGTACGCAGTTCGTGACTCATAGTGGCAAGGAACTGGCTCTTGACTGTTGCCGCCGCCTCGGCTGTCTCTTTTGCCTGCTCCAGCGTTTTCTGGATTTGTTTGTGCTCGCTGATGTCGCGATAGCTCCATAGATTGCTGCGATGTGTCTGGCCCTGCTCATCCTCGAAAAAGATAGGCACATAATCCTGCTCAAAGACACGACCATCCTCCAGCAGCAACTCCCGACCGACAATCACCGACTCACTAACCAGGCACTCCTGACGCAACTTCAGCAGCGCCTCAGGCTGACTAAACAGAGTCTGGTTTTTCTCAAATTCAATTGTGCAATCCTCACCTTCGATCATCAATGGCATTTCATCTTTATCGAACATGTCGCAATAGGTCTGGTTCAACGCATAGACCCTGCCCGCCTCGTCTTCCACCAGCAGACCCGCCTGCAGATTCTCGACCAAGCCACTCATGAAACTGTTACTGCGCTTGAACTCTAAAGCAATAGCTTGCTGCTGACGCTCCTTAGTGATGGCGGTGAAAATCTGAGCACAGGTACTCAGGATCGGCAATAATTTTTCGACCACCGATTCGTCAAAACCACCAGGGCGATTGGCCAGACCGATCATCCCCAGCATCTCTCCACCCTGATAGACCGGCACACCAAGAAACGCATTCAAAGCAGGATGCCCCTCCGGCAGGCCACCGCTGTCTGGATCATTGGCAGGGTCATTACTGATTACCTGCTCACCGCTACGCACAACTTTGCCTAACAGGCTATCCAGATTATGAAACTCCAGCCCCTCGGTAGCATGCATTTCATAGAGCTCGCGCGTCGGCTCATCCCAGGCGATGTTGGTCAGGTCGTAAGTCTTAATGTAGGGCTTACCATCTGGATCAGACATGATCTCGCCGATAAAACCAAACTCGCTCTCGGTCAGTTCCAAAATATCGGGCATAAAACCTTCAAAAAAACCACCGGAATCGCCACCATCAATGAAACTGGACTGGATACTGTTGATGATTTCTATCTGGCGACGCTGACTCGCTAATTCAGCCTCGGCCTGCTTTTTATTGGTCGTGTCCCAGTTAGTGCCAACAACACGTTGGACATCACCGTGGGCATCACAATGCACATCAGCCAGCGCCCGTATATGGTGTATATCACCATTCGGATGAACGATACGAAACTCAGTATCGAACATTTTTTTCTCATCAATGGCGGCCTGCAGTTCTGCCCCTGCGCGCTGCAAGTCATCCTTGTGTACGCAGCGGCTCCACGCATCATAGGCGCCAGAGAAGTCTTCGCGCCGAACAGCGTAAAGTTCGAACATGCTATCGTCCCAGACAAGCTCACCGCTGCACACATCAAAATCCCAAACACCGACACCCGCCGCACGCGTGGCAAGGGACAAACGGTTCTGACTGGCACGCAATTCATCTTCTATCTGCTTGCGTTGGCTAATGTCGCGGACGATGCCGGTGAGCAACTTTTCATCACCGATCACAACTTCATTTACCGCCAATTCCATCGAAAAAAGAGTGCCATCTTTACGCTGGCCCAACAGCTCGCGTCCCTTGCCGATGATGCTACCCACACCAGTGTCAATGTGACGTTGTAGATAACCGTCATGACTACTGCGATCCGGTTCAGGCATCAGCTGGCTGACATTCTGGCCAATGATCTCATCAGCCTGATAGCCAAAGATCCGTTCAGCAGCAGGATTGAATGAAGAGATAATCCCCAGGGAATTGATAGTAATAATGGCATCAAAGACATGGTCCATAATGGCCTGCGCCCGGCTGGCCTCACGTTGAACATCGCCCTGCAGTTCCTGCTGTGCATGTTCGACTGTTGTGCGCATGCCAGCGAAAGCCCCCGCCAGCTGACCAATTTCGTCCTTGCCAATGGCTGGCAAGACTGTGGAAAAATCCCCATTTGCAAGATTATTCGCTGCTAGGGAAAGCAGACTCAGTGGACGGCGCACCAGATATTCCTGCCACAAGGCCACGATAATACTTACTAACAGTACAAGCCCCAGCAATACATCTGTAAACACAGATATAGTTTTGGTCTTTTCAGCTGCGATGGCATCAGCATCGATACGGAGTTCCAGCATACCCACGTCCCTACCCTTATTCTCAACCGCCTGTTGCAAGATGAGCCCGTCAGGGTTAGCTGTTGCAGACCGTTCGAGTGGATAAAGTATCTGGCCAGCAGCGTCGTAAAGTTTTAGTTCTTGCCACTCTGTATGCAGATTACTCTGCGCTTCGAGCAAGGCGTACAACTCGGCAAGATCACTGGTCAACAAAGACGGCAAAACAGCAGGTGTCAAGGTTTTTAAGATATGTTGCTGTTCGTTAACGATGACCTGACTGGTTTGATTGCGATATGAAGGCAACCAATAGCCTTCCACCACAACAACAATCAGCAACAGTAACAACAGCGGCGGAAATAAAAGTTTGAGGCGCAAACTCATTGCTAGTTCACTCTGCTGACATAAAGGCTATCAAGCTGTAAATCTATCAACGGCAGATAGTCCTGGAGGGTAGCGATACCGGGCTGCGTCATTGGTATTCTGGCTAGCAGCGCTTTGCCCTCAACACTCTGAGCCAATTCGATAAAGGCCGCCTGCAGCTTTTTCATAACCACTTCAGGCACGGATGGATGTGCCATCAACGGGTGCGCCGCGACACTGCGCGTTTGATGCAAAATCCGCAACTTGTCACGCAGCTGCTGTGGCTGCTGTTGCAGCGTTCTCAACACACCAGCACCAGCATCCGTCGCGCCAACCACCACATTGAGGTAGACCGAGTCATGGCTGCGCACATATCGAATGACGGGCTCTATCATCAAAACATTTGCGAATTCGGCGCGAGGCAATAATGATGCAGCCAGTGCATTGGGGGCTGGCATGGCGACAATCTTGCCGTCGAGCTGTTCGACCGATGTGATTAGGCTGTCATGGCGCACCACGATAACCCCACTCAATTGCTTGCTGACATCTCGCACCAGGGGTAGATAGCCCTGGCTGCGATTGGCAACGATGGCGTGATAGGGATTCATATAGGAAAACTGGAACTTGCCAGACTCAAACTGGCGCTCAAACTCGGGGATGCTGGGCGAGGCGACAAGCGCCAGTTTCACCCCGCTACGCTGACTGACCTGCTGCAATAATGGTTGCCATATCGACTCAATCTGGCGCGCATCAAATTGCGGTACCACACCGACGCTATAAACCATCTCCGCCCGGGCTATTCCCACACACATCACAACCAACAAAGTACTAAAACAAAAACGGATGACCTTCATGCTCTCTTCCACCAATGACTTTTCGCTCGCCAGTTGATGCAGTGATTAGTTCAATTGGCATGGCTAAATAACCAGGTGTATTAACCCTGATTAAAGAGCTATTATTGCGTTTGCCAATACCATGAACCAGTAACTGACCAACCCACACTATTCCTTATGTATGGGTATCGGTGTAATGGAAATTAATTACATACGTACGAATACGTAAAACCCTTGTAATTGATTGTATGGAGAGAGAAAAACACTATTTCTAATTGGGATAGAAGGTTTTGAAAGTATTTATTCATTGATGACTATTTAAGATCAAACTCATTACGGCACAACTCAAGCCCGCGCATACGGTTGACTACGGCAACCAATTCCTGCAACCGAGGCATAGCCAGGTTGCCAAGGATATACGGTGTGATCAGGTCTAGTTCGTTTGCGGCTACATCTGCCAACGCCTTACGCAGGCCTGCCACCAGATCCATTTTCTGCGGCGCATATTGTTCAGCGTAATAACGAATCAGGTAGGCTATGGCGCGCAGCTGGGCGCTATCGACAAGTTGTTCTACCCTGCTTAGGTCGATCTCCTGCCGACCATAACGTAAGCCGCGCGTATCAAAGGCCTGAATCTTTTCCCGGCCCTCATTCACACAAGGGCTGAGGCATTGTGGTGTTGGCACACGTTGCTGTGCCGTAATCTCCAACGGCCCTGATTCTTGCGCAACTGTTGTCTGCGGTTGAATCAGCGCCCTGGCCTCGGCACTAACATCTTTGGGGATATAGTTGTCCATCATGATGACTCTGTCGGCGACATCAAAGAAATCACCTGAGCCCCCCATTACCAGCACCACTGACACAGCGTAACTCTGACTTAAATCCTGGATACACTGCACCAGCGGCGTGATTGGTTCTTTCTCTTTGGCTACCAGCGCCTGCATGCGTTGATCGCGGATCATAAAGTTGGTGGCTGAGGTGTCTTCATCTATCAGCAGTGTCTGCGCACCTGCCGCCAGGGCCTCGATGATATTGGCCGCCTGCGAGGTGCTGCCGCTGGCATTCTGAGTAGAGAACTCGCGGGTATCTTTGCCCTGCGGCAGGTTATTAATAAAGGGACTGATATCAACCCCGCTGATGGCTCGGCCATCCTCGGCGCGTATCTTGAAGGCACTGGCATCGGTCACCACCCGCTCCCGTCCATCAGCGGGGATGTGGTTATAGACACCACGCTCAATGGCGTGCAGCAGGGTCGATTTACCGTGATAGCCACCGCCGACAATCAGCGTTACCCCCTTGGCAATGCCGAGCCCACGCAGAGGCTCACCATGCAAGCGATCAAGTTCCACGGCGAGTGAGTCCGGCGCACAAAACGCCACAGCCTGATCAAGCGGCCGGTCATCAACACCACTGACACGCGGCAGGATCGCTGCATCGGCAACAAAGGCAATCAAACCTTTAGCCTCAAGTTGCTGACGTAAAAAGTTTTGATCCTCAACCGAGTCTACATGCGCTTGTACTGCGGCAGCGTCTACGGATAGCAGCCCCGCCTGCACCAGCTTTGGCAGCTCATCTAACAGCATGACCTTTGCCTGCCGGGCATTGACCGAGCGGCCATCGGCAGGCAGGCCCAGTCTAAAGCGCAGTTCTACACCACCTTCGCGCACCAGCACCGCATTGCGCTGCAATACCTGTTGGCCATAGGCAGCAATTGCCACCTCACCGCTCTTGCCTGCACCCCGGTTGCCTTTTACATGCTGTTTGATCGCCGCAGCAAAGCAACGGCCTAGATAGTCTTCCAGGGCGATACGGCGGATGTTATTGCTGTACAGCGAATCAGCAAGGGCAATGGCAGAAGGTTCGATAAAGATGCGACAACGAGATGGATCAGCAAACGGATCCCCCTGAACGTGATCAATGCGCAACAGAAAGTCAGGAAACTGATAATCCCCCTGCAGCTGTTTATAGGCCTTATAACCGCGGCGGTCGATCTGGTCGAGTAAACCTTCTAGTCTATCCATAGCACTATATATTCAGCGTGTTTTCAGTGTGAAGCCAATCAAAATAAGATTATCCCAAATAATATCTGAATAATTCATTGTAGGTTGGGCATTAACCACATGCCTACCCTACTTGGCTTTTTAGTACCTAAAAACCGCGAATTATTAAATTCAGATTCATTTAAGTTACTTGGCCTAAATTGTTACTCAATAGGCCAGAAAGACACTCTCCTGGTCATAACTTAAACCCCGTATAGCGTAATAAGGAGAGACACCATGAGTATGAAAGCGATAGCAGCAATAGTGATTGCAGGTTCATTAATTGGCTTTGCAGCAACCAGTCAAGCCAGCGATGACCGTAACGAATATAACAATGATCGCAACTACAGTGAGAACAGAGGCGATAGCTATTCTCAAGGTCATGAATACAACGAACGTAAAAAGCGTGCCACTTATGATTACAGTGAAAGCGACTCTGCTAACAATAGCGATGTTGAGCGCGACACTGATGACCGCGGTGGAAACTATCGCGAGGGGTCAAGAGATCAAGATGAAAAAATAACCAGATTGTAATCCGGCAGAGTTTGTTTGATACACACCGACCTAAAAAGGGATGCCTTGCATCCCTTTTTGTCATTGCCAACCATCATTCGAATGACCGTCCATTTTCTTCACATATCACCAATACCTGTTCATCAGGATTTTGCTGCCAGTTCCAGCCTCGCTTTCAGTTTTCAAGCGTGTGTACCGCCTCCCCGGCTGCCCTGATCGGTCAGTTAAATCAGATAGATAGCCCGCCAGAGACCTAATTTGTGGCTCCTGGTTAAATATGAGATGCCTTAACTACTCTGATTACCTCAATCACCCCACTATGAGGTCAGGAATCCGGTATAATTCGGGCACTGTTTTTTAGCTGTAGCAAGATCTACAGAGGATTTTTCATGATATTTTCGTCTTTAGATCTAGCCCCCGAGCTGCAACGAGCCCTGGATGCCTGCGGCTACAGCCAAATGACCCCGATACAGGAAAAGGCCATTATCCCGGCCCGGCGCGGTAAAGACCTGCTGGCCAACGCCCAGACCGGCACCGGCAAGACCGCCGCCTTCAGCGTGCCCATTCTGCAGCAGATGTTTGATCGACCAAAACCGCCAGCCCCTGGCAAGGTCCGCACCCTGATTCTGTCACCAACACGGGAACTTGCCGAACAGCTGGCACAAACCATTAAAGGTTATGCCAAGTTTTTGCCGTTCTCGGTTACCGCACTCTACGGCGGCGTTAAACTAAACTCCCAGGAAAACAAGCTCAAGGCCGGTGTCGACATCATCGTCTCTACCCCCGGTCGCCTGCTGGAACATATGGTGCAAGGCACCATCAATCTCTCCGAGGTTGAATTTGTGGTGTTGGATGAAGCCGACCGCATGCTGGACATGGGGTTTATCACTGATGTTCAGTCGATACTGCAAAAGACCAACAAACAGCGTCAAACCCTGCTTTTTTCCGCCACCATGACGCAACCGGTCAAGGAACTTGCGAGCAAAATACTGAATCGGCATGAGCTTATTAGCGTGGCCAAACAAAACGCCATCGCCGATACCGTTGAACATGTAGCTTATTCTGTAGAGGAACGGCGCAAGTCGGACTTGTTCGTCGAGCTGCTTGAGCAACACAACTGGTTCAAGGTACTGGTATTTACCAGCACCAAGGATCAGGCTGACAAGCTCATCACCAAGCTGAAACAGACCAAGATTAAAACCGCCCTTTGCCACGGTGATAAAAGCCAGGGCGCACGCCGCCGCGCCATCGCTGATTTCAAAGATGCCAAAATACAGGTGCTCGTCGCCACCGAAGTGGCCGCCCGTGGCCTGGACATTCAGGGACTTGAGCATGTGGTTAACTACAATCTTCCCTACCTGGCGGAAGACTATGTCCACCGCGTTGGCCGCACTGGCCGCGCTGGCGCCAAAGGTCAGGCAATCTCACTAGTGAGCCGTGAAGAAGAGCGTTCGCTGGCCAATATCGAGAAACTGATTGGTGGCCGCATTAAACGCATAAAAATGCCGGGCTTCGAAGTAGGCAGCCGTGAGGAGCTACTTAAGAATCTAGAACAACGTCGACGTGCACCACGAAGCAACAAGGTCAGCCAAACCAAGATCATCCTCAACAAGGGCAACAAGCCCAAGGCTGGTAAAAAGTAGAACGACTGGCTTTTATATAGTGTTTGCGTGCGCATGGCGCACCCTACCCGTCACCATTACTCCCCTATTCCAAGACCTTAAGTAGGCTGCGCCATGCGCACGCGCCCAAAAAACCACGTAAAAAAATTCAGCTTTTCCGGCCTACCTGACGTTATCTAAATAGAGACGAGGCAGAAATGCCTAGCGCGAAACCAGATCAGCGGAGAATGGATGCAAACGACCATGTCCCAGCTCATTGCCCATACGCCACTTACCTTGCTGCAAATCCATATTGATGCAGCGCGTAACTCTACCGATGATTTCAACCTGTTTCATGACAGCAAAAAGTGGCAGCGGATTAATGGCAACCCGTTTGCCGGTCCAATAGCGCTTGGTTTCCAGCTTGAGTGTCTGATCGAGGATCAACTGCGTTTATATCGCCAACAGCATAGCGAAAACAAGATCATTGAAGAACATAGGCTAGGCTTTAGCAACTATCAAATCAGCTTCGCCAGCGTGGTGAAACCCGGCGAAACTGTCTTGGTTGAAATCAAAAAATCGCAATTAAAAGAAAATGACAACACCACCTTAAGCAACCGCATTGCCATCAAGAATGAAAATGGCATCGTCATCTTCGGTTTCAAAAAAGAGTCGCAGGTGCCACTCATCCTTAGCGACACCGACCTTAGCTCGCTACCCGACCTCAGCCAGCAAGCCGACCGCAGCTACATAGAAGGCAGCAAACTATTCTATAAACGTAAGTACATGAGCACAGGCAATGCCAAGAACTTTCTCTCAGGTTCACTGGCGGATCAATCGGCCTATTTCGATGAGCTTGAAGACAGGGTCAGATTCCCAGAGACCTACCCCGCCGGACTAATCTCCTGCGCCCTGCTGGAGCGCGCCCTCAACAATCAGCATGACTTTGAAAATGAACCGATGGTCTATACCTCGCACAATATCTCAATCGATCGTGAATTGACCAAGGGGTTGCGCAGTAATGATGTGTTGCACCTGCTCGTCGATGAACCGACGCTAATTACAACAGACAAGAATAGCGCTGGCGACAGCCAATATCTGCATCACTGTTATGGCCTGCTAGATGATGGCTCAATCCTGTTCCGCGCTGAGATCACCATGATGCCATTGGCGGCGATTCTGAAGGCCACACAATAGCGGCATAAGATGCGGACTATTTTGCCGTTGTTGCCAATCCCAAAATCGCAGTGGTCCGCGCCCTTGTCTGCAAGCATAAATCGCCATCATCAAGTAGTGACCTGCCGTATGATGGAATCATTGTTTGTATGGTCTGCTGCCACTCTTTACTCTTCATTTCATCAGGAAACATTTTCCCTATCACAGCCAACATAATCGATACTGAAGTTGATGCACCAGGTGAAGCACCGAGTAATGCCGCTATTGATCTATCTGCAGCACAGACAATCTCCGTGCCAAATTTTAAAACGCCACCTTTGTCTTTATCTTTTTTTATGATTTGAACGCGTTGGCCGGCAGTGGCTAATTGCCAATCGTCCATCTTTGCATTGGGATAATAGGCGAGTAATTCTTTTAATCTATCTTCAGGTGATTGAACAACTTGTTTAATCAGATACTTGGCGATATCAGCGTTATGTATACCTGCAGCAAGTATCGGCCAGACATTATGCATTTCGAAAGATAGCGGTAGGTCCAGATAAGATCCATTTTTTAAAAACTTGGTAGTAAAGCCAGCGTAAGGGCCAAAAAAAAGTGATCGCTGACCGTCTATCATTCGTGTATCAAGGTGAGGCAAAGACATTGGCGGGGAGCCTACGACAGCTTTTCCATATACCTTCGCCGCATGCCTGTGGATAACAGCGTCATCTGTGCAGCGAAGAAACTGCCCACTGACCGGAAAACCACCATAGCCTTGAGCCTCCTCAATGCCCGACTTTTCCAGCAGCGTAATAGCACCACCACCAGCACCGATAAAGACATAATCAGCAAAAACTTCCTTAACCTCTTTAGTGGCACAATCTTCAATTTCGATTTTCCAGCTTCCGTCATTTTGCTTTGAAAAACCATTGACCTCATGAGAAAGATGAACATCTACGTTCTCGCGGTTTTCGAGATAAGCAATCATCCCCCTGGCGATCAAACCAAAGTTTACATCGGTACCAACATCCATTTTCGTAGCGGCAAATGGCTCGTTAACGCCCCTGCCCTCCATGACAAGAGGGGCCCAGTCGGCTATTTGATCTCGATCAGATGAATATTTCATGTCCTCAAAGATTGGCTCTGCGAACATCGCGTCATAGCGCGTCTTTAAAAAATCAACATTGTCATTACCCCAGACAAAACTCATATGCGGGATATCATTGATAAATGGGGTCTCGTATGAAATACAGCCCTCTTCTTTGAGGTATGCCCATAGTTGCTTGGAAATTTCAAAACTTTGCGCGATCTCAAGCGCCTTGCTGATATCAACCTTGCCATTATCAAATGGCGTGTAGTTAAGCTCACAAAATGACGAATGACCTGTGCCAGCGTTATTCCAGGCATCAGAGCTTTCCGCAGCAACCGAGTCAAGACGTTCATAAATAGAAATGTTTGCATCAGGCATTAGTTTTCTTAAAAAAACACCTAACGTAGCGGTCATTATTCCAGCACCGATCAGGACTATATTTAGTGGTTTATGCGTCATTGAGTGTATAACTGTTGATATATAAATATGGCCATTGTAATTAGTTTTAACTGTAAACCATCGATTAGAAACAATTCAAAACCATTCTAGTTCAAAATAGCCGCCTTAACATATTGATATTAAGCACGCCATGATTTATCAAGCCGTCCCCGGGTGTTGCTGGTAAATGTCGATAAATTCGTCAATATGATCAATAAAAAGCGCAGCAAACTCAGGGTCAAATTGCTTCCCCTGTTCCTGAGCAAGATAACTGACTACCTCACTGGTACTCCATGCCTTTTTGTAAATTCGTGCAGAATAAAGCGCATCAAAAACATCAACTATGGCAACAATTCGTGCGTAACGATGAATATTATTTCCAGCCAATCCTTGCGGATAACCACTACCATCCCAGCGTTCATGATGTTGAAATGCAATGATCGCTGCCGCTTGCAAAACATCACGCTGTGAATGTTTGAGCATAGTATTTCCTATACGGGTGTGAGTTTGCATTGTTGCATACTCAGCATTGTCAAGCTTTCCAGGCTTGAGCAAAACACTATCAGGTATACCAATTTTACCAATATCATGTAGAGGTGAAGCGGCACTGAGCAGACCAATATCGTGAACGGATAAGCCTGCATATTGCGCCAATAACTTACTGTAAAGGGTAACCCGCATGGTGTGATTGTGAGACTCTTTTGAGCGCTGCTCTTCAATGACACCCATGGTATAAAGCGTTTCGCGCAGCGTGCTTTCAATCTCATGGTTAAGCTGTGTTAGCTCAATATTTTTATCACGCATCTGATCCTGGTGGGCAATAACATCGGCATTAAAAAGATTTATTTCCTCGGCAACATCATCAAATTCAGCAGACAAAAACTGTTCAGTAGATACCGGTTGGTGACTCTGATAAGCCACACTGGCACTTTTAATCAGGCTATTTAATGGATCTTGAACATAACGTTTAATGGTTCTTGAGGTATTCAATAAAATCAACAACAGAAATATCAGAAAAACAAAAACTATAACTGCCAGAATAAACAGTGACCAGTGTTGGTATTGACTGACATCCAGTTCAATATCCACCACCCCAAGAACTGTACCCTCTTCTACTTGATGGCATTCTAAACAATCCAAACTGCCACGTTTGCTTGCGATGTAGGGAATAACCGCGCGGATAAATGGCGTGGTTGAAAACTCATTAAATTCAAAGCGGGGTTCACCGGATGCAAAAACCTCATCGGTAATAAAATCGCCACTGGCCTGCTGATCACGGGTTTTACCATACTGATCAAGAATAACCTGCGCAGCTACTAAACGTAGCTGTTTAACATCGTATAGCTGACGAATTTCATGAAGATAAAAGTCACGTTTATCTGTCATACCCGCTTTCATATGCGCAGTCAGACCAGCCTCCACCAACTTGGCGTTGGCAAAGGCCTGATTAATGATGGCCTGATTGGAAAGGTTACGAAAATTAATCCCAATAATGGTCGCCAAAAACATCAGCATGACTAAAAAAAATGTAATCAAGCTTTTAACAGTGATCTTGCGGATAGTGGGTTTTTTCATTCTGTAGCCGCATGACGTTGAAAAATAGACTCAGCGTTGGCTACCTGGGCAAGTAAAAAACCGCAAACAAAGACAAACGCGAACCCAACTAGACTCTGTAACCACTTTTTAATGCTCATAATCCCTGACATAGTAGTGCAACTAGATTCAGATATCTAAAATATTGAATAAGAATGTCTGTAGGGCAACCGGTTTCAGTCAGCCATTTTTAACCAACGCTCATATCCAGCTGACAATGGCGTGATGGTGCCCGTGGTTGACCAGCCTTGTTTGTTTGCCATAGCAACAATATTTTCAATCCGGTTATCGGTGTGGGGATGACTGCTGAAAAACTCCGGTGGCTGGCCATCATCCTGGTGCGCCTTCTCAAGCACATCAAACAAGGTGTTGGCACCTTCCACATGGCCATACAGCTGAGTCAGGGTCTGTAAGGCTGCCTCATCTGATTGCTGTTCCTGTTCGCGACTGAATTTAAGTGCCGTCAACAGGCCCGTCTCACCCAGCACATCACCGATAATACTGCCCCCGGCCGCAGAGCTGACTAAAGCAATGGCGGTGCCAGTGATCACAGCACGACCCAGCGACTTGATCGGATGGCGATACTTAACGTGGGCAATCTCGTGCGCCATCACCATAACCAGGGAATTTTCATTAGGGATATTTTCTAACAAGCCACGAAAGAAAAACACATGACCACCAAGGGTGGCAAAGGCATTCACTGTTTCATCATCGATGTAGTGCACAGTGATATTCATATCATCCGGTAAGCTCTGCGCCACCACCACTCGCTCAGCCAGGGATTGCAGATAACCCGTAATCGCAGCATCGTCAGGCGCAATCTGATCATCTTTCATCTGCGTAGCAAACAGATCCGCCATCTTTTGTTCGGCGCTAAAAGGCACAAACGGCGCTAGCAAATGGGCGGCAAAACTGAGTGACACGATAGTCACAACAATGAACAACAAAATGCCTAGCAGCAGCAGACTAAACTCTTTGAGGGGGTGTTCCTGGCTGCTATTAATGCCTTCCGGCGGCTGGACTTGCTTATATTCCAGGGGGCTCTCCTACTACGCTAGTTCAGAGCAACAGCTGCTGCGGCAGCGGGAATAATCGCCGTACCATAGGCCAACACCTCAACCGAGCCAATCTTGTTCTTACGCCCTTTTGAGATACTGGCGGTTTCCAGCTTGATATTAAAGACCATATTGGCGCCCAGGCCATCGGCCTGTTCTTTCATGCGCAACACCGCTTCACGGCGGGCACGGTCAAGCAGAGTTTCATAACTCATCATCCGCCCACCCACCAGGCCACGCAGACCGGCGGCAATCCGCTTGAAATAATCGATTGAGATCACCACACTGCCCATCACCAATACGGTGTGCTGTGGCTTGAGAGACGGTGGTGGAAAACGCAGCGCTATGGCTGGAATCCGATTCAGATCGGTTTCGCGTTCGATAATCGACTTGTAATGACGCTTTTCGGCAACACGGCCAAAGCCATAACCCAGGCTCATCAGAATAAGAAAAATAATCAGGTCATACATGGCGCTTAGTCCAGGACCACAGCCGTACCATAGGCATACAGCTCAGCCGCACCTTGAGTCACTGACGAGGTGGAAAAGCGAATATTCAACACTGCATTAGCCCCTGCCGCCTCAGCCTGCTCAACCATGCGTGAGACAGCCTCTTCACGTGATTCCTGCAGCAGCTCCGTATAACCCTTCAGTTCACCACCAAATATATTTTTGAGGCTGGCCATAATGTCACGGCCAACATGCTTGGCGCGCACAGAGTTGCCCTGCACCAATCCCAGATGCTGGCTAACTGATCTGCCGGGAACTATTTCAAGGTTGGATAGCAGCATAGTTTGTCCCTAAATTATCGTAGTTATTGCCGTTGAAACAGACTATTCCATTCATTACCTCAGGGCAAGACTCAAGCATCACTTGGCCAAAATAGAGCATATAACCAGCCAGATTCAGCCCAACACCTCCCCATTCGAACCCACAGCGCATGTGTTAAGATCAAATTTCCATAGCACACCCAATATTCCCATGACAAACAAAGCCCTACTGCTCACGCCTCCGTTCACACAGCTCAACACCCCCTACCCGGCAACGGCATATCTGAAGGGGTTTTTGAACCTGATCAACATACCCAGTGCTCAGGCTGACCTGGGCATTGAAGTCATCAATAGCATTTTTTCAGCCGCAGGATTAACACGCCTTTTTGGAAAGGTTGATGCCAACAATCCAGCGATTTCAGAAAATGCTCAGCGCATCCTTGCCCTCAAGGACGATTACATCAGCACCATCGATGGCGTTATAAGTTTCCTGCAAGGTCATAACCCAACCCTGGCGCACATGATCTGCCGGGATGGTTTTCTGCCTGAGGCAAATCGATTTGCTCAGCTTAATGATATTAACTGGGCCTTTGGCACCCTGGGCATCCAGGATAAAGCCAAACACCTTGCCACCCTATATCTTGAAGACCTGGCAGACATCATCACAGAGTGTGTCGATACGAACTTTGGGTTTAGTCGTTATGCAGAAAGGCTGGGCAGGTCTGCCAATAGCTTTGATGAACTGAATGCCTCACTACAAACTAAATACAGTTTTGTAGATGACATATTGATAGACCACCTGGCTAAGCATATCGACAGGGAAAAGCCGCAGCTGGTCGCGATCTCTATTCCCTTCCCCGGCAATCTGTTTTCTGCCTTGCGCTGTGGCCAATGGTTAAAAAGACACCATCCAACTATCCGCGTGGTTATGGGTGGCGGTTATGTAAATACAGAGCTGCGCTCACTCTCAGATGTGCGTGTTTTTGAATACACAGACTTCATAAGCCTTGATGATGGTGAATCACCCATCGAGCACCTCATCCAACATATTAACGGCAGACGTGAGCTGAATGACCTACGCCGTACCTTTTGTTTGCAGGATAGAAAGGTTGTCTATATCGATAACAGTGATGAAAAAGAGTACAGCCAAAGCGAGACTGGCACCCCAGACTATTCAGACCTGCCACTGAATAAATACATCTCCATTATCGAAACACTCAACCCCATGCATAGGCTTTGGAGTGATGGCCGCTGGAACAAGCTGACCCTGGCTCACGGCTGCTATTGGGGGAAATGTACCTTTTGTGATGTCTCACTCGACTACATAAAGTCATACCAACCCGTTAGTGCCTCAATGATCTGCGACAGGATGGAACAAGTCATTCAACAGACAGGTGAAAGCGGGTTTCATTTTGTCGATGAAGCAGCACCACCAGCACTGATGCGCGACCTGGCCCTGGAAATATTAAGGCGCAATCTCTGTGTCACCTGGTGGACCAATATTCGTTTCGAAAAGAGCTTCACGCGTGACCTGTGCACATTGCTAAAGGCATCAGGCTGTATTGCCGTATCAGGAGGCCTGGAAATAGCCTCTGATCGATTATTGAAGCTGATTCAAAAAGGCGTCACCGTCAAACAAGTTGCCAAGGTATGCCGCAACTTTAGCGAAGCCGGCATCATGGTTCACTCCTACCTGATGTATGGTTTTCCCAGCCAAACCAAACAGGAAACCATCGATTCACTGGAGATGGTTAGGCAACTGTTTGAAACAGGTGTGATTCAGTCCGGCTTCTGGCATCAATTTGCGCTGACTGCACACAGCCCTGTTGGCATGGCACCAAAAGAATTTCATATAAAAATTGTAAATAATAGAATTGGCAGTTTCGCCAACAACGATCTTATTTATACCGACCCAACCGGCGTCGACCATGATGCCTTTAGCTATGGCCTAAAAAAATCCCTGTTCAACTATATGCACGGTGCCAATTTCGATTTCCCTCTGCACGAGTGGTTTGACTTTAAAGTGCCTAAAACAACGATTAAAAAACACTATATAGAAAACGCCCTGGCAGAAAGTGATGACTCATCAAGCATAAAAGCCAATGCAAAAGTGATATGGCTTGGTAATCCACCTATCGTCAGCAATCTTGGTTATGAACATGAGTTGGTGTTCCATGACAAGACCGGAGGTGTTGCATTGACAGTCACTAAGGCACAAAGCCAGTGGATTATGGAAATCCTACAAATCATCTCAGTGAAATCAGAGACTCGTTATAGTTTTAACGATATCAAGGCGCATTATGAGAATGCCGGATTAAAAGACTTTGAATCGTTTTGGTATAACGACCTATTTAGTGAACTAGGCGATTCAGGTTTATTGCTACTGTCATAATCACACAGATTGGGGCAAAACACGTTCGGTTTTGGCGACCCGGTCATAAAGCAGAATACTGCCGGCAACAGCCACATTCAGACTATACGCTCCTGGTAATTGCACAATATCGTGGCAGGCAGCCAAGACTGGTTCAGGCAAACCATTTTTCTCATTCCCGAGGATATAGATAGCTCGCTCTGGATGTTCGAATGTTGCCAAAGGGACTGATTTCTCATCAAGTTCCACTGCAATCAAGCGCGTGCTATACGGCAGGTGCTTTTTAAGATCATCAATAGTGTCGTAGTGATAAAGCGGAATCTTGGTCCAGGCATTCACCACATCAGACGTTTGCTGTTTATAGGCCCGCCCCAATGTAAAAATAAACGATGCCCCCATGATGTAGGCTGAGCGCCAAAGCGTACCGATGTTATGGTCATGCTTACCATGCATAATGCCAATGCCATAAAAGCCATTGTTGGGGTAATCGTGTTGAATACGTGCCATGTATGATACTTGCTTGCTTGGAAAGAAAAGCTATTGTACAGATTTACGTAGAGTACGTGGAGGCTATAGACCAGAGATCTACCTAGGCTATGAATATGAAAGCGCTACTGAGAACATCAAGAAGTCTAAATCGCAAACAACACCGCATGGCCGCTGCACGGTGCAGCGCACCTGCAGCAATATCTGGAGGGCATGAACCTGCCCTGCATAAAACCGCTTAAACCTAAGTTGATGATGATTATCTCTTCAACTCAGCATCACGATAATGCGGATCAGTCCAACAACGTGGCAGTGGCTCACCCGACAAAAAAATCAAGTCAGATTTCTTGAACTCCTTAGGGTCCTGGGCTTCTTCACCCTCCTGATAACGACCAACAACCTCATCGCGATTCAGATTCATCAGGTCGACAAAGCTAGGGACCTCAACCATGTGACCACTGGATATATGACTTAATAACATGACAACCTCCGTAAATTTTATTGTCTATACGCATGCTCATTCAAATGAGTAAAGCCGCGTAAGGATGACGGCGGATTAAAACAACTGATGCTAAAGAACAAAAAGAAGGTCATAGGCAAAGCTCTGGGTGAATCATATTACCCAGAGCCCGACACTACACTTGCAGCGTCTATTAGTTGTGTTTTTTGTGCCAACCGCCGGTATATGAGTCGTGTTCATCTGACTCCACAGCCAAATATCCAACCAGGATTGGTACAAGACACATCGCCAAAATTACCCAAAATGATGTAATTTCCATTGTGTACCTCCTTTTAGGTGCGTTGTTATTGCCACCTATAATTACTATAGATAGTATCCCGACTAAATCAATCAGGAATAAACAAAATTTAGCCTAAGAATTTACACATACAAACGCCCGTTCAAAAAATAAAAAGAGCAACGGCCCTCTTAAAAAAGAGCTAATAAAATCATGGATGAAACAATATTTGAAAGCGTATTCCTGGCAGGCCTGCTAGTGGCAACAATCATCCGTTCCTACTACGGGGCACAATTCCAGCGCAAAGAAATAACTCAAATCAAAAAAGAACACTCGATGGTGTTAATAGGCATGGGCTTATGGGGCGTTGCCTTGCTCCTACCACTAATCAGCATATTTTCACCCTGGTTAAGCAGCGCCGATTACCAACTACCCGCACTATTAAGCATGATGGGAGCAGTAATATTTATAGCAGGCCTCTGGATACTGTGGCGCTCACATGTGGATTTAGCCAAGAACTTTAGTCCGTCGTTATTCATTCGCAACAACCACAGCCTGGTCACCAACGGTATATACAGACGCATCAGGCATCCTATGTATCTATCTTTTTTTCTCTGGGCGCTAGGACAAGCTCTGTTAATCCAGAACTGGATTGCAGGGCCCTTAGGCCTAATCGCCTTTTACCTGATTTATCTGTTTAGAGTCGACCGAGAAGAACAACAACTGATTGAACACTTCGGTGATGAATATAGAGAATATCAAAACAAAACAGGTAGATTATTTCCGAAGGCATGTGAATAAAAATCGTTTCCCCTGAAATTAACAATGAATTCTGTTTAAAGATTGCCACCTATCTTTGGCGATTATTTGTCCTAAACTATTAAGCGCGAAATTTTTAACCGCAACATTGATCTTCATAGGGGGGATTATGGATAACGTTGAATCGCTTTTAAAAACAGCACTTGCAGAAGTCGAACAGATGTTAAGCAGCAAAACGGTAATTGGCGACCCCATCACCATCGAAGGTAACACCCTCATCCCATTAGTGAGCATCGGTTTTGGCTATGGTGCCGGCGGTGGCAGTGGCAAAGGTGATGAACCAATGAAAGGCGAAGGCAGCGGCGCAGGCACCGGCGGTGGTGGCGGCATCAAGCCAGTGGCCATCATCATCGTAAACAAGGACGGTGTGCGGTTAGAAACCATCAAGGGCGCTGCAGCCACCAGCTTTGAAAAGATTGGTGAAGTCATCGGCAAATGCATGGAAGGCCACGCATCCTGTAAAGGCGAAACCAAGGCTGAGGGCAAACACGCCCCATGCTCTTAGTTTTACTCGGGCTGCTGCTCGGCACTTTAATCCTGTTGGCGATGCCATTCGATGTCGGCTATCGCCTTAAAAAAGATGACAGCTTCCGCCTACGAATATCTATCGCCTGGGCCTATGGCCTACTGTCCAAACAACTTGACCAGCCTCCAAAAAATGAGAAGCTAAAAAAATCAGGTACTAAAAAAATGCCCCGCAAGCAGCGGCGAATAGGCAAGGGAAGATTCAAATCAGCCATGGCCTTCATACGTAGCCCGGGCATGTCTGCAAGCCTATTAAGACTGGCGCGGAACATGTGTCGGCAGTTACGCGTTCGCCAACTAAGCCTGCACCTTACTTTCGGGTTGGACGACCCCGCCGATACCGGGCAGCTATTTGGCACACTGGCACCCGCCCTAATCCTAACCGACCGTTTGACCCAGTTTGACCTGCAAGTACAACCGGACTTTTCACAACCGACGCTGTTGGCAGAAAGTCGTGGTCAGCTACGGCTAATCCCCTTGACCATCATCGGCGTCATGATCGCCTTTCTGCTATCCCCCACCTGCTGGCGAGGCCTTGTTGCAGCTCACAGAGCCAACAAGCCATAATTAATCAATCGAATCTGACAACATTGACCATTGGATATTTGTTTCGCAAGGGCACATAAAACATGCCCCCTACCAGGCATTAAAAATCACTGTCACCGATTGACGACAGCAGATTGCCTTTGATTTACTGCAATCCAGAATAATCATGCAAATGGTGTCGCCAGCAGGCGACAGCTTAACAAATCCCAGCCCTCTAATTTTCTCTTAAGACCTTGTTTAACCTGCCTTTAAATTATTGGCATGGCGATTGCTCTAACACTAACTGACAAGGCAGACATAGCCGAACGATGCTATTCATCGTGAATGTCATTACTGATAAATATTAATAATAAGGAAAACACGGATGATTAATAAACTGATGGCAGCGGGCTGTTTGATTGCATTAACCTCGGCACCGGTATTTGCCGCGGAAGAGCAAATCACAAAGGAAGAATCTGCTCAGCAGAATACACGCTTGGTTTTTGGTGATGTAGATTCAAATCATGACTTGAAAGTCACAGAGGACGAATTAAAAGCCACAGGCAAGAGCATTGCCAAGTTTAAAAAGGCTGATCTCAACAAAAATGGTTCACTTAATAAAGAAGAGTTTGTGGCATACGCTGCTGAAGAGAAATAAACCAAGCCTCTGATCAAATACTTCATATCCGGCGCTATTGCCGGATATAAAAACAGAAAGATATTTACCCTCCCTCTTGGGGCAGGCTAGTCCTTTGATTCCCTGATCAAATGGTTTGCCCCACTTTTTAATTGTACTGGCTCAGACTTGATCATACAGACACTGTCCGAAAAGTGCTGCGGTTTCAACCGGTTGATGCAACATCTAATCTCTAATGATAGAGAGGA
>CBFCYE010000034.1:0-27566 GCA_965602225.1 uncultured Gammaproteobacteria bacterium | reverse complement strand
CATCATCAGCACGCTTATGCTCGGCACAGCCAGGGCAGAGACAAACACGCTCGAACAAGTCATCAAACCCAGTCTCAAACGTGAGCCAATTAAACCCGCCCGCATCGACACGGAAAATTTCGAGCTAGGCGCTTACGTCGGCATGCTTAGCATAGAAGACTTTGGCACTGGCAGTGTCACTGGAGCGCGGCTGGCCTATCATTTCAGTGAAGACTTTTTTGCCGAGGCCAGTTATGGCCAGTCAAATGCTGGCGACACCAGCTTCGAACGCCTTAGCGGTTCAGTAAAACTGCTAACCAATGCAGAGCGTGAATATAACTATTACAATCTCTCTTTTGGTTTTAATATCCTGCCTGGCGAGGCCTTTATTGGTAGCGGCCGCGCCTTTCACACCGCCCTCTATCTAGTAGCTGGCACAGGCAGCACCGAGTTTGCTGGCGATGACAGGCACACTCTTAACTTGGGATTTGGCTATCGTTTCATCTTTAATGACTGGCTTGCCGGCCATTTGGATGCCCGTGACCACATTTTTGATATCGACCTGCTGGGCAATAACAAGACCAGCCACAACCTTGAAGTCAGCACTGGTCTGACCCTGTTTTTCTAACCCTGGAGTTAGCCATGAAAATTATTCGCGCCCTTGGCATCACACTACTATCACTAACGCTAGCAGCGCTATCGCTGCCCAGCCATGCTGAAGATAAAATGCCCGCTCCGGACTTCACCCTAAAAAGCCTGAGCGGCAAAAACATCAAACTCAGCGAACAACGCGGTGATGTGGTGATGATCAACTTCTGGGCCTCCTGGTGCGGCCCCTGTCTGCAGGAAATGCCGGCATTGGAACAACTACATCAGCGCTACAAGGATCTCGGCTTTACCCTGCTCGGTGTCAATGTCGAACAAAATACTGATGACGCAAAAGATTATCTAAAAAATGTGAATGTCACTTTCCCGATATTATTTGATATCACCAACGAGGTTAGTGACACATATGAAATCAGTGGCATGCCGACTACCTATCTGGTTGATCGCGATGGCAACCTGCGCAAGCTCTACGTAGGCTATCAACCCGGCACCTCAGAAGAGACTTATCAGCAAGAAATCAAGGCGCTGTTAAAAGAATAAAATGATTAAAGGCATCACCACAATCTGTTTATTGCTACTGCTCACTGGCTGTTCTATGCAGCCCTGGGTAAAACCCTATGAACGGGCCAAACTGGCAGACCCCATCATGAGTTTTGATCGTGACCCGGTCTCAACAAACTATATCAATCACGTCTATCAAGCCCGCGAAGGTGCACGTGGCGCAGAAGGCGGACAAGGTGGTGGCTGTGGTTGTAATTAATAACAAACGTTTTAGTAAGCTTATCGCTGGTGCAATTACGCTCGGCATCACCTTTCCATTGATGGCTGCCATCCTGCCTGAAGATCGCCTTGACGCCCTGGTACATTCTTATGATGGCGGCGGCATGGATATCAACGGCCCGTCACTATTGATCCGAAAAATGCTCGGCACTAGCACCTCAGTCTCGGCCAATTATTATATCGACTCCATCAGTAGTGCCTCGATTGATGTCATCACCTCGGCCAGCCCCTACAAAGAGGAGCGCAAGGAACACGCGGTTGGACTTAATTATCTGCAGGACAAAAGCATCTGGAGTTTTAACTACACCAGCAGTGAAGAGAATGACTACAAAGCTAAAACCTACAGCATTGGTGTAGCCCAGGACTTCTTTGGTGACCTGACCACCCTGTCGATGGGCTATTCGCGCGGCGAAGACGATGTAATGCGCATAGAAAAAAAACCTGATGGAACAAAATCACTCGACACAAATTTTGGCACCAAATATGCTGATCGTCACAACTTCCGCCTTGGCCTGTCACAGATCCTCAGCAAACACCTTATCGCCGGACTGAATTATGAATTGATCACAGACAAGGGCTTTCTCAACAATCCTTATCGCACAGTACGTTTTGAAACGGGCTCAATCTTTGAAAAATACCCCAATACACGCTCCAGCAATGCCGTAACTGCACAGCTGAAATATTATCTGCCATACCGTGCAGCAATCAGTGGAGAATATCGTTTATTCAATGATACCTGGGGCATTAATGCCGATACTCTAGCCCTAGGCTATACCCACCCAATCAAAAACGAGTGGATAATCGATCTGCGTTATCGCAGCTACACTCAAAATGCTGCCACCTTTTATAAGGATCTATTTCCTGGAACTGCACCAGATAACCAATCGGAAATGATACGGGCCCGCGATAAAGAGTTGAGCAGCTTTAGCAACCAGACACTAGGGTTCAGTGTCAGCTATGATCTTGCCCAACACGGTTGGAAACTGATAGACAAGGGCAGCATCAACTTCAGCTTTGATCACATGATGTTTGATTATCAGGATTTCAGGGATGCGTCGGTGATAGGCGTTGATATTGGCACAGAGCCACTCTATAGCTTCTCCAGCAACGTAATGCAGATATATTTATCGGTGTGGTATTAATATCCACCACCTGCCATATCTCATAAAAATCAATCTATTAGAGCCGTCACATCAGATTAATCACTAAACAAATCTGACCACCAGCCGATAGTCTATAAGCTTTACAAATATCTGGCTGGAAGATCATGAACTCAATATCTATCAACGAACTTTCAATTCTAATTGTCGAACCCTCAATGACATCAACACGATTCATTGAGGATCAGCTGAAAAACATGGATGTTCGCAATATAGAGTGCTGCAAAAATGGCGCCGAAGCCCTGGCCAGTATGCACAGAAGCCCGCCGGACCTGGTGGCAAGCTCAATGTATCTACCTGACATGACCGCAACTGATTTAATAGAAACCATGCGTAATGACTCAGAGCTGGGAGAGATCTCCTTTATGCTGGTCTCCACCGAAACCTCTTTCGCCAAGCTTGACCCTATTCGTCAGGCCGGCATTGTTGCCATATTGCCCAAGCCATTTTCCAGCGACGACTTGCGCAGGGCTCTGATAGGCACCACCAGATTCATAGACACTGGTAGGCCTGAAATTGAAGAAATGGGGCTGGATGAATTAAAAGTTCTGGTAGTTGATGACAGCCTCATGGCGCGCAAACATATTAGCCGAGTGTTAAAAAACCTGGGAATTGAAAACATCACCGAGGCCGAAAATGGCCGAGAAGCGGTTGAGATATTGGAAAGAAGCTTTTTCGATATGGTGTTTACCGACTACAACATGCCGGTAATGGATGGCGAAGAACTCACCCGTCATATCCGCGAAAACAGTATGCAGCGCAGCATTCCCATTTTAATGGTCACCAGTGAAGAAAATGGCAGCCGACTGGCCGCGGTGCAGCAGGCCGGTGTTTCTGGCATCTGTGACAAACCCTTTGATACCGACACGGTGATGAAGATGATTCAGGACATCCGCGCAGGGCAATAAACCCTTAACTGACTATCAACCCATTAAAAAAAAGCCGGACAACATATGTTGACCCGGCTTTTTTACAGGCCATGGTTTAACCTAAGCTACACGGAATCACTCACAGCTTCAGCGCCATACATTCTCAATTTGGCACTCAAACGCCGAAAGGTCGTGCTATCCACCCCGTCCGGCATAATCACCACCGGTAAAATCCGCCCGCCCTGCTCTGGTTTGAAGTTCAAAACAATCAACCACGGATTGACGAAGCTACTGCCCAATAATTTGGCTTTGAGACTTTCACCACCAGCAGTATCCAGCTGCCACTGGTTCTGGTCCTGCCAGATTAAATTGATGACAGCCCGCTTGCTGGTTTTTAACAGGTATTGCCGTGTGTGATTGATGAAACCAACAATGAGACCGGCTACAGCAAAAAACTTAATCACTAGATTGAGATCAAAGGCCCAGAGCCAATAGAACGCACCAAGGTACATAAACAACAAGGCGCCGTTGAGGATGAAGGAAGTTTTGAGGTTAATTCTAAACGGTACTGCGAACTTGGCTGATGATGTCATTAAGGCTCTCGTCCTCCGGTGGTGATTGCAACATGAGACATTCCAGCAATTCCTGGTCTTGTAGATCCAGCAACAGGTGAAACCTATGTTTGTCTTCAGCGTTTAAGTTGTCGTAGACATTTTCGACAAAGGGTTGCAGAAGCAGATCCAGTTCTAGCATGCCACGACGACAACGCCATTGCAGCCTGGCCTTCACCAAAGCGCTATCTTCTACGATTGAGTTCATCAGGTATTGTTTTTGAGCATGATCTTTTTGATTTCGCCTATCGCCTTGGTGGGGTTGAGACCCTTGGGACAGACGTTAGTGCAATTCATGATGCTGTGACAGCGGAACAGTCGATAAGGCCCTTCCAGTTCTTCCAGGCGCTGAGCGGTGGCCTGGTCACGGCTGTCGGCGATGAAACGATAGGATTGCAACAAGGCAGCAGGGCCACGGAACTTGTCCGGATTCCACCAGAAAGATGGACAGGCGGTGGAGCAACAGCCGCACAAAATACATTCATACAGACCATCGAGCTTTTCACGTTCTTCTGGTGACTGGCGATACTCTTCTTCCGGCTCGGGATCATGCACGGTCAAATAGGGTTTTACTGAACGATATTGATGATAGAACTGGGTCATGTCTACCACCAGATCACGAATCACAGGCCGTCCGGGGAAAGGCCGTACTTCAATGGGCTCTTTAAGTACCGAAATAGGTGTCACGCAAGCCAGACCATTAGTCCCGTTGATGTTGACCCCATCTGAACCACAGACACCTTCGCCACACGAGTGTCTAAAGGAAAAACTTTCGTCCTGCACCTTAATATCCAATAAGGCATCACGCAGCATCATGCCAGCATGCACCTTAACCTCAAACTCCTGCATATAGGGTTTATCGTCGGTTTCAGGGTTGTAGCGGTAAATAGAAAAACGCATTACTGATTCTCTCTAGTAAACTCTAGCTTTGGGTGGGAATGAATCAACGCTCAAAGGCTTCATTCGTACCGGTTTGTAATCAAGCTTGCGCCCTTCTTTGAAAAACAGGCTGTGCTTGAGCCAGCGTTCATCATCACGGTCTGGATAGTCCATGCGCGAATGGGCACCGCGACTCTCCTGGCGAGCATGGGCCGAACAGACTGTCGCCAAGGCGATGTCCATCAGATTTTCAAGCTCCAGCGCTTCGACTCGGGCAGTATTGAATACTCGACTGTGATCCTGCAGACGGGCGTTCTTGAGACGTGCTTCCAGCGCTATCATCTTTTCTACACCTTCGGCCAAAATCTCATCCGTGCGGAATACACCACAGTAATCCTCCATGGTCTTCTTCAACTCATCCTTAAGCTGTCTAACCGACTCGCCCTCACCCTTCTGATCCCAGCGAGCCAAACGGGCCATGGCCTTGTCGATACTGTCACCGCTGATTGGACGGTGATGACGATTTTCTTTGAGGTATTCGATGATGTGATTGCCGGCGGCACGACCAAACACCACAATATCCAGCAACGAGTTACCGCCGAGACGATTAGCACCATGCACCGAGACACAAGCACACTCACCCACCGCGTACAAACCTTGCACTGCCTCTTCAGCCGTTTGCCCCATAGGTGCAACCACCTGACCATGACGATTGGTAGGAATACCACCCATGGTATAGTGCGCCGTTGGGTAAACAGGGATAGCTTCGTTTACCGGATCAAGATTTAAAAAGGTTTGAATGGTCGAACGAATCCCGGGCAGACGTTTTTGAATCACATCCGTACCAAGATGATCAAGCTTGAGCATGACGTGATCGGCATTGGGACCGCAGCCACGCCCCTCTTTCACTTCAGTGTAGATGGCTCGACTGACCACATCACGGCTAGCCAGATCTTTGGCATTGGGGGCATAGCGTTCCATGAACCGCTCGCCATCTTTATTCAGAAGATAACCACCCTCACCTCGGGCACCCTCGGTAATCAACATGCCCTTGCCGGCAATACCGGTAGGATGAAACTGGAAGAACTCCATATCTTGCAATGGAATGCCCGCACGCAAGGCCATACCCATACCGTCACCAGTATTGATATGGGCGTTGGTGTTGGTGCGGAAGATCTGCCCTGCACCACCGGTGGCCAGCAAGGTGGCCTTGGCCTCGATGATCATCGTCTCGCCGGTTTCTATCTCCATCACCACGGCCCCTAGGATAGTGCCGTCATCGTCATAGATTAGATCCAGCGCCAGATATTCATCAAAGAAATGGGTCTTGGCATGGATGTTCTGTTGATACAGTGAATGTAAAATTGCATGACCGGTACGATCAGCCGCAGCACAGGTACGGGCCGCCTGATCACCACCGAAATTCTGACTCTGGCCGCCGAATGGCCGCTGATAGATCTTGCCGTTATCGAGACGCGAGAATGGCACCCCCGCATGCTCCAACTCAACCACCAATCTAGGGGCTGCGCGACACATGTATTCCACCGCATCCTGATCAGCCAGATAGTCACTGCCCTTGATGGTATCGAACATGTGCCAATGCCAATTATCCGGCAACACATTGGCCAACGCGGCATTCATGCCACCCTGGGCCGCCACAGTATGGGAACGGGTTGGAAAAACCTTGGAGACCACTGCTACATGGGCATCGGCCTGGGCCATTTGCAAGGCAGCACGCAGACCACCACCACCGGCACCAATCACCAGCGTGTCAAATCTACGGACTGGAATTGAACTACTCACTAGGCTGGTGCTCCTGTTAATAAAATACGAACAACCCACAGGCCCATCACCACCAGACCAACCGCTAGCAATACCAACATGCTTAAGCGCAAGGCAAAGGGTTTCACATAATCGAGCAACACATCACGCATGCCGACCCAGGCATGGGACAACAGGGCAATAAAAAACAGCGTGGTCGCCAACGCCATCGGAATGGATGACATCCAGTCATGCCAGTCGGCGTATGACTCTGGAGCACAGGCCAATAATGTGACAAGAAAATAAACCAGAAATCCAGCTAAATAAACAGCACTGATACGCTGCAACAACCAAGCATTTAAACCACTCATACGCCAGCTCATAAAATCATAACCGTTGCGATCAATACACCGATCACGCCCAACACATTAACAACCATGGCAGACGTTCGGGCTGTTGCCAGGTCGAGACCAATCTCTATATCAAGCAGCAGAAAACGTATTCCAGCGAAGAAGTGATGTGCCGCTGACCATGCAAACAACAGTGCCAATATTTTTATCAAACCGTTATCAAATAATGCCGTGACATCAGCATAGCCCGGCGGACCTTGCAATGATCTATCGAGCATCCAGATAACAAACGGAATGGACAGGAATAACAGCACACCGGAGATTCGGTGGCCAATGGAGGCAATCGCGGTAATTGGCTGCCTAATTTTCAGCAGGTTCAGGTTAACCGGTCTTGTGTCAGTTTTTTTATTTTTCATACAAGCTCTTAGTGTATCTGAGTGCCCATATTAGTCCAACATTACTTCTAGGCCAAGACTACGCTATGATTCGGGATCTAGCAGAACCATTCTGTTAATTCCCATACAATATAGAAGCGAATCATGAACGAATTTGAAGCAGTTTTGAATGCCGACATTGTTACCGTACTAAGTGATTATGGTTTGATCAAGGTCGTTGGGGATGATGCAGAAACCTTTTTGCACGCCCAGTTCACCAATGATTTGCAACAGGGTGTAAACGAAAACAGCAGCCAGTTAAGCACCTATTGCAGTCCCAAGGGTCGCATCCTGGCCTTGTTCCGCATATTCAAAGCCAATGATGCCTATTACCTCAGCATGCCGCGAGAGCTGATTGAAGCAACCCACAAACGCCTAAGCATGTTCGTACTGATGTCCAAGGTAACCCTGACAGATGAGAGTGACAGCATTAGCCAGCTTGGTGTTTCAGGCCCCAACTCAGAACAAAAACTGATGGCCATGGTTGGTCAGCCGCCAGAGGCGATCAATCAGGTGGTAACCAACGAAAACATCAGTATTATTCGTATTCCCGGTCCACACCCGCGTTTCCAGATTGTTGGCCCGGCTAAAGAGATTAAATCACTCAACAACAAACTCGGCACCTTTGTTAAAGAAGTATCGACCAATGCCTGGCAACTGCTCGACATCCACGCAGCCATCCCGGTCATCAAACTGGCCAATGTTGAGGCCTTTGTGCCGCAAATGCTCAACCTGCAGGCGATTGATGGACTAAGCTTCAAAAAAGGCTGTTATCCCGGCCAGGAAGTGGTCGCTCGGATGCAGTATCTGGGCAAACTGAAACGCCGTATGTATCTGGTCCATAATGACGATGAGACCATAGCCCAGCCCGGTGACAGCATATTCGTACACGGCGACGAGCCACGCAAAACAGGTGTTGTGGTAATTGCTCAACCCGCCGCCGATGGCGGCAGCGATCTGCTCATCGTGGTGGAAATCGAATCCGCCGAAAATCAGACATTACATCAGCATGAAAGCAAAGCCTCACCACTAACGCTCAAACCCCTGCCTTATCCACTGGATAACTTGAGTTAAAACAAACATGGCCGATAGCTTAAGCAATATCAAATAAAAGTAAAACGGGGTCTATTTAAGTGAATGCGGAAGACAAATTCATCGCCACATTGATGGAAGATGTCAGTAAAGGGCAGCTTGAATTGCCCACCCTGCCCGAGGTAGCACTTAAGGTCAGAAAGCTAGTTGATGACCCAAATGTCTCACCCGACAAAATTGCAGCGCTTGTGGGCACAGATGCCGCCCTGTCAGCCCGCCTGCTCCAGGTGGCCAACAGTGTCTTTTTCAAGGGACTTAACTCTGTTGAAAATGTACGCACTGCAGTGATTCGTCTAGGCGGAATTTGTGTCCGCAATGTGGTTGCCAGTCTGGTAATGCAGCAGCTATACCAGGCCAATCAAATGGGCCCGATCAAAAAAGATCTACTCAAAATTTGGGTTCATGGAGCCAGGGTTGCGGCCATTAGTCACGTTCTGGCCAAACGCTTTACCAAGCTTAATTCGGATGAAGCCATGCTAGCCGGGCTAATCCATAATATCGGCATGCTGCCTATACTCAAACGCGCCGCGAAATCTCCAGAGATCATCGCAGACAAGGAGATGCTATACCGCATCATTGACAAACTCCATCCCGAGATCGGCCGCTTGATATTGGAAGAGTGGCACTTCCCAGCAGAGCTAATCCAGGTGGCGGCTGAGCATGAAGACATCAATCGTGACCCAGGTCCTGAAGCCGACTACACCGATGTAGTAATGGTCGCCAGTCTGCACAGTTTCATGGGCAAAACCAACAACAAATACAGCTCAGTAGATTGGAATACCATACCTGCTTTCAACAAGCTCGGCTTAACCCCCGAGCAAAGTATTAATGCCTTAATCGAAGCCCAGGCAGATATCGCCGAAATACAAAAAATCATTTCAGGTTAATTGGTTACAGACACTTTCTATAGCACATTGTAAGGAATTATTGTGGCACTTGAAAACCAAATCTTGTCAAAGTTTTTCGACGATATAAACAACAATCGTATCGTTCTACCAACCCTGCCTGAGGTTGCCCTGAAGATACGTGAGGTAGTACAGGATCCTGATTCATCAGCCGCCAAGGTCGCCATCACCATTGGTGCCGACCCGGTCATTACAACTAAACTTTTACAAGTCGCCAACAGCCCACTCTATCGCCCCTCAACCCCGATAGAAAATCTACAGAACGCTATCAGCCGTCTAGGCCAGAACGTGGTGCGCAATATTGTGACCGGCCTGGTGATGGAGCAGCTCTATCAGAAAGGCGCTAACCCCGCTATTGAAAGGCACCTCAAGGAACTCTGGTTACACAGCACCAAGGTAGCTGCCATCAGCATGATACTGGCACGTAAATTCACCAAATTAAAACCGGACCAAGCCATGTTAGCCGGGCTAATCCACGATATTGGCGCCATCCCTATCTATACAGAGGCAGCCAACATCCCTGAGCTTGAAGATGAAGAACTGCTGCAAAACGTTGTTGCCAAGATCCACAACTTAATCGGCACCACCATTCTTGACGACTGGAACTTTCCTCAGGAGCTAATTGACGTAGTTTCCAACCACGAAGATCTTAACTATGACTCAGGCGACGGCGTTGATTATGTCGATGTAGTCACCGTGGCCAATATCCTCAGCCATATCGGCACCCCTCACCCCCTGGCCAAACGTGACTGGGCCGAGGCGACCGCCTTTAAAAAGCTGGGGCTGACGCCAGAGGAAAGTATCAATGTCATTGAAGAGGCACAGGAAGAAGTGAACATGATTCAAAACATGTTCCGAACTTAAACAAAGAACATAATTATCTGATAAAAAAAACCGGCTATTTCAGCCGGTTTTTTTTGCCTCAAATAAGACCTATCCTTCTGGCCGCATATGCGGAAACAACAACACATCTCTGATCGACGGCGCATCAGTAAACAACATCACCAGGCGATCGATACCAATCCCCTCACCTGCTGTCGGCGGCATGCCGTGCTCCAAGGCGCGGACATAGTCGGCATCAAAATGCATCGCCTCGTCATCACCGGCATCCTTCTCTTCCACCTGCTTACGGAAGCGTTCAGCCTGATCCTCGGCATCATTCAACTCGGTAAAGCCATTGGCAAGTTCGCGACCACCAATGAAAAACTCAAATCTATCGGTAACAAATGGATTATCGTCATTGCGACGCGCCAGCGGTGATACCTCGGTAGGATAGGCCGTGATAAAGGTCGGCTCTTTAAGCAGATGCTCAACCGTCTTTTCAAAGATCTCAATCTGGATCTTGCCCAGGCCAAAACCATCTTTCAACGGAATACCAAGACGCTCAGCAATGGCCCTAGCCTGATCGATATCATCCAACTCGGCCTCGGTAATGTCTTGGTTATAAAACAGGATCGACTGTTTCACCGTCAGGCGAGCAAATGGTTTTCCGAATTCATAGATATCACCCTGATATGGCACCTTGGTATCGCCAAGAATCTCCAGTGCCATGGTTCGCAGCAGTTCTTCGGTATGATCCATCAGATCATTGTAATCAGAATAGGCCTCATAAAACTCCAGCATGGTGAATTCCGGATTATGACGCGTCGAAACACCCTCATTACGGAAGTTGCGATTGACCTCGTAGACCTTTTCAAAGCCACCCACAATCAGCCGTTTCAGATACAACTCCGGCGCGATACGCAGGAACATCGGCAGATCAAGGGCATTGTGATGGGTGGCAAATGGACGTGCTGTGGCACCACCAGGGATGGCGTGCATCATGGGTGTTTCGACTTCCATGAAGCCCTTGTTATCAAGATAACTGCGAATGTGTTTGATGATGCGGGTACGGATACGAAAGGTCTCACGTGAGGCATCGTTCATGATCAGATCAAGGTAGCGCTGACGGTAGCGAGTCTCCTGGTCTTCAAGACCATGAAACTTGTCAGGCAGCGGCCGCAGCGACTTGGTCAACAAACGGATGGCATCGGCCTTAACCGACAGCTCACCAGTCTTGGTACGAAACATCACTCCCTCAGCAGCAAAGATATCGCCCACATCCCAGGTCTTGAATTCTTTATAGACATCCTCACCAACACTGTCGCGTTGAATGAATATCTGCATACGCCCGGACTGATCCAGCAACTGGGCAAAGCTGGCCTTGCCCATCACCCGCTTGGCCATCAGGCGGCCAGCGATCTTGACCCTGACCGGCTCGGCCTCAAGGGCCTCGTTTTCCTTCTCGCCATATTCGGCCTGCAACTCACCGGCCATGACATTGCGGCGAAAATCGCTGGGGAAGGCAATCCGTTTTTCACGGATTTCAACCAGCTTGGCGCGACGTTCGGCGATGAGTTTGTGTTCATCTTGTGGCTGTTGTTCTTGTGTCATTGCTACAACTCTTTAAATTAGTTACTTACAGACCGCTCTTTAAGCTGGCCTCAATAAATTGATCCAGATCACCGTCCAACACTGCCTGGGTATTACCGGTCTCAACGCCGGTACGTAGATCCTTGATGCGGGACTGATCCAGCACATAAGAACGGATCTGACTGCCCCAGCCGATATCAGATTTAGATTCCTCAATAAGCTGCTGGTCGCCAGCCCGTTTCATCATCTCAAATTCATACAATTTGGCCTTGAGCTGCTTCATGGCAGTGGCCTTGTTCTTGTGCTGCGAGCGATCGTTTTGGCACTGTACCACGATGTTTGTTGGCTGATGGGTGATACGCACTGCCGATTCAGTCTTATTAACGTGCTGACCGCCAGCACCACTGGCGCGGTAAACATCGATACGCAGATCAGCCGGATTGATGTCGATATCGATGTCATCATCCACCTCAGGCGAAACAAACACTGAAGCAAACGAGGTATGACGGCGATTGCCCGAATCAAACGGTGACTTACGCACTAGCCGATGGACACCGGTCTCAGTACGCAGCCAACCATAGGCATACTCACCCTCAAAATGGATGGTGGCACCCTTGATTCCAGCCACTTCACCATCGGAGCATTCAATCAATTCTGTTTTGAAACCGCGACGCTCGCCCCAGCGCAAATACATACGCAACAGGATATTGGCCCAATCCTGGGCCTCGGTGCCGCCAGAACCAGATTGAATTTCCAGGAAGGCACTATTGGGATCCATCTCGCCAGAAAACATCCGTCGAAACTCTAGAACCTCAAGCCGCTTTGCCAGCTCTGCCAAATCAGACTCTACCGAGTCGACCGTATCCTGATCATCATCCTCAGCACCTAACACCAGCAACTCTTCGGCCTCGGCCAGGTTGGCGTCCAGATCAATGATGGTTTTAACCACCAGCTCTAACTCAGAGCGCTCCCGTCCCAGGGACTGGGCCCGTTCCTGGTCATTCCAAATAGCAGGATCCGCCAGTTCCAGCTCAACTTCAACTAGCCGCTCTTGTTTGTTTTCAAAGTCAAAGATACCCCCTAAGGGAATCGGTACGTCCCTGCATATCTTTGATCTGACGAACGATAGTGTTGATTTCCAGCATTACGGATCTGCCTGCAAAAGATGGGATTCTACTACAGCTGCCCCTCCTCTATAAACAAGCTTGGGGGCTCCATGACGAAATTTAATCACCAAACTGCAATACACATTCACAAAACGGTCATCAAACAGCAAAGCCACTGTCATATATCCTCGCCACAATGCGCCTCACCAAAGAGATTCTGGTAACGATTTTTAAAACAATAGAAATGATGAGGACTGTAGTAATGAAAAAAACCATCCCTATGATACTGGCCGCGGCCACTGCACTGCCTTTTAGCGCCAACGTTCTGGCTGAAGGCCCAATTGACGGCAAGGTTTACGGCAAGATCAATGCAGCAATGATCAGCACAGATAATGCTGGCACATCTGATACCGCACTGGAAAGCAATGCATCACGCTTTGGTTTTAAGGGCAAGACAGCACTCGAATCTGGTATTTCAATGATTTACCAGCTGGAGTATGAAATTAATCCAACTGAGAAAACAGCCAGCACTACAATCTTCAAACAGCGCAATGCCTTTGTTGGTCTGGGTACAGAAGCTGCTGGTACAGTTATGCTTGGTATTCACGATACACCACTGAAACTGGCTCAAGGCAAGATCGACCAGTTTAACGACCTGCCAGTTGGCGACATCAAAAACCTAATGAACGGTGAAGTACGTGCCACTGACGTAGTTGTCTACGCATCACCAAGCTTCAACGGCCTATCTCTGCTGGCTGCAATCACACAATATGAAGATGCTGACGAAGGTAAGGACGACGGAAGTTCTGTTTCACTGAGCTATAAAATGGACAAGCTCTATGTTTCAGCAGCGATTGACAGTGAAGTTGCTGGTAATGACGTAACTCGTGTTGCGGCACAATACACTATGGGTAACCTGACTGTAGGTGCAATGCTTAATGATTCAGAACCATCAGCTGGCGGCACATCCACTGACTCTACTCTGGTAAGTGCCTCATACAAAATCAACAACATCAAACTGAAAGCACAGGTTGGTAGCGGTGATGAAAAAGGCAAAGGTGGTGATCTGACCGGTTTTGGTGTTGATTACAAACTAGGCAAAAAGTCTAAGGCATACATCTATACTGCTTCATACAAGAATGACACTGGTACTGACAAGAGCGCTACTGGCGTAGGTATCGAGCACAAGTTCTAAAACTGTTGTCGCAAGCTGTAAACATAAAAGGGCCAGCATTGCTGGCCCTTTTTATTACTGAATATATAAACTAGTTATCAAGCATATCATTCACAGCATCACGAATTTGATCGACGGTAAATGGCTTTTTAATGACATGTTTAGCCCCCAAAAGCTTGGCTACGGAGAGCAGATCAATCTGGCCTGAAAATCCTGAACCACCGGATATGGCAATCACCTTCACATTCGGATGAGTTTTTTTCAATTCAATCATCATTTCAATGCCATTCTGTTCCGGCATCACCAGATCAGTAATAATCAAATCAACATCAGAACCCTGAAAGGCTTTACAGGCATCCATACCATTTTCGGCCTCCATAACCTCATGGCCATCCTTCATAACAATTCTAGAGACCAAGGTACGAATCGGCTCTTCATCATCAACTACTAGTATTCTAGCCATATTCTCATAGCCCCTTCTAAAATAGCTCGGCTTCGCCTGAGCCCATATCTTCCTGATCTACAGCACTATGTGCCACAGCCGCTAATTCCTGATCTATTTCTTGTTTTATCTGCCTAACATCATCAAGTCGGTTCTGGTCCTGACTATTTAACGAGAGCACAACTAACTCAACCAACTTGTCGATTGAAACAGACAACACCTGGCCTCGACCTTCTACACGTTCAAGTAACTGCCGAGTCATATCCTCAAATTGTAAAGAGCGAACGGCAATACCAACATTCTCACTAATATCATTGGAAATAGCTGATATATCATTCAGCTGGCTAGACATAAACTGATTTGCCTCGGCCACTTCTCCCATCATTTCAGAAATGCGCTCTTGAGAGCTCAGGGCCAGATCAATATCACGTGAGGCCATCTCACCGACAATTAGTCCTGCTTGACGCATCGTGTCCAACGTCAGGTCGTAGTTACCACGGATTTGTTTACTAAAATCAGCACTGCGTTGGGAAAGCTTACGCACCTCATCGGCAACAACAGCAAAACCTCTTCCCGCCTCGCCTGCTCTGGCAGCCTCAATGGCAGCATTAAGCGCCAGAAGATTGGTCTGGGAACTAATGCCATCGATCTCGGACAACAGCTTGTCGGCAACAGCTAGTTGCGCCCCCATTTCATTAAGGGCATTAACCAGATCCATACTGCCTTTACCCATGGCCTGAATATTTTCAACAAATACATCAACGATATCCGCCGCCTCTTGGCCCATGCGGTGTTGACCAGATTCATCATTAAATTGACCGGAAATACAATCAATCAAGGCAACAACCATATCTAGCTGTTGCCTGGACTGCTGTTCGAGACCAGTAAAGCTTTCCACCAAACCTTCAATAGCGGTAGCCTGTAAGCCACGCACTTGGCCAATTTCATCTGCAGACTGCTGAAACTCACCATTAAAATCATGCTGGACGGCAGAAAACATTGATTTGATTTCAATCGAGTCAGAATTATTATTCATTTCTTCGCTGTTTTGACTGACGGGCAGTTTTGGACTTGAGCCTTTCAGCTGCCAAATCCAAACAAAAGACATAAGCACAATAAAACCAGTTATCAACACTGGGGGACTTAGAAACCAACTTAGCGCCACACCACCAACAACAAACAGCAACGGCAATTTATACCTGCCCACTAGCTGTACAAGAATGTGAATTTTTGCGCCCAACACATATCCTTATGCCTGAAATGAAAACCTAAATACCCAACAAAAATAAGCTAGACCGATCTCTTCTATTTCAATAGCAAAGACGTATAAGTAATATCGTTTTTATCGGCAATTACTTTAATCTATTTCTAATAAAACGGAGACATATGTAACAATCAATATACAACTGAGATGAGGAGCAAGGTAGCTGCAATGGCTAAACGGGCTCGATAGACTCAACCATCAATTGCAGGTTTCGGCTATCTCGATAGTGATTCACATCAAGTTTATAAGCAACATGAACATTAGAAACAGTCTCAGGCCAGTCGACATCGACAGTATTGAAGGCAATCGCATCGATAGGGATAGCATCCTGACTGGTACGCAGCAACAATTTTAAATGCCGCTCACCAACGATACGTCGATTGATTATTTCAAACTCTCCATCAAACACTGGCTCAGGAAAGGCCTGACCCCATGGTCCTGCCTGGCGCAACGATTCGGCTAGATCGAGCCTTAGATCGGTAACAGCAAGCTTGCCGTCACTCCAGACGCTGCCATGCAAATCCTCATCAGCAAGATGTCGCCTAACCTCTTCATCAAAGGCACAGATAAATTCTTCGAAATCACTGCGCTTTAAGGTCAAGCCTGCGGCCATGGCATGGCCTCCGAATTTTTGGATCAGGCCTGGGTGCCGAGTTGCCACGGCATCCAAACCATCACGAATATTAAAACCACTGACCGAACGGGCCGAACCCTTTATATAGTCATCATCAGCCACGGCAAAGGCAATCACCGGACGGTGGAAACGTTCTTTTATCCGTGAGGCCAGAATACCTATTACCCCCTGGTGCCACTCTTCATTAAACAGACATAGACCTGATGGCAAGGCATCTGAATCTTTCAGTTGCAGGCTCTCTAGATGCAACATAGCCTGGTCCTGCATTTCTGTCTCGATTGAACGCCGCTCGCGGTTCAGCTCATCAAGTTCACTAGCTAAAGCCTTCGCTTGAGCCGGATCATCCGTCAGCAAACAGCGAATACCAATACTCATATCCTGCAGGCGCCCGGCAGCATTCAGGCGCGGCCCCACAGCGAAGCCCATATCCGAGGCAACCACTTGCTCACGTCCACGGCCTGCCACTTCAAGCAAGGCCTTGATGCCAACACAACAATGAGCAGAGCGAATCCGTGCCAAGCCTTGCGACACCAGTATTCTATTAATATGATCCAGCGGCACCACATCAGCTATGGTGCCCAAAGCTACGATATCGAGTAATTTAGCCAGGTTAGGCATCTGAATCTGCTGCCGTTCAAACCAGCCATCGTCACGCAGAGCCGCACGTAGGGCCAACATCACATAAAAGATGACGCCAACACCAGCCAGGTTCTTGCTCGGAAACTCGCAACCAGATTGATTAGGATTAACAATGGCATCCGCAGCGGGCAACATATCGCCAGGCAGATGATGATCTGTCACCACCACCTGTATGCCTAGCTGCTTCGCCGCCTGCACCCCCTCTATGCTGGCAATGCCGTTATCGACCGTCACAATAAGGTCGGGCTGCTTTTCGGCTGCCACAGCAACGATTTCGGGGGTCAGGCCGTAACCATACTCAAAACGATTAGGCACCAGAAAGTCGACCGTTGCAGCACCAAACAAAGACAAGGCCCGCAATGCCACCGTGGTACTGGTGGCGCCATCAGCATCAAAATCACCCACCACCAAAATATGCTTCTGCTGCTGTATCGCCGCCAGCAGCATCGCAACAGCAGCATCCATGCCTTTCATCAGTAGCGGAGAGGGTAAATGCTCAAGTCCGTATTCCAGCTCAGCACTTGTTGTCACATTACGGCCGGCATAAATCCTGGCCAATACCGGATCCATGTCGGGAAATTGTGCCTGCCAGTCAACAGAAACTTGGCGCTGCAAAATACACTTTGTCATCTAAAAACCTATTTGAGCTGAGCCAAAGGACGTGGTCTCTTCCACCAACGCTTGAGTGAACTACGGCTGATTTCGTACTCAACATTATCGCCAAGCAAACGGATTGTAGAGATAGACCTGGTTTTCAAGGCGATAACCAGCGGCGCCATCCACTCTTCATTGAGTGCCTCCATCATGTCACGCCAGCGGCCAATGTCATGCTGCGCCACTGCATCAGCAAGCACCTCAAACACCAACAAGTGATTTCCGCCTTGATCAGCCTGTTCCAGCCACTCCTCGGCAGTAGCAGACATAGAGGACAGTTCATTTTCAGCCAGGCTTGCCAAGGCACAACTCAGAGGTTCATTGGTCCAGACATGCTGCCAGCTATTTTGTGGCGCTACAGGCAGTTCACCCTCGCCCCAGAGCCAGAAACTGTTGATTTCAGCTTGACCAGACTGACGTCGCCTTTCATTCACCTGACTGCTATAAAACAGCATCTGTACCTCGTTGAGAATGGCATGCCATTGCATGGCATCTTTGCCAACGGGTAGATAGTGGCCAATATTCTGACCAATCACGCCTTTAAGCGGTTGGGTTGTAATCTCAGGTTTGATACTGGAATGCAGATACCAGCGATTACTGATGGGCACATCCAGCCGCAAACCATCTTCAGCAAACAATTGATTGAATTCATTTGCCAGCTGGCGCGCCTCAGTCAGAGTTACTGCCAGATTATCGCCACCCATCATCACCAGCCTGTCTCTATCAGGCTGCATGTTTACCGGTGTGGCGCAAAAACAAAATCCTTCCGCCGACTCTTCTACGTCAAAACGATGCATCACCGTAGCGACCGGTAAATTACCCTCAGCAGCATGGCCAAACAATTCAAACAACAGCCCATCGCTGGACTGATCCACTCGTTGCCGTTGCCGGCCACGGCAAAGCATCAATTCCAAGCCTGCTAGCGACAGCCCCGTAAATACCTCCGGCCCAAACCAGGCATCCGAACCAAACAAACCGGGAATATATAGAGTGATATGTCTATCGCGCATGAACTGCCAGATGTAAAACTAAAAAGGCCCTACATGATAGGGCCTCGATACGGGGATGACTACTACAGATATTAAAGTATAGGCAGACTATTAGTCCGCCATACCTGGATCCGAAAAACAAATACCCTATTGGCAGGATTAACCGGCCTTGAGCAGATCGATGATGTCTGAAGAAACACCACCAGCCTGTGATGCCAGTGCATTTGCGGGATTCTGTTGAAATAGCTCTTTAAGCTGGCCAGCCACGGCGGCGGCCTGTTCTGCTGTCTGAATATTACCCTGGCCACGCTCAGCAGATGCCTGATTTAACACTTCGGCTGCTCGACTGACACTAACAGCAACCTCATTCTGGTTAGATGAAGCCTTTTCTGCAGGCCCATTCATCTGCGCCTGGGTTTGAGAACCACGCTCCTCAGGACGAGCTGACTTATTATTGGCGATTACAGCCGGATTATTGTTTGAAATTGGTGTGGCCACGTGACTTCCTCCAAAATTATGTCGCTTTTTTGACGAATCAAACCACTTTCAAGCTGATTTCGTCCCTCAGATATTGTTATTGCAACATTGAGGCCAATATTGCTAATCGTGTCCCCAGCACCAAACAATTAAATAAGCATTTGTTTTATTAGGAATAACACACCTTCAACACTACCCTAATCTAGGCTAATGTTATAGCCTTATAAATGTGAATTGTAGACCACACAAATGTGGTTGATATTTATCCCCACTGAGAGTATGTTTCTGTTTTGAAAACGTGTATGCTCTATACACGTATTTTTTGGAAGGACATTAAGCTCATATTATTTAAGCTTAAAGGTATTTACTAAAAGACCGTTTCAATACGAAGGTATGGCGTAGACCATCCCTACCAGGCTTCATATAAAAACTAAACCTTGGAGGTAACACATGAAATTAAAGCGACTAATCAAACTTGCCACTCCAGTTATTGGCGCAGTAGCACTGATGGTTTCCATGCCAGCAAGTGCCGATGGTGCAAAAACTTACAAAAAAGCATGCAAGATGTGTCATGGATCAGGAATGATGGGCGCACCAAAGTTTGGTGATAAAGCCGCATGGGCAGACCGCATTGCCAAAGGCAATGACACCCTGAACGATCACGCCATCAATGGCTTCGGCAAAATGAAACCTAAGGGCGGCAAAAAGTCTCTCAGCGATGAGGATGTAATAGCTGCAGTTACTTACATGGTTGACGCTGTCAAGTAAGTTTGACGCCAACGCGCTTTGAACTGTGAAATCATGCTGGCCCTTGTGGCCAGCATGAAAAAAACACAGGGGAGTAGGAAGATATAATTCAAAGCAAAGGGCAGATTGCACTGTACTCAGCACACGAACCGATGTTTAAACACAAAAATTTTACACATAAACAGCATCAGTTTGGTGTAACAAATAACGAAAGTTATGAATGGAGGTCCCATGTCCACTAACACTTTAGAAGAACCGAAATATAATTTCGAAGTGGTCAAGTGGTTTACGATTACATCAGTGATTTACTTGGTGGTCGGAACACTACTTGGAACGTTTATCGCTTCACAATTAGCCTATCCTGAACTCAACTTTGACAGCCCATATCTCAGCTTTGGGCGATTACGACCACTTCACACTAACGCCGTTATCTTTGCCTTTGGCGGCAGTGTGCTTATGGCCACGGCCTACTACATCGTTCAGCGTACCTGTAATGTACGTGTCTGGAGCGATAAGTTAGCCTGGTTTACCTTTGCCGGTTGGAACACGGTCATTGTCCTGGCAGTTATTACCCTGCCACTGGGCCTGACCTCTGGTAAAGAGTATGCCGAACTAGAATGGCCAATCGATATACTGATTGCCCTAGTATGGCTGGCGTTCATGTTCAACTTTATTATGACCCTGGCGATCCGTAAGTCTTCACATATCTATGTGGCGAACTGGTTCTTCCTCGGCATGATGATCATGATCACCTACCTGCATGTCGGTAACTCCATGGCCATTCCGGTCAGCATGATGAAGTCCTACTCTGTTTATTCAGGTGTACAGGATGCCATGGTGCAATGGTGGTACGGTCATAACGCAGTAGGTTACTTTTTGACTGCTGGTTTCCTCGGCATCATGTACTACTTCGTACCGAAACAAGCCGAAGCCCCTGTGTTTTCATACCGTTTATCAGTACTGCATTTCTGGGCACTGATGTTTGGTTACGCTTGGTTGGGTGCACATCATCTGCATTACACTGCCCTGCCAGACTGGACCGGTTCTTTAGGTGCAGCGGTTTCAATCGCCATGATCATTCCATCTTGGGGTGGTGCTATCAACGGCATGATGACCCTGTCAGGTGCTTGGCACAAACTGCGTGATGACTATATTTTACGCTTCTTGATTGTGTCGTTGGCCTTCTACGCCATGTCCACCTTTGAAGGTCCGGTCATGTCATTGAAGACTGTTAACGCACTGTCTCACTACACAGACTGGACTGTTGGCCACGTACACTCAGGTGCACTGGGTTGGGTAGCCATGGTTTCTATCGGTGCCATCTATCATATGGTGACACGTCTGTGGGGCGTTAAGATGTACTCAAACGCACTGATGGGCGTGCATTTCTGGATGTCTACCGTCGGTACGGTGATCTATATCTGTGCCATGTGGGTATCAGGCATCATGCAAGGTCTGATGTGGAGAGCAACTGACGACTACGGCAACTTGATGTACACCTTTGTAGAGTCTGTGGATGCCATGCATCCTTACTACGCACTGCGTGCACTGGGTGGCCTGATCTTCTTCCTGGGTGGCGTCATCATGCTTTACAACGTCGTCATGACTATTCGTCAACCTGCTGGTAGTGGTGTTACAGCCACCGCTAAAGCTTGATAGAGGGAGATTAGATAATGTCATCATTTCAAGAGAAAAATGAAAAGAACGTCTGGTTGTTATCCGGTGTGCTAGCAATATCCTTGCTAGTTGCCGGTGTTGTGGAAATTATTCCGCTCTACTATCTACCAGACACCATGGAAACTCTGACCGCAGAGGAAGATAACATCCGTCCTTATACAGCGCTTGAGCTGGAAGGCCGTGATGTCTACATTCGCGAAGGTTGTTACACCTGTCACTCGCAAATGATTCGTCCTTTTCGTGATGAGAAAGAGCGTTATGGCCATTACTCGCTGGCGGTTGAATCGAAATACGATCATCCATTCCAGTGGGGTTCCAAGCGTACTGGTCCTGACCTGGCACGTGTCGGCGGCAAATACTCTGACGAGTGGCACCGCCAACATCTGATGGATCCAAAGTCGTTGGTTCCTGAATCTGTCATGCCACGTTACCCATGGTTCGAGAGCGACATGGTTGATGCGTCAGTCACAGAAGCCAAGATGCGGGCACTGTCTATCGTTGGTGTTCCTTACACCGATGCTGACTTTGCCGGGGCTGCCCAAGCGGTACAGGGTAAAACAGAGATGGAAGCCATGATTGCCTACCTGCAAGTACTGGGCACTATGGTTAACTTCCAAGAAGGTAAGGACTATCGCAAATGATTAGTGACTACTTTCACAGTGATTGGGCCGCGATGACCTCCACCGATTGGTGGGGATTCTTCGTAACATTCGCAATCTTCTTCTGCATGGTTGGGCTCTACTACTGGGTGTTCAAGCCAAGTAGCAAGGCCAAGCTGGAGCAGCATTGCGACTTTGTCCTGAGAGAAGATTCACAGCATTGGGAGAAGTAACCATGAGTAATCATAATAAACCAGGCCAAGCGCCTGACACAGGGCATGAGTGGGATGGCATCAAAGAGTTGACCAACCCACCACCCAAATGGTGGACCATCACTTTTTACCTGAGCTTGCTCTGGGTCGTGGTCTATATCGTCCTCTATCCTTCAATTCCTTTGATCAATGGACCGACCCAAGGCGTTTTAGGCTGGACCTCGATTGGTGAGCTAAAGGAAGAGGTTGCCAAGTATGATGAGATGCGTGCACCTGAATTGGCTAAGCTGGAAAAAATGAGTATGCAGCAAATCCTGGCAGACCAGGAAATGCTGAACTTCGCTAACTCATATACCAACGCCATATTTGGTGACTCTTGTGCTGGATGTCATGGTCGCAGTGCTCAGGGGGCAGAAGGTCGCTTCCCTAGCTTGCTCGATGATGACTGGCTCTATGGTGGCAGCGTTGAAGCCATTGAAGAGACCATTGCCTACGGTCGTGAAGGTATGATGCCTGCGTTCAAGGGTGAGATTAGTGATGCACAAATCGCTACTCTGGCGGACTATGTCATTGGTTTATCTCAAGGCCAATCAAATGCCGCTAGCCACGCTGTCTACATGGAAGCAGGTTGTGGCGAGTGTCATGCTGAAAATGCCAAGGGCAATACCGATGCTGGTTCTGCCAACTTGACTGACAGTGTCTGGCGCTTTGGCAGTTCACGTGATGACGTGATCCGCACCATCAGCTCTGGCGTAAACCAGGAAGATGTTGCTGGCACACACAACGCGATCATGCCTGCCTTTGATGAACGTCTGTCTGAAAACGACATCAAGCTGCTAACCGTACGAATCTGGTCACTTGGTGGTGGTCAGAAATAAACCCCAACCTGGTCAGGGGGCAACCCCTGACCAAACTCCAGATCAAACCGGGAGATAAAAATGGATAGTGTTGCAATTGGAGCGATTCTTACCGTAATCGGCTCTGTCATCGTATTCGTGTTTCTTGCATTAAAGATTCGCACGCTGATGAATCAAAAACCTGACGATTAACAATCTATAAATTTTAACGGGGGCCCTGCCCCCGTTAAAATTTTCTAACGTAAACAGGCATACAAAATACATCTATTTTGATGTATCATTTCTCTAAGTCCTTTTAGTAGCTATCCCTCCGATATTTCACTCACTGCTCAAGTAAAAGAAATCTGGCCATGGATAAAAACTCAGAAAAAACAAACGAACAAAATGTCCAGGAAATTTACGATGAAATGGCCTATGTTCACCACATAAACACTGGTGATGAGACCATCCATGCCAAGCGCATGCCTGGCCGCTTCAGGTCACTTAAATGGGTCACCATGTCGACCTGGCTGGCCTTCTTCCTTGGCCCGTATATTCGTTGGAACGGCAATCAGGCCATACTGTTAGATATACCCAACCGTCAATTCCACATGTTCTCACTAACCATCCATCCGCAAGACGTATGGTTGTTATCACTAATTCTGATACTGATGTCCATGGTGCTATTCGGCGTCACCGCCATCGCTGGACGTGTCTTCTGTGGCTACTTCTGCTTTCAAACCATCTGGACCGACATCTTCACCTGGATTGAAGAAAAGATAGAAGGCAATCCAGCCCAACGACGCAAACTCGACAAAGCCAGCCTAACTTTTGACAAGGCCAAGAAGAAGTTCATCAAACACAGCCTCTGGTTGGCCATTTCAGTGTTAACCGGCATTACCTTTGCCGCCTATTTCACCGATGCCTTTCAGCTCTGGCATGACTACTTCACACTGCAAGCCAACTCAATTGCCTATATCGTATTAGTGTCATTTATCCTCGGCACTTACTTTCTAGCCGGCTATCTACGTGAGCAAACCTGTTTATGGCTTTGCCCCTATGCCCGCATTCAAGGGGTGATGTATGACAAGGACACCATTCTGCCCACCTACGACGAAAATCGCGGCGAACCACGCGGCAAACTCAAGGCTGGCAGCAACACAGGCGACTGCATCGACTGTCGTATGTGTGTAGCCGTCTGCCCCACTGGGGTAGATATTCGCAATGGTCAACAGGAAGGCTGTATCACCTGCGGCCTGTGCCTCGATGCCTGTGACAGCATCATGGACAAGATCGATCGTCCCCGCGAGCTAATACGTTACGCCTCATACAAAGAGATGGCGGGCGCCACCATTCCACCTATGTTTAAACGCCCACGGGTCATTATCTACATCAGCATCATGCTGCTTTCTTTATCCGGCATTATTTACGGCCTAGGCAATATTGCCGCCGTAGACTGGCATATCCTGCATCAGCGTCAACCACTCTTCACCATGATGTCTGACGGCTCAGTGCAAAACAAATTTACCTTCAAGATCCTCAATAAGACCAAGGCAGATATGAACGTCAGCATCACCACCGAAGGGATTGATGATGTGGCGCTGACAGGCATTTCCGAGATGATGGTATTGAAGGCTGACAAACTTGTACCCTTCAGTGTCTTCCTGCGCACTGACCCAAGCAAGTTGCCAGAGGAACGCACCACCATTAGCTTTGTCATGCGCAACCTGGATCAACCCGATATGGTATTCAGAACCGATAGCGTTGTTATCAGGCCAGCACGCTAAACACCGACAAACCTGGCAGGAAAAATAAAAAAAAATAATTATGAATATAAAAATAAAGCTGCTTTATGTCGTCCTGATCGGACTTGCTATCTTCACCCTCTGGCCCAATGAAGAAGCCGATCATGAACGACAACTGGCTATCAAAGTATGGGATGCCCATGTCGATAGCAACGGCCAGCTGAATGTGCTCGACGTGGTGCTTGGCAAGTCGACACTCAAGCAAGCCGAGACCGTGCTACGCAGCCAAAGTGAACGCGCCCTGTTCATCAAGTTAACAGATGAAAAACAGCATACTGAATCACTTGAAGCCTACTTTCCCACTTCGCCAGACCGCTCCAAGCTGATCATCGAACTTGATGCCCCGGTCGACCTACTCACACGAATTAAAAAGCAGGCCTACAAAACCATGGTCTTTCCCTCAGGCAGTGCCAAGGTTGAGATATCGCCTGCCGACATGCCTGATATAGAACAACTGCTGGCCAAATCCATCACCTACATCCCGCCCGTTAAACTCGAGGTAGAGGTTATCGAAAATCAGTTTGGCAAGGCCGAGCAACAAATCCTCGATGTCGATGGTAATCTGCACCTGCTCTACCCGGCCTTGGGCCTGGATGCCGTCTTACCGGTATCTGATAAAAACATGTTTCAGTTTGTGCCTCCAGAACAATTTGAGCGTCTGACCAAACTGATCAACACCAGCACCCCAGCTGAAACTTCAGCTGAGATCCCAGTTAAACAATGACCGAACTGATCGCAGCCAGTTTTGCGATCGGCTTTCTCGGCAGTCTGCACTGCGTCGGCATGTGCGGTGGCCTGGTCAGTGCCATGACCATGACCCGCAGCTACACCTGGTGGCCCGGCGTCATCGCCTATCAACTGGGACGCGTCACTACCTACACCGCACTTGGCCTGATCGCCGGACTAATCGGCAGCCTATTCGCCAACGATGGTTGGCTCAACCAGGCCCAAAACCTGCTTAGCATCGTCGCCGGACTATTGATCATCACCCTGGCACTGCATATCGCCGGCTGGCTGCCAGACCCGTTCTCACGTCTGAGTAAACGCATTTCAGATGCCACCGGCATGGCCGGTTTTATCAAGGCCGCTGCGACGCAAGATTCAACCGGCCCCTGGTACAGCGTCGGCCTGCTGAACGGCCTGTTACCCTGCGGGCTGGTCTATGCAGGCATAGGCCTAAGTTTGACCGCACACGCCGCCTGGCAAGGCGCAGCGGCCATGTTCAGCTTTGGCCTCGGCACAGTGCCAGCGATGCTGGTCGTACCCGCCTTGATGCGTGCCATCAGCCCAGCCATGCGCGGCCGCGTACTCAAAGTTGGTGCCCTGCTACTGATTGTTATTGGTGTGATTACCCTTGTGCGTGGCACCGCCATCGGCCAACATGAACATGAATCGCACGATCAACAACATCACAACATGAATATGGATGATATTTCAGCACTTGATGAAGATAGCTTTTGTCTGGCAAAACCAAACCCGCTCACTCAGACGACAGATCAAAAGGACTAGCAACACGGCCTAAACATGAACGAGCAACCAGACAACAGCACATGGCAGCCGTTTCAGGAACACATTTACGCCGCCGTTTACGTGCATGAAAACCAGGCCATCCGCACTATCGAACACCTAATCCAGAACGATTTTCTAATGGACAGAATTTCCATCCTCGGTCGCCGCCTATCCAAGGGCGATGACGTATTAGGCATCTACTACCCCTCTCCCAAGCAACGCATGAAAGTCTGGGGCATACGTGGAGTGCTCATTGGTGCCCTGTGGGGATTGATCGCCAGCCTCATCAGCATGGTCGGCTCACTCGAAGGCAGCCAGCAGATAGGACTGATCCAGACCTTTATCTGGACCATGAGCTACAGTGCCATTGTTGGCGGCGTCATGGCCGCCGCTGCGGCATTCTCGCAAATAGCTAACATGTTGCAGCGGATGGGCATACCACAAAACCAACTAAAACAACTGGAAGCCGCCATTAAGGCCGACAAATACGTCATACTATTGCTCGGTTCACGTGAAGAGCTGGAACCATTTCGTTATAAGATTGAACACAGTGGCGCCGAGCTATTTCTGGAATTCGCCAAGGACAAACTGGAAGTATAAAAATGGACAACGTAATGTGGGCGATGGCTCTATTAGAACTCGGCCTGCTGGCCCTGGTGGTTGGCGTGGTGGTCTGGGCAATCCGCAAAAAAAGCACCGATACAGCCAGTCAAAACGACACAATTGATCCTAAATAGGCCTGCAAACTCTAACAACAACTGAACATCCGCGCGCACCGTTAGCACTTTTTTTTGAAATTTTCAGCCTATTTTTAAGAAAAACAGCCCCAAAATAGATAAATCGAACGATATTTCTGTATTTTTGAGGGAAGAAGGCATTAACTCAGCACAATTTTAAGATATAATACCCCACTCAAAAATCACCCCCGCCCGGCCCGGGGGGGGGAGGGGGGGTGGGGGGGGGC